>JAGQTU010000326.1 GCA_020438865.1 Mycobacterium sp.
ACCTACGGCGCCGGCGGTGGGGGCGATCTGCCCGCGACGTTCGTCGTCAAGCTGCCCGCCCAGGATCCCGCGGTGCGGGCCAGCGCCTCGTTCGGCTATCAGGCCGAGCATGCGTTCTACACCGAGGTCGCCGACACCGTGCAGGTTCCCATGCCGCGCTGCTACCACTGCGACATCAACTCGGACGGCACCGATTTCGTGCTGGTGCTCGCCGACATGGCGCCCGCTGTGCAGGGCGACCAGATCGCCGGCTGCGGCGCACCGGAGGCCGAGCTGGCGGCGCGGGCGCTGGCCGGTCTGCACGGCCCTCGCTGGTGCGACCCGGTGTGGCGGGATTTCGCCGGCGCGGCGATGGGCAAGCCGGACCCGGACTCGGCCAACGGCCTCGGGAGCATCTTCACCATGGCGGTGGGTCTGACCAAGGACAAACTCGGCCAACGGCTTTCGGCCGAGGATGCGGCAACCCTGGACGCCGTCGCCGAGGTCATGGCTCCCTGGCTCCTGCTGGAGCCGGATCGCTACAGCATCCTGCATGGTGACT
>JAGQTU010000327.1 GCA_020438865.1 Mycobacterium sp.
GGCACCCGGCCGCTACGACTACCGTCGGCTCTACAGACCGCGCTTGCCCGACCGGACAGGAGGTGATGTCATCGACCTCTCCCGCCGGTGGGGCCAAGGCATCTGATTCCCAGGGGCAGCCCGCCGGCGCAGTTCTCTCAGGCCCCGTACACGAACCCGTGTGCGATCCCGTAGTAGAAATGAGTTGCCAAGTATGTCAACCCAATCCGTGAATTCCGAACTCGACAGCCAGTCCTCCGCGGAGAGCTCTCAGGCCGCCAGTGCACAGATCCTGGTGACCGGCCGCAACGTCGAGGTTCCCGACCACTACCGCGTATACGTGGGGCAGAAGTTGGCCCGCGTCGAACGGATCGATGGTTCGATCCGTCGCTTCGACGTGGAGTTGGAACACGAGAAGAACCGCCGGCAGCGAAAGAACTGCCAGCACGTTGAGATCACGGCGCACGGGCGTGGTCCGGTGGTTCGCGGCGAGGGTTGCGCAGACAGCTTTTACGGGGCCTTCGAAGCCGCCGTGCACAAGCTTGAGAGCAGGGTGCGGCG
>JAGQTU010000328.1 GCA_020438865.1 Mycobacterium sp.
GGCTGTGCCCCAGGGACTTCTCGTTGGTGTTGCCGACCCCGCCCTTGCTGTGATCCATGTGCTCGGCGAACTCGGGGCGGTCCTCCTCCGGGACGCCGAGCAGGTCGGCGATGACGGCGAGGGTGAACGGCGCGCCGAACCCCTTGATGAAGTCGCCGCCGGTGGCCAGGTAGGGCTCGAGGTACCTGTCGGCGTGCGCCCACATGAAGTCCTCGTTCTCCTTGAGCCGCTTCGGGGTGATCAGTCCCATCAGCAACGCGCGGTGCTCGGTGTGCTTCGGCGGATCCATCACCGTGACCTGGTCACTGAACGGGAGCTGCTCGCGATACTCCTCGATGATGTCGGTGACGTCGTCGGCCGCGCCCTCGATCGGGACGGGGAAGCCGGGGAAGGGCCCGGTGACGGCGGTGCACGAGGAGAACGTGTCCGCGTCGCCGAAGACGGCGACGGCCTCGTCGTAGCCCGTCACGACTATGACGTTCTTGTGGGGTTCGCGTCGTACCGGGCATCCCTCCCGCATGGCCTCCATGTACGGATA
>JAGQTU010000329.1 GCA_020438865.1 Mycobacterium sp.
GTCTGGCACGAGGCGGGTCTGCCGCCGATCCCGGTGGCGGTGAATCTCTCGACCGGACAGCTCCGCCAGACCCGGCTGGCGCAACTGGTTTCCCGGATTCTCGCCGACGAGGCTCTGCCGGCGCAGTATCTCGAACTGGAGCTGACCGAGAGCCTGGCCACGGACAACCCGCTGGCGGTCATCGGGACCGTGGGGGAACTGTGCGCACTGGGTGTCCGCATCGCGATTGACGACTTCGGCAGCGGCTATTCATCGATGAGCCATCTGACGCGTCTGCGGGCGCACAAGCTCAAGATCCATCGTTCCCTGGTTGCCGACCTGGCGGTCGATCCCGACGCGGAAGCAATCGTTGCGGCGGTCATCAGCCTGGCGCACAGGCTCGGCCTGCGGGTGGTCGGCGAGGGCGTCGAAAGCGAGGCGCAAGTCGCTCGCCTGCGTGAGAACGGTTGTGATGACGGGCAGGGTTATCTCTTCAGCCAGCCGCTGGCCGCCGCGCAGTTCGAGGCACTGGTGCGCGAGCGCTACATGGACTGATCGG
>JAGQTU010000330.1 GCA_020438865.1 Mycobacterium sp.
CCGTGGCCACG
This sequence comes from Mycobacterium sp., assembly GCA_020438865.1. GTDB lineage: Bacteria > Actinomycetota > Actinomycetes > Mycobacteriales > Mycobacteriaceae > Mycobacterium. The sequence goes on from JAGQTU010000330.1 coordinate 12, forward strand.
CAGCAGTTGGCGGACGAACTTGGCGTGGCGGCCTCATCGGCCACCAACATGGCCAAGCGCCTGCACGAGCAGGGGCTGCTCAGCCACACGCCGTACCACGGGGTCGAGCTGACAGCCGAAGGGCGGCAGGTAGCGCTTGATGTCATCCGCCGCCACCGGCTCCTGGAGACGTTCCTCGCCGAGAAGGTCGGCCTGGGCTGGGACGAGGTGCACGACGAGGCCGAGCGCCTCGAGCATCACCTCTCCGACCGCCTGGAAGCTCGCCTCGATTCCATGCTCGGCTTCCCGGAGACGGACCCCCACGGTGATCCCATTCCGCGTGACGGGGCGCCCCTGGACCCGGACCCCACGTTGCTGCAACTCCCCGTCGGCGCTACCGGCACGGTCAGCCGCGTCTCCGACCGTGACCCGGAACACCTACGCTACCTGGGCGCGTTGGGCATTGGGCCAGGGGGGTAGGTTGGGGTGTTGGGGCAGGCGCCGTTCGGTGGTCCGGGGCGTATCCGCGTCTGGGGGGGCGACCTG
>JAGQTU010000331.1 GCA_020438865.1 Mycobacterium sp.
TCACCTCGGCGTGCCCGTGCTGGTCCTGCCAGCCGAACACCGAGGTGGACCGCACCAGGGTGACCCCCGGGGTGTCGATCGGCACCAGGATCATCGACTGCTGCTGGTGGGAGGCCGCATCGGGGTTGGTGCGGCCCATCACGATCAGGATCTTGCAGCGCGGGTCGTTGGCCCCGGAGGTCCACCACTTGCGGCCGTTGATGATGTAGTCGTCGCCGTCGCGGGTGATCGCCGTCTGGATGTTGCGGGCGTCGCTGGAGGCCACCGCGGGCTCGGTCATCGAGAACGCGCTGCGGATCTCGCCGGCCAGCAGCGGTTCGAGCCACTGCTTGCGCTGCTCCTCGGTGGCGAACAGGTGCAGGGTCTCCATGTTGCCGGTGTCCGGCGCCGCGCAGTTGAGCGCCTCGGGGGCAATCTCGGTGCTCCAGCCGGTCAACTCCGCCAGCGGGGCGTACTCCAGGTTGGTCAGGCCGGACTCCGGCGGCAGGAACAGGTTCCACAGGCCCTGCGCCTTGGCGAGCTTCTTGAGCTCCTC
>JAGQTU010000332.1 GCA_020438865.1 Mycobacterium sp.
ATCACCGAACCGCCGGGCCCGACGGCGCGCAACAGTGAACACGTCAGCGCACCGGAGCCGGCACCGGCTTCCAGCACCCGGGCACCCGGGAAGATGTCACCTTCATGGACGATCTGGGCGGCGTCCTTGGGGTAAATCACCTGGGCTCCGCGGGGCATCGATAGCACGTAGTCGATAAGCAGTGGACGCAACGCCAGAAACGCATCCCCATTGGTGGACTTGACCACGCAGCCCTCGGGCAGGCCGATCACCGCGTCGTGCTGCAATGCGCCCCGGTGGGTGTGAAACTCCGCACCCGGAGTCAGCACCATCGTGTAGTGCCGGCCCTTCGCGTCGGTGAGTTGCACGCGGTCTCCGGCGGCGAACGGGCCCGTTCGGCGTGGGACCGACGGCGCGTCCCCGGGCTGGTGAGTCACAGCGGACCAGCCTGCCACAGCATCGGCGTCGCCCGAACCAGCCCGGTGGATCGACTCAGGCCCCGTTGCACACCCCGGAGTCGCGGATCACGCTGCCGTAGACGTTCATCGTGGCGATG
>JAGQTU010000333.1 GCA_020438865.1 Mycobacterium sp.
CGCCACCTCGTCAAGGGTGTGGAAGTCCCCCCGGGCGATTTCGGCTTGCCCACGGCGGAGGTCTTCCATCAGATCAGGATCGCTCAGGACGTCGAGAGTTTCCATGATCGAGTCGTAGTCCTCGGCACTGAGAATCACAGCCGCCCGCCGGCCCTGGCGAGTGACCTCGATTCGCAGATGGGTGCGGACCGCCTCGTCGACCAGTTTGGAGAGATTCGCTCGGACCTCCGCCAGCGGCAGGGTTGTCATGTACAGAATTCTAGCGCGAGACGACGAGCTGTCGCACCTACCAGCGATCAGACGTTGAACCGGAACTCCACCACGTCGCCGTCGGCAGTAAGCGAAGCCTCCGGGAGTTCTGGGCCTTGTCTCAATGCGTAGGTGTCAGAAGGACGACGGGTATCTCACGGCTAGTCCTCTGCTGATATTCCGCAAAGTACGGATACATCTCAACCAACAGAGGCCAGAGTTTGGCCCGCTCATCGGGATTTGCCACCGCTGCTTCCACCGAGACTGTGGTGTTGTTGACGAAGG
>JAGQTU010000334.1 GCA_020438865.1 Mycobacterium sp.
CACCCGCTTGTCTCGAGGCTATGGACCTCGATGTTGATGTCCGGCGTCCTGACCGCCGTTCTTGGCGTCGCGATCCTGGTCTGGCCGGGCGACTCGCTCACCATCGCCGCCGGACTTTTCGGCGCCTACCTGCTGATCAGCGGCATCGCACAGGTTTTCTTCGCATTCGCTTTGCACGTGTCGGCGGGAGGGCGGTTCCTGCTGTTCATCAGTGGGGCGGCCTCAGTGGTTTTGGCCGTGTTGGCCTTCCGCCACTTCGGTGAGGGTTACGCACTCCTGCTGCTGGCCATCTGGATCGGCGTCGGCTTCGTATTCCGGGGTGTGGCTACGAGTGCCGCCGCGGTCAGCGACCGCGGGTATCCCGGTAGGGGATGGGCGATCTTCGCCGGGGTCATCACAGTCATCGGCGGCCTCATCGTTCTTGCGTGGCCGTTTGACTCGATCGCCATCCTGGCTCTCGTTGTCGGCATCTGGCTCGTTGTCATCGGCTTGGTCGAGATCATCAGCTCCGTCGTGATGCGGAAGGAACTCGCT
>JAGQTU010000335.1 GCA_020438865.1 Mycobacterium sp.
CGAGTGTGCCAAGTGAGGATGTCGTAGCAAACTTCTTCAAAAAGTATTTGCCAAAGCAATTGGCGCATACGCTATCGCGATGGGAGAACAGTTTCTTCCAGCTTGGTGTGTACAATTTCAGTAGAAAGTGGCCCGATAAAATGAAGAATTTCCTCATTGGCCAGATTCAAAAAACGTTGAAAGACCAGTACGACCCGAAAGATTGGACGCCCAAGTACAACCCGTGGGATCAGCGGTTGTGCGCGGTTCCAAGTGCCGACCTTTTCAAAGCAATTAAAAAAGGCAAGGCGCACGTAGTAACCGACACCATCAAACAGTTTGTGAAAGATGGAATCGAACTTAATTCGGGAAATAAACTGGAAGCCGACATCATCATCACCGCAACCGGATTACAGGTACAACTCTTTGGTGGAATGCGGGTAACAGTTGATGGAAATCCGCTCGATTTCTCTAAATCGCCAGCATTCAAAGGCGTGATGATGAGCGACATTCCAAACTTTGCTTTCTCTGTTGGTTACACCAATGCTTCTTGG
>JAGQTU010000032.1 GCA_020438865.1 Mycobacterium sp.
ACCAATCCCGCTACGCCGTACGCGAACAGCGTCGCCATCGGGATGAGGGCGGTGCGCAGGCCGTGTTTGAACAAGGCCTGGCGGCGGGTGAGGCCCTTGGCCCGGGCGGTGCGGATGAAGTCCTGACCCAGCACGTCGAGCATCGCATTGCGTTGGTAGCGGCTGTAACCCGCGATCGCCGAGAGCGCCAGCGTGAAGGTGGGCAGGATCAGGTGCTGCAGCCGGTCGACGAACTGGTCCAGTGAGGTTTGGGGGACCAGCCCCCCGCTATCGGGCGACGTCTCGCCGGTGTACTCGAAGATCTGTATGCCCAGAACGGAATTCACCCGCAGCGCGGCCAGGATCAACAGGTTGGCGATCACGAACGTCGGGGTGCTGATCACCAGGAGCGACAGCAGGGTGATGACGCGGTCGGACAGCCGGTACTGACGAACCGCACCCCACGCGCCGACGACCACACCGAGGACCGTGCCGAACACCGAGCCGATCACCAGCAGCCGCAGGCTGACCCCGATGCGTCGCCACAACTCGTCGGATACGGGTTGACCGTTCACGGTGGTCCCGAAGTCGCCGCGCACCGCGCCGGACACCCAGTGCCCGTAGCGCAGCGGGATCGGCTTGTCGAGGTCCAGCTCGGCGGCCTTGGCGTCGATCACTGCCTGCGGCGGCCGCGGATTGCGCTGCAGCAGGCTGTTGAGCGGGGCGAACGTCAATGAGGTCAGCGTGAACGTCAGGAACGACGCCAGCGCCAGCAGCACCAGGTAATTGAGCAGGCGGCGCGCCAGGAACCGCGTCACGCGGTGCCGCCCACTGGGTCCATGGGGGACAGGGTAGGAGATCGCCCTGGGCGGCGGCAGGAAGCGCGGTAGAAGCGACGGGTTTTGCCGGCTCGGGGCACGGGTAGGCGGCCGGTTCGGGCTCCGCGGCGGCGTCGTCAAAGTCGACGAGTCCGAGTCCCACCGCCTGGCTCACCTTGCCACCGGCCACCACCTCACCCACCAGCCGCCGACCTGCCGATCAGCGGCTGACGCATCGGCAGGTCAGGGCGTTTCGTCGGAGCGGATCGCGGTTATCCGACCGGGCACGAGAGGCGGCCGATTCGGGTCGCCAGAAATTCGAAGACCGATGGGAAGTGTCGGAGATGAACCCGAATCCGCCGATGCCGGCGTCGCGAGTGAAGGTGCTGGCGGTGATGGCCAGCGCCGGCGCCCTGGTGGCGATGGGCGTCCTGACGGCCACCGCCCACGAGGGGGGCGGCGGGACGATCCTGTCCGAGCCGGGCACGTTCACAGCCCCGAGCACCACCGAGATGACGACGGGTGAGACCACCAGGTCGAAGACGCCGGAGGCCTCGGAGACGGTGTCCCCGGAGGTGGCCAGCCCACCGGTCATCGCTTCGATCCCGCCGCCGCCGTGATCGGCGGGTGTTGATCCTCCTGACGCCGAGGCGTTCCGATCACCTCGATCTTCGGTCGTGCTTTGCAGCGGCCCAGCGGCTACGATCCGACCCGGCCGTTTGTGCGCCGAAGTGAGACATGAGGAGAACGCCATGACCGTCACCGAGCAGTACCTGGCCAACAACGTCGAGTACGCGAAGACCTTCAAGGGTCCGCTCCCGATGCCGCCTAGCAAGCATGTCGCGGTGGTGGCGTGCATGGACGCGCGGTTGGACGTCTACCGGATCCTGGGCCTGAAAGACGGTGAGGCCCATGTGATCCGGAACGCCGGCGGCGTCGTCACCGACGACGAGATCCGCTCGCTGGCCATCAGTCAGCGGTTGCTGGGCACCAGAGAGATCATCCTGATCCACCACACCGACTGTGGCATGCTGACGTTCACCGACGATGCGTTCAAGCGGGACCTCCAGGACGAGACCGGCGTCAAGCCGGAGTGGGCGGCCGAGTCGTTCCCGGATGTGGAAGAGGACGTGCGTCAGTCGCTGCGGCGCATCGAGCTCAGCCCGTTCGTCACCAAGCACGAATCCCTGCGCGGATTCGTCTTCGACGTCGCGACCGGCAAGCTCAACGAGGTCCTCCGCTAAAGCGGCCCGCCGGGCCGTTCTCGGCCCGGCCACTTCGCGGTGGGGCAGTAGACCACCGATCCTGCGCCCAGATCGCGAGTTCGGCCGATCGTGCGCGCTGCACGCAGACTCGCCGCGCTGTGCGCAGTCTCAAGCCCCGCAACCACCCTTGACTTCATCCATCTCGCCGGTTAGGTTTTCAGGTTACCTAAGTAATTCTGGTCAGATCTACCAACTTTACGAGGAATCGATGACCGAGGACCTGCTGGAACGCCCCAGACCCGGGCAGTACGAGCTCAGTCACCTGCGCTCCCTGGAGGCCGAGGCCATCCACATCATCCGCGAGGTCGCCGCCGAGTTCGAGCGCCCGGTGCTGCTGTTCTCCGGGGGCAAGGACTCGATCGTCATGCTGCACCTGGCGATCAAGGCGTTCGCGCCCGGACGGCTGCCGTTCCCGGTGATGCACGTCGACACCGGCCACAACTTCGACGAGGTGATCACCACCCGCGACGAGCTGGTCGCCCGCTACGGCCTGCGCCTGGTGGTCGCCAGCGTGCAGGACGACATCGACGCCGGCCGGGTGGTCGACAACGGACCCTCGCGTAACCCACTGCAGACCGTCACCCTGCTGCGCGCCATCCGGGAGAACAAGTTCGACGCCGCGTTCGGCGGCGCGCGGCGTGACGAGGAGAAGGCCCGGGCCAAGGAGCGGGTGTTCAGTTTCCGTGACGAGTTCGGCCAGTGGGACCCGAAGGCGCAGCGCCCCGAGTTGTGGAACCTCTACAACGGCAGGCACCGCAAGGGTGAGCACATCCGGGTGTTCCCGCTGTCGAACTGGACCGAGTACGACATCTGGGCTTACATCGGCGCCGAGGACATCCCGCTGCCCGCGATCTACTATGCGCACACCCGCCCGGTGTTCCAGCGCGACGGAATGCTCTTGGCGGTGCACGAATTCATGCAGCCGTCCGACGGTGAAGAGGTGTTCGAAACGTCGGTGCGGTTCCGCACCGTCGGCGACGTGACCTGCACCGGGTGCGTCGAATCCACCGCGGCCAGCGTCGAGCAGGTGATCGCCGAGACCGCGTTGTCGCGGCTCACCGAGCGCGGCGCCACCCGCGCCGACGACCGGATCTCCGAGGCCGGTATGGAAGACCGCAAGCGGGAGGGCTACTTCTGATGAGCGCTTGCGCGAAGAACAGAGGACGCTGATGAGCGCTTGCGCGAAGAACCGAGGACGCTGATGAGCGCTTGCGCGAAGAACAGAGGACGCTGATGAGCGCTTGCGCGAAGAACAGAGGACGCTGATGAGCACGCTGTTGAGGCTGGCCACCGCGGGCTCCGTCGACGACGGCAAGTCCACCCTGATCGGCCGGCTGCTGTTCGACTCCAAGGCCGTCATGGAGGACCAACTCGAGGCGGTCGAGCGCACCTCGAAGGAACGCGGCCACGACTACACCGACCTCGCGCTGGTCACCGACGGGCTGCGGTCCGAACGCGAGCAGGGCATCACCATCGACGTGGCCTACCGGTACTTCGCCACGGCCAAGCGGAAATTCATCATCGCCGACACCCCGGGCCACATCCAGTACACCCGAAACATGGTGACCGGCACCTCGACCGCACAACTGGTGATCGTGCTCGTCGATGCCCGTCACGGCCTGCTGGAGCAGTCCCGCCGCCACGCGTTCCTGGCATCGTTGCTCGGTGTGCAGCACATCGTGCTCGCCGTCAACAAGATGGACCTGATCGACTGGGACCGTGAGCGTTTCGAGTGGATCCGTGACGAGTTCCACGCATTCGCCGCGCGGCTGGACATCCAAGACGTCACCACCATCCCGATCTCGGCGCTCAACGGCGACAACGTGGTGACCAAGTCGGACAAGGCCCCCTGGTACGATGGGCCGCCGCTGCTGTCACACCTCGAAGACGTCTACATCGCCGGCGACCGCAACCTCGTCGACGTCCGCTTCCCGGTCCAGTACGTGATCCGGCCGCAGAGCCGCGACCACGCCGACCACCGCAGCTACGCGGGCACGGTGGCCAGCGGTGTGCTGCGCCCCGGTGATGAGGTGGTGGTGTTGCCGAGCGGAAAGAGCAGCCGTATCAACGTGATCGACGGGCCGACCGGTCCGGTCGACGAGGCCTTCCCGCCGATGGCGGTGTCGATCAGCTTGGCCGACGACATCGACATCTCCCGCGGCGACATGCTGGCGCGTCCGCAGAACCAGCCCGCCGCGACGAGCGAGTTCGACGCGACGGTGTGTTGGATGGCCGACGAGGCGGCGCTGGAACCCGGCCGCGACTACATCATCAAGCACACCACCCGCACCACCCGGGCCAGGGTCACCGGGTTGGACTACCGTCTCGACGTCAACACGCTGCACCGCGACAAGAGCGCAACGGCGTTGAAGCTCAACGAACTCGGCCGCATCACGCTGCGCACGCAGGTGCCACTGCTGCTCGACGAGTACGTGCGCAACTCCTCGACCGGTTCGTTCATCCTGATCGACCCGGACACCAATGTGACCGTGGCCGCGGGCATGGTGCGCGACACCGCGCCGGCATCCGCGCGCAGCGCCTCACCCAATACGGTGCGGCACCAGTCGCTGGTGACGGCGGGTGACCGGCTGACCAAGGGTCGCACACTGTGGTTCACCGGGCTGTCGGGCTCCGGCAAGTCGTCGGTGGCGGTGTTGGTCGAGCAGAAGCTACTCGAACACGGTTGCCCCGCATACATTCTCGACGGTGACAACCTTCGGCACGGACTCAACGCGGACCTCGGCTTCTCGATGGCCGACCGCGCCGAGAACCTGCGCCGACTGGCGCACATCGCCACCTTGATGGCCGACGCCGGCCTGACGGTGCTGGTGCCGGTGATCAGCCCGCTGGAGGAACACCGGGAGCTGGCCCGCAAGGTGCACACCGACCAGGGGACGGAGTTCTTCGAGATCTTCGTCGACACTCCGTTGGCGGACTGCGAGCGCCGAGATCCCAAGGGCCTCTACGCCAAGGCCCGCGCCGGCGAGATCACGCACTTCACCGGGGTCGACAGCCCCTACCAGCGGCCGAAGAATCCGGACCTGCGGTTGACCCCCGATCGCGGCCCGGACGAACTGGCCGACCAGGTGGTCGAACTGCTCGAGGAGCGCCGGTGAGCGACGATGATCTGGCGGCCACGCTGGCCACCGAGGCCGGACGGCTGCTGCTCGACGTCCGCCGCGAGTTCGCCGACGCGTCGGTCGACGATCGCAAGGCGGCCGGCGACAAGCGCTCGCACGACTTCCTGATGGCGGCGCTCGGCGCCGAGCGCCCCCACGATGCGGTGCTCTCCGAGGAGGGCGCCGACGACCCGATCCGGCTGCGCAGCAGGCGGGTTTGGATCGTCGATCCGCTGGACGGCACCCGCGAGTTCTCCGAACTCGGCCGCGACGACTGGGCCGTGCACGTGGCGCTGTGGCAGGACGGTGAGCTGATCGCCGGTGCGGTGGCCCTGCCCGCCCAGGGCGTCACCCTGGCCACCCCGACCGTGGCGGCACCGCCGGCCGCGCCGGAACACCCTCGGATCGTGGTGTCGCGAACCCGGCCACCGGACATCGCGATGCAGGTGCGCGAGCGGCTGGACGGCACGCTGGTCGAAATGGGTTCGGCAGGAGCAAAAGTCGCGGCCGTGGTGCAGGGCTTCGCCGATGTCTACGTCCACGCCGGCGGGCAGTACGAATGGGACTCGGCGGCCCCGGTGGCCGTCGCGCGGGCCGCGGGCCTGCACACCTCCCGCATCGACGGCTCCCCGTTGCGCTACAACCAGTCCAGCCCGAAGCTGCCCGATCTGGTGGTGTGCCGACCGGAGTACGCCGAGGCCGTGCTGGCCGTCACCCGGTAGCGCCGCACCCGGCGATCACCGTCACAGTGGCAGAATCCCCGGCATGCGGATGTCAGCGAAGGCCGAGTACGCGGTCCGCGCGATGACCCAGCTGGCCGCGGTGGACAGCGGCGCCCTGGTCACCACCGAGGACCTGGCGAAGTCGCAGGGTATCCCCGCCCAGTTCCTCGTCGACATCCTGTCGGTTCTGCGCACGGACCGGCTGGTGCGCAGCCACCGCGGCCGCGAGGGGGGCTACGAGTTGGCCCGCCCCGCCACGCAGATCAGCGTCGCCGATGTGCTGCGCTGCATCGACGGCCCGCTGGCCAGCGTGCGCGACATCGACCTGGGTGACCTGCCCTACACCGGCCCCACCGAGGCGCTCACCGATGTGTGGCGCGCCCTGCGGGCCAGCATGCGCTCGGTGCTCGAGGAGACCACGCTGGCCGACGTGGCCGCCGGCTCGCTGCCGCCCCACGTCAGCAAGCTCGCGAGCGACTACCTGACGCAGGAAGACCGGCGCGGGCATTAGGGGCGCACCGTGGCCGATGACGTGATCGCCGGGGAGCGGGTCGCCTTGCGCGTCCCGCGGCTCGACGACGCCGAGAACCTGTACGCGGTGGTGACGTCGCACCCGGAGGTCACCCGTTACCTGGCCTGGCCGCCGCACCGCGGTGTCGAGGAGACCCGCGCCGTCATCGCCGGATTGTTCAACGTCGGTGGCGACCACACCTGGCTGATCATGCTGCGTGACGGCGGCGAACTGGTCGGGCAGATCGGTTATTTCCACACCGCGCCGTTCGCGGTGCAGTTGGGTTACGCGCTTGGCCGGCGGTACTGGGGCCGGGGTCTGGCCGGCGAGGCGCTGCAGCTCGTGATCGACCACCTGAGGTCAGACCCGGCGCTGTATCGGGCCGCCGCCTCGGTGCACCCGGACAATCCGCGCTCGGTGCGTGTCCTGGAGCGCGCCGGTTTCACCCTGGAGGCGTGGCAGGCGCGGGCGCAGCTGTTTCCCAACCTCGCTCCCGAACCGCAGGACGCCCTGCTCTACGGAATGGCGCTGCGCTAGCGCGACCCGGCCGTAGGGTCTTAGGTCTGATGACAGCAGCACAGAACCGGATCGAGAAGCTGGGCCAGATCGGCCCGAACTGGTTCGCGTCGGTCATGGGCACCGGGATCGTCGCGACCGCCGGTGCCGCCCTGCCCATCCACCTCACCGGACTGCGGACCTTCACCCAGATCGTCTGGGTGCTGGCCGCCGTTCTGCTCGTCGTGCTGGCCCTGGTGGTCGGCGGACATTGGCTACGCCACCCGACCGTGGCCCGCAGCCACGCCCGCAACCCACAGATGGCGCACTTCTACGGGGCGGCGCCGATGGCGCTGCTCACCGTCGGCGCCGGTGCGGTGCTGGTGGGCCGAGATCTCATCGGTGAGCGCCTCGCCGTCGACCTGGACTGGGTGCTGTGGACGGCGGGCACCGCCGGCGGGCTGTTCACCGCGGTCAGCATCCCCTATCTGATGTTCACCCAGCACACCGTCGAGCCGGACGCCGCGTTCGGTGGCTGGCTGATGCCGGTGGTCCCGCCGATGGTCTCGGCCGCCACCGGAGCGCTGCTGATTCCGCACCTGGCGCCCGGTGCCGGCCGGGCCACCATGCTCTACGGCTGCTACGCCATGTTCGGGTTGTCGCTGGTGGCCGCCTTCATCATCATCTCGATGATCTGGAACCGGCTGGTCATGTTCGGCACGTCGGGAACCGCCCGGGTGCCGACGCTGTGGATCGTGCTCGGTCCGCTCGGCCAGTCCATCACCGCCGCCGGGCTGCTGGGGCTCAACGCCGGGCTGGCCGTCGACCCGGCCGTCGCCCAGAGCATGAACGTCTTCGCGGTGCTGTTCGGGGTGCCGGTGTGGGGGTTCGCGGTGCTCTGGATCGCGCTCGCCACCCTGTTGACCGTGCGCACCCTGCGCAACGGGATGCCGTTCGCGCTGACCTGGTGGAGCCTGACCTTCCCGGTCGGCACCTTCGTCACCGGCACCACCCAGCTGGCGGTGCACACCGACCTGCCCGCGTTCAAGGTCGCCGCGGTGATCGCCTACGTCGGCCTGCTGAGCACCTGGCTGCTGGTGGGCGTCCGGACCGCGCGGGGAAGCCTGCGCGGAAACCTGCTGCAACCGCCGGCGAGCGCCGGGCCGGTGCGGGCGCGCAAGGACCCGGTGCCGTAGCGATCACCTCGGTTGCGGCGGCCCGGCACCGGCCGTGCCAGAATCGCGGCGTGCAGATTGGCATGACCTTGCCGGTGATGGAGCCGGACCTCGACGCGAACATCTTGAAGCGCTGGGCCCAGCTGGTCGACGAGGGTCCCTTCTCGTCGCTGTGCTGGGGGGAGCGCATCGCGTTCAACAACCCGGATTCGCTGACCCTGCTCGGTGCGCTCTCGGCCTGGACCGAGCGGGTGCCGCTGGTGACGACCGTGGTGGTTCCGCAGCTGCACGATCCGGTGATGTTGGCCAAGGCGCTGGCGACCGCCGACATGCTTTCCGGTGGCCGGCTGATCGTGGGGATCGGTTCGGGTGGCCGCGAGGAGGACTACCGCGCGGTCGGCGCCGACCCGAAGACGCAGACCATCCGGGATATGGCCGAGCGGGTCGCGGTGATGAAGCGGGTGTGGGCCGGGGAGAAGATCACCGAGTCGGTGCTGCCGGTCGGGCCCGCGCCGGTGCAGTCGGACGGCCCGCGGCTGCTGATCGGGGCCACCGGGCCGAGATCGACGCGGGTGGCCGCCGAGTGGGCCGACGGGCTGGCCGGTATCTCGTTGGATCTGGACACCGGCAAGCAGAACGAGCTGTTCGACATCGCCCGCACCGCGTGGGCCGAGGCCGGAAAGCCGAAACCGCATCTGGCGACCTCGTTCTGGTTCGCGCTCGGGGAGGCCGACGCGGCCCGCGCGCAGGTGCACCGCCACCTGCGGCACTACATGAACTGGATCCCGCCGAAGTACGTCGACGCGATGGCGCCCACCACCGGCTGGTCGGGCAGCGACGAAGAACTGGTCGCGACGCTGCGCAAGTTCGCCGCGATCGGCACCACCGAGGTGCACCTGATCCCGACCAGTTCGGACCTCGACCAGGTGCGGCGGGTGGCCGACCTGGTCGGTGACATCGACTGAGTGAGGCAATGGCCATGACCCAGCCCTACGGCAACTACCAGCTCGAGATCTATCTGCAAGGTCTCAACGGGGTGCTGCCCAATCTACCGATGTCATTCGCCGAGCTGGAAAGCCGGGCGGAACAAGCCCTTTCGCCGTCGCTGTGGTCCTACATCGCCGGCGGCGCGGGCAACGAGCACACCCAGCGGACCAACATCACCGCCTTCGAGCAGTGGGGTGTGATCCCGCGCATGCTCGTCGGCGCCACCGAGCGTGACCTGTCCGTCGAGCTGTGGGGTCGGCGCTGGCCGGCACCGATCTTCATGGCCCCGGTCGGCGTGATCGGGCTGTGCACCACCGACCGGCACGGTGACATCGCCGCCGCCCGGGCGGCCGCCCGCACCGGGGTGCCGTTGTGCGTGTCGACGCTGACAATGGATCCGCTCGAGGACGTCGCCGCCGAATTCGGCGACACGCCAGGGCTTTTCCAGCTGTACACCCCGACCGACCGTGACCTGGCCGAGAGCCTGGTGAATCGCGCCGAGGCCGCCGGCTACGCCGGAATCGTCGTCACCCTCGACACCTGGATCCCCGGCTGGCGCCCCCGTGATCTGGCGACGGCCAACTTCCCCCAACTGCGCGGCATGTGTCTGGCCAACTACATCAGCGACCCGAACTTCCGCAGCAAGGTCGACGCCGATATCGACGCCGACCCGCGCAACGCCGTGCTGCACTGGATCAGCATCTTCGGAAACTCGTTGACCTGGAACGACTTGCCGTGGCTGCGTTCGCTGACGTCGCTGCCGCTGATCCTCAAGGGCATCTGTCATCCGGAGGACGCCCGGCGCGCGGTGGACGCGGGCGTGGACGGGATCTACTGCTCCAATCACGGCGGTCGGCAGGCCAACGGCGGCGTACCGGCCATCGACTGCCTGCCCGACGTGGTGGCCGCGACCGCCGGTGACGTGCCGGTGCTGTTCGACTCCGGCATCCGTTCCGGCACCGACGTCGTCAAGGCCCTCGCCCTGGGGGCCACCGCCGTCGGGATCGGCCGGCCGTACGCGTACGGCGCCGCCCTCGGCGGCACCGACGGCATCGTGCACGTACTGCGCTCCCTGCTGGCCGAGGCCGACCTGCTGCTGGCCGTCGACGGCTACCCCAGCCTGGACGATCTGACTCCCGCGGCGCTGCGCCGCGTGCGACAGTGATGGCCATGTCGCACCCATCGACCACCGTCAGCCGGCTGCCGGAGAAGCAGCGCACCTCGCGCACCGAGCTCGACGAACTGCTCGACAGCACCCCGCTGGCCACCATCGCGCTGATCCGCGACGGTCATCCGGTGATCTTCCCGATCGGCTTCGCCCGCATCGGCGACGAACTTGTGATCCACGGCTCGACCGGATCGCCGTGGTTGCGCCAGCTCGCCGACGGCGCGGCGGCGGCGGTGTCGGTCACCACGCTGGACGGGGTGATGGTGGCCCGCTGCGGGTTCGAGTCGTCGTTCCGCTTCCGCAGCGCTGTGCTGTTCGGGATGTTCGAGCGGCTCGGCGACGAGGACAAGGTCGGCTATCTCGACCAGTTGGTGGACACCTTCATCCCGGGCCGGGTCGCCGAGCTCCGGGCCGGCTCGCGCAAGGAACTGGCCGCGACCATGGCGCTGCGCATGCCGATCGGGAAAGACAACTGGTCGCTGAAGGTCGGCGGCGGCTGGCCCGAGGACTCCGACGAGGACATCGCCGCCGGGGTGTGGGCCGGGGTGGTCCCGTTGACGACGGTCTACGGGGATCCGGAGCGGGCGCCGGACTGTGACGACGCCATCCCGGTGCCGCCGTCGGTGCGGGCCATGCGCGGGCCGCTCGTCAACCGGCGCCGCGGCTGAGTTAGCCCGTTCACCAGGTGACGGGCAGCGGCACCAGCCCGTGCGACAGCGAATGGAATCCGGTGGCCAGGGTGGACACATCGGCGCACAGCTGCATATCGGGAAACCGCGGAATCAGCTGAGAGAAGACCGTTTTCAGCTCCATGCGCGCGAGTGCGGCGCCGACGCAGTAGCGCAGGCCGTAGCCGAACCCGACGTGGGCCGCGCCGGTGCGCGCCAGGTCGATCCGGTACGGGTCGGGGAAGGCCGCCGGGTCATGGTTGGCCGATCCGGGGTCGAGCAGGACGAGGTCGCCGGCCCTGATCGTGACCCCGTCGACGTCGATGTCCTCCCGGGCATAGCGCGGAACGCCGATCCCGCCCGGCATCCCGGCCCGCAGGAGTTCCTCGACGGCCTTCGGGATCTGGTCCGGCGAGGCCAACAGCGCCTGCCACTGCTCGCGATGGGTGAGCAGCAGCAGGGATTGCAGCCAGATCTGCATCACCGTCGTCTCGTGCCCGGCGAACAGCAGCTGCATACCCAGCGTCGCCACCTCGAGATCGGTGAGGTCGGGTTCGTCACACAGCCGCGAGATGACGTCATCGCCGGCCTCGGCACGTTTGACGGCGACGAGTTCCAGCCCGTACTCGAGCAGGGCGGCGAGACCGTCCATCGACGCGGTGTCGTCCGGGGAGAACGCGGCCGCCTCGACCCAGATCCGGAAGCGGTCCCGGTCGGAATACGGCACGCCGAGCAGATCGCAGATCACCAGCACTGGAAACGGTTGCGCCAGGCTCGCGTGCAGGTCGGCCGGTGGGCCCTGCTGCTCCATGTCGTCAAGCATTGCGGCGCAGAGCTTTTCGACCTTCGGCTGCAGCTCGCGCATGTGTCTGGGGGAGAAGTGCGGCTGTAGCAGCTGGCGCATCCGCGCGTGGTCGGCCAGCTCGGTGTCGAAGTCGCCGATCGGGCCGCCGAACAACGCCGAGGTTCTGCTGCGCGGTGCGTTGGCGGGCTCACGATGGGTGCGGCCCAGGTTCTCGTCGTCCATCAGTCGGCGGACCTGGGCGTATCCGGTGACCAGCCAGGCCTGGTCGCCGACCGGGGTGAGGACTTTGTGGATCGGGCCCTCGGCCTGCAGACTGCACAACTCCTGCGACGACCGCAGTGGGTGGTCCTGACGAAACGGGAGCTGGGCGGCAGCGGTCATGCACTGAGGCTAGGACGATCGAGCCGCCGGGGGAAGTATTTTTTGAACTACCCGTCTCGTTTTGTTGCCTGTTCGAACTCTCCACGGCCGCCGCGCGGCGATCAGCCGGTCGGGGTTGTCCGCTGGCCCGCGTGGATTCAAGCCGTTGTCCGCCCGGGAGCATCTCTTGCCCCGGGCCACCCAAGGAGTCGCTCCCAGCCGGGCGCGCAGTGGTACATCCAGAACACCGGTCCGCGTCTAGATCCGCAAACTCAGATCGATGGTTAGGCTAACAAGAAATGAAGGATAATCCCGCAATGTTCTTGCCAATGCCTGCGTGTTTGCGCTAGCGTCGGATCATCGCAGCAAACGATCTAGTTCGGATCGGCAACGTTGCAGGCAGACCCCCTAAAAGATCGGCCCGCCCCTGGAAAGTTCGGGGCGGGCCGATGTTTTGTCCTCTTGCGGTGTGGTGAAAACCGACCTCGTCGACGTGCGTGCCGATATGCAACAACCCTGGTGCCCCCGGCAGGATTCGAACCTGCGGCCTTCTGCTCCGGAGGCAGACGCTCTATCCCCTGAGCTACGGGGGCGCATGGTGAAGACGCGCCATTTGGGCCCCGCCAGCCTAACGCATCGGCGTCGGTGCTCGCCGCCACGCTCCCCGGCGCTACCCACCCCAATCGATTCGGGGTCTGACCACGTCAGACCATAGGATGAACCCTCGTGACACCCGCCGACCTTGCCGTGCTGCTCAGACGCGTTGCCACCGCCGTGCTGGTGGAGCACGGTCTGGACGCCGCCGCGTTGCCCGAGGCTGTCACCGTCGAACGGCCCCGTAACCCCGAGCACGGCGATTACGCCACCAACCTGGCCCTTCAGGTCGCCAAGAAGGTCGGCGCCAACCCCCGCGAACTCGCCGGGTGGCTCGCCGACGCGCTGGCGGCATCGGACGGCATCGCCTCGGCCGAGGTGGCCGGCCCTGGCTTCGTCAACCTGCGCCTGGAGGCGTCGGCGCAGGGCGTGATCGTCAGCAACATCGTCACGGCCGGCGCCGACTACGGCCACTCACGGCTGCTCGACGGGCAGAAGATCAACCTCGAATTCGTCTCGGCGAACCCCACCGGACCGATTCACATCGGCGGTACCCGCTGGGCCGCGGTCGGCGACGCCCTGGGCCGGCTGCTGTCCACCCAGGGCGCCGAGGTGGTCCGCGAGTACTACTTCAACGACCACGGCGCCCAGATCGACCGCTTCGTGAACTCGTTGATCGCCGCCGCCAACGGACAGCCGGCCCCGGCGGACGGCTACGCCGGCGCCTACATCTCCGACATCGCCGCCCAGGTACTGGCCAACGCGCCCGACGCGCTCGCCCTGCCCGACGACGAGCAGCGCGAGACTTTTCGCTCCATCGGCGTCGACCTGATGTTCACCCACATCAAGGCCTCGCTGCACGAGTTCGGCACCGACTTCGACGTCTACACCCACGAAGACTCCATGCACACCAGCGGACGGGTCGACCAGGCGATCGCCAAGCTGCGCGAGACCGGCAACATCTACGAGAAGGACGGCGCAACCTGGTTGCGCACCACCGAATTCGGTGACGACAAGGACCGCGTTGTCATCAAGAGTGACGGCCAACCCGCCTACATCGCCGGTGATCTGGCGTACTACCTCGACAAGCGGCAGCGGGGCTTCGATCTGTGCATCTACATGCTCGGCGCCGACCACCACGGCTACATCGCCCGACTCAAGGCCGCCGCGGCCGCCCTCGGTGACGATCCCGAGACCGTCGAGGTGCTGATCGGCCAGATGGTCAACCTGGTGCGCGACGGGCAACCGGTGCGGATGAGCAAGCGGGCGGGCACCGTGATCACCCTCGACGACCTGGTCGAGGCCATCGGCGTGGACGCCGCGCGCTACGCGTTGACCCGTTCCTCGGTGGACACCCCGATCGACATCGACCTGCAGTTGTGGTCCTCGGCGTCCAGCGAGAACCCGGTCTACTACGTGCAATACGCCCATGCCCGGCTCTCGGCACTGGCCCGCAACGCCGCCGACCTCGGCCTGGCCGCCGACACCGCGCATCTCGACCTGCTCACCCACGACAAAGAGGGCATCCTGATCCGCAACCTCGGGGAGTTCTCCCGGGTGCTGCAGACCGCGGCGAACCTGCGCGAACCGCACCGGGTGTGCCGGTACCTCGAGGACCTCGCCGGCGACTACCACCGGTTCTACGACTCCTGCCGGGTGCTGCCGATGGGCGATGAAACCCCGGGCAGCCTCCATCGGGCCCGCCTGGCCCTGTGCGACGCCACCCGCCAGGTCATCGCCAACGGGCTGGGCATTCTGGGCGTTTCCGCGCCGGAGCGCATGTGAACGCTCACCCGGCCGGCCCGCGGCACGCCGAGGAGATCCACCACGGCGGCACCCCGCCGCGACCGCAGACACCGGCAGGCGTGCTGGACTTGGCGCCGAACATCTGGCCGCACAACCTGGTTCGCCGCCCCGACGGTCAGGTGACGGTCGCCGGCGTTTCAGTCATCGAGCTCGCGGCCGAGTACGGCACTCCGCTGTTCGTCATCGACGAGGACGACTTCCGCGGCCGCTGCCGCGAGATCGCCACCGCATTCGGTGGCGGCCGCAATGTGCACTACGCGGCCAAGGCGTTCCTGTGCAGCGAGATCGCCCGCTGGGTCGAAGAAGAAGGTCTCTCCCTCGACGTGGCCAGCGGCGGGGAGTTGGCGGTGGCGCTGCACGCGGGCTTCCCGGCCGAGCGAATCGCGTTCCACGGCAACAACAAATCGATCGACGAGCTGACCGCCGCGGTCAAGGCCGGCGTCGGGCATGTCGTCCTCGACTCGATGACCGAGATCGAGCGGCTCGACACCATCGCCGGTGACGCGGGTGTGGTGCAGGACGTCCTGATCCGCATCACCGTCGGCGTCGAAGCGCACACCCACGAGTTCATCGCCACCGCGCACGAGGACCAGAAGTTCGGTCTCTCGCTGGCGAGCGGCGCGGCCATGGCGGCGGTGCGCCGTGTCTTCGCCACCGACCACCTGCGACTGGTCGGCCTGCACAGCCACATCGGTTCGCAGATCTTCGACGTCGATGGCTTCGAACTGGCCGCCCACCGGGTCATCGGCCTGCTGCGCGACGTGGTCGCCGAGTTCGGTGTGGACAAGACCGCCCAGATCGCCACCGTCGACCTCGGGGGCGGACTCGGTATCTCCTATGTGCCGCAAGATGATCCGCCACCCGTTCAGGATCTGGCGGCCAAGCTTGACTCGATCGTGCGCCACGAATCCGCCGCCGTCGGCCTGCCCGTACCGCGGCTGGTCGTCGAACCCGGCCGCGCGATCGCCGGACCCGGAACGGTGACCCTCTACGAGGTGGGCACCGTCAAGGACGTCGCCATCAGCGCCGGCGACTCGCGCCGGTACATCAGCGTCGACGGCGGGATGAGCGACAACATCCGCACCTCCCTCTACGGCGCCCAGTACGAGGTCCGCCTGGTGTCCCGGGGTAGTGACGCGCCGGCGACGCTGGCCCGCATCGTCGGGAAGCACTGCGAGAGCGGCGATATCGTCGTCCGGGACGCCTGGGTGCCCGACGACGTGTGCGCCGGGGATCTGCTGGCCGTGGCCGCCACCGGTGCCTACTGCTATTCGATGTCCAGCCGGTACAACCTGATCGGCCGCCCCGCCGTGGTGGCCGTGCGCGACGGGCACGCCCGCCTGATCCTGCGCCGGGAGACCGTCGACGATCTGCTGAGTCTGGAAGTGAGGTAGCCAATGAGTAAATCGGAGAAGGCGGCCGGAGCCGCCGAGCCGGCCACATCGCCGATCGGCGTGGCCGTGCTCGGTCTGGGCAACGTAGGCAGCGAGGTCGTGCGCATCATCGAGCAGACCGCGCCCGACCTGGCCGCGCGCATCGGCGCGCCGCTGGAGTTGCGCGGTGTGGCGGTGCGCAACGTGTCCGGTGATCGCGGCGTACCGCTCGAGATGCTCACCGAGAATGTCGAAGAACTGGTGTCCCGCGAGGACGTCGACATCGTCGTCGAGTTGATGGGCCCGGTAGAGCCGGCCCGCAAGGCGATCCTGACCGCACTCGAGCACGGCAAGTCGGTGGTCACCGCGAACAAGGCGCTGCTGGCCCAGTCCACCGGCGAGCTTGCGCAGGCCGCCGAACGTGCCCATGTCGACCTGTATTTCGAGGCGGCCGTCGCCGGAGCCATTCCGGTGATCCGTCCGCTGACCCAGTCGCTGGCCGGCGACACCGTGCTGCGGGTGGCCGGCATCGTCAACGGCACCACCAACTACATCCTGTCCGAGATGGACTCCACCGGAGCCGACTACTCCGCCGCCCTGGCCGACGCCAGCGCCCTCGGCTACGCCGAAGCCGACCCGACCGCGGACGTGGAGGGCTACGACGCCGCGGCCAAGGCCGCCATCCTGGCGTCCATCGCGTTCCACACCCGTGTCACCGCCGACGACGTCTACCGCGAGGGCATCACCAAGGTCACCCCGGCCGACTTCGAGTCGGCCCGGGCGCTGGGCTGCACCATCAAGCTGTTGTCGATCTGCGAGCGGATCGTCACCGACGATGGCCAGGAACGGGTTTCGGCGCGGGTCTACCCGGCGCTGGTACCGCTGACCCACCCGCTGGCCACCGTCAGCGGCGCGTTCAACGCGGTGGTCGTGGAGGCCGAGGCCTCCGGGCGGCTGATGTTCTACGGCCAGGGCGCCGGCGGCAAGCCGACCGCCTCGGCGGTGATGGGCGATCTGGTGATGGCCGCCCGCAACCGGGTGCAGGGCGGCCGCGGTCCCCGCGAGTCGAAGTACGCGCAGCTGCCCATCGCCCCGATGGGTGTCATCCCGACCCGCTACTACGTCAGCATGACCGTCAAGGACCAGCCGGGCGTGTTGTCCTCGGTGGCAGCCGAATTCGGTAACCGTGAGGTCAGCATCGCCGAGGTGCGCCAGGAGGGCCTCGTCGACGAGGAGGGTCAGCCGTGTGGCGCCCGCATCGTGGTCGTCACGCACCGGGCCACCGACGCGGCGCTGTCGGACACCGTCGCTGCGCTGAGCGACCTCGACGCGGTGCAGCAGATCAACAGTGTGCTGCGGTTGGAGGGGACGAGCGAATGAGCCCGACAAAGGTTCACAGCGCGTGGCCGGGCCTGATCGAGGCCTACCGGGATCGCCTGCCGGTGGCCGCCGACTGGACCCCGGTCACCCTGCTCGAGGGTGGCACCCCGCTGGTGCCCGCGCCGCGGCTGTCCGAGAAGACCGGTTGCACCGTGCATCTGAAGGTGGAGGGTCTCAACCCGACCGGGTCGTTCAAGGACCGCGGCATGACCATGGCCGTCACCGACGCGGTGGCCCGCGGGCAGCAGGCCGTGCTGTGCGCGTCCACCGGCAACACCTCGGCGTCGGCGGCGGCCTATGCCGCCCGGGCCGGCATTACCTGCGCCGTCCTCATCCCGCAGGGCAAGATCGCGATGGGCAAGCTCGCCCAGGCCCTCATGCATGGGGCCAAGATCATCCAGATCGACGGCAACTTCGACGACTGCCTGGAGATGGCCCGCAAGCTCACCGCCGACTACCCGACCATCTCGCTGGTCAACAGCGTGAATCCGGTGCGCATCGAGGGCCAGAAGACGGCGGCGTTCGAGATCGTCGACGTCCTCGGCACCGCCCCCGATGTGCACTCGCTGCCGGTCGGCAACGCCGGCAACATCACCGCCTACTGGCGGGGCTATACCGAGTACCACCGCGACGGCGTATCCGACAAGCTGCCCAGGATGCTGGGCACCCAGGCCGCCGGCGCCGCCCCACTGGTGCTCGGCAAGCCGGTCAGCCACCCCGAGACGCTGGCCACCGCGATCCGGATCGGATCGCCGGCATCCTGGGACGGCGCCGTCACCGCCCAGCGGGAGTCGAGCGGCCGCTTCCTGGCCGCCACCGACGAGGAGATCCTGGCCGCCTACCACCTGGTCGCCGAGTCCGAAGGGGTGTTCGTCGAGCCGGCCTCGGCGGCCAGCATCGCCGGGCTGTTCAAGTCGGTCGAGGACGGCTGGGTCAAACCCGGTTCCACGGTGGTCTGCACCGTCACCGGTAACGGGCTGAAGGACCCCGACACCGCCCTGCGGGACATGCCGACGGTCACCCCGTTGCCGGTCGATCCCGGTGCCGTCGTCGCCGAACTGGGCCTCGGATGAGCGCGGGGTGTCGGTGACCGCGAGCCTGCCCGCCGGCCTGCGGGCCAGCGCCGCCGTCGCGGCGTCCAGTGCGAACCTGGGCCCTGGCTTCGACAGCGTCGGGCTTGCGTTGGGTCTGTACGACGAGATCGTCGTCGAGACAACCGATTCCGGGCTGATCGTCGAGGTCGAGGGGGAGGGCGCGGGCCACGTCCCGCACACACACGAGCACCTCGTGGTGCGGGCGATCCACCACGGCCTGGCCGCCGCCGGGGCGAGCGCCCCCGGCCTGATCCTGCGCTGCCGCAACGCCATTCCGCACTCGCGCGGCCTCGGATCGTCGGCGGCGGCGGTGGTCGGCGGCCTGGCTGCCGCCAATGGCCTTGTCGCCCAGGCTGATCTGGAACCGTTGACCGAGTCGCAGCTGATTCAGCTGTCCTCTGAGTTCGAGGGGCACCCGGACAACGCCTCGGCGGCCGTGCTGGGTGGCGCGGTCGTCTCCTGGGCCGAGACGGTGCACGACTCGCCGGCCTATGCCGCGGCGTGCGTGCGCCTGCACCCCGACATCCATCTGTTCGCGGCCATCCCGGAGGTCCGTTCGTCGACCGCGGAGACCCGCGTGCTGCTACCGGCCCAGGTCAGCCATGAAGCGGCCCGGTTCAACGTCAGCCGCGCCGCCCTGCTGGTGATAGCGCTGACCGAGCGCCCAGACCTGCTGATGGTGGCCACCGAGGACGCGCTGCACCAGTCGCAGCGGGCGCCCGCGATGCCCGCGTCGGCGGAATATCTGCAGGTCCTGCGGCGTTGTGGCATTCCAGCGGTGCTATCCGGCGCCGGTCCGTCCGTTCTGGGCCTGACCACCAGCCCCAACCTGCCGGACGAGGCATTGGAGTTCGGCATCGCGAACGGGTTCACCGTCAGCGAGATGAGTATCGGTGAACCTGTTCGCTGGAACGCAGGGGCGGCCGTCCGCGGCTGAGGTATACACCCGCCGGCGCGGTTTTCTTGCTTCGTGCCACGAAGGCGGCTATCCTCGGTGCCGTCCGGCAATCGCAGCGTCTGCACCTGCGCCTACCTTAGGACGACCACCAATTCTCATCGTGTTCCAATCGTGGACTGACGCTTCGCCAGGTAGCCGCGAATCCCGCCATGACCGTTGGCGCCGATGACGGTGAGACTTCGCATTCAGTGAATCGGCTGAGTGCCAGAACCCCTCGCAAGACGAGAGACGGCGGGGGAAGAAAGGAAATCCGTGTCTGATACGGACCTGATCACGGCTGGAGACAGCGCCCCGCAGACGGAGTCGCCGTCCGCCGTACCTGCCGACGTCCCCCCGGCCCGCGAATCGAAGCCAGAAGCCGAATCGCAGGTGGCGAGTGGTGCGGACGCCGGCTCCGCCGGTGAGACCGGTCTTTCCGCCATGGTGCTGCCCGAACTGCGCGCACTGGCGAACCGGGTCGGCGTCAAGGGCACCTCGGGGATGCGCAAGAGCGAGCTGATCACCGCCATCCGGGACCGCCAGAACGGTGGCAACGGCGCCGCTCACAACGGCGACGACCGGGGTGAGGGGCCCGGCGAACGGGCGAAGGCCGAGTCCGCCGCCGAGCGCACCGACGATGCGGCCCCGACGGCCGGCTCGGGCGATTCCGGCGCCGGCGCCGGTGAGCAGCGCCGCCGGGAGCGGCGCGGCGCCTCGCGCGAGGCCGGTGCGCCCGCCGACGGCGCCGACAAGGACGACAAGGAGCGGCCGGCGGACAACGGGTCCGGCCGCAACCAGCCCAGGAACGACAACCGGCAGGACAACCGCGACTCCGCCGAGCAGGGCGGCGACGGGTCCGGCGGCCAGCAGAACCGCGGTGGCGGTGGCGGCGACGAGGACGAAGGCCGGCAGGGCCGCCGCGGCCGCCGGTTCCGGGACCGCAGGCGCCGCGGCGAGCGCGGTGGCGGCGAGGGCGGCGGCAACGAGCCCGAACTGCGCGAGGACGATGTCGTCCAGCCGGTCGCCGGCATCCTCGACGTGCTCGACAACTACGCGTTCGTGCGCACCTCCGGCTACCTGGCCGGCCCGAACGATGTCTACGTCTCGATGAACATGGTCCGCAAGAACGGCCTGCGCCGTGGTGACGCCGTCACCGGTGCGGTGCGGGTGGCCAAGGAGGGCGACGGCGGCGGCCAGAATTCGCGGCAGAAGTTCAACCCGCTGGTTCGCCTGGACAGCGTCAACGGCGGCCCGGTGGAGGATGCCCGCAAGCGTCCCGAGTTCGGCAAGCTGACCCCGCTGTACCCGAACCAGCGGCTGCGTCTGGAGACCACTCCGGAGAAGCTGACCACCCGCGTGATCGACCTGATCATGCCGATCGGCAAGGGCCAGCGCGCGCTGATCGTCTCGCCGCCCAAGGCGGGCAAGACCACGATCATGCAGGACATCGCGAACGCGATCACCCGCAACAATCCCGAATGCCACCTGATGGTCGTGCTCGTCGACGAGCGGCCCGAAGAGGTCACCGACATGCAGCGTTCGGTCAAGGGCGAGGTCATCGCCTCGACCTTCGACCGGCCGCCGTCCGACCACACCCAGGCCGCCGAGCTCGCCATCGAGCGGGCCAAGCGCCTGGTGGAGCAGGGCAAGGACGTCGTCGTCTTGCTCGACTCGATCACCCGGCTCGGCCGCGCCTACAACAACGCCTCCCCGGCGTCCGGGCGCATCCTGTCCGGTGGTGTGGACTCCACCGCGCTGTATCCGCCCAAGCGGTTCCTCGGCGCGGCGCGCAACATCGAGTTCGGTGGGTCGCTGACGATCATCGCCACCGCCATGGTGGAAACCGGGTCGACCGGTGACACGGTGATCTTCGAGGAGTTCAAGGGCACCGGCAACGCCGAACTCAAGCTCGACCGCAAGATCGCCGAGCGCCGGGTGTTCCCCGCGGTCGACGTCAACCCGTCCGGCACCCGCAAGGACGAGCTGCTGCTGTCGGCCGACGAGTTCGCCATCGTGCACAAGCTGCGCCGGGTGTTGTCCGGCCTGGACTCCCATCAGGCGATCGACCTGCTGATGAGCCAGCTGCGCAAGACCAAGACCAACTACGAGTTCCTGGTGCAGGTCTCCAAGACGGCCCCGGGGGCACCGGACGTCGACTGACCGGCGTCAGGGCTGCCGCAACGCGGCCATGCCGGGTGCCAGCAGGTCGTCCAGCGCCGACCACGGCACGGTCAGCACGGGCAGTCCGTGTGCGAACTGGTAGTCCGCGAAGTGGATCTCCAGACCGCTCGGAGTCGGGATCCAGTTGGCGAAGTTGGCCTCGATCGGCGCGTTGCCCGGGGCGTCGGGCATCGGGCTCTCGCCGACGCCCATGACCGCAGGCAACAGCTGCTTGGTCTGCTGGGAGAGCCGGTTCAGTCCGGCCTGTTCGTCGCTGAACAGATCCTTCAGGGTGATCGGCGTCGCCGACCGCGAGTCGATCACCACGGTGCTGACGTAGTTCACCGGATGCGCCGACGGCACGTGGTTGTAGAGGCCGCTGATCAGTTCCGACACCGCGGCGCTGCCGAAGAAGATCTCCGGTTTGGTGTCGAAACTCCACGTGCCGTCGTTGCCTGCGTCGCGTTTGACCGGATCGAGCTGACCCTGGGCCGACGCCCGCACCGCCCGGTTGAAGGTGTCGGCCACCTTCGCATCGCCCCCGGAAATCGTGTCGACCACCAGCGTCCACCGGCCGGTCCCGTCGGGTGTGGCGTCACCTGTGGTCGATCGGGTGACGGTGTAGGTCTGGCCGTTGCTGACGCCGGTGTTCGCGGCCGCGGCCGAGCTGGTCGACGCGGCCGCGCTTGTCGACGTGGTGGTGGCCTCGGAGCTGGCAGAGGTGCTGGGCCCGGCCGCCGATCCGCCGCACGCGACCAGGGCGCCGGAGAGCGCAGCGGCCAAACCAACCATGAGGGTGCGGGCGGCGTTCACGAGCCGCATTGTGTCAGCCCCACGGCCGTCCCGCGCCCGGATCACTGAATTGCCGGGCCCGGCAATCTGCGACTCGGGACGTGATAGCTTCTGGCGCTCAGATGGTTTCGCCGCAATGCACCGATATTGACCGAAGGATCCACGATGAACACCGACGAGATCTGGCGCAACATCGACGATCAACGCGCCGGCCTGGCCGATCTGCTCGAGAGCCTCACCCCCGAGCAGTGGGTCGCCCCGTCGCTGTGTGAGGGATGGCGGGTGCGCGATGTCGCGGCGCATCTCACGCATTCGCAGATGGGCCCCGCCCGGGTGGTCGTCGAAGCGCTGAAGTCGGGATTCCGCTTCGACCCGATGATCAACCGACTTGCCCTGGAAGACAACAGATCGCAAGCCGAGATCGTGGCGGCGATGCGCGGCATGGTTGGATCCCGTAAACACATCGTCGGCACCAAACCCCTCGATCCCTTGACCGACGTCCTGGTGCACGGGCAGGACATCGCGGTCCCGTTGGGTATCGACCGCCCGATGCCCCCGGCGGCCGCCGCCGCAGCAGCGGAACGCTTGTGGCACATGACCTTTCCGACGCAGCCCGCCAAGCGCCTCAAGGGTATCCGGCTGGTCGCCACCGACGCCGACTTCACCGAGGGCCACGGCCACCTGCTGACCGCGCCGATCCGCGACATCCTGATGGTGCTCGGCGGGCGTCCAAGCCCCATCAGCGACGAGGTGGAGGCGCACCGCGTCGCCTGAGGCTCATTGGGCGGGCGTGACCCTCAGCGCAGGCAACACGTAACGCCGCATGTGGCGCCGCACCGCGTCGTGATCGTCGGGATCGAGGGTGTCGCCGGGAACCGTGCCGAGGCTGATCTGCACCCGGGCCACCCATTCGGCGGCCTCGTCCAGTTCGGTCTCCGGATGGATTTCGCCGCGGTCCCGCGCCGCCTCCAGATAGGGCCGCCAGAACCTGCCCAGGTCGGGTACCAGGCCCTGCACGCCGGCGCCGGCGCACGCCGCGAACTCCTCGGGTTCGTCCCGCCGCAACTGCATGACCAGCGCGCCCGGCGTCTCGTAGGCGCTGCGGCCCAGTCGCACGCCGACCGCCAGTTGCTCCTCGAATCCGCTGATCGCCGACAGGGTCCGGTTCGACTCGCCCCAGAAGGCCTCGTTGAGCCGCACGATGGCCGCCCCCAGCAGGGACGCCTTGTCGGGGTAGTGCCGGTAGAGCCAGCCGCGTGAGACGCCCGCCGCCTCGGCCACCTCGGACACCGTCGTCGCGCGGATGCCCTTGGCGCGCAGACAACCCTCCGCCGCGTCGATCAGCCGCTCCCGCACGCTCTTCGTCTCGGTCGTGCTGGCCGCATCGGTGCTGGCGATCACCCCGGCGCCTCCTTCGCGTCCCGTCCGTTCCCCGCGGTTCAACCCTCGACATCGTCGCAAACCGGCGCCGCGTTCGGGGCAGTAGACAGATTTGTCATCCTGTTTACCCTGCGCTTCTATTGTGACGGGTATCGCCGCCGCGGCGGCGGACGAATCAGCGAGACGGGAGATCAATGGCCGAGACCGTCCAGCAGTTGCTGCGCGAGCACCTCGACAATCCCGCCCCGGCGGTGAAGTTCGGCGACCGGGTCTGGACCTGGCGCGAACACCTCGACGAGGCGTCTCGGCAGGCGTCCGCCCTGATCGCGCTCGCCGACCCCGAGCGGCCGTTGCACGTGGGAACGTTGCTGGGCAACACCCCCGAGATGCTCACCGCCATGGCGGCCGCCGGGCTGGGCGGCTATGTGCTGTGCGGCGTGAACGACACCCGCCGCGGCGAGGCGCTGGCCCGTGACATCCGCAAGGCAGACTGCCAGATCCTGCTCACCGACGACGCGCACCGGGGCCTGCTCGACGGCCTGTCGCTTCCCGGGGTCCGGGTGCTCGACCTGTCCTCGAAGGAGTGGTCACAGCGGCTCGCGGGCGCGGGTGAGCTGACCCCGCATCGCGAGGTCACCGCCACCGACACGTTCATGCTGATCTTCACCTCCGGCACCAGCGGCGAGCCGAAGGCCGTCCGGGTCGCGCACATGATGGTGCCGTTCGCCGGGGCGGCCCTGGTGCAGCGCTTCGAGATCACCGCCGACGACGTCTGCTACCTGTCGATGCCGCTGTTCCACTCCAACGCGCTGATGGCGGGCTGGTCGGTGGCGCTGACCGCGGGCGCGGCGATGGCGCCGGCCACGTTCTCGGCGTCCGGGCTGCTCGACGATCTGCGGCACTACGGCGTCACCTATCTGAACTACGTCGGCAAGCCGCTGGCCTACGTGCTGGCCACCCCCGAGCGGCCCGACGACCACGACAACCCGCTGCGGGTGGCCTTCGGCAACGAGGCCACCGATCGCGACATCGACGAGTTCAGCCGCCGGTTCGGCTGTACGGTCTGGGACGGCTTCGGGTCCACCGAGGGTGCGGTCATCATCACCCGGGAGGACGACTGTCCGTCCGGGTCCGTCGGCCGCGGGTTCCCGGGCGTGGCGATCTACAACTCCGAGACGCGGCAGGAGTGCGCGACGGCGCGCTTCGACGCCACCGGCGCCCTGGCCAACCCGGACGAGGCGATCGGGGAGATCGTCAACACCACCGGCGGCGGCATGTTCGGCGGCTACTACAACGACCCGAACGCCACCGACGAGCGGCTGCGGCACGGGATGTACTGGTCGGGAGACCTGGGCTACCGCGACGCGGACGGGTGGATCTACCTGGCCGGCCGGACCGCGGACTGGATGCGCGTCGACGGCGAGAACATGGCGGCGGCCCCCATCGAACGCATCATCCTGCGGCTGCCCGAGGTCAGCCAGGTCGCGGTCTATCCGGTTCCCGACGAGCATGTGGGCGATCAGGTGATGGCGGCGGTCGTGCTGGCCGACGGAACCGAACTGACCCCCGAAACCTTCGGGGACTTCCTGGCCATCCAGTCCGACCTGTCCCCGAAGGCCTGGCCCCGGCACGTCTGGATCGCCGATCGGCTTCCCGCCACCGCCACCAACAAGGTCCTCAAGCGCGAACTCGTCGCCCGCGGCGTCAACCCATCCGGCGGCCGGTTGTGGACGCGGGAGCCGCGCGGCCGGGTGTACACCGCCCGAACGGCGGAATAGCCCCCGCCACCGACGCGTTTGGGCAGGTGACGGTCCACCTGGCATACTGAACCGTCGACCACCTCAGGTACCGGTTCACGCCCGCCAGCCAGGGAGAATCCCGAGGGCGACCCGGCGACCTACGAATGAAGAGGACACCATGAAATCAGGCATTCATCCTGCCTACGGCGAGACCACCGTGGTCTGCGGCTGTGGCAACAGCTTCACCACCCGAAGCACCAAGCCGGGCGGCCACATCGTGGTCGAGGTCTGCTCACAGTGCCACCCGTTCTACACCGGTAAGCAGAAAATCCTCGACAGCGGCGGCCGGGTGGCGCGCTTCGAGAAGCGCTACGGCAAGCGGACTCAGAAGACCAACGAGTCGGCCGACAACTAGCTGCCTTACCGGCGCCCGATCTGTCGCGGAGTTTGAGCGAGAGGCCGGGCGTCGGTTTGCGTTTCGGCCCCGCAACACACGAGGAGGGGAAGGTAGATGACGCAGACGGCTGCGGCGATCGACGCAGTGCTCGCCGAGCATGCCGACCTCGAGCGTCAACTGTCCGACCCACAACTGCACGACGACGTCGTCAACGCCCGTCGGGTGGGCAAGCGCTTCGCACAGCTGGCCCCGATCGTCGCCGCGCACCACAAGCTCGAAACGGCGCGCGGCGACCTCGA
This sequence comes from Mycobacterium sp., assembly GCA_020438865.1. Lineage (GTDB taxonomy): Bacteria > Actinomycetota > Actinomycetes > Mycobacteriales > Mycobacteriaceae > Mycobacterium. Next base: position 26,024 of record JAGQTU010000032.1, read on the forward strand.
GGCCGCCCGCGAGCTCGCCGTCGACGACGCGTCGTTCGCGGCGGAGGTTCCCGAGCTGGAGGCAAAGGTCGCCGAGCTCGACGCCGGACTCACCGACATGCTGGCCCCGCGTGATCCGCACGACGCCGACGACATCGTGCTGGAGGTGAAGTCGGGTGAGGGCGGCGAGGAATCGGCGCTGTTCGCCGCCGATCTGGCCCGCATGTACATCCGCTACGCCGAACGACAGGGCTGGAAGGTCACCGTCCTCGACGAGACGTTCTCCGACCTCGGTGGCTACAAAGAGGCGACGCTGTCCATCACCGGCAAGGGCGACTCCACCGACGGGGTGTGGTCGCGGCTGAAGTTCGAGGGCGGCGTGCACCGGGTGCAGCGCGTACCGGTGACCGAGTCGCAGGGCCGGGTGCACACCTCGGCCGCCGGCGTGCTGGTCTACCCCGAACCCGAAGAGGTCGAAGAGGTTCAGATCGACGAGTCCGATCTGCGCATCGACGTCTACCGGAGTTCGGGGAAGGGTGGCCAAGGAGTCAATACCACCGACTCCGCGGTGCGGATCACCCACCTGCCCACCGGGATCGTGGTCACCTGCCAGAACGAACGCTCGCAGCTGCAGAACAAGGCGCGCGCAATGCAGGTCCTCGCTGCGCGACTGCAGGCGCTCGCCGAGGAGCAGGCGCAGGCCGACGCCTCAGCCGACCGCGCCAGCCAGATCCGCACCGTCGACCGCAGTGAGCGGATCCGCACCTACAACTTCCCGGAGAACCGGATCACCGACCACCGCGTCGGGTTCAAGGCGCACAACCTCGACCAGGTGCTCGACGGCGACCTCGACGCCGTGCTGGATGCGCTCGCCGCCGCCGACAAACAAGCCCGGCTGCAACAGCAATGATTCCCCGGCTCCGGCAGGCCATCGACGTGGCCACCGCCGCGCTCGCCGAGGCCGGGATCGACTCGGCGCGCACCGATGCCGAACTGCTGGCCGCCCACGCGGCCGGAACCGAGCGTGGCCGGCTGGCCGTCATGGCCACGCCCGGCGCCGAGTTCTACGGCCGCTACGACGAGTTGATCACCGCGCGCACCCGCCGAATCCCGTTGCAGCACATCACCGGTATCGCGGCGTTCGGCCCGCTGACGCTGCACGTCGGTCCCGGCGTGTTCATCCCGCGGCCGGAGACCGAGGCATTGCTGGAATGGGCGCTGGCCCAGGCGCTTCCGGCCGACGCGCTGATCGTGGACCTGTGCACCGGCTCCGGTGCGCTGGCGATGGCGCTGGCCCACCACCGGCCGCGGGCGCGGGTGATCGCGGTGGACGACGACGCCAGCGCGCTGGCCTACGCCCGGCGCAACACCGAATCCTCGGCGGTGGAACTCGTCGAGGCCGACGTCACCGCCGCGGGACTCCTTCCGGAGCTGGCCGGTACCGTCGACCTGGTGGTGGCCAACCCGCCTTACATCCCCGCCGGGGCCGAGCTGGAACCCGAAGTGGCCCAGCACGACCCGGCCCATGCCCTGTTCGGCGGCGCCGACGGCATGGCCGTCATCGCACCGATCGCCGACCACGCGGGCGGGTGGCTCAAGAGCGGTGGCCTGCTGGCCGTCGAGCACGACGACACCACGTCGGCTCGGACGGTCGAATCGATCGGTCGCACCGGGATGTTCGACGCGGTGACTGCGCACCGCGACCTCACCGGGCGGCCGAGGTTCGTCACCGCTCGCAGAGCCGAACGGGAGGAGTCAGCGTGACCCAGGTGTTCGACTGCAGCGACCCGCACCAGCGCGACACCGCGATCGCCGCCGCGGCCGCCGCGGTGAAGAGCGGCCGCCTGGTCGTCATGCCCACCGACACCGTCTACGGGCTCGGCGCCGACGCCTTCGACAGCGGCGCCGTCACCGGCCTGCTCGCGGCCAAGGGCCGCGGCCGGGACATGCCGGTCGGTGTTCTGGTCGGCTCCTGGCACACCATCGAGGGCCTCGTCTACACCGTGCCGCACAGCGCCCGCGAACTGATCCGCGCCTTCTGGCCCGGTGCCCTGAGCCTGGTGGTCCAGCAGGCACCCTCCCTGCAGTGGGACCTCGGCGACGCACGGGGCACCGTGATGCTGCGGATGCCGCTGCACCCGGTGGCGATCGAACTGCTGCGTGAGGTCGGGCCGATGGCCGTCTCGAGTGCCAACATCTCCGGCCGCCCCGCGGCCACCACCGCCGAGGAGGCGCAACACCAACTCGGCGACCTCGTCGACGTCTACCTCGACGCCGGGCCGTCCGGGGCGCAGACCGCCTCGACGATCGTCGACCTCACCGGTCCGGAGCCGCGAATCCTGCGGGATGGCCCGATCAGCGCGCAGGCCGTCGCCGATGTGCTGGGCACCGACGTGGCCTCGCTGAGCGCCTGACGGGGCCGCCGTCTCAGGTCGGTGCAGTACCGTTTTCTGCGATGGTGAGCCAAACCGACGTTCTCGCCTTGTCGGCTTCCCGTGCCGCCGTGACGCTGCCGACCGAACGCGTGCTGGCGCTGGCCGACCGCGGCGCCGGTGTGCCGCTGCGCGAGCTCGTCCTGGTCGGTCTGACCGCGGCGATCGTCACCTACTTCGCCACCGGCTGGGTGCGGGTGCTCGCCACCCGGCTGGGCGCGGTGGCGTATCCGCGCGAACGCGACGTGCATCTGCACCCGACCCCGCGGATGGGCGGGCTGGCGATGTACGTCGGCGTCATCGCCGCGGTGTTCCTGGCCTCCCAGCTGCCGGCGCTCACCCGCGGATTCATCTACTCCTCGGGCATGCCCGCGGTGGTCGTGGCCGGTGGGCTGATCATGGGTATCGGACTCATCGACGACCGGTGGGGGCTGGACGCGCTGACCAAGTTCGCCGGCCAGATCACCGCGGCCAGCGTGCTGGTCACCATGGGTGTGGCGTGGAGTGTGCTCTACATCCCGATCGGCGGGGTCGGCACCATCGTGCTCGACCAGGTGTCCTCGATCCTGCTGACCCTGGCCCTGACGGTCTCGATCGTCAACGCCATGAACTTCGTCGACGGGCTCGACGGGCTGGCCGCCGGCCTCGGTCTGATCACCGCGCTGGCGATCTGCATCTTCTCGGTCGGACTGCTTCGCGACCACGGCGGCGATGTGCTGTTCTACCCACCTGCGGTGATCTCCGTGGTCCTTGCGGGGGCATGCCTGGGCTTCCTGCCGCACAACTTCTACCGCGCGCGGATCTTCATGGGCGACTCCGGTTCGATGCTGATCGGACTGATGCTCGCCGCGGCGTCGACCACCGCGGCCGGACCCATCTCACAGAGCGCCTACGGTGCCCGCGACGTGTTCGCCCTGTTGTCGCCGTTCCTGCTCGTCGTCGCGGTCATGTTCGTGCCCGCGCTGGACATGCTGCTGGCCATCGTCCGGCGCACCCGCGCCGGGCTCAGCCCGTTCAGTCCCGACAAGATGCACCTGCACCATCGCCTGCTGCAGATCGGCCATTCCCATCGCCGGGTGGTGCTGGTGATCTACCTCTGGGTGGGCATCGTCGCGCTCGGGGCGGCGAGCACGATCTTCTTCGATCCGCGCTACACCGGTGCGGTGATGTTGGCCGCGATCGTGGTCGCCGTCGTCGTCACCCTGATCCCGCTGCTGCGCCGCCGCGAGGACGATTACGACGGAGCTTACGACAGTAAGTAGTAGACGTGTTTAGGCCCGTCTACCATGTGGTACGGTGCTGGCAGAACCCAGCCGAGACATCAACGACACCTCGCGGGTTGCCGGCCCCCGGCCCCTCGGATTCGCGTCCGATCGGCGCCGAAAACGACCGACAAAGGGAGCTGCCCCTTGGGTGATTCCACCGCGCCTCGGCCTGTTCGATACGCTCGGCGGGCCATCCGGCAATCACCCCGGCCAGTTCGCGACAACGCATGATTGAGGTGGACCTGTGACGACGCCAGCGCAAGATGCGCCGTTGGTGTTTCCGTCCGTTGCCTTCCGGCCCGTTCGGCTGCTGGTCCTCTCCTGCGTCCTGACCGTGGTGGCGGTGGGTCTCGCCGCGCTCGCGGGGCACGTCATGTTCGGCGTCTTCTTCGGGGTGGGCCTGGCGCTGGGCCTGCTCAACGCGGTACTGGTGCAGCGGTCGGTCGAGTCGATCACCGCACAGGACCATCCGCTCAAGCGCAAGATGGCGCTGAACTCCGCCACCCGCCTGCTGGTCATCTCCGTCATCGGTCTCGCCGTGGCCTTCGCCTTCCGGCCGACCGGCCTGGGGGTGCTGTTCGGCCTGGCGCTGTTCCAAGTTTTGCTGGTTTTGAGTACTGCGCTGCCGGTGTGGAAGAAGATGCGCACGGGTGATGGCAGTGAAGTTGTGGCCGCGGGGTCGGGCACCCCGGACGAAGCACCGAAGGATTGAGCACCATGAGTGAACGAATCCTCGCCGAGGGCGCGATCGAGGTCGGTCATCACGAGACCGCCCAATGGCTCGGGATGACGGTCAACGTCGATACCGTGCTGGCCACCGCGATCGCCGCGGTCATCGTCATCGCGTTGGCCTTCGTGCTGCGCGCAAAGGTCACCTCGACGGGTGTGCCCAGCGGTGTGCAGCTGTTGTGGGAGTCGCTCACCATCCAGATGCGCGGCCAGATCGAGTCCGCGATCGGCATGAAGATCGCCCCGTTCGTGCTGCCCCTGGCCGTGGCCCTGTTCATCTTCATCCTGGTCGCGAACTGGATCTCGGTGCTGCCGGTGCAGTACGGCACCGCCGACGGCAAGACCCACGAACTGCTCAAGCCGCCCGCCGCCGACATCAACTTCGTGCTCGCGCTCGCCCTGTTCGTGTTCTTCTGCTACCACGCCGCCGGCATCTGGCGCCGCGGCCTGCTGGGCCACCCGGTCAAGCTGCTGAAGGGCCACGTCGCGTTCCTGGCGCCGATCAACCTCGTCGAGGAGATCGCGAAACCCATCTCGCTCTCGCTCCGACTTTTCGGCAACATCTTCGCCGGCGGAATCATGGTTGCGCTCATCGCGCTCTTCCCGCCGTACATCATGTGGGCGCCGAATGCGATCTGGAAGACCTTCGACCTGTTCGTCGGTTTGATCCAGGCGTTCATCTTCGCGTTGCTGACCATCCTGTACTTCAGCCAGTCCATGGAACTGGAAGATGAGCACCACTGACCGCAACTAACCGAGCAGTTCGACCCACGAACCACCCACAGCCTGGTAGGTGTCCTACCAGCAATCAAGGAGGATAAGGAATGGCAGCAGACCCCACCATCGTCATGGGCGCCCTGATCGGCGGCGGCCTCATTCTGGGCGGCGGCGCCATCGGCGCCGGTATCGGCGACGGTATCGCCGGTAACGCCCTGATCTCCGGCATCGCCCGGCAGCCCGAGGCCCAGGGCCGGTTGTTCACCCCGTTCTTCATCACCGTCGGTCTGGTGGAGGCGGCGTACTTCATCAACCTGGCGTTCATGGCCTTGTTCGTGTTCGCCACCCCCGGCGCCTCCTAGTCGGCATGGGGGAGCACAGCGTCACCCTGTTGGCGGCTGAGGAAGGCGGCACGCAGAACTTCCTCATCCCCAACGGCACCTTCTTCTTCGTGCTGGCCATCTTCTTGATCGTGCTCGGCGTGATCGGCAAGTTCGTCGTGCCGCCGGTCCAGAAGGTGCTCGGTGAGCGCGAAGCGATGGTCGCCAAGACCGTCGAGGACAGCCGCAAGGCCGTCGCGCAGGAGGCGGCCGCCGAGTCCGACTACCAGAAGGAGATGGCCGCGGCCCGCACGGAGGCCTCCGGCATCCGTGACGAGGCCCGTGCCGCGGGCCGTGCCATCCTCGACGACATGCGGGGCCGGGCCAACGAAGAGGCCGCCGCGACGCTGCAGCAGGCGAGCGACGAGCTCAAGAAGCAGAGCGACGCGATCGCTTCGGACCTCAGGACGTCGGTGGACACCCTGTCGGCGAACTTGGCCAGCCGGGTCCTCGGTGTCCCTGTGTCGAACACCGCGTCCACTACGTCGGCGTCAGCGCCGGGACGGTAGGAGCATGTCAACCTTCATCGGACAGCTCATCGGCTTCCTGGTCATCCTCTGGATCATCTGGCGGTACGTGGTGCCCCCGGTGCGCCGGATGATGGCCAACCAGCAGGAGGCGGTGCGCAACCAGCTCGATGAGAGCGCGAAGGCCGCCCAGCGGCTGGCGGAGGCCGACAAGTTCCACGCCGAGCGGGTGGCGGAAGCCAAGGCGGAGACCAAGCACATCACCGAAGAGGCCCGCGTCGATGCCGAGCGCATCGCCGAGCAGCTGCGGGCGCAGGCCGATGTCGAGGTGGAGCGGATCAAGGTTCAAGGCGGACAGCAGGTTCAGCTGCTGCGCGCTCAGCTGATCCGCCAGCTGCGCGGCGAGCTGGGCAGCGAGTCGGTGCGTCGGGCGGGCGAACTCGTCCGGGCCCACGTCGCCGACCCGGCGGCACAGTCGGCGACGATCGACCGGTTCCTCGACGAACTGGACTCGATGGCGCCGGCGGCCTTCACCCCGGAGGTGTCCTCCGAGCTGCGTTCGTCCAGCCGCGAGGCGCAGGCCGCGCTGGTCGAGCAGTTCGACTCGGTGGCCGCCGACCTGTCCGCGGACGCCCTGTCGCGGCTGGCCGACGAGCTGGCGTCGGTCGCCAAACTCCTTGTCGGCGAGCCCATTCTGGCCCGCCATCTGGCCGAGGCCACCGGCGAGGTGGCGGCCAAGAAGCGGTTGCTGCAGCGCCTGCTCGGCGACAAGATCGGCGATCCGGCGATGGCCGTGCTCAACACCGCCGCCGCCGTCCGGTGGTCGCAGACCTCCGATCTCGTCGACGGGGTCGAGCACGTCGCCCGGCTCAGCCTGCTGGTCCGCGCCGAGCGCGACAACCAGGCCGACGAGGTCGAGGAGCAGTTGTTCCGATTCAGTCGCATCCTCGACGAACGCCCGCAGCTGACCACGCTGCTCAGCGACTTCGTCAAGCCGGCCCAGGGCCGGGTCGAGTTGGTGCGCACCGTGATGAGCCAGGGCAACGGCGCCAACCCGACGGCCACCGCGCTGCTCGCGCAAACCGTCGATCTGCTCCGCGGCGAACGTGCCGACGAGGCCGTGCAGGCGCTGGCCCAGCTGGCCGTGGCCCGCCGCGGCGAGATCGTTGCGCAGGTGAGCGCGGCGACGGAGCTCGGCGATGCCCAGCGTAACCGGCTCACCCAGGTGCTGGGCCGCATCTACAACCACCCCGTTTCGGTCCAGCTGAACATCGATCCCGCGGTGCTGGGCGGCCTTGCGGTCGCCGTCGGCGACGAGGTGATCGACGGAACGCTGTCCTCGCGGCTGGCGGCAGCCGAGACCCGGCTGCCTGATTAGCCGACCGACTAGCCGCCCGAACAGCACAGAACCACACAAGACCCAACAAAGGCAGGAAGACGAAAAGCCATGGCAGAGTTGACAATCTCCGCTGACGACATCCAGGGCGCCATCCAGGACTACGTCTCGAGCTTCGAGGCGGACACCGGGCGCGAGGAGATCGGCACCGTCATCGACGCCGGTGACGGCATCGCCCACGTCGAGGGCCTACCCTCGGTGATGACCCAGGAGCTGCTCGAGTTCGCCGGCGGCGTGCTCGGTGTGGCGCTGAACCTCGACGAGCACAGCGTCGGTGCCGTCATCCTCGGCGAGTTCGACAAGATCGAGGAGGGCCAGCAGGTCAAGCGCACCGGCGAGGTGCTCTCCGTGCCGGTGGGCGACGAGTTCCTGGGCCGCGTGGTCAACCCGCTCGGCCAGCCCATCGATGGCCGCGGCGACATCAACGCCGGCACCCGTCGCGCCCTCGAACTGCAGGCCCCCTCGGTGGTTCAGCGCCAGAGCGTCAGCGAGCCGCTGCAGACCGGCATCAAGGCCATCGACGCGATGACCCCGATCGGCCGTGGCCAGCGCCAGCTGATCATCGGCGACCGCAAGACCGGCAAGACCGCGGTCTGCGTGGACACCATCCTCAACCAGCGCAAGAACTGGGAGACCGGCGATCCGACCCAGCAGGTACGTTGCGTCTACGTCGCCGTCGGTCAGAAGGGCACCACGATCGCCAGCGTGCGCCGCGCGCTGGAGGAGGGTGGCGCGATGGACTACACCACCATCGTCGCGGCCCCCGCCTCGGACTCCGCGGGCTTCAAATGGCTTGCGCCCTACACCGGTTCGGCCATCGCCCAGCACTGGATGTACGACGGCAAGCACGTGCTGATCGTGTTCGACGACCTCACCAAGCAGGCCGAGGCCTACCGCGCGATCTCGCTGCTGCTGCGCCGCCCGCCGGGCCGCGAGGCGTACCCCGGTGACGTGTTCTACCTGCATTCCCGGTTGTTGGAGCGCTGCGCCAAGCTCTCCGACGAACTCGGCGGCGGCTCGCTGACCGGTCTGCCGATCATCGAGACCAAGGCCAACGACATCTCGGCCTACATCCCCACCAACGTCATCTCGATCACCGACGGCCAGTGCTTCCTGGAGACCGACCTGTTCAACCAGGGTGTGCGCCCGGCCATCAACGTCGGTGTGTCGGTGTCCCGCGTCGGTGGCGCCGCCCAGATCAAGGCGATGAAGGAGGTGGCCGGCTCGCTGCGCCTGGATCTGTCGCAGTACCGCGAGTTGGAGGCCTTCGCGGCGTTCGCATCCGACCTCGACGAGACCTCGAAGGCCCAGCTGGAACGCGGTGCCCGCCTCGTGGAGCTGCTCAAGCAGCCGCAGTACAGCCCGCTGGCCGTCGAGGATCAGGTCGTCGCGATCTTCCTCGGCACCAAGGGTCACCTGGACTCGGTGCCGGTCGAGGACGTCCAGCGCTTCGAGGCGGAGTTCCTCGAGCACGTCAAGGCCACCAACGGTGATCTGCTCGAGGAGATCCGGAGCTCCAAGAAGCTTTCCGAGGAGGCCGAGGACAAGCTGGCCTCGATCGTCGACGACTTCAAGAAGGGCTTCGCCACCACCGACGGCAGCTCGGTGGTTCCCGACGCCCACGTCGAAGCGATGGACGAGGCCGATGTCGAGAAGGAATCCGTCCAGGTCCGCAAGCCCGCCCCGAAGAAGAAGTAGACCGGAGGGTCTGAGTAACGCATGGCAGCGACACTGCGCGAACTGCGGGGACGAATCCGCTCGGCCGGGTCGATCAAGAAGATCACCAAGGCCCAGGAGCTGATCGCAACGTCCCGCATCGCCCGGGCCCAGGCCCGGGTCGAGGCGGCACGTCCGTACGCCGCCGAGATCACGAACATGCTGACGAATCTGGCGGCCGAGTCGGCGCTGGATCATCCGCTGCTCGTCGAGCGGAAGAACCCGAAGCGGGCCGGCGTGCTGGTGGTGTCGTCTGACCGTGGCCTGTGTGGCGCCTACAACGCCAATGTGCTGCGTCGTTCCGAGGAGCTCTTCTCGCTGCTGCGCGACGAGGGCAAAGACCCGATCCTCTACGTGGTCGGCCGAAAGGCGCTGGGCTACTACAGCTTCCGCAACTGGAAGATCACCGAGTCGTGGACCGGCTTCTCCGAGCAGCCGACCTACGAGAACGCCCAGGACATCGCCCAGACCCTGGTCGCGGCGTTCCTCGCCGGTGCCGACGATTCCGGTGACGATCCCGGTCCGGACAACATCCTCGGTGTCGACGAGCTGCACATCGTGTTCACCGAGTTCAAGTCCATGCTCTCCCAGACCGCCGAGGCGCGCCGGATCGCGCCGATGGTGGTGGAGTACGTCGAGGAGGACGCCGGACCGCACACGCTGTTCTCGTTCGAGCCCGACGCCACCACACTGTTCGAATCGCTGCTACCGCGCTACGTTGCGACCCGAATCTTGGCCGCGCTGCTGGAGGCGGCGGCCTCGGAGTCGGCATCGCGGCGGCGCGCCATGAAGGCAGCCTCCGACAACGCCGACGACCTGATCAAGGCCCTCACCCTGATGGCCAACCGGGAGCGGCAGGCTCAGATCACCCAGGAAATCAGCGAAATCGTCGGCGGCGCAAACGCTCTCGCCGACGCCAAATAGGCCCACCCAGAAAGCTCAGGAGCGAAAAAGCATGACTGCCACCGTTGAGAACAAGACAGCAGGACGCGTCGTCCGCGTTACGGGCCCCGTCGTCGACGTGGAGTTCCCCCGCGGATCGGTGCCGGAGCTGTTCAACGCGTTGCACGCCGACATCGCGTTCGAGGCCATGGCCAAGACGCTGACCCTCGAGGTCGCCCAGCACCTCGGCGACAGCCTGGTGCGCTGCATCTCCATGCAGCCCACCGACGGCCTGGTCCGCGGCGTCGAGGTCACCGACACCGGCGCCTCGATCTCGGTGCCGGTCGGCGACGGGGTCAAGGGCCACGTGTTCAACGCGCTCGGTGACTGCCTCGACGATCCGGGATACGGCAAGGACTTCGAGAAGTGGTCGATCCACCGGCGCCCGCCGGCCTTCGACGAGCTCGAGCCCCGCACCGAGATGCTCGAGACCGGTCTGAAGGTCGTCGACCTGCTCACCCCGTACGTGCGCGGCGGCAAGATCGCCCTGTTCGGCGGCGCCGGTGTGGGCAAGACGGTGCTGATCCAGGAGATGATCAACCGCATCGCCCGCAACTTCGGTGGCACCTCGGTGTTCGCCGGCGTCGGCGAGCGCACCCGTGAGGGCAACGACCTGTGGGTCGAGCTCAAGGAGGCCAACGTTCTCAAGGACACCGCGCTGGTGTTCGGTCAGATGGACGAGCCGCCGGGCACCCGTATGCGCGTCGCCCTCTCGGCGCTGACCATGGCCGAGTTCTTCCGCGACGAGCAGGGCCAGGACGTGCTGCTGTTCATCGACAACATCTTCCGGTTCACCCAGGCGGGTTCGGAGGTGTCCACCCTGCTGGGCCGCATGCCCTCGGCGGTGGGTTACCAGCCGACCCTGGCCGACGAGATGGGTGAGCTGCAGGAGCGCATCACCTCGACCCGCGGCCGCTCCATCACCTCGATGCAGGCCGTGTACGTGCCCGCCGACGACTACACCGACCCGGCGCCGGCGACCACCTTCGCGCACCTGGACGCCACCACCGAGCTCTCTCGTGCGGTGTTCTCCAAGGGCATCTTCCCGGCGGTGGACCCGCTGGCGTCGAGCTCGACGATCCTGCACCCCAGCGTGGTCGGCGACGAGCACTACCGAGTGGCCCAGGAGGTCATTCGAATCCTGCAGCGCTACAAGGATCTTCAGGACATCATCGCCATCCTCGGCATCGACGAGCTGTCCGAGGAGGACAAGCAGCTGGTCTACCGCGCCCGCCGTATCGAGCGCTTCCTGAGCCAGAACATGATGGCCGCCGAGCAGTTCACCGGCCAGCCGGGCTCGACCGTGCCGTTGAAGGAGACCGTCGAGGCGTTCGACAAGCTCTGCAAGGGCGACTTCGACCACTTGCCCGAGCAGGCGTTCTTCCTGATCGGTGGCCTCGACGACCTGGCGAAGAAGGCCGAGAGCCTCGGCGCCAAGCTGTGATGAGCGCTTGCGCGAAGAACCAAGAGCTTGAGCGCGGTGCCTGGACGCGAAAGGTGATGTGAGATGGCCGAACTGGACGTCGACATCGTCGCTGTCGAACGCAAGATCTGGTCCGGTAAGGCGACATTCGTCTTCACCCGCACCACCTCCGGCGAGATCGGCATCCTGCCGCGCCACATTCCCTTGGTGGCGCAACTGGTCGACGACGCCATGGTGCGCGTCGAACGTGAGGGTGAGGACGATCTGCGCATCGCCGTCGACGGCGGGTATCTGTCGGTGACGGAAGCCGGGGTGACCATCCTCGCCGAGTCGGCGGCGTTCGAGTCGGAGATCGACGCCGACGCCGCCAAAACCGATGCCGGCTCGGACGACCCGCAGACGGCGGCCCGCGGACGGGCCCGGCTACGGGCCATCGGTCAAATCGACTAGCCGGTCCGCGACCGATGAGCGCGCCGATGTTCGTCATGGCCGCGCTCGTGTGTGTTCTGCTGCTCGCCGTCGTCGCGTTGAGCTACCGGTTGTGGAAGCTGCGCCAGGGCGGGACGGCCGCGATCCTGCGCGACGCCCCCGCCGTCGGCGGCCACGGCTGGCGGCACGGGGTGATCCGGTACCGCGGTGACGAGGCGCGTTTCTACCGCCTCTCGAGCCTGCGGTGGTGGCCCGACCGGCGGTTGAGCCGCCGAGGTCTGGAGATCACCGGCAGGCGGGCGCCGCGCGGCGACGAGTTCGACATCATGACCGAGCAGATCGTCGTCCTGGAGTTGCGCGACACCACCGCCGACCGGCGCAGCGGCTACGAGATGGCCCTCGACCGAGGTGCGCTGACCGCTTTCCTGTCCTGGGTCGAGTCTCGTCCGTCGCCCCGGGCGCGGCGCGGCGCCATGTAGCCCAGCCGCCGTCGTTACTTCTTCTGCGGCCCTTCGGCGTTCGCGCCGCCGGGCTGCCACAGCACGTCCCCGTCCGGGTTGGCCACCCGCGACAGGATGAACAATAGATCCGAGAGCCGGTTGAGGTATCGGGCCGGCAACACGCTGACCGTCTCGGGGTAGGCCTTCACCGCGATCCAGGCCGAACGTTCGGCGCGGCGTACCACCGTGCGGGCCACGTGCAGCAGCGCCGACAGGGCGGTGCCGCCCGGAAGGATGAACGAGTTCAGGGCCGGCAGCGTCTCGTTGTAGTGATCGCACCAGGACTCCAGCCGTGTGATGTACGGCTCGGTGATCCGTAGTGGCGCATACTCCGGGTTCTCCACGACCGGCGTCGAGAGGTCCGCCCCCGCGTCGAACAGGTCGTTCTGAATCTGCAGGATGACCTTCCGCAACTCGTTGCCGGGCTGGCCCAGCGCGACGGCGACCCCCAGGGCGGCGTTGGCCTCGTCGCAGTCGGCGTAGGCGATCAGGCGGGGATCGCTTTTCGCGACGCGTGAGAAATCACTCAGCCCAGACGTTCCGTCGTCGCCGGTCCGCGTATAAATGCGGGTCAAGTGCACTCCCATGCCCAAACCGTACCGGCCGAGTGGCATGGGACATGGGTCCGGCTCCACTAAACTGACCCCGTGAGCGAGCGATTCCTGGTGACCGGTGGCAACCGGTTGTCCGGCGAGGTGGCCGTCGGGGGTGCGAAGAACAGCGTCCTCAAGCTGATGGCGGCCAGCCTGCTCGCCGAGGGCACCACCACGATCACCAACTGCCCCGACATTCTGGACGTCCCCCTGATGGCCGAGGTGCTGCGGGGTTTGGGTGCCAATGTCGAGCTGGACGGCTCGGTGGTACGGATCACCTCACCCGACGAACCGAAGTACGAGGCCGACTTCGCCGCCGTCCGCCAGTTCCGGGCGTCGGTGTGCGTGCTCGGCCCGCTGGTCGGCCGCTGCAAGCGCGCCCGCGTCGCCCTGCCGGGCGGTGACGCCATCGGGTCGCGTCCGCTGGACATGCACCAGTCCGGGCTGCGACAGCTCGGCGCCGACTGCAACATCGAGCACGGCTGCGTGGTCGCCTCCGCGGACAAGCTGCACGGCGCCGAGATCCAGCTGGAATTCCCGTCGGTGGGCGCGACCGAGAACATCCTGATGGCCGCGGTGGTCGCCGACGGCGTGACCACGATCCACAACGCCGCGCGCGAACCCGACGTCGTCGACTTGTGCACGATGCTCAACCAGATGGGCGCACAGATCGAGGGCGCCGGCACCCCGACCTTGACGATCACCGGTGTGCCGAAATTGCATCCGACCGAGCATCGGGTGATCGGGGACCGCATCGTGGCGGCGACCTGGGGTATCGCCGCGGCGATGACCCGGGGTGACGTCTCGGTCACCGGTGTCGATCCGGGCCACCTGCAGTTGGTGTTGCACAAGCTGCACGACGCGGGCGCAACCGTGACCCAGCACGACGACGGCTTCCGGGTGGTGCAGTACGAGCGGCCCAAGGCGGCCAACGTCGCCACCCTGCCGTTCCCGGGTTTCCCGACCGACCTGCAGCCGATGGCCATCGCGCTGGCGTCGGTCGCCGACGGCACGTCGATGATCACCGAGAACGTCTTCGAAGCGCGGTTCCGCTTCGTGGAGGAGATGATCCGGCTCGGTGCGGACGCCCGCACCGACGGCCATCACGCGGTGGTGCGCGGCATTCCGCAGCTGTCCAGCGCGCCGGTGTGGTCCTCCGACATCCGGGCCGGTGCCGGCCTGGTACTGGCCGGGCTGGTCGCCGACGGGGAGACCGAGGTGCACGACGTGTTCCACATCGACCGCGGCTATCCGCTGTTCGTCGAGAACCTGGTCAGTCTCGGCGCCGAGATCGAGCGGGTACAGTAGTAGACCGAGCGGGATCCGCGCCGGACCTTTGCAAAATTGGCTGGCAGCGGGGATTGACCTCGCCCCCTAGTTGAAGTAAGCTGGCAGGGTTGCCTGCTCGCGGGTTTCGCGGGTGTGTTGTTTGAGAACTCAATAGTGTGTTTGGTGGTTTTTGTTTGTTGTTTTTGCCATGCCTGTGGGGGGACTCCCCGTCTTCCCTGTGTGGGTGTGGTTTTTTTGATGCCAGTTTGTTTGGTGTCTTTTTGTCTGGTCAGATTTTTCTGATTCGAATTCTGCCTGGGTTTTCACCTGGGGGTTTTTGTTTGGAGAGTTTGATCCTGGCTCAGGACGAACGCTGGC
>JAGQTU010000336.1 GCA_020438865.1 Mycobacterium sp.
TTCTTGGCCACCGGCACCAGCACGCCGTCGTCGTCGGCGCGCGCGACCAGCTTGTAGACGAACCCGCAGGTGGGGTGGCCGGAGCCGGTGACCAGCTCGGTGCCGACGCCGTAGCCGTCGACGGGGGCGGCCCGCAGCGCCGCGATCGCGAACTCGTCCAGGTCGCTGGTGACCAGGATCCGGGTCCGGGTGGCGCCGAGCGCGTCGAGCTGCTGGCGGACCCGGACGGCCAGCACCCCCAGGTCGCCGGAGTCGATGCGCACCGCGCCGAGCTCGGGCCCGGCGGTCTCGACGCCGAGTCGGACCGCCTCCTCGATGTCGTAGGTGTCCACCAGCAGCGTGGTGCCCCGCCCGAGCGAGGACACCTGGGCGCGGAACGCCTCCGCCTCGCTGTCGTGGAGGAGCGTGAAGGAGTGGGCGCTGGTGCCGGCCGTCGGGACGCCGTAGCGCTCGCGGGCGGCGAGGTTGGAGGTGGCGGTGAACCCGCAGAGGTACGCCGCCCGGGCGGCCGCCACCGCCGCCTCCTCGTGGG
>JAGQTU010000337.1 GCA_020438865.1 Mycobacterium sp.
CCTCGATGCCGCCGCGGCGGCGACCGGCCTCGACGACTTCGGCGACCCCCGGTTCCTCGAGCCGCTGGCCGTGCTCTGCGAGGCCCTCACGAGCGACGTCGAGTTGAGCCCGATGGGCACGGTGAGCCAGCACACGCTGTTCGTGCAGCTGCTGGCCAACCGCCTCCTGGTCGAGCACGAGATCGCCCGCCACCCCGAGATCCTCGACGAGCCCCTCGAGGCGCCCATCGTGATCGCCGGCCTGCCCCGCACCGGCACCACCCACCTCCACAACCTGCTCTCGGCCGATCCCCGCCTGCGCTCGCTCCCCTACTGGGAGTCGCTCGAGCCGGTGCTGGCCGACGCCGAGCGACCGCGCCCCGACGGCCCGCCCCCCGACCCCGACCCCCGCCTGGCCCGCACCGACGCCGCCCTCTGGTTCGTCAACGAGGCCATGCCCCACTTCGTGCGCATGCACGAGATGACCACCCAGCACCGCCACGAGGAGATCCAGCTCCTCGCCCTCGACTTCTCGACCATGCTGTTCGAGACT
>JAGQTU010000338.1 GCA_020438865.1 Mycobacterium sp.
CCTGCCACCGATGGCATCTTCGGCCGACACACGCCACGGCTGGAGCGAGATGGGTCAGCGACCCCCGAAGGCGCTGTCTCGACCCCGGGTGGGCAGCGCGGCCGGGCCCGCCCGCAGGCGCGCGTCGATCGCCCGCGCCGCCTCGCGCCCCTCGATGATGGCCCAGACGATGAGGGACGCGCCCCGCGCGGCGTCGCCCGCGGCGTAGACGCCCGGCACGCTGGTGGCGAGATCGCCGTCGACCTTCACGTTGCCCCGCCCGTCGAGCTCGACGCCGAGCTGCGCGGCCAGCGCGTCGGTCTCGGGGCCGACGAAGCCCATCGCCAGCAGCAGCAGGTCGCAGTCGTAGACCACCTCGGGCGCCTCGAGCATGACCAGGCGGCCGTCGACGAGGTCCACCTGGCGGGCGCGCAGGCGCTGGACGCGCCCGTCCCCCTCGAGGGCCGTGGTCATCAACGCGAAGCCGCGGTCGCCGCCCTCCTGCTGCGAGGACGAGACGCGGAAGACGTTGGGCCACTGGGGCCACGGGTT
>JAGQTU010000339.1 GCA_020438865.1 Mycobacterium sp.
GGTCGGCGACCACCAACTCGGCCATCGAGGTGTCGGTGCGCCGCAGCACCACCTGCACCGGGCCGCCGGGCGGGCTCCACTTCGCGGCGTTGTCGAGCAGGTTGAGCACGGCCCGCGACAACCCGGCGGCGTCGCCGAACACGTGCCACGGGACGACCGAGACGACGAACTCGACGTCGCTGCGCCGGCGCCGGACACGCTCCAGGCACCGGTCGATGACCTCGTTGAGGTCGACGACGTCGTGCACCACCGCGCCGGCGTCGTCGCGGGTCAGGTCGACCAGGTCGCCGACCAGGGTGGACAGTTCCTCGATCTGGCCGATGACATCGCTGCGCAGGCCGGCCATCTCCTGCTCGGGGATCGGCGGCGCGCCCGGTTGCTGGGCCGCGATCAGCAACTCCACGTTGGTGCGCAGCGAGGTCAACGGCGTTCTCAGCTCGTGCCCGGCATCGGAGACCAGCCGGGACTGGCGTTCCCTCGATTCGGCCAGCGCCCGCAGCATCATGTTGAACGCCTCGGTGAGCCGGGCCA
>JAGQTU010000340.1 GCA_020438865.1 Mycobacterium sp.
TCCGTGTCAGCGCCGACCATGAAGGTCAGGGTCGCGTCCTTGGCGCCTTGCACACCGCCGGACACCGGCGCATCGACGGCTCGCATGCCGCGCTCGATGGCTTTCGCCGCCGCTTGGCGCGCCTCGGCAACATCAACGGTGGAACAGTCGATCATCAGCGCACCCGCAGGCATGCCGGGCAGAATGTCGTCATAGACCCGATTGAGGATGTCGCCGTTGGGCAGCATGGTGATCACGACGTCCGCATCCCGCACCGCCGCACGCGCCGTATCGGCTTTGGCGAGAGGGTCGGGCACCGTCGCAACGGTATCAAAGCCGGTGACCTCGTTTGGGCCCTTGGCAAGGTTTAGGGCCATGGGAAGGCCCATGTTGCCGATGCCGATAAATCCGATCTTCATCTCGCATTTCCTTGACTGTGAGGTTCCGGGAAAACCGCCTGTTCGTCGGGAACAGGCGCGCGCATGGCGGCAATCAGAGCGTCGGGCACGTTCTGCACCGATGAATGGAGCCAACGCGGCGCATTGTCCTT
>JAGQTU010000341.1 GCA_020438865.1 Mycobacterium sp.
CGCGGGCGTTCCACAAGGCCAACGGGGTGATTCGGTAGGTGTGCACATACTCGGGGGCTCGTTCGAGTTCGGCGAAGGGGGCGATGGCAGCACGGGCGGCGCCGGCCTGCTCATGGTCAACCTCGAGCAGGACGGTTTTGTCGGACTGAACGATCAGCGGTCCGTCTGTCATTGACTCCGCCACTCCTCCTCATCGCTGCGCTCTGCATCGTCGTCGGCGGTCATCTAATTTCGCCACTTCTCCTCATCGCTACGCCAGGCCCATTATCCCGAGTCGGCCGACATGACCGAAGTCACCCGGTGCACAGCAAACTCCCGCATCCTGCCCTGCGCGGGATCGAAGGCCATCAGGTGGCCGCCATGAAGCGAAATGGGGGTCACGACCCGCTGTGTCGCGACCCCGGCAGGGTCGATGTAGCCCATGAGCACGGTCTTTCCATGCACGGCCGCTTGGTGCAGCAGTGCCATGGCAACGGCCGGATCCAAGCGATTGCCGACCAGGGGGGAATCCTGCACTCGGCGAAGCA
>JAGQTU010000342.1 GCA_020438865.1 Mycobacterium sp.
TCGGGGCCTTTCGGGCCGGTGCCGCAACCGGCCGCATAGACGATGTTGGGAAATCGCGAACGGATCGAATCGGCGTCGATGCCCATCTTGCGGCGCGCGGGTGGCAGCAGGTTGGTGAGGAAGACGTCTGCGCCATCAACGAGCTTCATCAGCACCTCGCGCCCTTCCTCCATCTTGAGGTCGAGCGTGATCGATCGTTTGCCGCGGTTGTAGCTCTCCCACGACAGGTCGACCCGGCTCTTGTCCATGCCGCCGATCTGCAGGCCGCGCAGCGGATCGCCGCTGGGCGGTTCGACCTTGATGACGTCGGCGCCGAGATCGCTCAGCACCCCGCCGCACGAGGGCACGAAGGCCCACATCGCCACTTCCACAACCTTGAAGCCTTCAAGCGGTCTGCTCATTCTCATCCCCGATTTTGTGCTATCCGAGTATCGGACGCGCCAGAACGGCGCGTGCCCGAAATTCTCTATTTCGAAGCATTGAACGAAATAGCGAATTGCGTCAATACGAGCGCCAGACCCATAAC
>JAGQTU010000343.1 GCA_020438865.1 Mycobacterium sp.
CGATGACGGTGACAAGGGAGAGGGTGGCGAGCCGCTCACCATCCCGGCCGGACCCACGCCGCGTGACGGCGGAACCGGTGCCGACGTGGTGCCGCTCGATGCGCCCGCCGGCACGGGCGCGACCACCACGGCCACCAAGACGGTCCGCAGGACCGCCAAGAAGGTGGCCAAGAAGGCCGGCCCCAAACCGCGCACCGGATCGCTGTTCAAGACGATGGACATCGCCACGGTCACCCTCGACGACGCGCTCAAGCTGCTGTCGCTGCCGCGGACCGTCGGCGTCGACCCGGCCTCGGGTGAGGAGATCACCGCGCAGAACGGCCGCTACGGCCCGTATCTGAAGAAGGGCACCGACTCGCGTTCGCTGGCCGGCGAGGACCAGCTGTTCACGGTCACCCTCGACGACGCGCTCAAGCTCTACGCCGAACCCAAGCGACGTGGCCGACAGGCCGCCGCACCGCCGCTGCGTGAGCTGGGCAACGACTCGGTCAGCGAGAAGCCGATGGTCATCAAGGATGGCCGCTT
>JAGQTU010000344.1 GCA_020438865.1 Mycobacterium sp.
GGCCCGGAGGCCGCGGCACTCACCGGCGACGACGCTGACGAGATGCGGATTGTCGCCGCCGGCGCCCGCGCCGATCTGGGGCATCTCGACCAGGCACTGGCCGTATTGTCCAATCCGCCGCCAGATCCGGCCAGGACCGGGTCGACCGCTGCCCGACTGATGTACGCCTACGCCGACACCCTGCTCGCGCTCGACCGCACCGCCGAGGCATTGCAGTGGTTCATCAGGTCAGCCGCCGCCGACCTCGACGGCGTCACCGACGCCGAAGACCGAGTGGGCGACCTGACCCCGACGTGAATACGCTTGCGCAGCAGCACGATTGCCTGCTGCTTGATCTTGATGGAACCCTGTTCCGGGGGCATTCTGCCACCGTCGGGGCGGTACCCACTCTGGCCACCGTCGATGCACGGGCGCTGTTCGTCACCAACAACGCTTCGCGATCGGCCGCGGAGGTAGCCGCCCACCTGTGTGGGCTGGGCTTTGCCGCCGACGCCGGCGACGTGGTCACCAGCGCGCAGAGTG
>JAGQTU010000345.1 GCA_020438865.1 Mycobacterium sp.
ACATCAAGCAGCGACTCGCCGCCGGCACCGGCCGCGACGTGCCGTTCTCCGTGATGAAGTCCAACGGCGGCGTGCTGTCGGCCGACGAGGTGGTGCACCAGCCGATCACCACGGTGCTGTCCGGGCCGGCCGCCGGCGCGCTCGGGGCGGCGCTGATCGCCCGGGTGGCCGGTTTCGACAAGGTGCTCACCTCCGACGGCGGCGGCACCTCCACCGACGTCTCGGTGGACGTCGACGGCGAGCCGACGCTGACCACCGAGGGCAGCGTGGGGGCCTACCCCTCCAAGATCCCGATGATCGACGTGGTCACCGTCGGCGCCGGCGGTGGCTCGATCGCCTGGCTGTCGCCCGAGGGCACGCTCAAGGTCGGGCCGCAGTCGGCCGGCGCCGACCCCGGCCCCCTCTGCTACCGCCAGGGCGGCACCGAGGTGACGATCACCGACGCCCACGTGGTGCTCGGCCGGATCCCCCCGCACCTGCTCGGCGGCGAGATCCCGCTCGATGTCGACGCCGCGCGCG
>JAGQTU010000033.1:0-38133 GCA_020438865.1 Mycobacterium sp.
AGGTCGCGGCCGGGCCCGCCCAAGGGAAGCTCGAGCTGCTGGGCGCCGCCCCGGTCGATGTTGGACACCGCGAACCCGATCAGGGTGAGCCCCCGCTCGGCGATCAGCGGAGCGGCCGCCGCCACCAGGCCGCGCGCCGCGGCCAGCAGCGGCGCGGTCGACGCGGTGGCCCCGGGCAACGTGTGCGAGCGGGTGACCCGGGTGAAGTCGTCGAACCGGAGTCGCAGCACCACCGTGCGGCCGGTGCGGTTGGCCGCGCGCATCCGGCGGGTGATCCGGTCGATCAACCCGATGACCACGGCGTCCAACTGGGTGGGCGGGTAGCGGCGCCTGCCCAGCGCCCGCTGGGCACCCACCGAGCGCCGGTGCCGGGTCGTGCTGACCCGGCGGCGGTCGATGTTGCGGGATAGCGCGAACAGCTGCGCGCCCATCGCCCGGCCGACCAGGGACGCCAGCGTCGACTCGCTGAGCTCGGCCACCTGCGCGACGGTTTGGATGCCGTGCGCCTGGAGTTTCTCGGCGGTCTTGGGACCCACCCCCCACAGCCGCCGGACCGCCAGCGGGTGCAGGAACGCCAGCTCGCGGTCCGGAGGCACCAACAGCAGTCCGTCCGGTTTGGCCACCTGACTGGCGACCTTCGCCAGGAACTTGGTACGGGCGATCCCCACGGTGATCGGCAGCCCCACCCGCTCGCGCACCTGCTCGCGCAGCGTCGCCCCGATCTGCAGCGGCTCGCCGGAAAGCCGCCGCAGGCCGGCGACGTCGAGGAAAGCCTCGTCCACCGAAATGGGCTCCACCAGTGGGGTGATGTCGCGGAAGACATCGAAAACGGCGTCGCTGGCGAGGCCGTAGGCCGTCATCCGCGGCGGGACGACGACGGCGGCGGGGCACAGCCGCCGGGCCTGCCCACCGCTCATCGCGGTGCGCACCCCGTAGGCCTTCGCCTCATAGCTGGCCGCGAGCACCACGCCGCCGCCGACGATCACCGGCCGGCCGCGCAGCGTGGGATCGTCGCGCTGCTCGACCGATGCGTAGAACGAATCGAGATCAGCGTGCAGGATGCTCGCCCGCCCCTCGGACACGAACACATGTTCGCATGCCGGTCCGACGGTCTACGGCGGCGGTGGCGGCGGCTCGGGTGGCGGCGGCTCGGGTGGCGGCGGTGGCGGCGGCTCGGGTGGCGGCGGTGGCGGCGGAGGAGGTGGCGGCGGTTCCGGCGCCGGCGGGGGTGGAGGTGGTGGCGGTGGCGTCGGGGCCATCATCGGGATGGTGATCGGCGGCAGGCCGGGGATCTCGATGATCTGGACATCCGGCGGTGGGGGCGGCGGTGGCGGCGCCTCGGGCGGCGGCGCGTCGACCGGCCCGGTGTCCTGGACCGGCGGGCGGTACACCGGTGCGGGTGCGATCCCATTGCTGGTGTTGATCGTGATGATCGCCCCGGGGAACGTCTTGCCCTTGGGGTTGGTCCCCACGATGGCGCCGGCCCGCAGGTAGCTGTTGACCGGCGACGGCTGGTCGGACACGACGAACCCGGCGTCCTGCAGCCGTTTGCGGGCGGCGTCGAAACTCATGCCGGTCACCACCGGCACCTCCTTGCCGCCGGTGCCGTCGACGTAGCGCGGATCGGTGGGCGGCAGCGCGACCGGGCCGAAGTCGGTCGCGATCGGCTTCATCGCCAGGAACCAGGTGCGGGCCGGTTCCTTACCGCCGTAGAGGTTTCCGTAGTCGCCGCACTTGCGCAGCGGGAAGGAGCACAGCCCACCGGGTTTCGGCGAGTCGTCGAAGATGTAATTCGCCGCGGCGTACTGGTTGGTGTAGCCGAGGAACCCCGACGAGCGGTGGGACTCGGTGGTCCCGGTCTTGCCCGACATCGGCAGGTTCCAGCCCACCGAGCCGGCCGAACCCGCGGCGGTGCCGCCGGTCGAGTCCTTGCCCAGGGCCACCGACAGGGTGTTGGCCAACCCCTCGGAAACCGCCTGTTCGCACTTCGCCTGCGGCAGGGGCACTTCCCGGCCCCGACGGTCGAAGACCTTGTCGATCGGACTGGGCGGGCACCAGGTTCCGCCGGAGGCCAGCGTCGCCGCCACGTTCGACAACTCCAGGGCGTTGAGTTCGAACGGCCCGAGGGTGAAGGAGCCGAGGTTCTGCCGTTTGATGTAGTCAGCCAGGCTCTCGTTGTTCTTCGGGTCGTAGGCGCGCGCCGTCCCCGGTTCGCCGTAGGAGCGCAGGCCGAGCCGGACGGCCATGTCGACCGCCCGCGCGACCCCGGTCTGCTGAATCAGCTTGGCGAAGGCCGTGTTCGGCGACTGGGCCAGTGCGTCACTGACGCTCATCTGGGCCGGGTAGCCGCCGGCGTTCTTCACGCACCAGGTCTGCGGCGGGCACCCGGGCAGGTTGCTGCTGCCCAGACCCTTGCCCTGGAACATGGCAGGCACGTCGAGTTGAGCATTGATGCCCATGCCCATGTCCAGCGCGGCGGCGGTGGTGAAGACCTTGAAGATCGAGCCGGCGCCGTCGCCGACCAGTGAGAAAGGTTGGGGCTGAACGGTTTGGCCGGCATCGAGCTTCAGGCCGTAGCCGCGGTTATCGCCCATCGCCAGCACCCGGTGGGCGTCCTTGCCCGGGCGGATGACACTCATCACGCTGGCCACCCCGGTCAGCGTGGGACTGGCCACGGTGTCGATCGCCTGCTTGACGCTGTTCTGCACCTTGGGATCCAGCGTGGTGCGGATCAGGTACGCGTTGCGGGCGATCTCGTCGCGGCTGATCCCGGCGCGGGCAAGGTACTCCAGCGCGTAGTCGCAGAAGAAGCCGCGATCGCCGGCGGCGATGCAGCCCTGCGGCAGCGCGTTCGGTTGCGGCAGAATGCCAAGTGGTTGTTCCTTGGCGGCCCGCAGCGCGTCGGCCTGATCGGGCACGTTCTCGACCATGGTGTCCAGCACCACGTTTCGCCGGTCCAGTGCACCCTTCGGGTTGGTGTACGGGTTGAGCGCGCTGGTGGACTGCACCATGCCGGCCAGCAGGGCGGCCTGCTGCCAGTTCAGCTGCGCGGCATCGATACCGAAGTAGGTGCGCGCGGCGTCCTGCACGCCGTACGCGCCGTTGCCGAATGACACCAGGTTCAGATAGCGGGTCAGGATCTCCGGCTTGGTGAGGACCTTGTCCAGGGCGAGTGCCATCCGGATCTCGCGCAGCTTGCGGGCCGGTGTGGTTTCCACCGCCGCCTTGCGCTCGGCGTCGGTCTGTGCGTTCACCAGCAGGTTGTAGTTCTTCACGTACTGCTGCTCGATGGTCGAGCCGCCGCGGGTGTCGACCGCGCCCTGCAGGTAGCCCGCCAGCCCGGTCAGGGTGCCTTGCAGGTCGACGCCGTTGTGCTCGGCGAAGCGCTTGTCCTCGATCGAGACGATCGCCAGTTTCATGGTGTCGGCGATGCGGTTGGTAGGCACCTGCCAGCGCCGCTGCAGGTACAGCCAGGCGATCGGGTTGCCCGCCACGTCCACCATGGTCGTGACCCCGGGAACGGTGCCGTCGATCAACTGGGCCGAGTCGTCGGCGGCCACTCCAGAGGCGTTGTTGACCACCACACCCAGGCCGCCGACGGCCGGGAACATCAGTGCGGCCAGCACGACTGCGGCCAGCCAGCAGTACCACACCGCTCGGGTGAGCACTCGCAGCCGCTTGTCGTCCGACATGCCGATAGATTAGGTGCCGGGGCTGGGGACGGCGTCATTAACCCCCGCGCCAAAAACGTCGGTGGGCCGGCCCCGCGTCACGGGGTGACGACGATCCCGTCGTCGTCGCTGTAGGCCAACTCCCCCGGCACGAACCGCACCCCGCCGAAACTGACCGGCACGTCGCGTTCCCCGGCGCCGGTCTTGGTGCTCTTCCGCGGGTTGGTGCCTAGGGCCTTGATACCGATGTCGAGGGTCTTCAGCGTCGCCGCATCGCGCACCGCGCCGTGCACGATCAGCCCGGACCAGCCGCTCACCCGGGCCAGCTCGGCGATCACGTCGCCCACCAGTGCCGCGTGTAGGGAGGCGTCGCCGTCGATCACCAGCACCCGGCCCGCACCCGGCTCGGACAGCACCGATTTCAACAGGGCGTTGTCCTCGAAACAGCGAACTGTGCTGATTGGTCCGGCGAACTCCGAGCGCCCGCCGAACTGGCGGAACTGGAGATCACAACTGCGGACGTCCGCTCCGATGTCGTCGACGAGATCGGCGGTGGCGCGGAAGCTGACGGTCATCCGGCCATTATGCAAGCGGCTATTCGTCGTCGTGGCGCCGCAGCCGACGGATCAGCAGCGCGAGCAACACGGTGACCGCGAACGCCACCGCGAACGGCAGCGGTGACCGACCGGAGTCCGACATCGTCGCCGGCAGCGGCCCACCGACCGCGTCGGCGGCCTGGTCGACCGTCGACTTCGCCTTGGCGGCGGCTTCCCGGGCGGCGGCCTGTGCCGGCGGCGGCGAACCGTTCCCGGCGGCCAATGCCGCATGCGGGGCCGGCGCGGTCAGGGCCGGGTGTTCGGCGGCCGGTTCGAGCGCGGGCGGCGGCGCCTTCTTCGCCGGGGCGGCCTTCTTCCCCGGGGTCTTCTTGGCCGCGGTCTTCTTCGCCGGGGCGGTCTTCTTCGCCGGGGTGGTCTTCTTGGTGGCCTTGGCCGGGGACTTCTTAGGCGGGGGCTGCTGCGGCGGCACAGGGGGCATGGCCTCGGCACCTTCGTCGGGCCGGTCCTGCGGGTCTGCCATCGGGCTGCTCCTTCGCGGGGTCGTGTCGCGTACGCCTGCAGTGGTCCCCATCATGCCAGTCGCCGTCTGCCCGTCGGTCGGCTTCAGCAGGTAACCGCCAGTGCTGCCAACCCCCGCCATCGGCCCGGTGTCACGAACGGCGCCGCAGCGCCCATATCGCGGCCCCAACCACCAGCAGGACGGCCCCGGCCAGGAACGGCCACACCGGAATCCCGTTGTCGGTCGGAGCGGATGCCGTCGACGGCCCGGGTGTGCCCGGGCCCGTCACCGATACCGTGAACGACCAGGACCCCGACACCACGTGGCCGTCGGCGGAGGTCACCCGATAGTTCACCGTGTAGCGGCCGGCCGGGCCCAGTGGGCGCAGCGCGACGCCGACCGTGGCGCCCTGCACCTCCGGCGGCCCGGACGACCACAGGTTGCCGTCCGGGCCGACCACCGTCATCGCGGCGAACGCGCTCTGCAACTGCTCGTTGAACGTCGCGGTGACCCGGGCCGGACCCGTGGTCAGCGTGGCGCCGTCGGCGGGGTCACTGGCCGTCAGAACGGCGTGCGCCCAGGCGGCCGGCGCCGCGGTGAGCGCCACCGTGACGACCAGCAGCACCGCCGCGAGCAGTCGCCGCGTCATGACCGGCGCCGCGCCGCGCAGCGGCGCACCGGGATCGGCCAGCGTGACGGACGACATCGGCTAGAGGACGCCGAGCCGGGCCATCAGGTCGGCATCGATGCCGTCGAGCTGTTCGATGATGGCCGCGTGCGCGGCGCGGCGCCGCGGGCCCGGCATGTTCTCGGCGGCGGTCACCGCGGCCGACAGGGCGGTGAGCCGCTCGGTCATGGCGGCGACGAACTGCTTGGTCTCGGCGTCCTTGGGCTTCTTGTCGGCCACCACCCGCAGCGAGTTCTCCGCGCCGGAGATCCGCGCCGACAGCTGCCCGCCCTGGCCGGAGAACTGGCCGAGTTGGCTCAGCGGCACCCCGAGGCGGTCGGCCCGGCGCTCGTCGATGGCCCCGCGTGCGGCGATCGCGGCCCGGTAGGCGACCGGGACGACGACCGGCGCCAGCAGCCGGGAAACCGTCAGCGCCCGGCGGATCCGGGTGGGGGAGAGGAGTTTGCCCTCGCGGGCGGCCTTCAGCTGGGTTTCGGCAACCTTCACCGCGGCCCGGTCGGCGTCCCGCTGGGCCTGGAGCTGGGCTTTGATCGCCTTGGTCTCGGCGCGCTCGGTGGCCTTGATGCGGCGGGCCTCGTTCTTGGCGGCGAGCCGGGCCTCCAGCTTGGCGCGGGCCTTGATCGCACGGGCTTCCGCACGCCTCGTCGCACGGCTTTTCCGCTTCTTGAACAGGCCCATCCGTGCTGCCTCCCGGGTAAGTCGTGGGCGGTCGGCAAGGGTGGCTCGCGACCGGATGGGCTAACCCTATCGTCCGGCTCAAGACGCACAATCACGACCTGCGGATATGCCACAATGTTGCGAATGAACGCCGTCGGCGCACAGGTGCGCCGCAAACTCGAGGAAGACAAGACAGGGCTGTCGTCCGCACTCCGCGACGATTAGCCAGCCGGGGACAGCCCGGGGGAACCGGGGGATACCGGGGGATACCGGGGGATAGAGGAAGCCGACATGCCCGCCAGCCGAGTAGTTACCAAAGCCGTGAGCGACGTCCTGGACCTGGCGCCCCGGGACGGCGAGGTGTCGTTGATCCGGCTGGTCGAAGCCGTCGCCGACGAGCGGTCGCGACCCATCGAGATCACCACCGACGACCTGCCGCCCGGTGTGTGCGGGCAATGGCGGCAGTACAGCGACCACGACGTGTTCCTCATTCAGCGCGGCCTGCCGACCTGGGACCGCACCCTGGCCCACGAACTCGGGCACCTGGTGCTCGGCCATGACGGCATGCTCGTCACCGACATGGCCCGGGAGGTCGCCGAGTTCGCCAGCGACGACCTGATCAGCTACATGCTCAACCAGCGGACCGGGTGCATGGGCCCCAGCGGGGAGGACGCCGAGCAGGAGGCCGAGGACTTCGCGGCGCTGCTCATCTACCGGCTCGGCCGGCTGCCGTCCGACCGCTCCTCGATCGTGCAGGTGCGCCTCGGAGAGGCGTTTGGTTGATCGTTTGGGTGATCGCCGGCCTGCTGGGCATGGCCACCGGCCTGCGGATCGGGTGGGCGCTGGTCAACAAGCAGTCGGTGGTCAGTTCGGCGATGATTGTGGCGCTGGGCAACCTGGCGCTGGTGGCGGCCTTCAACTGGCCCCCGCTCACCGTGCTGATCGACCGGGCGCTGCATTGGCCAAACATCTCCGTCGGCCTGAGCCAGGTGGCGCTGGTCGGCTGCGCCGCGGGCAGTTGCGTGATGATCACCAGCGTGGCCTCGCCGCACAGCCCGGCGGCCACTCGCCGGATCGCGATGTTCCAGTACGTCGTGGCGGCCGCCATCGCGGCCACCACGCTGGTGCTGTTCTTCCGGGCCGGCCAGCAGCCCGAGATGTCACCGCAGGAGTATCTGGGCCGTAACTCCGGCTCGTCGAGCAGCTCGCTGCCCTGGCTGCTCCCGTTGCTCTACGTGCTGTTCGCGCTGACCCTGATCTCCTGGGCGGGGATGCGGCACTCCAACCGCACCCGGCGCGGGCGGGCGCTGTTCCTGTTCACCCTGGGGATCGCGCTGATCCTCGCGGCCACCGCCTACTTCCTGATGCGGGCGGTCGCCAGCACCCACCTGGTCGGCATCGGTACCGCGGCGACGCTCTTGGGCGTCGCCATGCTGATCGTCGCGCTGGGCTCGCTGCTGCCCGCGATCGAGGATTGGTTCGGCGGCCGGCGGGAGATGCGGATGATCGCCCCGATACTCAAGGAGCTCGAACGGCGGCAGCCGGACGTCGGTATCGGCGAGCGGCCGCGCGGCCCGCTGATCTTCCGCGTCGCCGAGCGGCTGTCGCTGATCTCCGATGCGCTGTACCTGGAGGCCACCGACGCCCAGCAGGCGCTCACCGGTCGCGGGTTCGGTCCGGGTAACGAGCTGCTGGCGGACCTGGACCCGCCGGACGTCAGTCCCACCGAGCAGGCCATCGCGGTGGCCAAGTGGATCTACGCCGGCCGGGGGATACCGCGATCAGCAGACAACGCCGAGCGCCGTGAGGCGGATGCGACCTTCCCGGGCGTGGAGTGGCTGCGGCAGCCGGAGACCTTCTCCGACCGGGAGTGGATTCTCGAGATCGCGCAGCAGTACCGCTCGCTGGAGCGCTCCGGACACGTCAAGAGCCCGTGACGGCGCGGGTCCGTGACGGGCTCGTGACGTTGCGGGCGACCCGAGGGGCCGCGGCGCGGGCTAAGCGTCCAGGTGTTCCCGGCGACGCAGCTCGTCGACCTTGTGGACGAGGTCCTGCTGGGCCTCCGGCGACAGGCCGACGGTGCGCGCGGCAATCCGGCGGACACCTTCGTCGCGGGTGTTGGCGAGCCAGGTTAGTTCCTTGTCGAGCTTCGCGTAGTACTCGTCGTCGGTGAAGTACGCCGGCTTGATCCGGAAGAAGTTGGCAAGCGCCTGCATCGTCTGCGTCGACGGGTTGGTGCGGTTGCCCGACCGCAGCTGCGACAGGTAGGGAGCGGACATGGTGACGCCCTCCGCCTTGAGTGCCGCGATCACCTCAGCCGAGGTGTGAGGGCCACGTCCGGGCGGGTAAACCGTGTCGAACAGGCGATTCAATCGCGCGGCGAACGTCGTGCTCATCGTGTTGACCTCCACATGCTGAACCAGCTTCTGTCGTCGTAGGCTTATTTGCTGACCATCGTAGCGATAGTTCTGCCGACAACCAAGTGCAAACTACCGAAAAATTAACGACACCGGACAATATTGACATTCTGGCAAACATTCCGGCCCGTCGAACACAACCGTACACCCTGGTCGCGGCGCTGAACCGGGCAAAGACGGCCGGCCGGATGCGCGGCGCCGGCCCCGGTCTCCCGACGTGCTGTATCCGCAGGTCCCGTGAGATTTTGCCGGGCAACCATCGGATCGGCGCCCGCGGAGCGTGCCACGATTTGCTGCCTAACGATCGGGCGTCAGGCGCCGTCCGGCGGCGCCGCGGGCGCCGGGGCCGAGCCGCGGGCGCGGCGGTAGTGCAGGAAAGCGGCCGCGGCCGCGCTCACCGCAACGGCCGCGCTGACCGCGATCGCCACTTCCGGCCAACCCAGCGCGGAGTGGAACAGGATCCACACGCCGAACACTCCGAACAGCACCGCGGCCATCGCCCGCAGGAAGCGTTCGGGTAGCCGCCGGTGCAGCAGGCGCCCGGCGGCGATCGCCACCCCGTCGGCCAACACCATGCCGGCGGTGGCCCCGATCCACACCCCCGCCCAGTTGTGGTCGCTGGCCAGCGCGACGGTGGCCAGCATGGTCTTGTCGCCCAACTCGGCCAGGACGAACGAGGAGACCACCGCGAGAATGACGAACCGGTGCTCGGCAACCGGGTCGTCCGGGTCGTCGTCGGGCTCGTCCTCGCCGCGCCAGGTCCAAATCGCGAAACCGATGAATGCCACGGCCGCCGCGAAGGCGATCGGGCGCTGCGGCAGCGTCAGGCCCAGGAAGTGTCCGATCGTCACCGACAGGCCGTGCACCAGGAACGCGGCGATGCCCACCCCGGTCAGCACCACCCACCACCGGTGGCGCAGCGCGTAGGTCATGGTGATCAGCTGCGATTTGTCACCGAGTTCGGCGAGGAACACCACCCCGAGGCTGACGAGAACGGCGGCGAGCATGGGCACGACCTTTCGACGCGTCGTCCGGAGCCCCGCTTGCGCAGGGCCACCGGACATCCGGTCGAAGGTCTCGCCCACCGAACGTCTCCGTTCGGTTCGCCGGCCGGGCTGTGCGCCAGTATGTCGACACGACGATTGGGGGCTACTCCCCTTCGCTGATGGGCTTCACGCTAGCGACCCGCGCGGGGCGCCGCCAGTCGGGAAGCGGAGTTCGGGCAGCCGAAATCACGGATCATCGGCGCCGAATCGCCGGTGTCCGAACGGTGTTATGCGGCAAGCAGCATCGCGAGAATGGCGGTGTCGGGGTGGCTGATCGGGTCGACGCCGACCCGGCTGACCATCGAGGTGATGGTGCCGTCGGACTCGGCCTCGACCCAGGCGGCGCGATGCTCGAGACCCAGATGCGGCAGACCGGGCAGCAGCACGCATCCCGATGCGGCACCTGAACATTCGGGCAGCGACGGCATCGTCTCCGAGGGTGGATGCAGCATCAGCAGCGCCGGCGGTTGACGGTCCGCGAAATGCCCTGGCGGCACCGCAGATTCACCGACCACGGTGCCCTCGGCCAGCACGAGGCCGACGGTGCCGGGTTGCGGCCGGTCCGGAAGCTCTTCACGAACCCCGAAAATGGTTGTGGTGGAGAGCAATCCGGGTAGGGATGCGACGCGGACCGCGACGATCAGCAGCTGGGCCCACTCCTTGGTCGAATCCGGCCACCGACCGGAGACCACGAAACCCTTCAGCGCACCCCGAGAATGAAACGGGGCGACTTCGACCGCACGCCCGGAACCAGCTTCCATCTCGTCCTCCGCGACATCTCGTACCTGTGCGACACGACAGCGGGTCGGTTCGGATCAGAATGCGGTAATCGCCCACTGGCACGCAAGACGACACGAGTGCCAGGCGCAGCGCAATTGTCGAAAGCCGCCGCGCACCACGCCGCCCCGCGGCGAGGCGGGCGCACCCGGTGCCGGATCAGAACAGGACGATCAGTGCCAGGATGCCGAGCAGGACCAGGGCGATGACGCCGGCGCGCATCGCGGCCATCATGTAGGACCGGTTGCACGTCGAGGAGGACGCAACCCACTGCGACGGCTGCGATGCCGATGGCGTGCCGAACGACTGCGATGCCATCAGAACGTCCTGACCTGCGTGTTCAACTACCACCCCTAGTGAAGTTAGTCACAGCACCTGCTGTGAGCGCGATCATAGCGCCTGGCATGCCGCCGGTGAAATCCGCGGCAGTCTGACCTGCGCGGAAAGAATCGGGCCGATGGAGAGAAGACGGATTCGGACATCGCCGGTCTGGGTAACCGCCGAAGAGTCTGCTTCGCACGGCGTGTCGTGCGGCGCGTCGCACCGCCCGTCGCCTTGGTTAGGGCGCCAAGCGATTTCGCTCGGTCATGATCAAGTTGTTGATCGGCGTGTCGACACACCGGCCCGTTATCCACAGGTGCGTCAATCCGCGGTGCCCACACGGTGCGCGCACGGGCTTTCGGCCTCGTACCAGCCTGTGGATAAGCCTGTGGAAACTGTGGATAGTCGAGTCATTGCTGGACTCAACCGGCCGCCGAACCTGCACCGCGTGCCACAAATCGGGGTCCTGAACTGGGCATCAACGACTACTGGGCGGGCGCCGGCGCGGTACCGCCGACTGGCCGGCGTTGCGCAACTGCCGGTGATATCCATCCGGATCCGCCAGACCCGATCGCTAGGCTGGTCCGGTGATTCAGGTGTGCTCCCAGTGCGGAACGCGCTGGAACGTGCGCGATCGCCAGCGCGCGTGGTGCCCGCGCTGCAACGGCGCGCTGATGGCGCCCGACCCGCGGTGGAGTGCGCCGCCCGCCGGCCCACCCAGCACCGCCGGCCCACCGCCGGCCGGTCGTCCGCCGGTCCCGCACCGCCAGGCGCCGCGGCTGCCGTCGGGGTTCCGGTGGATCGCGGTACGTCCCGGACCGCCGCCTCCGCCGCGGCGCCGGCGTCGGCCGCTCGGTCCGACCCCGCGCTATCTGTCCATCCCGCGCTGGGGACTCGTCGACCCGATCGTCCCCGCGGCGACGGCGGATCACGCCGTCCGCACCGGTCCGTCGCCGGCCACCGTGCGGGCCGCCCTGCTGGCGGCGGTCAGCGTCTTCGGCCTGGCCGCCTTCGTCCACGTCCTCCGGTACGTGCTGCTGCTGATCAACCGCACCTCGCTGCTGCCGCCACTGGTCGCCACCGCGGCGTTGTGGCTGGGCGTGGTGGTGAGCCTGGCCGCGTTGGTCGCGGTCATCGTGGCGGCGGTGGTGATGACTTCGTGGCTGGTCGCGCGCAGGGCGGCGGTGTTCCGCCACCGCGGCCAGGACGACCCCCGGCCGGTGTGGGCGCTGTGGGTCGGCTGTCTGACGCCGATCGTCAACCTGGTGTGGGCCCCGGTTTTCGTCATCGAACTGGCGCATGCCGAGGATTCGCAGGCCCGGCTGCGCGGGCCGATCACCGCGTGGTGGATCGCCTGGGTCTTCGCGACCGGGTTGGCCATCTTCGCGTCGGCGACCAGCTTCACCAGCCGGCCGCAGGGCATCGCGGACAACACGGTCACCACGATCGTCACCTATCTGCTGGGCGTGGCGGTCCTGGTGCTGCTGTGGCAGGTCTTCGACGCGTTCGTGCGCAAGCCGGTGGAGCGTCCCCTGCACCGCTGGGTGATCATGGCCCCCGCCGAGACGGCCGGCCCGGCCGACACCGCGACCCCGGCCGATACCGATTCCCCCGCACCGGTTGAGCAGGAACAGCAGGAACCGGCAGCATAGGGCTATGACGCTGGCCGACGGTGCGCACGGCGGGCATCCCTTCGTGGTGGCCCACCGGGGGGCGTCGGCCGACCGTCCCGAGCACACCCTGGCCGCCTACGAACTGGCGCTGCGGGAGGGCGCCGACGGCGTCGAATGCGACGTTCGGCTGACCCGCGACGGCCACCTGGTCTGCGTGCACGACCGCCGGGTGGACCGCACCTCGACCGGCACCGGCCTGGTCAGCGATATGACGCTGGCGCAGCTCAAGGAACTGGACTGGGGCGCCTGGCACAGCAGCTGGCGGCCGGACGGCGCCAACGGCGACACCGGCCTGCTCACGCTGGACGAGTTGGTGCGCCTGGTCCTGGACTGGAACCGCCCGGTGAAGCTGTTCATCGAGACCAAACATCCGGTGCGCTACGGCGCGCTGGTGGAGAGCAAGGTGCTCGCGCTGCTGCACCGCTACGGGATCGCCGCCCCGGCCTCGGCCGACCTGTCCCGCGCGGTGGTGATGAGCTTCTCGGCCGCTGCGGTGTGGCGCATCCGCCGGGCGGCGCCACTGCTGCCGACCGTGCTGCTGGGGGAGACCTCGCGGTACCTCGGCGGTAGCGCGGCCACCACGGTCGGCGCTACGGCGGTCGGTCCCTCGATCGCCACCCTGCGCGAGCATCCCGAACTCGTCGACCGCGCCGCGGCGCAGGGCCGCGCGATGTACTGCTGGACCGTCGACCACTACGAGGACGTCGGCTTCTGCCGCGACGTCGGGGTGGGCTGGATCGCCACCAACCACCCCGGCCGCACCAAGGCCTGGCTGCAGAACGGTCTCACCGGCGCCGGCCTCGACTAGACGCTCACTGCTGGGCGTCGAGCACCTCAACGGGGAGTGGCGTGTCCGAGCGCAGCGCGTCGAACAGCTTGGTGGCGCCGTCGGCGTCCCACACCACCACCGACCCGGAGTCGCTGCCGGTGAACTCGCCGATCGGGACGGTCACCGTGGTGGGCGACCCGTGCAGCGCCCAGCCCAGCCGGGCCAGGTCCCACACATGGGCGTCGCTGTCGACGGTCAGCGCCCCGATCGCCGCGTGCGGGATGGCATACCAGCGCCACGGGTTGAGCCAGACGGCTGGGCTGCTCGCCCGGTGCAGCAGCGCCGACATGAACTGCCGCTGGTGGATCATCCGGTCCAGGTCGGCGCGCGGGGTGGCCCGGGAGCGGACGTAGCCGAGCGCGTTGCGGCCGTCCAGCGTCTGGCATCCGGCAGGCAGGTCGATGCCGGCCAACGGGTCGCTGATCGGTTCGGCCGGACAGACCTCGACGCCGCCCAACGCGTCGACCAGGGTGGGAAACCCGCCGAAGCCCACCTCCGCGTAATGGTCCAGGCGCAAACCCGTGGCCTGCTCGACCGTCTGGGCAAGCAGCGCGGGGCCGCCGTCGACGTAGGCGGCGTTGATCTTGTCGCTGCCGTAGCCGGGGATGTCGACGTAGGAGTCGCGCGGGATGGACACCATGGTTGCGGGGAGGTCGGAGCCCAGGCCGGGCAGGTGCACCACGAGGATCGTGTCGGTGCGCCCGGTACCCAGGTCGCCGCCGGTGGACAACTCGGCCTGCTGCTCGGGCGTCAAGCCCTCGCGGCTGTCGGTGCCGACGAGGAGCCAGTTGGTGCCGCGCCCGGCGGCCGGCCGGCCGTCGTAGTCGCTGAACACCGCCACGCGATGC
The DNA here is from genome assembly GCA_020438865.1 of Mycobacterium sp. Classification (GTDB taxonomy): domain Bacteria; phylum Actinomycetota; class Actinomycetes; order Mycobacteriales; family Mycobacteriaceae; genus Mycobacterium. The sequence continues at coordinate 13,984 of JAGQTU010000033.1, forward strand.
AGCTTGGAGTCCGCCCAGGCCGCGGTGCCGGCCCCGGCCGCGACGGCGGCCACGACCAGGACGACGAGCCCGACGACGACGCGCCGGCCCCAGCGCCGCTTCTTGCGCACCTTCGGGCGGGGCGGCGGGGCGACCGGCCGCGCCGCGGCGACCGGCGGTCGGGGCCGGGGTTGGAACGGCGGCGTTGGTGGGCCCGACGGTTGGCGCGGCGGAAGCGGCGGCAGGGTCTGCCGCCGGGACGGGGGCCGTTGAGAAGGTGGAAGCGGTGGGCGTGGCGGCGGGGCCGACGGGCGCTGCGGCGGTGTGGGTGGCGGGGGCCGGTAGCCGGGGTCGCGGCGGATGACCTGTGGCGGTTCCGGCGGCGGAGCGGACTGCCGGGGGATCCGCTCGGTGGGCGGATCGGGCCTGGGCCGGCGCGGCCAGTCGTCGCTCACCAGGACAATTTACGCGCCCGGCGGCTCAATTCACTTCAGCCAGCCGGTGTGGCCGGCCAACAGGACGTAGCCCACGAACGCCACGGTGTCGATCAGGCCGTGGGCGATGACTAGCGGCCACAGCCGGCCGCTGCGGCGCCACGCGTACCCGAACACCAGGCCCATCGCCACGTTGCCGAGCCCGGCGCCGAACCCCTGGTAGAGGTGGTACATCCCGCGCAGCGCGCTGGAGGCGAGCACCGACTTGGCGCTGCTGAGCCCGAGTTGCTCGAGCCGCGTGATCAGGTAGCCGACGACCACCACCTCCTCGGCGAAGCCGTTGGCGAACGCCGACAGGATCAGAACCGGGAGCCGCCACCAGCTGTGGTGCAGCGCGGACGGCTCCACCTCGGCGTTGAGCCCCAGCGCACGGGCCGCGAGGTACAGCAGCAGCCCCGGGATGCCGATCAGGGCGGCCAGGCCCACCCCGCCCAACACGTCGGGGCGCCACCGCGGCCGGCCCAGCCCGATGCGGGCCGGGCCGATCCCGCTGCGCCACAACAGATAGAGCGCAAGGCCGCCCCAGGCCACCAACTGCGCGATCGAGGCCAGGTTGAGCCCGAGGTTGACCAGGTCGTAGCGGGACTGGTTCGGGTTGAGCCGGACCCGGTGACCGGCGAGCCCGGACAATACGGCGTCGGTCAGCTGCAGGACCGCGATCACCGCGCTGACCCCGAAGGTGACGGCCAGCATGACGCCGACCTCGATGCGTATTCCCCGCCGGTTCGACTCGACCGGGTCGCCGATCGGATCGTCGTGGGGCGCGCTCACCCCGTCACGGTAACGGCCCGGCCCGCTGGCCCCGCGGCTACAGCCGCCGCGCCCGCAGGCCGTTGACGAATGGGCAGCCCATCAACCGCCGGATCGCGCGGCCCAACCCGGTGACGTCGTGCACCGGCTCGGGGAACGGCAGGCGGACGTCGTGGTCGCTTGTACCGTCAGCTCCGCTGCCCTCGACCCGCAACCGCACCCCGTAGCGGTCCAGCCCGAGCGGGCGCACCCGGCCACGCCGCAGCACCGCGGGCAGCTTGTCGGCCAACCGGGCGATCACCTCGGGGTGATCGCTGTCGAGATGGCGCAGCCACGCGGACTCCAACTCGCAGAACGGGTCGGCGGCAGCGGCCAGCAGGTCAGCGGCCCCGACCGGCTCGGCGCCGCCGGCGTCGGCGACCACGATCGAGTCGGCGCCCAACAGCACCAGGTCGTGCCCGGATCCCACCTCCAGCAGCGCCGGGTTGGGGTGGTCGGTGGCGATCAGGTCCAGCAGGTCGCGAAGTGCCGCGCCCGGCACACCGTGCAGCCGTCCGCGGACCCACACCAGCGAGCGGACCGGCTCGCGCAGCGGCAGCGGCGCGTAGTCGGTGAGCTCGAGCAGCGCGGGCACGCCGCCGGTGTCGGCGCCGGCCGCGGCCACCGCGGCCGCCGAGCGGTGCGGCACTGTCAGCGCGAACGAACCGTCCGGCAGCAGGTGATGCACCGGGGCCGGGGACGGCGGCGCCCCGTCGGCGGCCAGGATCGCGGCGTCGGCGCGCACACAGGCACTGCGGACGCGTTCGGCGGTGGTCGGGGCTGGGAGGGTCACCGAGGGCATCGCACACCTTCCAATAGTGAGGTAAGCCTAAGTTAACTTTGACGTCGCGGCGACGCAAGCCTTCCGGACCCGCCGACCGGATAGGGTTGGGTCGTGGCCCGCATCGCCTACCTCGGACCCGAGGGCACCTTCACCGAAGCGGCGCTGTCGAACATGGCCGCAGCCGGCACCGTGCCCGCCGGCTTCACCCCGATACCGGCGGAGAGCACACCGGCCGCGCTGGAGGCCGTACGATCCGGCGCGGCCGACTTCGCCTGCGTGCCGATCGAGAACTCGATCGAGGGTGGCGTGCTGCCGACCCTGGACAGCCTGGCCGGCGGTGCGCCGCTGCAGATCTACGCCGAACTGACCCTCGATGTGGCGTTCAGCATCGTGACCCGGCCGGGCACCGGCGCGGCCGAGGTGAAGACCGTCGCGGCCTTCCCGATCGCGGCCGCGCAGGTCCGGAACTGGCTGGCGGCCAACCTGCCGGGCGCCGAGACCGTGCTCGCCCGCTCCAACGCCGCCGCCGCCGCCGACGTCGCGGCCGGTCACGCCGACGCCGGGGTGAGCACCGCGCTGGCCGCCCAGCGCTACCAACTGGCCTGCCTGGCCGAGGGGGTCGTCGACGAGCCGACCGCCCGCACCCGGTTCGTCCTGGTCGGACCGCCCGGTCCGCCGCCGCCGCGCACCGGGGCCGACCGCACCTCGGTGGTGCTGCGGATGGACAACACGCCAGGCGCGCTGGCGGCGGCGATGAACGAGTTCGGCATCCGTGACATCGACCTGACCCGCATCGAATCGCGGCCCACCCGCACTGGGCTCGGGACCTACATCTTCCTGCTGGACTGCGTCGGCCACATCGATGACAGCGCCGTCGCCGAGGCGCTCAAGGCCCTGCACCGGCGCTGCGCCGACGTCCGGTACCTCGGGTCCTGGCCGACCGGGTCGTTGACCGGCGCGGTGCCGCCCGAACCCGACGAGGCCGACCGCTGGTTGGCGCGGCTGCGCAAGGGCGCCACGCCATGAGTGGCCGGCTCATCCTGGTCCGGCACGGCCAGTCGCACGGCAATGTCGAACGCCGCATCGACACCCGCCCACCCGGCGCCGACCTGACCGACCTGGGCCGCGAGCAGGCCCGCGAATTCGCTCGCCGCCGGACCCGCAGGCCGGGCCTGCTGGTGCACTCGGTGGCCCGCCGGGCCGCGCAGACCGCCGCCGAGATCGCCACCGAACTGGGGCTGGCGGCCGCCGAGTCGGAGGGCATCCACGAGGTGCAGGCCGGCGAGTTGGAGAACCGCAACGACGACGACGCGATCGCCGAATTCAACGCGATATACCAACGCTGGCATCAGGGCGAGGTCGACGTCGCAATGCCCGGCGGGGAGAACGCCCGCGATGTCCTCGACCGCTACCTGCCGATCATCACCGACCTACGGCTGCGCTATCTGGACAACGAGGACTGGACCTCCGACATCGTCGTGGTCAGCCACGGCGCCGCGATCCGGTTGACCGCGGCCACCCTGGCCGGTGTGGACAGCAGCTTCGTGCTGGACCACCATCTGGCCAACGCCGAGTCGGTGGTGCTGGCACCGATCACCGACGGCCGGTGGAGCTGCCTGCGCTGGGGCGCGAAGAAGCCGCCGTTCTATCCCGCACCGGACGTGCACCCTGTCGAGGACGCCCTGGAGTCCCCCGACCCGATGGGCTGACCGGCTAGACCGCCAGCCGCCGTTCGCTTTGCTGACAGCAATCGCACCCGACGGTGTCGCAATCGATCACCAGGCCGTGCATGACCAGTTCCGGGCCGGAACAGCCGTCCTCGGTGCATTCCGAGCGACGCAGTGCGTGACGGATGAGGGTGCCATGGCAGTGCGCCGTCCCCGTCTCGCACTCCCGGCAGATGTTGCCCATGGCTCGTTCTTAGCACTACGCCCCGACAGCGCGACGTTGCCGCGCCTGAGGAGGCGTAAGCCCCTTACGCCCCAGGCGAAAGAAATGGGCAAATCGCCGGGTCGTGCAGTAAGTTGTAAGGCCTCAGCCCTTCGGGGGTGGGCTGGTTTACTGCCGGGCCAGCCGCAGTTTCAGCGCTTCTTTCCGGCACGGAGATTAGGACTCGAAAATGAGCTCAAGTCGTGTGACTCGTCAGATCGCACTTTTTGCTGGGGGTCTCGCCATCGTCGGTATGGGCGCCCTGAGCGCCTGCGGTAAGAGTGAGAAGGAGGCGCCGAGCACCACGCCGTCGCCCACCAGCACCAGCGCCCCCGCGCCCTCGCCGACCGAGAAGAACGTCGGCCCCGGCGGCGCGAACTCGTTCACGCCCACCGTCAAGGCCCCGCCGGCGCCGACCGCGCTGCCGGGCAACGTCATCACCGGCGGCAGCCGCTAGGCCGTCAACCGCACCAGTCAGCCCTGCCCGGTCGCCGGCCGTGATCCGGATACTCCGCTCACGAACGATGTCCGTGGTGGGGCTGCTGGCCGTTGTCACCACCGGCGCGCTATTGGCCGCTGATCTGCGTCCGTTTCCGGCCCCGTCCGCACCGCAGCAGATCAGCGGCCCATACGCGTCGCTGCTGGCCAGCTCGACCGACCTCGGCCCCGCGCACGCCGAGCACGTCCAGCTGACCGCCGCCCTGGCCGACTCGTCGCGGCCCGCGCTGTTGATGGGCTGGGCCAGGCAGCAGGACCTGTCGGTGCGCTGGCGCCCCGGGGACTCCTGGGCGATCGTCGAGGGTGAGCCCGCTGCGGTGGCCGGCGCATTCGACGTTGACGTGCACGACTACCGCGGCATGCGCGGCCAGGTCTTCTACGCCTCCCCGCAGCAGCCCGCGGTCCCGGCCGCGGTGCGCGGCGAGGTCGTCGAACTGGGCCGCATCCTCGGCTACACCCCGCACCGGGAGTCCAGGCCGCCGCTGCCGCTGGAGGTGCCCGATCAGGGCCTGACCCCTGACGCCCTGCTGCGCACCTACAATGCCGAGCCGCTGCGGGCCAGCGGCCACACCGGCAAGGGCGTGACCGTCGTCGTCTTCGCCTTTGACGGGTTCGACCAGGCCGACCTCGACATGTTCGCGACCACCTTCAACCTGCCCAAGTTCGTCCCGGACGTGGTGGGCGGCATGCCGCAGGCCCGCCGCGGCGAAGCCACGATGGACCTCGAGGCCGTCCACGCGCTGGCGCCGGACGCGAAGAAGGTCCTGGTCAACGCGCGCTCCACGGTGGAAGGCGACGGCGGCTACGAGAAGATCGCCACCATGATGGAGGACGCCGAGCGGCGCTATCCCGGTGCGATCTGGAGCTTCTCGATCGGCTGGGGCTGCGACAAGCTGATCACCGCCGCCGACCTCGCCCCGGTGCGCGCCGCACTCGCCGCCGCCCATCGCAAGGGCACCACGGCGTTCAACGCCAGCGGGGACCTGGCCGGACTGGAATGCAAAGGCGGCCAGGAATGGTCGAGCCCGCCCAGCGTCAACGACATCGGCGTGGACGCGGTGGCGTCGATTCCGGAGATGACCGACGTCGGGGGCACGACCCTGTCGACCGACGCGAACGGCGGCTGGCTGGCCGAGCAGTCCTGGTTCGACGCCCCGCTCTCGCAGGGCACCGGCGGGGGAGTGTCGGCGCTGTTCGAGCGCCCGGAGTGGCAGCAGGATCTCAGCGTCAACCGCGGCGCCGGCCAGCGGCTCACCCCCGACATCGCGGCGGTCGCGGATCCGTTCACCGGGGTGAAGATCGTGTTCAACCAGCAGGTCGTGGTCGGTGGCGGGACCTCGCTGGCCGCCCCGGTGTGGGCCGGCCTCGCCGCGCTGATGACGCAGTACCTGAAGCAGCGCGGCGGCCAGGCGATCGGCGACCTCAACCCGATGCTCTACCGGGTGGCCGCGGGCGCCCCGCTGCCCGCGTTCCGGGACATCACGCTGGGCGGCAACGCGGTTGAAGTGGCCCAGCCGGGCTACGACCTGGTGACCGGGCTGGGTACCCCCGATGTGAACAATCTTGTCCAGAACCTTCTCGTGGTACAGAGGTTGGCCGAATGAGCGTCCGATGAGTACCGAAGCGGAATCCGACGCCGTTCCCACCATGGAGTGCCGGGTCTGCCAGACCGAGGTGCCGGCCGGGGCGTTCTGCGGGCTGTGCGGCGGGCACCTGACCCCCGAACCCGGTGACGGACCGCAGTGGCTGCGCCCCGGCACCTTCGGCCCCGCGCCGGACGAGTCGCTGTTGCGCCCGTCGATCGCGAGTTCGTTGTTCCCACAGCTGCCGCAGCGCTCCCGCACCCCGTTCCGGGTCGGGCTCGCGCTGATCGTGCTCGGCCTGGCGGTGTTCGCGGTGCTGAAGGTCCCGGCCGCGTTGATCACCGTCGCCGCGCTGGGTCTGCCGCTGTTGTTCCTGCTCTACCTCGCCGAGTCCGATGCCTATCGCGACCTGCCTGCCCGGGTCCTGGCCGTCGCGGCGGTGTTCGGCGCCGCCCTGGGCGTGGGCTATGTCCTGCTGACCGGGGAGATGGTCGCCCGTTCGTACGGGGTGCCGATGGCGGCCGGGCTAGCGATGCACCACGTCATGCGCGAAGGGGTGGCGATCCCCACCGGCGGGATGCTGCTCATGCTGGTGCCGGTCGCGCTGGCCCGGCTGCTGCCGTACAAGCCGCGGGAGGTGTTGGACGGCTTCGTCGTCGGTGCCCTGGGCGCGCTGATGTTCGCCGCCGGGGCGACGCTGACCCGGCTCGCCCCGCAGTTCGCCACCGGCCTGTTCGCGCACAGCCGCCCGATCAAGGGGCTGATCGTCGAGGCGGCCATCTGCGGGGTGACGATCCCGCTGACCGCCGCGGCCGCCGGGGGCGCATTCGGGATGGCGCTGTGGTTCCGGGGGCAGACCGGCAATCCGCACGAGCGTCCGGGGCGGGTGCGGGCCCTGCTGTTCGGGTTCGCCGCGGTGATCCTGGTGGCCCACCTCGCCGTGGGGGTCGTCGACGTCGTCGGGCTGCCGCAGCTGGTGATGCTCACCATCCATGCCGTGATGACGCTGTTGGCGCTGTTGCTGCTGCGGGTCGCCGTGCAGATCGCGTTGCTGCACGAGGCGCACGATCCGGTCTCGTTCACCGATCCGCTGTTGTGCGTGCACTGCGAGCACGTGGTTCCCGACATGGCCTTCTGTCCGGCCTGCGGCGCCGCCAGCCGGGCCTCCTCGCGCACGTCCCGCGCGGACCGCAGGCGGTCGCGTCCGGTGCGCACCGTCGCCGCGGAGGGACAGTGAGCTCGGCGACGGCCGAGGCCGAGCCGGAACTGTATCCGGGCTACGCGCTGCCGCCGGGCACCTATGCCGCTCCGGAACTGCGCCGCACCCGGTTCGGGCGACTGCTCGGGCGCTGGGGCATCGCGATCGCGGTGGTGGGCGCTGCCCTGATCGGGCTGACGATGACGGTGACGAAGAAGCCGCCGCACTTCATGTGCCCGCCGGACTGCGGCCGCCCGCCGACCGGCATGCCGGTGGCCGCGCTGCCCCGGTTCACCGCGCCGGACGGCTCGTTCTCGGTAGCCTACCCGGCACCGAACGCGGCCTACGAGGTCAGCCGGAACGGAAGCCATGTGATGGCGAAGTTCACCGCCGGGGACACCGGCGTGATCGATCTGTTCTCCGAGCCGGCGGCCGGTCGCACACCGAAGCAGATCGCCAAGGACCTGATCAAGCGAAAGTTCCCGGACGCCAAGATCGCTTACGAGATCCCCAACGCGATGGTCGGCTACCAGCCCGGCTACGGCGAGGTCGCCGACTCCTGGCCGCAGGGCACCAGCAACAGCTACATCAGGATCCGGACCGTGCTGCTGGTGGCGGTGAAGAACGATCTGGCGCTGGTCGCCGGTGCGTCCGGGCCGTACCACGCTTTCGGGCCAGACTTCGGGCCCGGCCTGCCGTCGGGGGTCAACCTGCAGATCGCCCAGGACATGGGCAAGTACGTCAACAGCTTCACCTGGAAGGGTGATCCTCCCCGCTGACCCAGCGCTGAATCAGCACTGGTTGAATCCTCAAAGCGCCTCAGCCCCAACCCAATTCGTGCAGCCGGTCATCGTCGATGCCGAAGTGGTGGGCGATCTCGTGGATCACCGTGATCGCGACCTCGGTCACCACGTCATCCTCGGTGTCGCAGATCTCCAGCAGGGTGTCCCGGTAGATCGTGATGGTGTCCGGCAGCGCCCCGGCATAGCTGGAGTCCCGCTCGGTGAGCGCGATGCCGTGGTAGAGGCCCAGCAGCTCGGGATCCTCCGGATCCCGGTCCTCGACGAGAACCACGACGTTGTCGATCGCGGCCGCCAGCTCGGGCGGGATCAGGTCCAGCGCATCGCCGAGGAGTTCGTCGAACCGCTGCGGGCTCATCGAGACGGGCACTAGGCAGGCGGCGGCGCGGCGGGCTCCACGGGCGCGGCCGGAGCCTCCAGCGGCGGGCCTTCGACGGCCGGGGCCTCGCCGCCGCCCCCGCCGTCGGCCGGGGGTGCCGGTGGGGCGGGGGCGGGCGCCGGTGCCGGTGCCGGTGCCTGGGACTGGGGAGCCGGGCCAGGCTGCTGCTGCTGGGGCAGGTGCTGATTGCCCTGCTGGCTGGACTGCGAGTTGTTGGGCACCGATTGCGAGTACGTGGGTGCGGACTGTGAATACGACGGTGTCGACTGTGGATACGACGGCGTCGACTGGTCGGGGGTGGGCATCGGCACGATCGGCGGCAGGTTCAGCCGTTCCTGGGGGATGTCCGGCGGCGGGATCGGCGGCTGTCCATTGATCAGCAACGCACCCTTGGCGCTGTTGAGCAGGGTGGCCCAGCCGCCGTTGCCCAGGGTGGCGCCGATGCTGCACGCGACCTGGTGGCTGCCCGCGGTCCAGCTCGGTAGCGAGATGGTGCTGTAGATCAGGGTCAGCGTGGTGGTTCGCAGCTGCAGGGGCGCCAGGAAGGCATCGGTCATCCGGGTGCAGGCGTCTTTGATGAAGGAGTCCTGGTCCTGCTCGGAGGGCAGCCCGCCGGGGAACTTCTCGGCCAGGTTCACCGTGCCGGTGACCTCCATCGCGTGCGGCGCCGAGCAGTCGACGGGCACGTCGGTGGGCTGATTGGTCGACGGGTCGATCCCCAGGCAGGTGCCGGCCGGCCAGACCTTGGACTGGTCGAGGTCGGCGACCCTGCCCTTGAACGCGATCTGCTGGTTGTCGGCGCCGGGAAGCTGCAGCCCGCACAGCATCCGCCGCTCGCCGGACTGCTTCCAGGCCTTGTCGCCCGCCCACAGCATGCTGATGGTGAAGCGGCTGTTCGGGTCGTAGCGGTCACCGAGATACTCGCGGACCGCCGGCTGGCACTGCTCGACGCTGATCTGCTGGATGCGCGCCTCCGAGGGCGGCGGTGCGTCCGGGCCGTACTCCGCACCCGGGAAGGTGCGCATGTCGATCGCCTCGGCGACCTCGAAGCGATGCTCACCTGAGCAGTCGACGATGGTGGCGGCATCGGGCGATTTGTCGGGCCAGTTCAGGCAGTCGCCGCGCTTGGCGTTGGCGAAGGCGGCGCTGCCCTTGAAGCCGATCCCGGCCCGGGCGTCCGAGCCGGCGTAGCCGGCCAGCCTGCCGTTGCCGCCGATCGGCAGCGCGATGATGACACCGGCGATCAGCAGCCCGCCGAGCGCGGTCAGCAGCAGGGCCCGCCGGGTCGACGTCGCCTGCAGCGTGCGCAGTAACGCCGGGCGTGCCGTATCGCGGGCAGGCTCGTCGGACGCGCTCATGCGCTCGGATAGCTGCAACATCGGTGTCCATTGTGGCAGGGGCGCCGAGTGCTGTGACAAGTGATGCAGTTGTAATGTTATGGGGTTGTGCTGTGCGGGTGCGGCCCGCCACCGAGGAGGGCCGTCCGGCCGCGTCCGCGGCCGAAAGTAGGGTTCTGGTCGTGATCGACCTCAAACTGCTGCGCGACGACCCCGACGTGGTGCGCCGGTCCCAGCTCAGCCGTGGCGAGGACCCGGCCCTGGTGGATGCGCTGCTGGCCGCCGACACCGCGCGCCGGGCCGCGATCTCCACCGCGGACACCCTGCGCGCCGAGCAGAAGGCCGCCAGCAAGAAGGTCGGCTCGGCGGCGCCGGACCAGCGTACGGCCCTGCTGAAGGCGGCCAAAGAGCTTGCCGCACAGGTCAAGAGCGCCGAAAGCGCACAGGCCGAGGCGGAGGCCGCGTTCACCGCCGCTCACATGGCGATCTCCAACGTCGTCATCGACGGCGTTCCGGCCGGTGGTGAGGACGACTACGTGGTGCTCGACGTGGTCGGGGAGCCCACCCGGCTGCCGGATCCGAAGGACCACCTCGAACTCGGCGAGAGGCTCGGGCTGATCGACATGGAGCGCGGCGCGAAGGTGTCCGGCTCCCGGTTCTACTTCCTGACCGGCCGGGGCGCGCTGTTGCAGCTGGGCCTGCTGCAACTCGCGGTGCGGTTGGCGACCGACAACGGCTTCACCCTGATGATCCCGCCGGTGCTGGTGCGCCCCGAGGTGATGGCCGGCACCGGCTTCCTGGGGGCCCATGCCGACGAGATCTACCGGGTCGAACACGACGACCTCTATCTGGTCGGTACCTCCGAGGTGCCGCTGGCCGGCTACCACTCAGCCGAGATCCTCGACCTGTCGGGCGGCCCGCTGCGCTACGCCGGCTGGTCGTCGTGCTTCCGCCGGGAGGCCGGCAGCTACGGCAAGGACACCCGCGGCATCATCCGGGTGCACCAGTTCGACAAGGTGGAGGGCTTCGTCTACTGCAAGCCCGAGGACGCCGAGGCCGAACACCAGCGGCTGCTGGGCTGGCAGCGGCAGATGCTCGCGCTGATCGGGGTGCCCTACCGGGTGATCGACGTCGCCGCAGGCGATCTCGGCTCGTCGGCCGCCCGCAAGTTCGACTGCGAGGCGTGGGTGCCCACGCAGCAGGCCTACCGGGAACTGACCTCGACCTCCAACTGCACCACCTTCCAGGCTCGCCGGCTGGCCACCCGTTACCGCGACGAGACGGGCAAGCCGCAGATCGCCGCGACGCTCAACGGCACCCTGGCCACCACCCGCTGGCTGGTCGCGATCCTGGAGAACCATCAACAACCGGACGGCAGTGTGCGGGTGCCCGCCGCTCTGGTTCCCTTCGTCGGGACGGAGGTCCTGCAACCGTGATCGAACTCGACCTCGAGGAGTTGCGTAGCTGGTTCGGGTTCGGGGTGGCGGGCAACTTCGCCGGCCACCTCGACCAGGCCGGCGAGGCGGTCGACTTCGCGACCGTGGCGGCCGAGGAGGGTGCGCCCAAGGGCATCTTCCCTTGGTATGCACCGGGATACGACAGCTTCCTCGGCGAGTTCCCGTTGTCCCACGACGCCCTGATGGTGCCGACCGAGGGTGCCGAGGACGGCGGCCCGCTCAACCTGCAGATCGAGCCCGAGGTGGCGCTCGCCTGCCGGGTGGTCTGGCATGGCGACACGGTGTCGAGCCTGCAGCCGTTCGCGCTCGGCGCCTTCAACGACTGCTCCATCCGCAGGCCCAACGCGCCGAAGATCAGCTACAAGAAGAACTGGGGCCCGGCCTCCAAAGGTGTTGCGCACCAGTTCTTCGACATCAGCGACCTCACGCCGGACGGCCCGACCGCGACGCTGCGCCTGCTGTGCCACCTGCGCACCGCCGACGGAGTGCACCACGAGTACGGGGTGGACAGCCCACTGCTCGGTTATTCGTACTACGGCGAGGTGCTGCTCGACTGGATCGTGGAACGGCTGGCCAACCAGAAGGGCGCACCGGAGACGCCCCTGGAGGACGTCGGGGCGCTGCTGGTGGCCTGCGGGCGTCCGGAGCACGTGCTGATCGGCATCGGCGCCACCCGGTACACCAAGCTGGGCGAGTCGACGTATCTCAAGCCCGGCGACGAGGCGATCGTCCGGGTCTACGACACCGAGAGCGACGCACGCTCCGAACTTCGCCAACTGGTGTGGGAACCGTGATTAGGTGTGTTGCAAAACACGCGGCAACGAATTCGACAACTTGTCTCTAATTTCAGCGGCGTCAATATAACCGCACGGCGGCGACCGCGGTTGGATACCGGTCGACGCCCTGCCAGGGGGCATTTCGACGCATTCCTTTGATTGCCCGGCCCAAATAGACCGCCGGACTTTTTCCTAATTCAACATCGCCGCCGCGTGTGCGCTACCGTCAATTTGTCCCCACTGAATTGGGCGAGGGGCCGAGGGGGTTGACGCGGTGGACCGGTTACCGGCTCATGTGGGGTTGATCCCGGATGGGCTGCGCCGGTGGGCACGGGCGAACGGCGCGACGCTGGCGGATGCCTATCGCCGCGGTTCGGAGAAGGTGACCGAAATCCTGCTGGCGCTGCAGCGCAACGACGTGCAGACGGCGTCGGTGTACAACCTCAGCCGCGCCAACCTCGCCCGCCCGGACGATCAGCTGGAAGCGGTGTACGCCGCCTCCATCTACTTTCTGACCACCCTGGTGCCCGCCAACTTCGACCCGGCGAAATGCAGCTTCCGGATGCACGGCGACCGCGACCTGCTGCCCGCGGAGTTCGTGGCGGCGGCGGAAAGCCTGGAAGCGACGATGACCGGGCCGGAGTTCCGGATCAACCTGCTCGCGGCCTACGACGCGGCGGACGAACTGCGCTCGGCCCATCGGCGGGCGCAGGCCCAGGAGTGCGATATCAACGACGCGTTCGAGATCGGTCGCGTCGACATGGTCATCCGCACCACCGCCGAGCCGTTGCTCAGCGGCTTCCTGCCGTACCAGAGCCAGTACGCCCAGCTGCTCTTCCTGGACACCCCGCTCAACGACCTGGACGCCGCCCGGGTGGACGGCCTGGTCGCCGACTACCGGCTGATGCCGCAGTTGCACGGACGCTAGCCATGGACCAGAACCCAGTGATCATCGGCGCGGGTCCCGCGGGGCTCACCGCCGCACTGAAGCTGGTGGAGCGCGGCGTGAAACCGCGCATCATCGAATCGGCGAGCGAGGTCGGCGGCCTGGCCCGCACCTGCGGCCGCGGCGAGTGGCGGGTGGACCCGGGCGGCCACCGTTTCTTCACCAAGAGCGAGGAGATCCTGGACCTGTGGCGCTCGCTGCTGCCCGCCGACCAGTGGGTCGCCGTGCAGCGCAGTTCGGCCATGCTGGTCCACGGCCGGTTCGTCCAGTACCCGCTCGTCGCCCGTGACCTGATGGCCCAGTTGGGTCCGCGCCATGCCCTCCAGGGGCTCGGGAGTTTCCTGTGGGCCAAACTCGGCGGTAGCGGCAACCACGACGATTCGGACAGCTTCCGGGAGTGGGGCGAACAGGAGTTCGGGCCCTACTGGTACAAGATGTTCTTCGACGGCTACGTCCGCAAGACCTGGCTGGCCGACCCCGACCACATCACCAGCGACTGGGCGAACCAGCGGATCAAGCCGATCAACTGGCGGCTGGGCAAGGAGCCGGCCCTCGAAGAGCAGGACGCCTTTCTTTACCCGCGGCTCGGACCCGGCCAGCTCTGGGATGCGGCCGCCGCCCGGCTGGCGGAAGACGGGGTCGTTCCCGCATTCAACACGCGGGTGGTCAAACTGGGCTTCGACGGAGAGGGCTGGACGGTCTTCCTGGACAGCGGCGAGACCCTGACGACGGACGCGGTCTTCTCCACCATGCCGCTGCGCCAGTTGGTGGACGCGTTGGATCCCGCCCCGCCCCGGCCCATCCGCTCGATGGCCGCCGCGCTGCGGCACCGGTCGCTGATCACGGTCGCCGTCGCCCTGCGGACGCCGCTGGATGCGCCCTACAACTGGGTGTACACGCCGAGCAAGAAGCTGCGGGTGGGACGGATCCAGAACTACAGCCGTTGGTCGGATGCGCTCGCCCCGAAGGGCTGGGCGGGGAGCTTCCTGGGGCTCGAGTACTACACGGCGCCAGGCGACGAGCTCTGTGCGGCCGACGACGAAGAAATGAAAAGCATTGCCCACCAAGACCTGCACACGTTGGGCATCGACGACTCCGACATCGACCGGATGATGGTCGAGCGCATGCCGTTCGCCTACCCGATCTACGACGACGCCCGGGATCGCAGCGTCTCGTACGTCCGCGACTATCTGACCAGTCACTACCCGACACTGCACCCGATGGGGCGCAACGGGACCCACCACTACGACAACCAGGACCACGCGATGCTGTCGGCGCTGCGCAGCGTGGCCCTGTACTTCGGTGAGCACGTCGATCCGTGGCAGGTCAACACCGATATCAGCTACCACGAGTCCGGGCTGCTCAACGGCGAGGAGCAAGCGGCCGGCTAGTGCCGGTCGAGCACCTCGTCGAGCATGGCCAGGAACTCCTCCGGATGCACCGGGGTGAACGCGGGGCGTGGGTAGGACCCGGGCACATCCACAGTGACCAGGGTGGTCTTCAGCGGCCTGCGGATGTCCAGTGGCAGCCACCGCCGCAGATCCGAACTGCCCCATAGCCGGAACCGCTGCATCAAGAGTCCGAGCGGCTCGGCCGAATAACCGCGGATCGCGCGCACCGGAATGACTTTCGAGGTGCCGGAGGGAAAATGGTAGCGCCGCAGCGTCAGGGCGTGCCGGTCCAGTTGGACCAGGCCGTCGTCGTAGTACTGCCGCGGCGGTGCGCTCACGCCCGGGAACACCTCAGCTGGTGGCCCCTAGCGGTCAGGCAGCGCCCGGTCGCCAGATCCCATTGCCAGCCGTGCAGATTGCAGGTCAGCGTCGAGTCCTCCACCACGCCGAACTTCGACAGGTCGGCCTTCAGGTGCGGGCAGCGGCGCTGAATCTCCCAGCCGTCCAACGTGATCGTCGCGGTGTCGTCGTGCGTCTCGGCGAACCAGCCATCGGCGTAGGCGATCCGCTCGTCGGTGAGGCACTTGAAGAAGGTGTACAGGTATTCGTTGTAACCGCCCACCCGCCACGCGCGGAACCGGGTGGACAGGAAGATCGTGTTCACCCAGTCCGGCTCGTCGTCGCGGAGCACCGTGCGCACCAACTCCGGAGCGATCTCGAAGCCGTACCTGAACTTCTCATCCGGAATGGGTTCGCGCACAGCACGTTTGGGGAAGTCCAGCACCACCGTTTCCGGGCCGAGTCGCAGTTCGACCGGGTAGCCGATACCGTCGCAGATCTGGTCGCTCTGGACCATGATCGGCTCGAACAGCGCGCGCAGCGGCTCCAGCAGCGGATCACCGGTCGCCGGCGCCCAGGCGGCCTTCTCCGCGGCCAGCACCGGCGCCATCCGCTGCGCGTAGGCGGCGATGTAGTCGGCCTTGCCGGTGGTGAAGATCGCCTCCACTTCGTCGACGGGAATCGGGTGGGTCAGCGAATTCAGCTGCGCCCCGGTGAAATCCGCAACCGAACCGGGGATCATCAGCAACCCCCCGTCGTGGCCGTGCAGCCGCATCTGCTCCAGGAAGACCATCTCGTCGGGGAAGATGTTGGCCGGATCGCCGTGGTCGTCGTTGAGGTCGCGCAGTTCGGGATCCAGGAAACACGGCGGCCCTGCCGAGGGGATCACCCAGGTGGCGCCGGCGTCGGCGATGTACTGTCGGCAGCGGTCCATCCCGCGCTGGCGCTTCTGGCTGCCGAACGACTCCTTGGCGCGGGCCGGCATGTCGTAGACCATCGGGTACCAGATGGCCCCGGAGTACTGCAGCATGTGCACGTCGATGTGGCCGAACTCCTCGGCCAGCATGTCCAGCGCCAGCGGCCGCGAGTCGTTCATGTTGAACACGGTGGTGGTGCCGTCGGAGATGACGATGCCGGAGTCGCCGATCGGGCCGTCGGCCGGGGCGCGCAGCGCGATGACCATCACGTCCAGATCGCCCTTGGGCCCGCTGACGCGGTGCTTGACCGAGTCGGTGGTCTCGAAGAACCGGTGAAAGCCCAGCTTCTCCAGCTCCCGCTTGAGGTCGGGGACCGGGAAGTCCGGCAGCAGGACCACCGCGTCCTTGTTGACGTGCTCGGCGAGCAACTGCGGATCGAAGTGGTCCTTGTGCAGGTGCGAAATGTATAGGTAGTCGCAGTCGCCGAGGGCCGCCCAGTCCAGGCCGCTGTTGTCCGGGAACACGAACCACGAGCCGAAGTACGCCGGGTTCAGCCACGGGTCACACAGAACGCTGCCCGCTTGGGTATCGATCCGAAAACCGGCGTGGCCGATGCATGTGACCTGCACGTATCCTCTTCCCAATGGTCGTCGCACCCATGACGAGCTTAGCGGCCCGGGTGGGGGGCGACCGCCTCGCCCGGGGCCGGTGCCGATCACCGGTACCCGAAGGCGGCTGTGCCGGGTGTGTGCGCGGCACTAGGCTGGCCGCTGTGGAGCCGGTATACGGGACAGCCATCCGGATTGCGCGCGGATTGTGGCGCATGCAGGGCCTGCGTTTCGCCGTGACCGGGGTGGAGCATCTGCCCAGGGCGGGCGGTGCCGTCGTGGCGATCAACCACACCAGCTACTTCGACTTCACCTTCGCCGGATTGCCCGCCTACGAGCAGGGCCTCGGCCGCAAGGTGCGGTTCATGGCCAAGAAGGAAGTATTCGACCATCCGATCGGCGGGCCGCTCATGCGGGGCATGCGCCACATCCCCGTCGATCGCGGCAGCGGTGCCGCCTCGTTCGACGCCGCGTGCCTCGCCCTGAAGGCGGGCGAATTGGTGGGGGTCTACCCCGAGGCCACCATCAGCCGCAGCTTCGAGCTCAAGGAGTTCAAGTCCGGGGCGGCGCGAATGGCGATCGCGGCCGACGTCCCGATCGTCCCGCACATCGTGTGGGGCGCCCAGCGGATCTGGACCAAGGGCCACCCCCGCAAGATGTGGCGGCCCAAGGTGCCGATCGCGGTCGCGGTGGGGGAGCCGATCCCGCCGACGTTGCCCGCCGAGGAGCTGACCGCCCTGTTGCGCTCACGCATGCAACACCTGCTCGAACAGGTTCAGGACGCCTACGGCCCCTATCCGCCCGGTGAGTTCTGGGTGCCGCGCCGGCTCGGCGGCGGCGCGCCGACGCTCGCCGAGGCGGCGCAGCTGGAGGCCGAGGAGGCTGCCGCCAAGGCGGCGCGACGGGAAGGACGGCCGGACGCGACGGGGGCATCGGGGTAACACCGATGGAGCCCGTCTTCCGCACCCTCGAGATCGCCGCCACCATCGCCACCCGGGCAGCGGGCACCGTGATCACCTATCAGGGCCTGCAGAACATCCCCGAACGCGGCGGTGCGGTGATCGCGATCAACCACACCAGCTACATCGACTTCCTGCCCGCGGCGCTGGCCACCCACCAACGCAACCGGCGCATGCGGTTCATGATCAAGGCCGAGATGGCCGACGTGCGGATCGTGGCCTTCCTGATCAAGCACACCGGCACCATTCCGGTCGACCGCAGCGCCGGCGCCGATTCCTACGCCGAGGCGGTCCGGCGGCTGCGGGCCGGTGAGCTGGTCGGGGTCTATCCCGAGGCCACGATCAGCCGCAGCTTCGAGCTCAAGGAGTTCAAGAGCGGCGCGGTGCGGATGGCGTTCGAGGCGCGGGTGCCGATCATCCCGCTCATCGTCTGGGGCGCCCACCGGGTGTGGACCAAGGACCATCCGAAACGGTTGGGCCGCAACAAGATACCGTTCACCGTGCGGGTCGGCACCCCGTTGCTCCCGGTCGGCACACCCGTCGAACTCGATGCGTCGATGCGGGCGGCGATGACCACCATGCTGCACGAGGTGCAGGAGCAGTACCCTCATCCCGGCGGCGCCTACTGGGTGCCGCGCCGCCTCGGGGGCGGGGCGCCGACACTCGCGGAGGCCGCCCGCATCGAGGAGGCCGAACTCGCAGAGCGCGCCCGCCGGGCGGCCGGGCGACACTGATGCTGCCCGCCCTGATCGCCACCGACGTCGACGGCACCCTGCTGGACGCCGACGAGCGGGTCACCCCGCGCACCCGGCAGGCGGTGCAGGCCGCGGTCGCGGCGGGGGCCGAGTTCGTGTTGGCGACCGGCCGGCCCCCGCGCTGGATCGCCCCGGTGGTCGACGCGCTGGGGTTCGCGCCGATGGCGGTGTGCGCAAACGGCGCGGTGATCTACGACCCGTCTGCGGATCGGATCATCTCGGCCCGCACCCTGCCGGTGGACCTGCTCGCCGAACTCGCCGAGATCGCCACCCGGGTCATCCCCGGCGCCGGCCTGGCGGTCGAACGCGTCGGTCGCAGCGCACACGACTCGGCCACCCCGCAGTTCGTCAGCTCACCGGGTTACGAGCATGCCTGGCTCAACCCGGACAACACCGAGGTGTCGATGTCGGATCTGCTCAGCGCCCCCGCGGTCAAGCTGCTCATCCGCAAGGCCGGCGCCCGCAGCGCCGACATGGCCGAGGAGTTGGTTAAACACATTGCGGTGCAGGGCGATATCACCTACTCGACCAACAACGGCCTCGTCGAGGTCAACCCGATCGGCACCAGCAAGGCCACCGGCGTCGAGGAGGTCGCACGGCCGCTGGAGATCACCGCCGAGGACGTGGTGGCCTTCGGTGACATGCCCAACGATGTGCCGATGCTGCGGTGGGCCGGTCTCGGGGTGGCGATGGGCAACGCCCATCCGGAGGCGATCGCCGCGGCCAACGAGGTGACCGCACCCAACACCGACGACGGGCTGGCGCGGGTGCTGGAACGGTGGTGGCTCTAGCGCGGCCGGGATTACAGTCAGGGCGCGATGATGCGGCTGAACCGCTCGAGCTGTACCGGCGGCCCGTCCACCGGAGGCGGCGGCATCACCAGCGTCATCCCGTCGATCACCCGCAGCACGTTGTGGGTCTGCCGGTCGAAGTTCAGGGTGCCGTGCTGGAAGTTCTGCACGATCCACTCGGGTTCCTGGATCTCGGCGCTGGTGGGCAGGCCCAGCGCGCCACGCTCGTAGCCCAGTGAGGCCCAGGCCTCGTAGATCGCCCCGCCGAGCGGCTGCGCACCGCTGGCCGGCGACCAGTAGATGGCGCCGTGCTCGAAGGTCGCGTAGCGGGTATCGCCCTCACCGGCGGCCTCCGGCGAGGTGGGTGCGCCCAGCGGGCCCTCCTTGCCGCCCATCGCCTCCCAGCGGGCGAAGATGGCGCCCCCGCGCAGCGAGTCCACCAGATCGGGCGGCCGGTTGAATCGCGATGCCAGATCACGGATTTCGGGCAGCATCGCGTAGCCGGCATTGCCCGGGCACTCGGTGTTGCCGACGTCGCGGTGGGCGAAGATCGTCGGCAGCGTGACCGATCTGCCGCCGGGCACCACGGTGTACTGGCCGCCGGCCGAGGTGAGTTGCACGGTGCCGACCGGGTTGACGTGATCGAGGTTCATCCGCCAGCCGAGCAGGCGGCCGACCGTCTTGACCTGGATGTCGGTGGGTGGCACGTCCTCGAAGTCGCCGATCATCGACACCCCCCACACGTCGCGGTTGAACCCGCCGGTGTGAGATCCCAAGACGTCCTTGGTGATTCCGCCTGCCCGCCCCTCGAAGACCTGGCCGTACTTGTCCACCAGGGCGTTGTACGCGATGTCGCACCATCCCAGGGTCCGGGTGTGGTAGGCGTAGATCGACCGCACTATCGCCGCGGAGTCCTCGGGTGCGTAGTCGTTGCTGCCCGCGGTGTGGTGCACCACGGCGGCGTGAATCGTGCTGCCGTACACCGGGCCGCCGCACCGCATCGACTCGTCGGCCCCCCACTGCGTGCGCGGAATGATGTTGGGCGGCTGCCCCGGCGCCAGCACCGCGGTCGGCGGGGCCCACTGGGTGTCCACCGGAGCCTTGGGCGGCGTGATCAGCACGGCCGAGATGTTCTGTGAGAAAGAGTGTTCGGCGGTGGCGGGCAGGTAGCCGAGTTCACCGCCCGCAGCCACGCCTTGCTCCGGCGTCGCGACGGTGAGGGGGGCACCGGCGGGCCGGGTGACCGCGATCTGCACCGCGGTGGTGGTGCCGACGAATACCGGATCGGTGCCGCGCGGGCCGCCGGCCTGGCCGTCGTCGGCGTTGGACTCCAAGGTGTCGGCCTCGTACCACGGGCCCCAGGAGCCGTCCGGTCGCTTGGCCCGCACCCGGGCCGAGGTGCCGGTCAGGTCGCTGCCGGTCAGCGCCACCATGGAGAACGGGGTCGCCTGGCTGACCTCGCGGATGCTCTCCCCGCCGCCGAGCCCGGTCAGGGGTTGCTGCGCGAGCAGGGTGTCGTCGGCGCGGGGGACGTCAGGCTTGTGCTGGCCAGGCAGGCCGGTGACGGCCCACGGCAGTACCACGACGGTCGCCGCGATCGCGGTGAGCAGGATCGTCGGCGCTGGACGGCGGGACGGCACAAGCAGATGTTACGTATGGGTCCACTGTTGCAAGTGTTTCGACACGGACCACAGTGAAGAAAGTGATAACTGGGGGTTTGCCTGCAACGGCACCGCAGGGGCCTCTCCGGGTGCAACGGCCGACCGGCCGGTCCCACCCTGCGGTGCCGTTCCGACGCAGGCTTCTCCTCTAGCCGGCCGCGGCGGGTGCCGCGGCGGCCGCCGACGAAGCGCCCTGAATCGCCTGGGTGATCGAGGGCATCACGACGCCCTTGAGCAGGTCGATCGCCTGGCCGACGCCGAGCTGATTCGCGGCGCTGCTGAGGTCACTGATGATGCCGCCCGAGGCCGGCGCGGAAGGCACGGCCAGGGACGGGTCACCCAGGATCGGGTAGGTCCCGGCCACCGGGCCCAGAGGCGCGCTGATCGGCTGTTCGATGGGCAGTCCGATGCCGGTCGACGGCGTCAGCCCGCCGGTGCCGACCTGCGGTGAGGTCAGCCCGGGCGTGGTGAGCCCCGGATTCGTCAGGCCCGGATCGGTCAGCGACGGCGTGGTCAGGCCAGGGGTGGTCAGGCCGGGCGTGGTCAGGCCAGGGGTGGTCAGGCTGGGCGTGGTGAGCCCCGGGGTGGTCAGGCTGGGCGTGGTGAGCCCCGGGGTGGTCAGGCCAGGGGTGGTCAGGCTGGGCGTGGTGAGCCCCGGGGTGGTCAGGCTGGGCGTGGTGAGGCCCGGCGTGGTGAGGCCGGGTGTGGTGAGGCCGGGGGCCGTCAGGCTCGGGGTGGTCAGCGCGGGTCCGGCCTGCACCGGCTGGGCGCCGGCCGGGCTGAGGCCCGTCGGCAGCGGCGGCAGGTTGATCCCGAACTGCGACAGGCCCTGCTGCAGTGCGGAGAGCAGCTCGTTGGGCAGGTCGGTGACCACGGCGGCCTGGACGAAGTCCCGATGCTCGGGCGCCTTCTGCGGGCCTGCGGTCAGCTCCATGACACCGACCACTGCGAATGGACTTGCCACAGCCAGGGCGGCGACTGCGCTCATGGCTGTCGAGAGCTTGCGTCGACGTCGGTTCGGCACGGAAGTCTCCTCAATCATGTAGGCGTTCAGGTGTTCTGAACTAGTTGGAAGCCCCGAGGCCGGCCGTGCGCCGAGGTCGAAGCCAACCACGATCGATGGTACTTCTGTGACTGGTGAGACCAGAGTGGCGATGCGGAATCGTGAGCGAATCGCGACCTTGATTCCGTTGGCGGGGCAGTGATCCTCCGTCGATTCTCGCTGGATTCTTCGTCGCCGCCGGGCCTTGCGATGAGGGGCGCAACGCCGCGGTCGGATACCCTAGGGCCCGATGACCTCTCCTGATCCCCGGGTCGCTCCGCTCCTGCCCACCGGTCCTGATTCCCCGGTCGCTCCGCTCCTGCCCACCGGTCCTGATTCCCCGGTCGCTCCGCGCGCCGACGCGGACCGGGGACCCTACGACCTCTTCATCGTCGGCTCCGGTTTCTTCGGTCTGACGATCGCCGAACGGGTGGCCGCCGAACTAGGAAAACGCGTCCTGGTGATCGAGCGGCGACCCCACATCGGGGGCAACGCCTACTCGGAGCCGGAGCCGCACACCGGCATCGAGATCCACAAGTACGGGGCCCACCTGTTTCACACCTCGAACAAGCGGGTCTGGGACTACGTCCGGCAGTTCACCGACTTCACCGGCTACCAGCACCGGGTGTTCGCGATGCACAACGGTCAGGCCTACCAGTTCCCGATGGGACTGGGCCTGGTGGCGCAGTTCTTCGGCCGCTACTACAGCCCCGACGAGGCCCGCACCCTGATCACCGAGCAAGCCGCCGAGATCTCCGGCGCGGACGCCGCCAACTTCGAGGAGAAGGCGATCTCCCTGATCGGGCGCCCGCTGTATGAGGCATTCGTCAAGGGCTACACGGCCAAACAGTGGCAGACCGATCCCAAAGATCTGCCTGCGGCCAACATCACCCGGCTTCCGGTGCGCTACACCTTCGACAACCGCTACTTCAACGACACCTACGAGGGCCTGCCGGTCGGTGGCTACACGGCGTGGCTGGAACGGATGGCGGCCGGCGACGGCATCGAGGTGCGGCTGGACACCGACTGGTTCGACGTCCGCGACGAACTCCGCGCCGCGCACCCGGACGCACCGGTGGTCTACACCGGCCCGCTGGACCGGTACTTCGACTACGTCGAGGGCCGACTGGGCTGGCGCACCCTGGACTTCGAACTCGAGGTGCTCGAGACCGGCGACTTTCAGGGCACCCCGGTGATGAACTACAACGACCCGGACGTGCCGTACACCCGGATTCACGAGTTCCGGCACTTCCATCCCGAGCGGGACTACCCGAGCGACAAGACGGTCATCATGCGCGAGTACTCGCGCTTCGCCGCCGACGACGACGAGCCGTACTACCCGATCAACACCGAGACCGACCGGGCGCTGGTGAACGCCTACCGGGCCCGGGCCAGGCAGGAGACCGCCGCGGCGCGGGTGTTGTTCGGTGGCAGGCTGGGGACATACCAGTACCTGGACATGCACATGGCCATCGCCAGTGCGCTGAACATGTACGACAACATCCTGGCGCCGCACCTGCGTGACGGGGCGCCGCTGGAGGAGAGCAGCCGAACATGAGTGACATCCCGTCCGGCCCGATCGCGGCCGGCGAAACCCGCGCCGTCAGCCTGCTCGCCCGGGTGATCCTGCCCCGCCCCGGCGAGCCGCTGGACGTGCGCAAGCTCTACATCGAGGAGTCCGAGACCAACGCCCGCCGCGCGCACGCGCCGTCGCGAACCACCCTGGAGATCGGCGCCGAGTCCGAGGTGTCGTTCGCGACCTACTTCAATGCGTTCCCGGCCAGTTACTGGCGGCGGTGGTCGACGCTGGAGTCGGTGGTGCTGCGCGTCGAATTGACCGGCGCCGCCCGCATCGACGTCTACCGCTCCAAGGCCACCGGCGCCCGGATCACGGTCGGGGGCACCGCGATCACCAGCCCGGATGCCACCATGCCGACGGCCGCGGAGTTCGAGATCAGCCTCGAGCCGTTCGAGGACGGCGGCTGGATCTGGTTCGACATCACCACCGACACCAAGACCACCGTGCACGCGGCCGCCTGGTACGCCCCAGTGCCCGCCCCCGGCCGGGCCGATATCGCCGTCGGCATCCCGACCTTCAACCGGCCCGCCGACTGCGTCAACGCGCTGAAGGCGCTGACCTCCGACCCGCTGGTCGACCAGGTCATCGGCGCGGTGATCGTCGCCGACCAGGGCGCCAACAAGGCCAGTGCGCACCCGGACTTCGCTGCCGCGGCGGCCCCCCTCGGCGACCGGCTCTCGATCCACAACCAGCCGAACCTGGGTGGCTCGGGTGGTTACAGCCGGGTGATGTACGAGGCGCTCAACCACACCGACTGCGAACAGATCCTGTTCATGGACGACGACATCCGCATCGAGCCGGACTCGATCCTGCGGGCACTGGCGCTCAACCGGTTCGCCAAGGCGCCCACGCTGATCGGCGGGCAGATGCTCAACCTGCAGGAGCCGTCGCACCTGCACGTCATGGGTGAGGTTGTGGACCGGTCCAACTTCATGTGGACCAACGCACCGCACACCGAGTACGACCACAACTTCGCCAAGTACCCGCTCAACGACGACAACGAGAAGAGCGCGCTGCTGCACCGGCGGATCGACGTCGACTACAACGGTTGGTGGATGTGCATGATCCCGCGCCGGGTCGCCGAGGAGCTCGGCCAGCCGCTGCCGCTGTTCATCAAGTGGGACGACGCCGACTACGGCCTGCGCGCCGGCGAGCACGG
>JAGQTU010000033.1:38233-40600 GCA_020438865.1 Mycobacterium sp.
CTGCCCGCGTTGTCCAGCCAGCAGAAGTGGGAAGCCGTGCTGAATTCCGAAGTGGCGGCCCGTGGCTGACGGGTTGCCGGTGACCGCGGTCGATCGGGAGCCGGGTCCCGAGGAGGCCGCGCTGGTCGCGGTGCAGGCCGCCCTGGCCACCCCGCCGGTCGTCGCGGTGGCACGCGTGATGTCGCATTTCGGTGAGCACGCCCTGGGCTGGGTCGTGCTGAGCGGGCTGGGCGCCCTGGCCCAGCCGAAGCGGCGGCGCGACTGGCTCCTGGTCGGCGCCGGGGCGGTCGCCGCGCACGCCGCGGCGATCCTGATCAAGTTGGTCGTCCGGCGGGCCCGCCCGAACCACCCGGCGATCGCGGTCAACGTCGCCACCCCGAGCGCGCTCAGCTTTCCCTCGGCCCACGCCACCTCCACCACCGCCGCGGCTATGCTGCTGTGCCGGGCCACCCGGTCACCGTTGCCGCTGGTGCTGGTGCCCGCGATGGCCCTGTCGCGGCTGGTGCTCGGGGTGCACTACCCGACCGATGTGCTTGCCGGGGCGGCCGTCGGCGCCGCCGTCGCGCAGGCGGCGGCAAGGCTGGCGGGCCGCAGCGAAGGAGATGCGTAAGTGAGCGCCCATGAGTGAGGAGGCCGCCGCGGTCACCGGGCCGCCGGCGAACCTGTTCTCCGGCATCGTCAAGGCCATCCGCCCGCGCCAGTGGGTGAAGAACCTGCTGGTGCTGGCCGCTCCCGTGGCCGCGCTCGGCGGCAACGTCACCTACGACTACCGGGACGTGGCCTTCAAGGTGGCGATCGCGTTCATCGTGTTCTCGCTGGCCGCCTCGTCGATCTACCTGGTGAACGACGCCCGAGACGTGGAGGCCGACCGGGCGCATCCGACCAAACGGTTCCGGCCGATCGCCGCCGGCGTCCTGCCGGTCGGGCTGGCCTACGGCATCGCCGTCGCACTCGGCGTGGCGTCCCTGGTCATCTCGTGGTGGCTGACACCGCAGCTGGCGGTCGTGATGGCCGTATACCTCGGCGTCCAGCTGGCCTACTGCTTCGGGCTGAAACATCAAGCGGTACTGGACATCTGCATCGTGTCCTCGGGCTTCCTGCTGCGCGCGATCGCCGGTGGTGTGGCCGCGGGCATTCCGCTGTCGCAGTGGTTCCTGCTGGTGATGGCGTTCGGGTCGCTGTTCATGGCGGCCGGCAAGCGCTACGCCGAGCTGCAGCTCGCCGAGCGGACCGGCGCCAAGATCCGCCGCTCGCTGGAGAGCTACACCAGTACGTATCTGCGGTTCGTATGGACGCTGTCGGCGACGGCCGTCGTACTCTGCTACGGCCTGTGGGCCTTCGAGCGGGACGGTGACACCGGTTCCTGGTTCGTGATTTCCATGATCCCGTTCACCATTGCGATCCTGCGCTACGCCGTCGACGTCGACGGCGGGATGGCCGGGGAACCGGAGGAGATCGCGCTGCGCGACCGGGTGCTGCAGTTGCTGGCGCTGGCCTGGATCGGATCCGTCATTGCCGCAGTCGTCATCGGTTAAGGCACCGCCCGGCGCGGACATCCCCACGCCCGAGGCACCCGCGGCGCGGTCGTGGCCGCCGTTCCCCTACCGCCCGCTGACCCGGATCAGCCTGTGGGTCAGTCTGATCGTGGTGAGCGCGCTGTGGGCGTGGGGGGTCTGGCAGCGCCGCTGGATCGCCGACGACGGTCTGATCGTGCTGCGGACCGTGCGAAACCTGTTGGCGGGCAACGGCCCGGTGTTCAACGCGGGCGAACGGGTGGAATCCAACACCTCCACGCTTTGGACCTACCTGGTGTACTTCGGCAGCGTCATCGGCGGCCCGTTACGGCTGGAGTACGTCGCCCTGGCGTTGGCGCTGGCGCTCAGCGTGGCCGGGGTGGCGCTGGTGATGCTCGGCACCGGTCGCCTGTACGCGCCGAGCCTGCAGGGCCGTCGCGCCCTGATGCTGCCCGCCGGTGCGCTGGTCTACATCGCGATCCCGCCGGCGCGGGACTTCGCCACCTCCGGACTCGAGGGCGGTCTGGTGACCGCCTGGCTGGGGCTGCTGTGGTGGATGCTGGTGTGCTGGTCGCAGCAGTGGGACCTGCGGGCCAGTGGCGGCAGTCGGCCCGGCACCGGATTGTTCACCGCCGCACTGGCATTCGTCGCGGGGCTCAGTGTGCTGGTGCGCCCCGAACTCGCGCTGATCGGCGGCGGCGCCCTGCTGATGATGGTGATCGCCGCCCGCGGCTGGCGCCGTCGGCTGCTGATCGTCGTCGCGGGCGGGCTGGTCCCGGTGGCCTACCAGATCTTCCGGATGGGCTACTACGGGCTGCTGGTGCCGCAGACCGCGCTGGCCAAGGACGCCACC
>JAGQTU010000346.1 GCA_020438865.1 Mycobacterium sp.
CGCCCAGTCCCATGTGCGTGTGTCCTTCGACGAACCGGAGTTCACCGGCGACGTCACTGCTTTGGGCACCACCCGGATTCTTGAGGCGATCCGTGCCACACAGGTCCCCGCTCGGTTTTACCAGGCCTCCAGTTCCGAGATGTTCGGTTCGACACCACCGCCGCAGTCCGAGTCCAGTCCGCTGCAACCGCGAAGTCCCTACGCCGCTGCCAAGGTCTATGCGTATTGGACTACGCGCAACTACCGAGAGGCATACGGGATGTTCGCGGCGAACGGGATTCTGTTCAACCACGAATCACCGAGACGCGGGGAGACGTTCGTCAGCCGAAAGATCTCGATGGCGGCCGCAAGGATCGCCGCCGGGCTCCAAGACCACCTTTTCCTCGGCAACCTCGACGCACGACGGGATTGGGGATACGCCAAGGAGTATGTGGAAGCGATGTGGCTCATGCTCCAAGCCGAAGAACCCGACGACTTTGTGGTGGCTACAGGAACGGCCTACTCGGTGCGGGACTTCTT
>JAGQTU010000347.1 GCA_020438865.1 Mycobacterium sp.
CCCCGAGTAGTCGCTCGTTGAGAACACGGTCGGCCTCCGCCGAACCGGCTCCCAGCGCGGTTCCCATCGACAGCCCGTCCACCGCCAGCAGCACCGCGCCATCGTCGTCGAGCATCCGAATGTCTGCCGTCACGCCCGATCCATCCAGCGAAACCACCCGGGTCAGGCAGAACCGCGCCTTGTTGGTCGGCCCGAAGCTACGCAGGCTGCGCACGCCCAACGGCAACAGAAGGCCGCCTGTGCCGCTGTTCTGCACGCCGGGATGGGCGGCGACGGACTGGAAGCAGGCGTCGAGCAATGCCGGATGCACGCCGTAGGCGCCCTGCTGGTTGCGGATCGCCGACGGCAGGGCAATCTCAGCCAGTACCGTCACTCCGACGTCCGCCCCGGTTTCGCCGCTGCCCTCCTCACCCGCGTTGACCGCGTTCAAGGCGGTGAAAGTCGGTCCAAACTGCACGCCACGGCTATGGAACCAGGCCCTGACGTCGCCGCCGTCGGCACGCCGGGGGTGCGAATCAA
>JAGQTU010000348.1 GCA_020438865.1 Mycobacterium sp.
GAGCACCAACGTGTCGACACCCTGGGCGACCAGGGGATCGAGATAGTCGTGGGCGACCCGCAGCAGCTCCTCTCCGCCGGTCACCCCCTGCTCGACGAAGTCGACGAACCGCGGGCAGGCCCGGGTGTGGAGGTCGACGTGCGGCGCGGCGGCGAAGGCGTCGTCGTAGGCCTGCGACTCGACCGTGGCGCGGGTGCCGATGACCCCGATCCGGCCGCTGTGGGTGGCCGAGACGGCGCGGCGGGTGGCCGGCAGGATCACCTCGACGACCGGGACGTCGTAGCGCTCGCGCGCGTCGCGCAGCATCGCCGCGCTCGCGGAGTTGCACGCGATCACCAGCGCCTTCACCCCGCGGGCGACCAGGTGGTCGAGGCACTCGAGGGCGTATTCGCGGACCTCGCTGATCGGCTTGGGACCATAGGGCTGGCGGGAGGTCTAGACGAGGTCGCCGCTCGACTCGTGCGGCAGCTGGTCGATCACCGAGAGGGCCACGGTGAGGCCGCGGAACCCGGAGTCGA
>JAGQTU010000349.1 GCA_020438865.1 Mycobacterium sp.
CCTCTGCCCTCTGCCCTCCGCCCTTCGCTTCTTTTCCCAAAAATCCCCTTGCCTGCCGCCTAAAAAATCAATATGATAGACTTTCAGCAACTTTTTACCGGAGATGGATGTCATGGAAAACGCCCCGCTTTTTTCCGTAAAGGTTACCGTTAACGGCCAGCTTTTTGAACGCGAGGTGGAACCGCGCCTGCTACTGAGCGATTTTTTGCGCCATGAACTGGCCTTGACCGGAACCCATGTGGGATGCGAGCACGGCGTGTGCGGCGCCTGCACGGTGCTGCTGAACGGCGAGGCGGTGCGTTCCTGCCTGATCTTCGCGGTGCAGGCGCACGGGCAGGAAATTGTCACCGTCGAGGGACTGACGCCCGATGGGGGCCGGGAAGCGCTTCATCCACTGCAGGAAGCCTTTCGCGAGGCCCACGGCCTGCAGTGCGGATTTTGCACCCCGGGTATCCTGATGACCCTGATCCCGTTCCTGCAGGAGCATCCCCAACCCTCGGAAGGGGAAATCCGCGAAG
>JAGQTU010000350.1 GCA_020438865.1 Mycobacterium sp.
CTCGCATCAAGTTCACCGGATCCGGACAGCGACGCCGCGAACATCATGGGTGCCGGCGCGGCCATCAGGGCCGGGGTCGGCGGCCCATACGGGTCGACGTCGGCGGTGCGGACCGGGGGTCCGCCGACGCCGTACGGCCCGGGCTTGACCGTACCCAGGGGCCGGTAGTCCCAGCCGGCGATGTAGGACAGCACGTTGTCGATCGCGACCGGTATGGCCGCCACCAGGTTCGCAAGCGTCTGCAGCGGGTGGAAGTAGAACGGTGAATTGGGCGTGCCGGGATTAAACGTCCGGTTGTAACCGGCTTCGACCAGCACCCGCACGAACGGGTCGAGTGCGGTCTCCAGCACCCCGCCGATGATCGGTATGGCCTTCACCGGTATCAGCAGGGGGAGGGTGTCGGTCGGGATCATGTAATAGGTGGTGTCCTGGTACACGCCCTGCAGTTGGGGCGTCTCCGGCGCGGTGTTGTAGGTCGAGTGCAGGAAGGCCACACCCAGGATCGCGTTGAGCACTG
>JAGQTU010000351.1 GCA_020438865.1 Mycobacterium sp.
TGGGCGGCAACACGCACGAGCTGCTCGAGGCCTACTTCGGGGTGCTGCTCGCCGGGGGCGTCCTCGTGCCGCTCAACATCCGCCTGGCCGCCGCCGAGCTGGCGGACGTGGTCGACGACTGCGCCCCCGTGGTCCTGTTCCGCCATCCGGACCACGCCGATCCCGGCCACCCGGTCCGCCAGGTGGTGCTGGGCGACGAGCACGAGGCGCTCCTGGCCGCACAGCCCGACGCGGCGCCACCGCGTCCCCCCGTCGACGAGCGCGACCCCGCCGAGATCTTCTACACGAGCGGCACCACCGGCACCCCGAAGGGCGCCGTGCTCTCGCACCGCAGCCTCTACCTGCACGCCGTGCACTCGGCGCTCACCAACGGCATCACCGGCGACGACGTGGTGCTCCACACGATCCCGCTGTTCCACGTCAACGGGTGGGGGACCCCGCACTACGTCACCGCCCTCGGCGGCGTGCACGTGATGCTGCCCCGGTTCGACCCTGGCGAGGTCCTGCGCCTCGTCG
>JAGQTU010000352.1 GCA_020438865.1 Mycobacterium sp.
TCGGGTCCACTGCCACCAGCCCAGGGCCAGACATCCGCCGGCGGCAACGATGACGCCGACGATCAGGGCCGCACGGCGGCGGCGGGTCACAGACACACCACGAACCTACCGGTGGCCTCGCGGCGATAGAATCGACGGGCCGCGGGCGTGGCGAAATGGCAGACGCGATGGCTTTAGGTGCCATTGCTCGAAAGAGCGTGTGGGTTCGAGTCCCTCCGCCCGCACCGAAGCTGTACCGGAATACATGCAGATCAGAGGCTATATCTGAGTTTGCTGATCGGCTCCGTGCCCACTCCGTGCCCACACTTTGCCCACACTTTCGGGTAAACCTGGCTGCGAATACGTCGCATGTAGTGACTCAGCGACGGCATCGAGGTCGGTATCGAAGAGGTCGGCGTAGACCCGAAGAGTCACCGAGGGATCTTTGTGGCCGAGCATCCGGGCCAGCGCCAGGACGTTCACGCCGGCCGACACCGCGAGGCTCGCCGCCGAGTGGCGGAGATCGTGGGGAGTG
>JAGQTU010000353.1 GCA_020438865.1 Mycobacterium sp.
TTGGTCAACCTGCCGAACTGGTTGTCGCTGAAATTCCGGGTCGACGGCGGGGAGTGGTTCGACGTCGATGACACCGAACTGTTGTCCTACCGGCAAAGCATGGACTTGCGGCGGGCCGAACTGACTCGCGACTTCCGCTTTCGCGATCCGTCCGGTCGAATCAGCAGGGTTGTTCAGCGGCGGATCGCCGCGATGCATGAACCGCACGCCTGCGCGCTGGAAACCACGGTCTGGGCCGAGGATTGGTCGGGGACCATCGAGTTCCTGTCGATGATCGACGGAGATGTCCGCAACAGCGGTGTGGCACGGTACCGAGCGTTCTCCGACGACCATCTGGCGGTGACGACAAACCATGAACTGTCACCCGATTCCAGCGTCCTGGTGTGCCAGACGCTACAGTCCCGCATCCCGGTCGCCGTGGCCGCGCGCACCACGCTCTGGCGGGGCGAGTCCGCGCTGACCGCCGAAGGTCGCTTCGTCTGCGAAAGCCGCCGTGTCGGCCACCACTTCGTGA
>JAGQTU010000354.1 GCA_020438865.1 Mycobacterium sp.
CGAGGATCGCGTCCTCATCCACAGCCTCGCTCCGCGACCGGCCATGTACGTGTTCGGAGCCATCGACCACGCCGCCGCGGTCGCCGAGATCGGACGGTTCCTCGGCTACCGGGTGACGGTGTGCGACGCGCGTGACGCCTTCCTCACGTCCGAACGGTTCCCGGCCGCGGACGAGATGGTGGTCGACTGGCCGCATCGGTTCCTGGCCCGGGCGCCAGTGGATGGTCGAACCGCGATCTGCGTGCTCACCCACGACGCCAAGTTCGACGTGCCGGCCCTGATCGCCGCGCTGGCCACCAACGCCGGCTACATCGGCGCCATGGGGAGCCGGCGGACCACGGAACGCCGTGAGGGGCTGCTCCGGGCGGAGGGCGTCAGCGACGCCCAGCTCGCACGCATCCACGCACCCATCGGCCTCGCGATCGGTTCGGCGACCCCTCGGGAGGTAGCCGTTTCGGTCGCCGCCGAGATCGTCCGCACGTTCCGCGTCGGTCCCGCGGGCCCCGCCTGAGG
>JAGQTU010000355.1 GCA_020438865.1 Mycobacterium sp.
AGGGCGAATGCCCGCTGGGCAGCGCTGACCGCGTTGCTCAGCGACTCCTGTGACAGCAGATCCAGGGGTTGGTCACCCACGCGGCGCGACTCTCCTTCGCTGGCTGGGATTGATCGCGACACCGGTGTGACGCAAGTGCCGATCATAGGTGATGCCAGAATGACGCCTCGCGGGCATTTGACCGCGCTGGACGTGATGTCGGGGATGGCACATGGCAAGAGTTCTGATCGTTTCGCTGGTGTGGCTGGCGGCCGTCGGTTGCGGCGTCCTCGCCGTCGTCATGCACGGGGCGTGGTGGGTCCTCGCGGTGTTCGTCGCCGCGATCGCCGTGGTCGGCACCGTCGATCTGGTACAGACCAGCCACACCATCCTGCGGGCCTACCCGATCATCGGGCACGCCCGCTTCCTGGCCGAGCTGATCCGGCCGGAGATCCGGCAGTACTTCATCGAGTCGAACACCGAGGCCGCGCCCTACGACCGGGACACCCGCGACATGGTCTACGAGCGGTCC
>JAGQTU010000034.1 GCA_020438865.1 Mycobacterium sp.
CTCGATGCGGCCCGACGTGTGATCGGGCCCCTGGCCCTCATGACCGTGCGGCAGGAGCAGTACCACGTCGGAGGTCTGGCCCCACTTGGCCTCGCCGGAGCTGACGAACTCGTCGATCACCGACTGTGCGCCGTTGAGGAAGTCGCCGAACTGGGCCTCCCACAACACCATTGCCTCGGGGTTGCCCACCGAGTAGCCGTATTCGAATCCGACCGCGGCGAACTCCGACAGCGGCGAGTCGTAGACCATGAACTTGCCGCCGGTCGGGGTGCCGTCCTCGTTGATGGCCAGCAGTGACAGCGGGGTGAACTCGTTGCCGGTGCGCCGGTCGATGATCACCGAGTGGCGCTGGGTGAACGTGCCGCGCCGGGTGTCCTGACCCGACATGCGGATCAACTTTCCTTCGGCGACAAGGGTTCCCAGCGCCAGCAGCTCGGCGAACGCCCAGTCGATCTTGCCCTCGTAGGCCATCTCGCGGCGCTTGTCGAGTACCGGCTGCACGCGCGGGTGCACCGTGAAGCCCTCGGGGAAGGCCAGGTGCGCGTCGCCGATCCGGGCCAGCAGGGCCTTGTCCACCCCGGTGGTCATACCTGTCGGGATCACCTGATCGGATTCGACGGATTCGCTGGGTTCGGGCTGGTACTTCTCCAGATCGCGGACCTCGTTGAAGACCCGCTCCAGCTGGCCCTGGTAGTCGCGCAGGGCGTCCTCGGCCTCCTTCATCGAGATGTCGCCGCGGCCGATCAGGGATTCGGTGTAGGACTTGCGCACCCCGCGCTTGGTGTCGATCACGTCGTACATCGCGGGCTGGGTCATCGACGGGTCGTCGCCCTCGTTGTGCCCGCGACGGCGGTAGCACAGCATGTCGATGATGACGTCCTTCTTGAACTGCTGGCGGAAGTCCATCGCGAGCCGCGCCACCCACACGCACGCCTCCGGGTCGTCGCCGTTGACGTGGAAGATCGGGGCGCCGACCATCTTGGCCACGTCGGTGCAGTACTCCGAGGACCGCGAGTTCTCCGGTGCGGTGGTGAACCCGATCTGGTTGTTGACGACGATGTGGATCGTGCCGCCGGTGCGGTACCCGCGCAGCAGAGCCAGGTTCAGCGTCTCGGCCACCACACCCTGACCGGCGAAGGCCGCGTCGCCGTGCAGCATCAGCGGCACGATGGTGAACCCGTTCTCACCGTCACCCTTGTCCAGCAGGTCCTGCTTGGCGCGCACCAAGCCCTCCAGCACCGGGTCGACGGCCTCCAGGTGCGACGGGTTGGCGGTCAGCGAGACCGCGATGTCGTTGTCGCCGAACATCTGGATGTAGTCGCCCGATGCGCCCAGGTGGTACTTCACGTCACCGGAGCCGTGCGCCTGCGACGGGTTCAGGTTGCCCTCGAACTCGCTGAAGATCTGCGAGTAGGGCTTGCCGACGATGTTGGCCAGCACGTTGAGCCGGCCGCGATGTGGCATGCCGATGACGACCTCGTCGAGGGCGTGTTCGGCGGCCTGGTCGATCACCGCATCCATCATCGGGATGACGGTCTCCGCGCCCTCAAGCGAAAAGCGCTTCTGCCCAACGTATTTGGTCTGCAGGAAGGTCTCGAACGCCTCGGCGGCGTTCAGCTTGCTCAGGATGTACTTCTGCTGCGCGACGGTGGGCTTGTCGTGTTTGACCTCGATACGCTCCTGCAGCCACTTCTGCTGCTCCGGTTCGAGGATGTGGGTGTACTCCACGCCGATGTGCCGGCAGTAGGCATCGCGCAGCAGCCCGAGCACGTCGCGCAGCTTCTTGTACTCCTGGCCGGCGAACCCCTCCACCTTGAACACCCGGTCGAGATCCCACAGGGTCAGGCCGTGGGTGTTCACGTCGAGGTCCGGGTGCATCCGGAACCGGGTCTTGTCCAGCCGTAGCGGGTCGATGTCTGCCATCAGGTGACCGCGGTTGCGGTAGGCCGCGATCAGCTCGATGACCCGGGCGTTCTTGTCGACGATCGAGTCCGGGTTGTCGATGCGCCAGCGCACCGGCTCATAGGGGATACCGAGTTCGAAGAAGATCTCGTCGAAAAAGTCGTCGCTGAGCAGCAGTTCGTGAATGGTCCGCAGGAAGTCGCCGGACTCAGCGCCCTGGATGATGCGGTGGTCGTAGGTCGACGTGAGGGTGATGAGCTTGCCGATGCCCAACTCGGCGATGCGCTCCTCGCTGGCGCCCTGGAACTCGGCCGGGTACTCCATGGCGCCGGCGCCGATGATCGCGCCCTGCCCGGCCATCAGCCGCGGCACCGAGTGCACGGTGCCGATGGTGCCCGGGTTGGTCAGCGAGATCGTCACCCCGGCGAAGTCCTCGGCGGTGAGCTTGCCGTCCCGGGCGCGCCGGACGATATCCTCGTAGGCGGCGATGAACTGACCGAACCGCATGGTCTCGCAGTTCTTGATGGCCGCGACCACCAGCGAGCGCTTGCCGTCCTTGCCCGGCAGATCGATGGCCAGGCCCAGATTGGTGTGCGCGGGGGTGATCGCGTTGGGCTTGCCGTCGATCTCGGCATAGTGCCGGTTCATGTTGGGGAACTTCTTGACCGCCTGCACGATCGCGTAGCCGAGCAGGTGGGTGAACGACACCTTGCCGCCGCGGGTGCGCTTGAGGTGGTTGTTGATCACGATGCGGTTGTCGATCATCAATTTGGCCGGGATGGCCCGGACGCTGGTCGCCGTCGGGATCTCCAGCGACGTGTTCATGTTCTTGACGACCGCGGCCGCGGCGCCGCGCAGCACCTGCGACTCCTCGGTCGCCTCGCCCTGCGGGGCGGCGGGGGCGGCCTTTGCCGGGGTGTCGAGCTGCGCGCCGGCGCCGTTGCTGGTCGGCGGGGTCTTGGCCGGCGGCGCCGGTTTGGCCGGGGCGGGCGGCGGCGCCGGTTCGGGCGGCGACACCGGGGCCGCCGCCGCGGCGGCTGGCGTGGCGGCCTGCGGGGTGGGGGCGGTCGGGGTTCCGTTGCCGGCGGCCGTGTCGGTCGTCGGTTCCGGGTTGTAGTCGACCAGGAACTCGTGCCAACTCTCGTCGACCGAAGACGGGTCGTCGCGGAACTTGCGGTACATCTCCTCGACAAGCCACTCGTTCTGGCCGAAGGGTGAACTCGTACTGCTCACGGCAGGTACTCGCCTCGATTCCTCTACCCGGCAAGGCAGTGCAGACCGCTTGCCTCATCCTCGTTGGCGACGCCCCCGGCCGCCGCCTAAAAGGCTATCGCTTCTTCGATGTTCCCGAAGCAGCTCAGCCCCATGCGGAACACAGCCCCGCCGACCAGCCGACGGCGTCGACAACCGACGGTTCGGCTAGTTCCCGTTCTCGACCGCGGGCAGCAGGTGCAGCTGCACCGGCCACCGCGCGGGCGCGGGGCCGAACGCCCGGCGGGCGTTGTTCACGATCTTCTTGCCCATCATGCGGTTGCCGCCGCCGCCGACCGCCGCACCGATCCCGACCGGCAGCATCTTGCCTAGCGCCATCGCGCTGCGCTTGACGGTGTAGCGCTTGACGAAGTACCGCATCAGCCGGGTGTTCAGCTGCGACACCAGCGGCAGCGGCAGCATCTCGGCGCCCTCGGCCAGCCACGCGCCATTGGTCCGGCCCGGTCCGACCAGGTCGGCGATCGCGCCCTTGCTCTCGTCGCCGACCAGCACGGCGAGCACCAGGGCGCGCCGCCGCTCGCGGTGCTCGAGCGGGATGCCGTGCACCTCGGCGACGGCCAGCACGAACACCGCCGTCGCCTCCAGGAACACCAGCGTCTCGCCGGCCACCGCCGACAGCGCCGCCAGCGTGCCGATGCCGGGGAACGCCGCCGCCGAGCCGACCGCGGCGCCGCTGGCCATCACCGCGGCCAGGTAGCGCTTCTCCAGCTTGGTGACGATCTCGGCCGGGGTGGCCCCCGGGTGCGAGCGGCGCAGCCGCGCGACCGCGGCCTTGACCGCCGGGGCCTGCGCCCGGGTGCTGCGCTCGATGATCTGCGAGAGCACTCGGGCCGACATGGTGGCGTCGTCCTCGGGCACGGCGGGCAGCCGATCGTCCTTGCGGCGCAGCTTCATGAACGTGCCTCCCCTGGGGGTCCGATGTCGCCGACCCGGCGGCTCCGGCGTGACTTCAGGCTAACGAACGGGACCCCCCGGATCGTGCCCCGCCGTGATCCCGATCACCCCGGCCCGGGTAGCCCGCTTCAGGAACAAATAATCGCGGCGCGGTGCTGACGGTGGGCATGGCAACATCGCCGCCTGTGAGCATCAGCCCCGACATCAGCGCCGCTACGACGGTGGTCCCGTCGCGGCGCCGGATGATCGTGGTGCTGGGCGCCATGGTGGCACTGGGCCCGCTCACCATCGACATGTACCTGCCCGCGCTCCCGCGCATCGCCGAGGAGCTCTCCCTGTCCTCCTCGGTCGCGCAGTTGACGCTGACCGGCACGCTGGCCGGCCTGGCCCTCGGGCAACTCGTGGTCGGACCGCTGTCGGACTCGCTGGGCCGTCGGCGCCCGCTGCTCGCCGGGATCGTGCTGCACATGCTCGCCTCGGCGCTGTGCCTGGTCTCCCCGGACATCGGGATGCTGGCGGTGGCCCGCGGGTTGCAGGGTGTCGGCGCGGCCGCGGCGATGGTGGTGGCGGTGGCGGTGGTCGGAGACCTGTTCAGCGACTCCGCGGCCGCGACGGTGATGTCGCGGCTGATGCTGATCCTCGGGGTGGCGCCGATCGTCGCGCCCTCGTTGGGTGCGGCGGTGCTGCTGCACGCGAGCTGGCACTGGGTCTTCGCGGCGCTGATCGTGCTGGCCGGCGGGTTGCTGGCGGTGGGCGCCCTGATGCTGCCCGAGACCCTGCCGCCGGCTCACCGGCGCCCGCTGCACGTGCGCTCGATCGCGGCCACCTATGTGCAGCTGCTCGGCGATCTGCGGTTCGTGGTCCTGGTGCTGGTGGCCGCACTGGCGATGTCGGGGCTGTTCGCCTACATCTCCGGTGCGTCGTTCGTGCTGCAGGGCCGCCACGGCCTGGACCAGCAGAGCTTCGCTCTGGTCTTCGCCGCGGGCGCGATCGCCCTGATCGGCGCGACCCAGTTCAACGTCGTGCTGCTGCGCCGGTTCGCCCCGCAGCGCATCGTGGTGTGGGCGCTGGCCGTGGCGACGGCGGCCGGGGCGGTGTTCGTCGCGCTGTCCGTCGCCCGTGCCGGCGGCCTGCCAGGCTTCCTGCTGCCGGTCTGGACGATGCTGGCCATGCTCGGTTTCGTCATTCCCAATGCACCCGCCGTTGCGCTGTCGCGCCACCACGAGGCCGCCGGTACCGCCGCGGCCCTGCTGGGGGCCGCCCAGTTCGGTCTGGGCGCCGCGATCGCCCCGGTGGTGGGGCTGCTCGGCAACAACGAGATCGCGCTGTCGGTGGTGATGACCGCGGGGGTCACCATCGCGCTGGTGGCCTCGGTGGCGACGAGACGCGATACCGCTGAAGGCGCGGCGCCGGCCTGACGGGGCGATCCGGGAGTCCCGGTCCTGCGCGGCGGCCCGGTGCGGTAAGAATGTCGGCCATGGCCGTACCCCGGAGTGTCCGCGAGGAAGAAGAGCTCAAGCCCTACCAGGTGGAGTTGCTCAAGCTGCAGCGCTATCTGGAGGACGAGAACCGTCGGATGATCGTGCTCTTCGAGGGCCGCGACGCCGCGGGCAAGGGCGGAACGATTCGGCGGGTCACCCGCTACATGAACGAGAAGCACTACCGGGTGGTCGCCCTCGGCAAGCCCACCGAGGAGCAGCGCACGCAGTGGTACTTCCAGCGTTACGTGGCGCAGTTCCCCTCCGGCGGGGAGATCGTGCTGTTCGACCGGTCCTGGTACAACCGCGCCATGGTGGAACCGGTCTTCGGGTTCTGCACCGACGAGGAGTACCGCAACTTCCTCAAGGGCGTGGTGGGTTTCGAGAAGGATCTCGTGCGCCAGGGCACCATCCTGGTGAAGCTGTACTTCAGCGTCACCAAGGAGGAGCAGGCCCGCCGGTTCGAGCGACGCCGCGACGACCCACTGCGGCAGTGGAAACTCAGCGAGATCGACGTCCAGGCCCAGGAACACTGGGACGACTTCACTGAGGCCAAGTACCACATGCTGCGCCGCACCAGCACCGCCGACGCGCCCTGGACCATCGTGCGCTCCGAGGACAAGCACAAGGCCCGGCTCAACGCGATCCGCGCGATGCTCAACGCGGTGCCCTACCTCGGCCGCGCCGATGACGTCGACTTCGTCCCGGACCCCGAGATCGTCATCCCCGCCGCGCAGGAGCTGGCCCTGATGGAGGCCGACCGGATCCGCAGCGGCAAGTTCACCGGCTAACGCGGGCCAGTCGGGCGCCTAGCCCGCGGAACTCATCTCGGCGTAGCGCAGCACCGCCGCGATCCCGTCCGCCGGGCTCAGCCGCTCGTCGGTGCGCACCAGCGCGGCGCCGGTGGCCACCGCCAGCAGCGGCAGCGCCTCATCGGCGCGCAGGGTCCGCTCCGGCGCCCCACCCAGCTGTGACAAGGTGTCGGCGTCGGGGGCGATCATCGCCAGGTCGGCGTCGGCGACCACGGTGGCGTCGCCGATTTCACCGACGATCAGGGTGTCCACCGCGCCGTCGCGCAGGGCCGCCGTCACATCGGCCAGGCCCTCGACCGCCAGCCCGGTCCCGCGGCCGGCCGCGAACCGCTGGGCCGCGTCGTCGATGGTGGCCAGCCGGCGCTTGAGGAACTCCTGGCCGATCTCGTGCTGCACCTCGGCCTCGTCGGTCCCCGCGGCGCGGCCGCCGCCCTGCAACTGCACGACCTTGTCGGCCACCCGCTCCGGCAGCGCGGCGGCCAGTTCCGCGCGGGCCCCGGCCTCGCCCTCGACGAACACCAGCTCGGCGCCGGAGTCGTCGACCAGGCGGGTGATGCGGTCCGCCACCGCGCCGATGTTCTTGCGGATGGCCTCCTCGACCTTGCCCTGCGCGGTGCCGTACTCGTGGTGTTCGGCGGACTTGGCCTTGTGCACCGGTCGGCCCTCGCCGTCCACGCTCTCGTTGCGGGTGGCGCCGGCGCGGTGGATCGCGATGTCGGCGCCGGCGTGATCGACGGCGACCACCAGATGGGTGGTGTGCAGGTGTCCGTGCTCGACGATGGGAATCAGGTACGGCAGTTCGGAGACTCGCAGCAGGGTGGTGGCGGGCGGCCGGATCAGATGTTCGTCGACGACGACGGTGGCGCCGGCGGCGATCACCGCGCGACCGCTGCGGCCGACCGGGGGATGGGTGCCGCGAACAGCGGCGTCGATGGCCTCGACGATGGCGGCGTCGACG
Source organism: Mycobacterium sp. (assembly GCA_020438865.1). GTDB lineage: Bacteria > Actinomycetota > Actinomycetes > Mycobacteriales > Mycobacteriaceae > Mycobacterium. Next base: position 7,317 of record JAGQTU010000034.1, read on the forward strand.
GACTGTTCCTCGAGATGTTTGCGAACGTCGCGCAACCGGGCGTCGAGTTGGGCGGCCGCGTCCTGGGTGTCGTGCGAATCGTCGAAATAGACGGAGACGAAGGGGCCTTTCGCGTCCACCAATGGGCGAAAGCGTTCCGAGCGCATGGATCCTCCTGAGTCTGATATCGGACGGTTCTCCACGGGGACGATTCCCCCGACCACTGCACACAACCTACGCCGGGCGCGATCACCCGCCTGACCCATCCGCCCGAAGCCGCTCACCCCGGGCCATCCCTCCGTGGCGATGCCGGCGACCCGCTCGATAGGCTCGGGTCCATTGCTGCATTCGCAGCCGGATCACGGCGTAGGAGATCGGGTGTGCGGCCCGTTGTCGAGGGGATCGGCCGAGACAGGGGTGGGGAGATGACCCGGGCGACGACGCGGGCCGAGCCCGACGGGGCGACGACGCGGGCCGAGCCCGACGGGGCCCAGGCGGCCGCGCCGACCACCAATCCCTGGAACGCGTTGTGGGCCATGATGGTCGGCTTCTTCATGATCCTGGTGGACGCGACGATCGTTGCGGTCGCCAATCCCAGCATCATGGACGCGCTGCACATCGCCGACTACGACAGCGTCATCTGGGTCACCAGCGCCTACCTGCTGGCCTACGCCGTGCCACTGCTGCTCGCCGGCCGGCTCGGGGACCGGTTCGGCCCGAAGAACCTGTACATCGCCGGGCTGGCGATCTTCACGGCGTCGTCGCTGTGGTGCGGGCTGGCCGGCTCGATCGGCATGCTGATCGCCGCCCGCGTCGTGCAGGGGATCGGGGCGGCCCTGCTGACCCCGCAGACGCTGTCGACGATCACCCGCATCTTCCCGGCGGACCGGCGCGGAGTGGCGCTGAGCGTGTGGGGCGCCACGGCCGGGGTGGCCACCCTGGCCGGGCCGCTGGCCGGGGGCGTGCTGGTGGACCACCTCGGCTGGGAATGGATCTTCATCGTCAACGTCCCGATCGGCGTCCTCGGCCTGGCCCTGGCGGTGTGGCTGGTTCCGGCGTTGCCCACCACCAGCCACCGCTTCGACATTCCGGGCGTGGTGCTGTCCGGGATCGGCATGTTCCTCATCGTGTTCGGGCTGCAGGAGGGGCAGGCCCACCACTGGGCGCCGTGGATCTGGGCCGTCATCGTCGCCGGTATCGGTTTCATGGCCGCGTTCGTCCACTGGCAGTCGATCAACCGCAACGAACCGCTGATCCCGCTGGAGATCTTCGCCGACCGCGACTTCAGCCTCTCCAACGTCGCGATCGCCGTCATCGGCTTCGCCGTCACGGCCATGGTGCTGCCGGTGATGTTCTACGCGCAGGCGGTCGCCGGGCTCACCCCGACCCGATCGGCGCTGCTGACCGCGCCGATGGCCATCGCCAGCGGTGTGCTCGCGCCACTCGTCGGCCGGATCATCGACAGAACCCACCCCCGGCCACTCATCGGCTTCGGCTTCTCCACCCTGGCCGTCGCGCTGACGTGGCTGTCCTTCGAGATGGCCCCGACCACCCCGATCTGGCGGCTGCTGTTGCCGCTGACCGCGATGGGAGTGGGCATGGCGTTCATCTGGGCGCCGCTGGCGACGACCGCCACCCGCAACCTGCCGCCCCGGCTGGCCGGTGCGGGCTCGGGTGTCTACAACGCCACCCGCCAGGTCGGCTCGGTGCTCGGCAGCGCCGGAATGGCGGCGTTCATGGCGCAGCGGATCGGCGCCCTGATGCCGTCGGGACCGGGCGGACCGGCCGCCCGGGAATCGGCGGTGCGCCAGTTGCCGGGGTTTCTGCACGAGCCGTTCGCGGCGGCGTTGTCGCAGTCGTTGCTGCTGCCCGCGTTCGTGGCGCTGTTCGGTGTGATCGCGGCGCTGTTCTTCATCGGGGGAATGCGACGGCGTGTCGAGGGACCGAGCTTCTCACCCGCCGAGGCGGTGACCGAACCGATACCGGTCCACGAGGGCTGGGACGACGACTTCTACTTTGAATACAACCTCGATGGCTACGCCGGCGCCGGCGAGGCTGCCGACGTCCCAGCGCCCGACGGGGACGAGGGCGTCGACACCGACCGGATCACGTTGCCCGAACCGGAGCCTGTGTTCGAGCCGGAGCCAGTCCATCTTTCCCACAACGGTTTTCATCTCGACGAGGACCGGAATGGCTGTGCCGACTCGGTCGTCGACGTCGAGGAGTCGCACGGCCGTCACCGGCTGAGCGACGGCACCGCGCCGCATCGGCCCCGGCACTACCGCGCGGAAGACGACGACGCCGAAACCTACGGCCGGCACGCACTGGCCGGTCGATCGAGGCTGTCCGGCGTCGATCTACCGCTACCCTGACCGCAGTATTTGGGATCGGTAGGGCTGACGCGGGTCTGCACTGTTGTCCTGAACGCACCGAAGGGCAACAGCATGAACCGGTCTCGCCGCACCCGTGGAATCCGTCCCGTCTCGCGCACCGGGACTTATCTGCGTCTCGGCATCGGGGCCTTGGCGGCGGTCGTTATGACGGGGTGCGCCACCTCGACCACCACGCCCGCCGGGCAGGAGGCCGCCCCGTCCAGGCCCGCGTCGAGCGCCGCTTCGGCGCCGGCGACGCCGGCGGCCGCTCATGGTGTCGAGGGGAGTCTCGCCGATGTTCCCTGGTCGAAGGTGGGCCCCGGCTGGGCGCTGGCCGTGTGGAGCCCGGCCACCCCGCACCGGCCCGGTGAGCAGCAGGCCCCAGGCGAACCGGCCGGCGAGAACGCGGGCAGCACCCTCTTCTTGGTCGACCCCGCCGGTGACCGCTACGCCATCACCACGTTCGCACCGGGCGCCAACATGGATCTGGTCGACTGGTCGGGTGACGGCGGCCACGCGCTGCTCACCCAGGCGGTCGCCACCCGATCGTCGGTGCTGTCGGTGGATCTGCACACCGGCGCGCAGACCGCGCTGTCTGGCGTCGGCCAGCCACGTTTCACCCGGCCCAACGGCACCGCGCTGCTGATCTCGACCCACTTCAACGGCGCCGAGCCCGGCACCCTGAAACGGGTTGACCTGCAAGGCAATCTGCAGTTGACGTACCCGACCGAGCAGCTGGGCGGCGCCGGGCAGTTCAGCGGCGCCTTCGCGGAATCGCCCGACGGCAAGCAACTGGTGCTCGGCACCGCCAACCTGAACAACAACCTGGTGCCCAGGGCCGACAACAGCCTCGTCGTCCTGGACAACGACGGAACCGTGGTCCGGACGTTGGCGGCACCGATGCCCAAGGCCCTCTGCGCCCCGGTGAAATGGTGGACCGCGGGGTCGATCCTGGCGCACTGCACCGCCGTCGGAAGCTCGGCGAACCAGTTGTGGGAGGTGCCGTTGGACGGCGCCAAGCCCACGCCGATCACGGCGCTCAACTCCGGCCAGGGGGACGACCCGGGCTTCCGGGGCGACCTCGGCGACGGGGACGCCTGGAAGCTGCCGAGCGGAACGTTCCTGCAATCGGCCGGCGCCTGCGGCACCGGGTTCCTTTCCCGCCTCACCCCCGACGGGCACATCACCCGGGTCACGGTTCCTGGGGTGTCGGACGACGTCGTCGTCACCGGCGCGACGGCCGATGCGCTGGTGTTGCGCGGCCAGGTGGGTTGCGCCGAAACCACGTCGCTGGTGCGCTACGACCCCGCCGCCAACACCGTGACGGCGCTGCTCGGACCGCCGATCAACGGCGGCGCGGTCGGCCGGGCCTTGCTCTTCCCGAGCCGGGATTCCTAACCCCTCACCGGGTGCCGGCCCCGCCTCGCAAGAGGGATATGCTCCCTCGAGGAGAATCGCATTTCCAGCGAGGAGAACGATGGCCGAGACGCACGCGCTCACCGACCGCACACTGGTGATATCGGGGGCCAGCCGGGGTATCGGGCTGGCCATCGCGCTGGGCGCGGCCCGGCGTGGCGCAAACGTCGTGCTGCTGGCCAAGACGGCTGAGCCGCATCCGAAACTGCCCGGCACGGTCTACACCGCAGCCGCCGAGATCGAGGCCGCCGGCGGCAAGGCCGTCGCGGTGGTGGGCGACGTGCGCAGCGAGGAGGATGTCGCCCGTGCCGTCGGCACCGCGGTCGAGCACTTCGGCGGGGTGGACGTCTGCGTCAACAACGCCAGCGCCATTGCCACCGAGCCCACCGAACAGCTGTCGGCCAAGAAGTTCGACCTCATGCAGCAGATCAACATCCGCGGCACGTTTCTGCTGACCAAGGCCTGCCTGCCGCATCTGCGCCGCTCGCCCAACGGCCACGTGGTGACGATCGCCCCGCCGTTGAACCTCAACCCGTACTGGCTGGGCGCCCACCCCGCCTACACCCTGTCGAAGTACGGCATGACACTGCTGTCGATGGGGTGGGCGGCCGAATATGCCGACACCGGAATCGGTTTCACGTGCCTGTGGCCGGAGACCTACATCGCGACCTCGGCGGTGGCCAACTCGCCGGACTTTGAGAAGGCCCTGGCGTCCTCGCGCAGTCCGGAGATCATGGCCGACGCGGCGGTGGAGATCCTGACTTCCTCGGGCGCCGAGGTCAACGGCAAATGTCTGATCGACTCCGAGGTGCTGCGCGCGGCCGGAGTGCAGGATCTGTCGCGCTACGGCGGCGGGGACGACCCGATCGTCGACATCTTCGTCGACCGCTGAGGCTGGGCCCCGGTCAGCCGGCGGGCAGCAGGTCGGGGTAGTCGGTGCGCGTCGGCCTGCCGTGGCTGTAGAACGCCTCGAATGCCGCGACCGGCGCCGGGTCCGTCCCGGCAGCCGATGCCGCCTGGGCCTTGAACACCCTTGCGGCCGAGCTCAATTCGTGTCGAACCGCGGCGCCACGGCTGCCCAGCACGGGAATCCAGGCGTCGCCCCACAGCGTGACCTCGGTGCGCGCCGAACGCAGAGCGTGGCCCACCGCGTCGCGCACCCGGTCCTCGGCGTTGCACACCGGCCCGGCCGCCGCGAGGGCGCGGGTCGGCGGGCGGCTGCCGAGCAGGGCTTCCAGGCCCACGGTGCGCACTCCCAGAATCCGCAGCGGCGCCGCGTCCAGGCCGTGCGGCACTGCGACCGTGACGTCCCAGCCGGCCATCACCCGGTCGAACAACCAGCCTCCGGCGCAGGCGACCACGTCGGCGACGGACCCGCCGATGACGTCGAGCTCGTACCGGGCGACCCGCGGCGTGCGCTGACCGCGGCCCGCGACCGGTTCTACCTCGAACGCGTCAGCCCTCATGGAGACAGCGTGACACTTTGACGGCAATCTGTAAAGGTCAGTTCGTCGTGAAGAATCGCCGCAGCGCGCCGGCCTGCATCTCGTGCAGCGCCTCGCTGACGGCCCAGTCTGGGCACAGTGAGTCGAAGCCGTGGCAGGTCCCGCCGAAGACGTGCAGGTCGGTGCGGACCCCGCACCGCATCAGCTGGCGGGCGTAATCGAGCGCCTCGTCGCGCAGCGGGTCCAGTTCCGAACAGGTGATGAATGTGCTTGCCGCGCCGATCAATCGGTGATGACGCGCGGGCACCGAATCGGCGGTGGGTGGGCTGTCGCCCAGATAGTGGCGCCACATCAGGGCGGCCGCGGGGCCGTCGAACCCGGGGGTCGCAGGGAACTCGGCCTTCGACGCCGTCGGCCGGTCGTCGAGCACCGGCTGGTGCAGCAGGGTCCCCACGATCGGGGGCAACGCGTCCTCGGCGCGCCGCTGGGCCAGCCCGGCGGCCAGCGCCGCGCCGGCACTGCTGCCGGCCACGGCCAGCCGGTGCGGGTCGATGCCGAGGTCCCCGGCCCTGCTCGACACCCACCGCAGGACCGCGGCGGCGTCGTCGAGCGCGGCCGGGAAGGGGTGCTCGGGGGCCAGCCGGTAGCCGACGGAGACGACGGTGCAGGCCGCGCGGCGGGCCAGCCCGACGCACTGACGATGATCGGTGTCGAGGTTGCCCAGCACGAATGCGCCTGCGTGACAGTAGATCACCGCGGGTGACGGCGCGGTGGCGCCGCGGTAGACCCGGACTGGGACGGCGGGCCCGCCATCGCGCGGTACCGTCAGGTCGGTGATGTCGACACCGGAGGTGTCGACGGCCGCGACGGCCGCGCGCCGGCGCTCGTCGAGTGACTGTCGCACGGCGGCAAGGGTTCCCGATGACAGGTCGCTACGCGCGTTGGCGAACTCCCGCAGGGCGGGGTCGAGCCGCCGGACGATCTCGGGGTCGGGCCCGTCGGGCGCGCTCACCCGATCTGCAGGCACTGACCACCGTCGACGACGAGCTCGGATCCGGTGATGAACGCGGCGCGATCGGAGACCAGGAACGCCACCGCGTCGGCGATCTCCATCGGCTGCCCGAGCCGGCCGCTGTAGGCGCGTGCGACCAGACGCTCGCGGGCCTTTTCGTCGAGCATGGGGGTCTCGATTGGGCCGGGGAAAACCGCGTTGACCCGGATGCCGTCACCGGCCAGTTCCGCGGCGGCGATCTGGGTCAGGCCGCGCAGTGCCCACTTCGACGACCCGTAGGCGGCGTGGTACGGGAACGGCCGGATCGCTCCGGTGCTGCAGGTGTTGACGATGGCGGCGCCCTGTGCGCCGCGCAGGTGTTCCAGAACCGTGCTGATACCCAGGAACGGGCCCAGAGTGTTGACCCGCCAGGCGCGTTCGAACCCCTCGGCCGTCTCCTCGCCGAGCGGCGCGCGGTGCAGCACGCCCGCGTTGTTCACCAGCACGTTGAGCCCGCCGAAGGTGTCGACCACCCGCGCCACCGCCGCCGACCACTGCGGGGCCGAGCTCACGTCGAGTTCCACCTGCAGCACCCCGGGGTCATCGGGCGTCATCTCGGCGCGGTCGGCCGCCGCGACCAGGAAGCCGTCGGCGCGCAGCCGCGTCACGATCGCCGCGCCCTGACCGCGCGCCGCCCCGGTGACCAGTGCGACCCGGTCCCCGCTCACCGCGGGCCCGCCGCTTCGTCGAGATGGGCGAGCGCCCCGCGCCGCAGCGCCTGGGACTCGGCGGCCAGGGTGATCATCTGAAAGCCCAACGCGGCCAATTCCTTCCCCGTCACACCATTACCCGCGTGCACGCCCGCGACGACACCGGAAGCCGTGGCTGCCCGCTGCACGCGGGCCATGGCGTTGCGAACCTGCGGGTGACCGGTGGCTCCGGCCACCGGCACGCCCAGCGAGATGGCGAGATCGGCCGGGCCGACGTAGATGCCGGAAAGTCCCGGCACCGAGCAGATCTCATCGACCGCGGCCAGTCCGGCGGTGGTCTCGATCATCGCGAACACGCTGACCCGCGACTGCAGCTCCGCGGGATCGTGGCCCAGGTCGGCCCGCAGCGGACCGAAACTGCGCAGCCCGTCGGGTGCGTAGCGGGTGGCGGCGACCGCGGCCGCGGCCTGCGCGGGGTTGTCGACCATCGCGACGATGACGGCGTCGGCTCCCGCGTCGAGCACCCGGCCGATCGGCGCCGGGTCGGCCGAGGGCAGGCGCACCGCGGTCGCGATCGGCACGTGTTCGAGCCGCCGCAGGATCACCGCCACCTCGGCGTCGTCGAGATAGCCGTGCTGGACGTCGAATCCGACGTAGTGGTAGCCCGCGCGGGCGAACTCCTCAGGGCCGTTGAAACTCGGCGCGGTGATCCAGCCGCCCCACGCCTGCGCCCCGCCCGCCAGCGCCTGCTGCAACCTGCCGTCGCTCATGACCCGGCGATCGCGATCTTGACCCGGCCGGGTGTCGGTCGGCAGGCGAACTCGAACGCCTCCTGCACCTCATCGATGCCGAACGAGTGGGTGACGTACATGCCCAGCAGGTCGGGGTGCTCGCGGGCGAACGCGTCGGCCTCCTCGAGCATCCGCCGGCGGTCCAGCGTCACACCGGATTTCAGCGTCAGGTTGTTGCGCAGCATGGTGCGCATGCTGATCGGGTAGCTGTCGTCGTCGGGCACCCCGAAGTAGAAGACCGTGCCCCCGAACGCGGCCGCCTCGACCGCGTGGTTGAGGGTGGCGACCTGATGGCCGACGGCCTCGATGACGACGTCGGGCTTGTCGTGCGGCGAGAGGTGGGCGATCCAGCGGTCACTGGTGGTCCGCACGACGGTGTCGACGCCGAACTTCGCGGCGATGTCGTCGCGGTAGATCGGTTCCACGCCGGTGACGCGGGCGGCGCCGAACGCCTTCGCGACATAGGAGAACAGCAAGCCGATCGAGCCCTGCCCGATCACCGCGACCCGCTTGTCGTGCAGCGGCGGAAGTTGTTCCACGGCATAAAGAATGCAGGCCAGCGGTTGCAGGCCCACGGCGTGCGCGGGGCTGAGCGTGTCGTGGTAGGGCGCCAGTCCGTTGCCGTCGGAGCTGACGTACTCCATCAGGCCGTCGAAGCCTGAGGCCCAGCCGACCACGCGGTCGCCGGTCCGGTGGCCGGGATGCGCGGTGGCGACCACCTCACCGACGATCTCGTGGATGGGGAAACCCGCCATCTCCGCGGCCAGTGTGCCGGTGTCGCCGGGCAGGCGGCCCTGCACGCCCCTGAAGCCCGGCAGGTCGCTGCCGCAGATGCCGGCGGCGAGGAAGCGCAGCAGTACCTGCCCGTCCCGGAGGTCGCCGGTGTCGGGTTCGGGCAACACGGTCCGCTCGAATGTGTACGGCGCGACGAGTCGGTAGCACCACACGTTCTCAGCCCGCCGAGGTGGGGGTCGTTGACAGTGCCACGCCAGGAGCGTGACACTTGTGCGATGTTTTGTAAAGGCGTGCGATGACCGTCACCGGCTCGCAGCGGCTAGGGCGAACACCGCTGGCCGAGGGGTTCTGTTTCGGTGAGGGCCCCCGGTGGTTCGAGGGGTTGCTCTGGTTCTCCGACATGCTCGGCGAGGCGGTCCACACCGTCGGCCTCAACGGGTCGGTGACCGCGGTGCCGCTGCCGGGCCACAGTCCGTCGGGCCTGGGGTTCCGCCCCGATGGCACGCTGCTCATCGTGTCAGCAGAGCACAGGGTAGTGCTGCGCTACGACGGCGACACGGTGGCCGAGATCGCCGACCTGGTCGGGATCGCACCGGCCAACCTGGGTGATCTGGTGGTCGACGGCCATGGCCGCGCCTACGTCGGTTCGCAGGCGCGCGAGGGCGGGGTGATCGCACGCATCGATCCCGATGACTCGGTGACGCTGGTGGCCGGTGATCTCGACTTCCCCAACGGGATGGTGATCACCCCCGACGGCGGCACCCTGATCGTCGCGGAGTCGACCGGCCGCCGGCTGACCGCCTACGACATCGGCGCCGACGGTGGGCTGTCCGGACGCCGGGTGTTCGCCGGTGGCCTGGACGGGCCGCCGGACGGGATCGCCCTGGACGCCGAGGGCGCGGTGTGGACCTCGATGACGCTGGCGCACCAGTTTGAGCGGGTGCTGGCCGGCGGTGCCGTGACCGACCGCATCGACATCGGTGAGCGGGCGGCGATCGCCTGCATGCTCGGCGGGCCGGACCGCCGGACCCTGTTCCTGGTGTCCAGTTCCGATGCCTACCCGGCCAAGCTGGTCGGCACGCGGTTGTCGCGGGTCGAGACGGTCCGGGTGGACGTGCCCGGCGCGGGTTTTCCCTCCGTCGAAAGGTGAGCATGTCCGACAGCTACTACGAACTCCTCGACCCGGCCGATCCGCTCGGCGAGCGGTTCCGCGCCACCGACATGGTTCGCAGTACCTGGTCGTCGCACATCCAGCACGGCGGTCCGGTGTCGGCGCTGCTGGTGCGGGCCTTGGAACGCTGCGCGCCGCGCCCCGACGCCCGGCTGAGCCGGGTTGTCGTCGACCTGCTCGGCGGTGTGCCCGCCGACGGCGACCTGTGGGTGAGCGCGACGGTGGATCGGAGCGGCAAGCAGATCGAGTTGCTGAGCGCGGTCCTGCTCGGCCAGGGGCCGGACGGCGCGCCGCGCCCGGTGGCCCGGGCCGGCGGCTGGCGGTTCCAGACGCTGGACACCGCCGCGCTGGTGGCCGACCCGGTGCCGCCGCTGCCCCCGCGCGAGCAGGGACGCAACCGCAACCTCGCCGAGAAGTTCGACCGCAACTACGTGCACAGCACGGAATGGCTCTGGCTCACCAAGCCGATGGCGCCGGGAGCGGGCGAGTCGTGGATCCGGCCGCTGGTCGACCTGGTCAAGGGTGAGGCGATGACGCCGACGCAGCGGTTGTTCTCGATCGCGGACTGTGCCAACGGCATCGGAACCAGGATCGACATCACCCGGTACACGTTTCTGAACACCGACCTGGCCGTGCACGTGCACCGAGTGCCGGTCGGCGAGTGGGTCGGCATCCGGTCGGAGACCCGATACGGCCCGGACGGGGTCGCGACGACGGTGGGCACCCTCTTCGACGACGAGGGCGCCGTCGGTGTGATCCAGCAGGCGGTGCTGGTGCGGCCGCGACCGCCGAAGCCTTGACCGGGCGCACCGCCCCGGCCCGAGGGCACCGTCGTTCCCGGGCGGTGTCAGTCGAACAGCACGGCGGGGTTCAGGTAGCCGGTGGGGTCGAAGGCGGCCTTGATCGCGCGCATCGCCGCGATGTCGGCCGGTTCGCGGGACATGCCGAGATAGGCGCGTTTGCGGCTGCCGATACCGTGCTCCGAGCTGACGTTACCCCCTTGGTTCGCAATCAGTTTCATCATCGCGGCGTACAGGTGGCGTTCCTGTTCGGCGCCGCAGCGCAGCACGTTGAGGTGCAGGTTGCCCTCCCCGATGTGGCCGAACAGGATCGGGATCGCCTCGGGGGCATGCTCGCCGACCAGTCCGACGGCGTCCGAGGCGAACGTCGGGATGGCCGAAAGCGGCAGTGACACATCGAACTTCAGTGGCGGCCCGAACAGGCCGACCACCTCGGCGGTGGATTCGCGCACCTGCCACAGCCGTTGCTGGGCGGCGGCGTCGATGCCCACCGCGGGCTCCCCGGCCAGGTCGGCGCCCTCCAGCGCATCGGCCAGTTGCTCGGTGAGGTCGGTGTCGCCGGCCAGTTCGATCAGCAGCAGCCAGGCGCCGGCGACCGGCATCGGAACACCCAGCTGCTCGGCGGCCAGGGCGGCGGCCCGCCCGTCGATCATCTCCAGCGCCGCAATGGCATCGGTGTCGCGCAGCACCCGGCCCGCGGCAACCAGCGCCGCCAGCGTGCTGAACCCGCACACGGCCGTCACCCGGTGGGCCGGAACCGGATGCAGCCGCAGGTCCAGACCGGTGATCACCCCCAGCGTGCCCTCGGCGCCGATGAACAGGGAGGCGAGGTCGTAACCGGTGTTGTCGGCGCGCACCTGGCTGTGCCGGTGCACCACCGACCCGTCGGGCAGGGCCACGTCGACGCCGAGGACCTGTTCGCCCATGTTGCCGTAGCGCACGGTGCGCAGCCCGCCGGCGTTCGTGGACGCCATGCCGCCGAGGGTCGCCGAGTCCCGGGCGGCCAGGTCCACCCCGAACAGCAGACCCGCCGCGGCGGCCGCGCGCTGCAGCTCGGCCAGCGGCACGCCGGAGCCCACCCGCACCCGCCGTTCGACCGGGTCGATCGCGCCGATCCCGGTCAGCCGTTCGGTGGACAGCAACACGTCGTCGTGCTCGGGCACGGTGCCGGCTACCAGCGAGGTGCGGCCGCCCTGCACGGTCACGAACGCCCCGGCGCCCCGGCACTCGCGCAGCACCGCGGCGACCTCATCGGCCGAACCGGGCCGCACCAGCGCGCTGGCCCGGCCCCGGTAGCGACCGGTGTAGTCGACGCTGCGGCCCTCGAGCACATCGGGGTCGGTGACCACATGCGCGTTGCCGACGATGGCCCGCAGCCGTTCGGTCAGCGTTGCGCTCATGGCGTGGGTCTATCACACGTCGCGGTCGTCGGCGCCCGAGAGGGCCAGGAACGCCCCCAACTCCACCAACCCGGCCGGCGTGGCAGGCAGGTACTCGGTCAGCGCCGCCGAGCGCACGATCACCGCGGCGTACTTGGCCCGGCTCACCGCGACGTTGAGCCGATTGCGGTTGAGCAGGAACGAGATTCCGCGCGGCACGTCGTCGATCGAGGACGCCACCATCGAGACGAACACCACCGGCGCCTGCCGGCCCTGGAACTTGTCGACCGTCCCGGTCTGCACCCCGTGCAGCCCGGCCCCGTCGAGCAGGTGGCGCAGCAGCACGACTTGGGCGTTGTACGGGGTGACGACCAGGACGTCGGAGGCGTTCAACGGCCGGGTGCCGTGCTCGTCGGTCCACGCCGCGCCGAGCAGTCCGGTGATCGCGGCCACGATCGCGACCGCTTCCTCGGGGCTCTCGGTCGAGTTTCCGTCGTGGTCGACGGCCAGCACGTGCACGCCGGGCTCGAAACCGTCGAGCCGCCGTGCCGCCGTCGTCTCGGACACCGACTGCAGCCGTCCGTCGTAGGACAGCCGCGACACCGCCGCGCACACCGTCGGGTGCATCCGATAGGAGCGGTCCAGGAAATAGCCGAGCTCGTCGGGCAGGGTGTGCCGACCGTCGACCAGCCAGCCCAGCGCCGAGGCGTCGACAGGTTCGGGATGGTGGCCCTGGCTGACCTGGGGCAGCTGCTGCGGGTCGCCGAGCAACAGCAGATTGGCGGCCGCGGGAGCGACGGCGATGGTGTTGGCCAGGCAGAACTGCCCGGCCTCCTCGATCACCAGCAGGTCAAGGCTGCCGGGCGGAACCCGGTTCGCGTTCGCGAAATCCCATGCGGTGCCGCCGACCACGCAGCCGTCATGCTCGTCGAGGAAGTCGGGGTAGGCCCCCTCGTCGATGTCGGTCCACGGGCCGGTGCCGTTGGGTTTCTTGGCCACCAGGGCCGGGTCGACGCCGGCCCCGATGACGTCGCGAAACAGGTTCTCCACCACGGCGTGTGACTGGGCGACGACGCCGATGCGCCAGCGGTGCTCGTTGACCAGCGCGGCGATCACCCGGGCGGCGGTGTGCGTCTTGCCGGTGCCGGGCGGGCCGTGCACCGCCAGGTAGGACGAATCCAGGGCCAGGACCGCGGCGGTGAGGTCCTCGACGCAGTCGTCGGTGCGGGGCAGCGGTGCGGGGCCGCGGGGCGGGCAGCGCAGCAGGATGTCGACGACCGCGGACGGTGGCAGCCCGGGCAACCCGGCCGCGATCTCGGCTGCGAAGACGTCGATCGACTGTCGCAGCGCCTTCGTCGGGAACGGGGCGCCCGGGGTCAGCGCGAAGGGTAGCTGCTGAAACATGCCGCCGTGCTTGGGTTCTCGGTGCATGACCAACACCTCGGTGGGGGAGGTGTCGTCGTCCCAGCCGATGACGCTGACCGCGCCGTAGGCCCGCCGTTCCGGGTCGTCGGACAACCCGGCCGGTGTCGGTGGGTCGTACAACGCGAACATGTCCCCGCTCAGCTCGCCGGCGGCCAGCGCACCGGTCAGCCGCACCCGGCGCTGTGGCTTCCTGGCGCCCTGCGGCACATGCCAGTCGGCGTCGACTGCGGCCTCGTCGGCCAGGAAAACCCCTGGCGCGTCTCCCCATTCGTCGACCGGGCTGTTGAGCCGGTCGAAGTGGCCCCACCAGAACGGCTTGTCCTCCCGGCGGTGATAGCCACGCGCGGCCGCGATCATCGCCACCGCGCGCTGTTCGGGGGTGCGGTCGTCGACGTCATCCCCCGCGAAGCGGGCCAGGTTCCGGGCCACGTCGTCATCCACCTCGACCTGGCCGGTGTCGCGGCCCGGCTGCGGGCCCAACGGCGGCACCCCGGACTCGATGGCGCGGCCCAACAGCCAGTCCCGCAGCCTGCGGGTGGACCGGCAGTCGTAGCGGTTGTAGTCCTCGATCTCCTTGAGCACGTTGGCCGCCTCGTCATCGCGGCCCTCGGCGCGCAACTGGGTGTACCGGGCATACATGGTGATCGAGTCGGTGGCGGTGGTGACGTCACCGGCGCGCAGTTCCGAACCCATGTACAGCGGTTCGAGCGACTTGAGGCTGTAGTTCTCGGTGCCGACCCGAATGCTCTTGCGCACCAAGGGGAAGAGGTCCACCAGCACGCCGTCGCGTAGCAGGTCGTCGACCTCGTCCTCGCCCACCCCGTAGCGGCCCGCCAGCCGCAGCAGCGCGGTCTTCTCGTAGGCGGCGTAGTGGTAGATGTGCATCTTCGGGTGGCGCTTGCGCCGCTTGCGCACCATCGCCAGGAAGTCCACCAGCGCCTTGCGTTCGGCCGCGCGGTCGTGCGCCCACAGCGGCGTGAAGTCGTCCTTGGCACCGAGAACACCGAACATGTACTCCAGGCCCCACTCCCGGCCGTCGGCCGTCCAGAGCGGGTCACCCTCGAAGTCGAAGAACAGGTCGCCCTTGTCCGGGTCGGGCAGCAGCATCAACGGCTGGGCGTCGACCACCTCGTAGGGCGGCTTGCCGTCCGCCCGCGGCGCGATCTGCAGCGCTGCCTGCCGGGTGAGCGCGGTGGCGGTGCGGGCAGGCAGGCCGGGCACCGGGCCGTCGTGGCGGGCCAACTCGGTGAGCGTCGAGATGCCGGCATCGATGAGCCGGGCCCGCTGGGTCACCCGCATGTTGGCGACCAACAGCAGGTCATCATGGGCGCGGACCTGAATCTGGCATTCCGGGCAGCGCATACAGGCCCGCACGGTGTCGTCGCCCCAGCTGACCGCGGCCCCCCCGGCGTAATGCCGGTCGAGCAGATCCTGCAGGTCGGCGCGCCGGGACCGGTACACCGGCAGCAGCTCGTCGGCGCGGTAGGCCATCGTGGTGCCGTTGCCCAGCACCAGCTCGACCTCGTCGTGCACGTCGACGCCGGCCGCGGCCAGGGTCTCGGCGTAGGCCGCCAGCTGCAGCAGGGCCTCGACCTTGACCGAGCGGGCCAGCTTGGTGTCGCGCAACCGGTAGCGGTCCCCGTCGAGCAGCAGGAAATCGGCGAAACCGACGAATCGGCCGTCGAACATCGCGGCCTGGTACACCACCGGCCTCCGTTGCTCGACCGCCCGCAGGGTGGCCTCGGCGGCGGCGGTCAGCCCCGCCACCGTGTACGCCGGCCTGCCGATGATCGCGACGTCGGTTCGCGAACGCAGCTCGTCGAGGTGGCGCTGCTCGTGGCCGCCGCCGAGTTCGGCGGTCCGGGCGAGCAGTTCGTCGGAGGCGGCCACTGCCGGGCCCCGGCCGAGGCGGGCGTCGAAGGAGCGCAGCAGGGCATACTCGCAGCGCGCTGCGGCCGCCAGGTCGGAGGCGCTGTAGATGACCCGATCGTCGACGACGAACACACCGGCAACTGTAGGCGCGGGGTCCGATAGGTCAGATCAGGAATCGACGGTCGGCAGCGGTGCCGCGAGGGGCCGCGCGATGAGGGCCTCGAAGTGTTCGGCGGGCAGCGGCGGGGAGAAGAAATTGCCCTGGTAATAGTTGCAGCCCAATTCGAGGAGCCGGGCGATCTCATCCTCCGATTCGGTGCCCTCCGCGATGACCTCCATGCCGAGGCTGCGCGCGAGCACCACGATGGTCCGCACGATCTGCAGGCTCTCCATGTGGGTTTCCATCCGCGAGATAAATGACCGGTCGATCTTGAGCACCTGCAGCGGGAAGCGGTGCAGATAGCTCAGGCAGGAGAAGCCGGTGCCGAAGTCGTCGACGCTGACACCCACGCCGAGTTCGACCAGGCGGGTCAGCGTATCGGCGGCGTACTCCGCATCGTCCATCGTCATCGTCTCGGTGATCTCCAGGCGCAACAGTTCTGGTGGCAGATCGGTTTCGGCCAGCACCGCACGGACCTGCTCCACCAGGTCCGGCTGGGCGAACTGGCGCGCCGAGATGTTCACGCTGACGGGCAGTGCGTGGCCGTCCCGGCCGGTGTTCCAGCGGTGCGCCGCCAGGCAGGCCTCACGGAGCACCCACAAGCCCAGCGGGACGATCAGCCCGGTCTCCTCGGCCGCCGGGATGAACTCGTCCGGATAGCGAAGCGTGTCCGGCGACGTTCGCCAGCGCACCAGGGCTTCCGCGCCGACGATGTCGCTGTCGGCCACCGAGACGATCGGCTGGTAGTGCAGTTCGAACTTCTGGTCGCGTACCGCCGCCTGCAGATCGCTCAGCAGATCGAGTCGGCGGGTCGCCGAGGCCTGCATGGTGGCGTCGTACAACTCACAGCGGGCTTTGCCCCTGGCCTTCGCCTGGTACATCGCCATGTCAGCGTGGCGTACCAGCTCGTCACCGGAGTCCAGTGCGGAGGAACTCATCGCGATCCCGATGCTGGCGCTGGTCACCACCTCGTGTCCCTCTATTTGAAACGGGTTGCGTAGCAGGGCCTGTATCGAGTCGGCGGCAGCAACCGCATCCCGTGCGCTGTGGATGCCGCGCACCAGTATGGTGAACTCGTCACCGCCCATTCGGGCTAGTAGTGCGTTGCCGTCACCCGTAACTTCGCCGCGCTGGATCGACTCGTGCAGCCGCGCACCAACCTGGGTGACCAGAACGTCTCCGGCGGCGTGTCCCAGGCTGTCGTTGACGATCTTGAACCGGTCGAGATCGACGAACAGCACGCAAAAGCCCCTGTCGTTGTCGTTGTCCAGTGCGTACTCGCGGCAGGCTTGGTCCACCTCGCGCAGGAAGTGGGAGCGGTTCGGCAGGCCCGTCAACGGGTCGTGCAGCGAGTCGTGCAGCCGGCTCGTGGCGCGGTCGCGCTCGATCAACCGACCGAGCTGGGTACCCGCCTGCCCGAGCATCGTCAGCAGCACAGGGTCTTTCGGCATCGGGTTCGGGCTGAAGAACTCCAGCGCGGCAACCACTTCGGATCCGATCAGCAACGGGGTGCTGAAGGCGGACCGCAGACCCGATTGCAGCGCGACCTGTGCGCGAAGGAAGTAGGAGGCACTGAGAATCTCCTCCTCCCAGAACGGCTCTCCTGATGCCCATACCTTTCCGGGCAGTCCCTCATCCGAGGCGAACACCATCCTCGCTGTGGCGTCCATGAACTGCGAAAGGTCCAGGGCCGGATCGCAGTACCAGATGTTCGACGGCCACATCCGTCGTGCCTCGCCCTCACCGGCGACGATGAATGCGTGTGCCGCCGACCAGCCGGTAAAGCCGCACATGTACTCCAGAGCCGATGCCACCACCTCCTGCACGGATCCGCCCTGGTTCGCCATGATTGTGATCTGGGAAAGGAACTCCAGTTCCTGCTGCTTTTGGTACAAGTCGCGGAGACCCTGTTCGGCGATCTCCTCGGCCTTACGGCGGATCTGCCGCTCTCGCTCGAGTCGACGGTTCAGCACCCTGTTCTCGTCGGCCAGCGCGGCGGCCTGGTCCCAGTGCTCGTCGGTCATCCTCACGCCTATGCCGCGCACACCTCGACCAGGCAACGCGGATCCCCGTGGTGCATGCATTCCAGATGCCGCACGGTGAGCGCTTCGCCGTAGTGGTCGCCGACGCCGAGAATGAAGCCGTGCGCGAGGCCACAGAGCTGTCGTGGTGAGCGATAGCCGATCAGCAGCGAACCGTCCGGCGGCGACGTGAATTCGAAGTGGGGGCAGTAGGCCCCGGCGTAGAGCTTGCGTACCTCGGGGTGAATGACGCTGTTGAGGCTGCGGAGGAATGGCACCGAGCCCTGGTGGGCGGTGAAGAAGTCGGGCCAGCGTTCCACCATCTTGGGAATCGCCCGGTGGCCGAACCAGCGCAGGACCTCGTCATCCGAAAGCGACAGAGCCGTTCCCGCCGCCCGCACCAGCGCCATCATCTCGTCGTCGTCGTAACTGCCCAGGGAGGTGTAGACGCCGTCGACGCGGGCGTCATCGAGCAGGTCCTCCCAGGCGGCGCTCCCGTGGGTGTTGACCACCACTTCCTCGAGCAGATTGAAGATGACGCCCTTCACGGTCCCTCCTAACGGGGGCGATGTTCGCGCGGGTCGCTGCATCGTCGCATTCCAGGGCGGAGCACAACGTGATTTGAGCAATTTCTCAAGTCGTCGAACCGCACCGCAATCTGCGGCTGAGCGACCTCGCGTCCCACCGGGATCAGGCGTTGCCGATCAGTTCGACGCCGTTGCCGTTCCAGTGGAATCGGACCACGCTCTGCAGACCCAGGCCGCCGGCGTAGGCCAGTGCGACGGTGTCACCGGTGCTCTGGGCGGCGTCGATCCCGTTGAAGCCGTAGGTGTCCGGGACGCCAGTGGGAATGTACTTGCCCAGGTGGAACATCACCGCCCGGGTGTTCGGGTTCGCCGCGTTGGTGTTGGCCTTGACGATGACCGCCGACAGCTGTGCGCATTCGTTGTAATTGCCGGCCACCGGTTCGGGATTCCAGCCCTGTCCGCTGCGCGGGTCACGCGGGAGTTCGGAGACGGCCTGCGCGATCGCCGGTGCCGCCAGGTTGACCGCGCACGGGTCCGGGGGCGGGGGACTGGGCGGCGGGGGTGGCGCCGCGGACGGTGAACCGGTCACCGAGGACGCGGCCGCGCTGGTGGTACTGGCCTGCGGGGTCTTGGCCACCGTCGAGTCGCCCGAACTGCAGCCGGCGAGCAGCACACCCACTGCCACGCCCACCGCCGGGCCCGCTAGCCGATGCCACACACCGGTGCACGGTACCGTCATCGGCGCACAAGCAGGTGAGGGCACGCGCTGGCACTAGACTGCTGATCCGATGACAACCCTGGAAGACGGCGCACCCGCCACCGCCGCCGCGTCCCACGAGACGTTCGCCGACCTGCAGATTCACCCCGCCGTTCTGCAGGCCGTGTCCGACGTCGGCTACGAGACGCCGTCGGCCATCCAGGCGGCGACCATTCCGGCGCTGCTGGCCGGCTCCGACGTCGTCGGGCTCGCCCAGACCGGCACCGGCAAGACCGCCGCGTTCGCCATCCCGATCCTGTCCAAGATCGACACCGCCAGCCGCGACACCCAGGCACTGGTGCTGGCACCGACGCGGGAGTTGGCCCTGCAGGTCGCCGAGGCGTTCAGCCGGTACGGTGCGCACCTGAAGATCAACGTGCTGCCCATCTACGGCGGCTCGTCCTACGTCCCACAGCTGGCCGGCCTCAAGCGCGGCGCGCAGGTCGTGGTCGGGACGCCCGGGCGCGTGATCGACCACCTGGAGAAGGGCAGCCTGGACCTCTCGCACCTCGACTACCTGGTGCTCGACGAGGCCGACGAGATGCTGCAGATGGGCTTCGCCGAGGATGTCGAGCGGATCCTGGCCGACACCCCGGAGTACAAGCAGGTCGCGTTGTTCTCGGCGACCATGCCGCCGGGGATCAAGAAGCTCACCGCCAAGTACCTGCATGATCCGGTTGAGGTCACGGTCAAGTCGAAGACGCAGACCGCCGAGAACATCACCCAGCGCTATTTCCAGGTGTCGTATCCGCGCAAGATGGACGCGCTGACCCGGCTGCTCGAGGTCGAGCAGGGCGACGCGATGATCGTGTTCGTCCGCACCAAGCAGGCCACCGAGGAGGTGGCCGAGAAGCTGCGGGCGCGCGGGTTCGCGGCGGCGGCCATCAACGGCGACATCCCGCAGGCGGTGCGTGAGCGCACCATCGCGCAGTTGAAGGACGGCTCGATCGACATCCTGGTCGCCACCGACGTCGCCGCCCGCGGCCTGGACGTCGAGCGCATCTCGCATGTGGTGAACTTCGACATCCCGCACGACCCGGAGTCCTACGTGCACCGCATCGGGCGCACCGGCCGCGCCGGCCGCTCGGGCACCGCGCTGTTGTTCGTCACCCCGCGCGAACGGCACCTGCTGAACTCGATCGAGCGGGTCACCCGCCAGAAGCTCGTCGAGGGGCAGCTGCCCAGCGTCGAGGACGTCAACGCGCAACGGGTGGAGAAGTTCCGCGATTCGATCACCGACGCGCTGAACGCACCCGGGTTCGAGATGTTCCGCCGACTGATCGAGGACTACGAGCGCGACAACGACGTGCCGATGGCCGATATCGCCGCGGCGCTCGCGCTGCAGTCGCGCGACGGCGCGGAGTTCCTGATGACCGAGCCGCCTCCGGAGAAGAAGAGAGAGCGCCCGGAGCGGCCGGAGCGGGAGCGCGCCCCCCGCAAGACCCGCGACGATCTTGCGACCTACCGCATCGCGGTCGGCAAGAAGCACAAGGTGGGCCCGGGATCGATCGTGGGCGCGATCGCCAACGAAGGTGGGCTGCACCGAAGCGATTTCGGGCACATCACGATCAAGAGCGACTTCTCGCTCGTCGAATTGCCGGCGAAACTGTCCAGGCAGACGCTCAAAGCGCTTGAGAAGACCCGGATCTCGGGTGTGCTGATCGACCTGAAACCCGATCGTGGCAGACCGTCGTACGACTCGCGCCCCTCCGGTGGGAAGCCCCGGCGCCAGGAACGATGACGGCGTCCAGCGAGGTCGACCAGGGCGGCCTCGAACAGATCTCCACGGTCGACCGGGTCGCCTCGCTCACCGGTGTCCGTGCGCTGGCCGCCCTGCTGGTGCTCGGCACCCACGCGGCGTACACCACCGGCAAGTACACACACGGCTTTGTGGGACTGGTGTATTCGCGGATGGAGATCGGCGTGCCGATCTTCTTCGTGCTGTCCGGTTTCCTGCTGTTCGGCCCGTGGGTGACGGCGGCGGCCACCGGGGGTGCGGCGCCGTCGTTGGCGCGCTACACCTGGCATCGGATCCGGCGCATCATGCCCGCCTACGTCGTCACCGTGTTGGCCGCCTACCTGATCTACCACTTCCGTGACGGTGGCCCGAACCCCGGCCACACCTGGGTCGGGCTGCTCCGCAACCTCACGCTGACGCAGATCTACACCGACAATTACATGTTCAACGGCTATCTGCACCAAGGGCTTACGCAGATGTGGAGCCTGGCGGTGGAGGTGGCGTTCTATGTCGCGCTGCCGATCATGGCCTATGTGCTGCTGGTGGTGTTGTGCCGGCGGCGCTGGCGCCCGGTGCTGCTGTTGACCGGTCTGCTGGCGCTGACCCTGGTCAGCCCGGCCTGGATGGTGCTGGTGCACACGACGCACTTCCTGCCCGAGGGCGCCCGGTTGTGGCTGCCCGGCTACCTGGCCTGGTTCATCGGCGGCATGGTGCTGACGGTGCTCAAGGCGATGGGGGTGCGCTGCTACGGGTTCATCGCGGTGCCACTGGCGGTCATCAGCTACCTCATCGCCTCCACCCCGATCGCCGGCGAGCCCACGACCTCACCGACCGGCCTGGCGCAGGCGCTGGTGAAGGTCGGCTTCTACACCGCGGTGGCGACGTTGGTGGTGGCTCCGCTGGCGTTGGGCGACCGCGGTTGGTACGCCCGGCTGCTCAGCACCCGGCCGATGGTGTGGCTGGGCGAGATCTCCTACGAGATCTTCCTGGTGCATCTCGTGGTCATGGAGATCGCCATGGTCGAGGTGCTGCACTGGCGGGTCTACACCGGTTCGGCGGTGGTGCTGTTCGTCGTGACCCTGTTCATGACGATCCCCGTGGCGTGGGTGTTGCACCGGTTCACCCGCGTGCGCTCCTAGCGCAGCGGGTTGAGATCGCATTGAGAGCGACTATTGTCCCAAAACTTCGCTCTCAGTGCGGTTTCAACGCGTCGCCGGGCACACCATCGGCACCACGAACTCCTCGAGCATGGCGCGCTCGTCCTCGGCGTCGCGGCCCGGGAAGATCAGCAGTGAGGTGAGCACTCGCACCAGCCAGCGGGCCCGCCGGTGGACCGCGGCGGGGTCATCGGGGTGCAGCGACAGCAGGAAACCCGCCGTCAGTGCCTGGATGACCTCGGACTGTTCGGCCATCTCCGCGCCGATGGGGGAGTCGGCGGTGGCGAACCACCCTGAAAGCGCAGGACTTTCGCGCACCAGCCGCATCGACGTGGTCAGGCCGGCCAGCAGCCGCTCGCGGGGATCCTCGATCTCGCCGATCAACCCGGTCATGTGCTCGTGCAGCCGGTAGGCCTCCCGATGCACGTATGCGGTGTGCAGCACCTCGCGGTTCTCGAAGTAGCGGTACAGCGTGGCCCTGGAACACCCGGCGGCGCGGGCGATGTCGTTCATACCCACCCCCGCGACATCGTGCTCGGCGAACAGCGCGCCCGCGGCGTCGAGGATCCGGTCGGCCGCGACCTCCGCGCGCCGGGATCCCAGCCAGTCCCTGCCCGGCATCTAGCCGACCACCCGGAACGGCACCGCGAGCGGTCGTCGCACGTAACCGCCGCCGGCCCAGACGATTCCGGACTCGTCGACCTCGAAGTCGGGGCAGCGGGCCAGCAGCTCGGTCAGTGCCACCCGGGCCTGCATCCGGGCGGCGGCGGCCCCGAGGCAGTGATGCGCGCCGTGGCTGAAGGTCAGGATGTTGCGGGGGCGGCGGGTGACGTCCAGTTCGCCGGCGTCGGCCCCGTACTGGCGTTCGTCGCGGTTGGCCGAGCCGTACAGCAGTAAGACCTTGCGCCCGGCCGGGATCGTGCGGCCGTGCAGTTGCACCGCACGGGTGGTGGTGCGCGCCAGCCCCTGCACCGGCGAGGTGAGCCGGAGCAGTTCGTCGACGGCGTCACCGATCAGGTCCGGTTGCCCGGCCAGCAGCCGGCGTTGGTCGGGCCGCTGGTACAGCAGTTGCACCGAGCCGCCCAGCATGCCCGTGGTGGTGTCGTTGCCGCCGGTGACCATCGTGAAGGTGAAGGCCAGCACCGCCAGCGTGCCTGCGGCGTCGCCGTCGGCGCCGACTCCGGCGGCCACCAGATGCGAGACGGTGTCGTCCCCGGGGTCGCGCCTGCGCCGCTCGATGAGCTCGGCGAAGTAGCCCATCATCGAGCCGACCGCAGCACCGACGGACGCCACCGACCCGGTGGTGTTGGCGGCGACGATGGCCTCGGTCCAGCCGTCGAACCGGTCGCGGTCCTCTTCCGGGACGCCGAGGTAGTGCGCGACGACCATGGACGGCAGGGGCTTGAACAACTCGGTGACGATGTCGCCGCCACCGGCGGCCCGCAGCCGTTCGATGCGTTCGATCACGAACCGGCGCACCGCGGGCTCGACGGCCTCGACCTGACGTGGGGTGAACCCGCGGGAGACGAGCTTGCGGAACTCGGTGTGCACCGGTGGGTCCTGCATCACCATCGGCGGGTTGTCCTGCAGCCCAATCATTTCCAGCTCACCGTAGTTGACTGTCAGGCCCTGGGCGGAGGAAAAGGTCTCGTGGTCCCGGGCGGCGTTCCACACGTCGGCGTGCCGGGACAGCACCCAATAGTCGTGCCCAGGGTGATCGGGCACCACGTGGTGCACCGGGTCATGGTCGCGCAGCGCCCGGTACATCGGCCAGGGCGCGGCCCAAGTCTGCGCCGTGGCCAGCGTGAACGTGACCGCAGCATCTTGAGACATAACGGCACCCATGTCTTATGGATACGACAACACAGGCATGCTGTCAAGGGACGCTCGTGCGGTGAGCGCGGCCGCGCTCTGGGTCGCGCTGGTGTTGGTTCTCGCCGTCGGCATGGCACGTCCGACGTCGCGATCCTGCTCGGGGTGCTGTACCTGCGGTCCGAGTTCGGCGGCTGGATCAAGACCAGGCGCGGTTAGACCACCGCGCCAGGATTGAGGATGTTCTCCGGATCCAGCGCCGCCTTTATCCGCCGGTTGAGCTCCATCGCCTCCGGGCCGAGTTGGCCTGCCAGCCAAGGCTTCTTGAGCCGGCCCACACCGTGCTCACCGGTGATGGTGCCACCGAGCGCGACGGCCAGGTCCATGATCTCGCCGAACGCGATGTGCGCGCGTTCGGTCATCGCCGCGTCACTGGGGTCGTAGACGATCAGCGGATGGGTGTTGCCGTCCCCGGCGTGCGCGATCACCGAGATCATCAGGTCGCGGTCCGCGGCGATCTTGGCTACCCCGCTGACCAGTTCGGCCAGGGCCGGCAGCGGAACACCGACGTCTTCCAGCAATAGTGGCCCCTTGGCCTCCACCGCCGGGATGGCGAATCGGCGGGCGGCCACGAACGCCTCACCCTCGGCCGGGTCGGATGTCGAGAAGCATTCCGTGGCACCGGCTTCGGTGAACACCCGTGCCATGAACTCGGCGTCCTCGGCGCCGGCGGCACCACGGTCGTCGGAGGCGGCCACCATCATCGCCGCCGCCGAGCGGTCCAGACCCATCCGCAGCCTGTCCTCGACGGCGTTGATCGCCACCGCGTCCATGAACTCCAGCATTGACGGACGGATCCTGCCGGTGATGGTCACCACCGCGTTCGCCGCCGCCTCCACCGAGTCGAACGTCGCGACCACGGTGCACGCCGAGTGCTGCGGCGGCAGCAGTCGCAGCGTCACCTCGGTGACTACGCCGAGGGTGCCCTCGCTGCCGACGAACAACTTGGTCAGTGACAGCCCGGCGACGTCCTTGAGCCTCGGCCCGCCCAGGCGCACCGCGGTGCCGTCGGCCAGCACCACCTGCAGTCCCAGCACGTAATCGGTTGTTACGCCGTACTTCACGCAGCACAGCCCGCCGGCATTGGTGGCGATGTTGCCGCCGATGCTGCAGATCTCGTACGACGACGGGTCCGGCGGGTACCACAGCCCGTGCTCGGCGACGACCTTCTTCACCTCGGCGTTGAGCAGGCCGGGTTGCACCACGGCGGTGCGGGTCACCGGGTCGACGGTGATGTCGCGCATCTTCTCCGTCGACAGCACGATCCCGCCGTCCAGTGCGGTCGCCCCGCCGGACAGTCCGGTACCCGCCCCGCGCGGCACGACCGGGACGCGGTGCCTGCTCGCCCAGCGCAGGACGGCCTGGACTTCCTCGGTGCGGGTGGGCCGCACCACGGCCATCGGGGTTCCGGCGGACGGGTCGGCGGCGCGGTCCTGCCGGTAGGACGCCAGGATGGCGGGGTCGGTGACCACGACACCGTCGTCGAGTTCGGCGACCAGGTCGGCCAGCGCGCTCACGGACATGCGGCCATCCTAGGTCGGCACCTCAGAGCACCTCGAACACCTTGTAGTGCACCTCCGACAGCGACATCTGGTTGAGCGCAACGGTGTGCACCGCGTTGATCCACCGGTAGCGCTCGTCGTCGGTGTCGAACAGCGGGCTGGACCGGGCGTACACCTCGTCGTGGCGGACCAGCTCGCCCGCGGTGTAGCGCGTGGTGGCTTCCGGGCTCATCAGCACCCGTCCCGTCACGGTGATGTGGACGTAGGCGCCGTCGTCGGTGCGCAGAGTGGCCCGCACGTCCAGCCGGGCCACCCCGTCGCTGCCGAGCACCACCCAGTCGCCGCCGCCGGGCAGCAGGTCCCCGGCGATCCGGTCGCCCTGCACCCGGCCGCGGGTTATCACGAACGTCATCCGGGTGCCGGTCGGAGTGGGGAAGATCTGCGGCGCGTCGAACTCGACGTGCATGTCGAGTAGGTGGCGAAAGCGCGGTTCGGCGTAGATGTCAACGAGCGTCATGGTGTGAGCGTAGGCCCGGCCGGTTCCTCGTCGAGTTCGCGCAGCGCCGGCAGCAACGGGCAGATGAGCCCGATGACCAGCACGGGCACCGCCAGCACCAGGAACGTCACCTTCAGGCCGAATGCGTCCACCAGGGGACCGGCGAGCATGAATCCGAGCGGGCCTGCGGCGTAGGCCATCGACGTCATCACGCCGACCACCCGGCCGCGCAGGTGCTCGGGCGTGCGGGTCTGCATCACCGAGTTGTAGATCGGCCCGATCGGCCCGTACACCAGGCCGGTGAGCGCCGCGAACGCCAGGATCACCGGAAGCGGCGGCAGGAACGCGATCACCAGCACGGCGGACCCGAACGTCAGCACCGCGGTGAGCACCGTCGTCCGCTTGCTGGACACCTTGGACAGGACCGTCCAACTCAGCGCACCGACCAGCCCGCCGATCGACAGCGCCATCAAGACCCAGCCCAGGTGGGCGGGCTCGTTGCGGTCGGTGAAGTACTTGGGGAACAGCACGCTCTCCATCGGCAGGTACAGCCCGGTGACCGCCAGGTCGATCAGACCCAGCGTGCGCAGCACCCGGTTGCCCCAGACGAACCGCAGTCCCTCGACCACCCCCGAAACCACCCCCTCTGGCCGCTTGTCGCGCGCGGGCCGGCCGGCGCCCTCGAGTCGGAGCACCGCCATCGCCAGGATCGACAGCACGAACGCGCCCGCGGTGACCCACATCGTGTTCACCCCGCCCAGCGTCGCGATCAGTAGGCCCCCGATGCCCGGCCCGGTGATGTAGGCCAGGTTGAACACCGCTTCGTAGACGCTGTTGGTGTGGTCGAGCGTCCAACCGGCGCGCGCCGCGGCCTCGGGCAGCATCGACTGGCGGGCGGTCATCCCGGCGGGATCGAAGAACGAGCCCAGCGCCGCAAGCCCGGCCAGCACCACCGTGGTCAGCGACCCGGTGCCCAACGTGATCGCCAGCACCGGGATGGCGGCGACCGACATCGCCGACAGCGCATCGGCCAGCATCGCCACCCGACGCCGGCCGACGAAGTCCACCGCCGTGCCCGCGACCAGGGTGGCCACCAGCAGTGGCAGGGTCGCCGCGGCGGCGACGATCGACGCGTCCACCGCGCTGCCGGTGCGCTGCAGCACCAGCCACGGGAAGGCCACCATCGAGATGCCGTTGCCGGCCGCGGCGAGGAACGCCGAAGACAGGATCAACAGCGCCGGCACGCGGTTGGTGCTCACCGGCGAAGCTTAAGCGCGCCCGAGCTCCGAACAGGCACAGTGGACGGGTGACCCTGCACGCGCATCCCCGCACCGCAGTGCCGTTCCCATCGCCGGTGCCCGCGGGCACGGGTTGGCCGGGTGATCCGGCGACACCGGACACCCCGGTGGCGACGACCGGGCGGCGGGTGACCGCCCTGGCCGCGAAGGTGGCGGACGTCGACGAGCTGGACGCACTGGTGAGCGTGTGCCGGGCCTGCCCGCGCCTGGTGGCCTGGCGCGAAGAGGTGGCGGTGATCAAGCGCCGCTCGTTCGCCGACGAACCGTACTGGGGACGACCTATCACCGGCTGGGGTTCCCCGCGCCCCCGCATCCTGGTGCTCGGGCTGGCGCCGGCCGCGCACGGCGGCAACCGGACGGGGCGGGTGTTCACCGGTGACCGGTCGGGCGATCAGCTGTTTGCCGCGCTGTACCGGGCCGGATTGGTCAACTCGCCGATCAGTGTCGACGCCGCGGACGGCTTGAGCGCCAAAGACATTCGGATCGCGGCGGCGGTGCGGTGCGCGCCGCCCGGCAATGCGCCCACGCCCGAGGAACGCGCGACGTGCGCGCCGTGGCTGGACGCCGAATGGCGGCTGATCGCTCCGCACGTGCGGGTGATCGTCGCCCTCGGCGGTTTCGCGTGGCAGGCGGCGCTGCGGCTGCTCGGCAACAAAGAATGGGCCGAGTTGCCGTCACCGGCCAAACCCAAGTTCGGCCACGGCGTGGTCGCTGAACTGGCGTCGGGGCGCCAACTGCTGGGGTGTTATCACCCGAGCCAGCAGAACATGTTCACCGGAAGGCTCACCCCGGCCATGCTCGACGACGTGTTCGCCGACGCCCGCAGGCGGGCGGGGGAAGCTCCCGACGAAGGGTGGTGTTGATCAGCTCATGCGACTTTCCGTACTCGACCTGGTCCCAGTGCGCACCGACCAGACCACCGCGGCCGCGCTGGCGGCCACCGTGCGGCTGGCGCAGACCGCCGACCGGCTCGGTTTCACCCGATACTGGCTGGCCGAACACCACAACATGCCGGCCGTCGCGGCCACCAGCCCACCGGTGCTGATCGCCTACCTCGCCGCCCAGACCACCCAGCTGAGGTTGGGATCCGGCGGGGTGATGCTGCCCAACCACGCTCCGCTGGCCGTCGCCGAGCAGTTCGCGCTGTTGGAGGCCGCCGCGCCGGGCCGCGTCGACCTGGGCATCGGCCGCGCCCCGGGCTCCGACCCGGTGACCTCGATCATGTTGCGCGGCACCGGCGACGATTCCGACATCGAGAACTTCCCGCAGTACCTCGACGAGGTGGCGGCGCTGATGGGCGCGCGCGGGGTGCGGATCCCGATCCGCGGCCAGGACTACATCCTCAAGGCCACCCCCGGCGCGACCGGCGAGCCGCGGATCTGGCTGCTCGGTTCCTCGCTGTATTCGGCGCATCTCGCGGCGGCCAAGGGCCTGCCGTATGTGTTCGCGCATCACTTCTCCGGGCAGGGCACGGCCGAGGCGCTGGCGGTGTACCGCTCGGAGTTCCGGCCCAGCGATCTGGCCGCCGAACCGGTGACGTTCCTGACCGTCAACGCGGCGGTCGCGCCGACCCGCGCCGAGGCCGAGGCGCTGCTGCTGCCCAACCTACAGATGATGGCCCGGCTGCGGACCGGTCAGCCACTCGGTCCGCTCGACCTGGTCGAGGATGCCGCCGCGACCACGATGACCCCGCAGGCCGAGGCGGTCGTCGCGGCCGCCCGTGCTCGGGCCGTCGTCGGCGCACCGGCCGAGGCCGCCGACCAGATCCGCGCGCTCGCAGCCGAATTCGACGTCGACGAGGTGATGGTCAACCCGGTGGCCTCCGCGCGGCGTGGCACCGATCCCGCGACCGCCCCGGCCCGCGAACTCACCCTCGAACTGTTGGCCAAGGAGCTGTTCTAGCCGCGGCCACGGTCTCCCTGCCGACGGGCGTCGTGCCCGGCTACGAGCGACTCCGCGCCGCCGGTCGATCGAGAAGTCGCTCGTAGCCGGGCACCTAGGGTGTCAGCCGGACCACCGGGATCGGCCGCGTCGTCAGCTTCTGATAGGCGCCGTAACGCCCCGAGTTCTCCTCGTCGCACAGTTTCCACAGCCGGGCGTAGTCCGCGTCGTCGGGCAACACGACCTGCG
The DNA here is from genome assembly GCA_020438865.1 of Mycobacterium sp. Taxonomy (GTDB): domain Bacteria; phylum Actinomycetota; class Actinomycetes; order Mycobacteriales; family Mycobacteriaceae; genus Mycobacterium. Next base: position 36,061 of record JAGQTU010000034.1, read on the forward strand.
CCCGGACGGGCAGCCGCCGGGGGCCGACGTTGATTTCGACCTCCGGATTCGTCCGCAGGTTGTGATACCAGGCCGGGTTGCGCGGCGCCCCTCCGTTGGAGGCGACGATCAGGTAGTCCCCGCCGTCGCGGTAGTAGGCCAGCGAATGCGTACGCAGCTGAGCGGTTTTCGCCCCGATGCTGTGCAACAGCAGCATCCGCGGGGCGAACGGGATGCGGTGTCCCACCCAGCCGTTGCTGCGCTGGTACAGCGTGTCGTGCACCGTCATGAACCGCATCATCGCGCGGTCGAGCAGCGAGCTCATGGCACCAGCCCCAACGCGGCCCGCAGAATCCGGCCGGTGGCCTCCCGGTCGGGGTCGCGGCGCACCAGCATCCCCTTGGCGAACGCCAGCTTGTCGCCGTTGCGGCGCGGGATCACGTGCAGATGGATGTGGAACACGGTCTGCATCGCGGCCTTGCCGTCGTTGATCGCGATGTTGTTGCCGTCGGCCGCCAGTCCGGAGACCCGAGTGGCCCGGGCAACCTGCTGCCCGACAGCCAGCATGCCGGCCAGCGTCTCTGCCGGGGTGTCAGTCAGGTCGACGGTATGGCGCTTGGGCAGCACCAGCGTGTGCCCGCGGGTGAACGGGCGGATGTCCAGGATGCCGAGATGGTCGTCATCCTCGTACACCCGGATCGCCGGGGCGGTGCCGGCCACGATCTCGCAGAACACACATGGCATTCCGCCACCGTAGCGGCACCGCGTTACGCTCCGGTGGGTGGACACCACCGACATGGCCTTCGCCGGCGCGGCCGAACAGGCCCGCATGCTCGCGGCCGGAACCATCACCGCACCGGCCCTGCTGGAGCTCTACCTGGAACGGATCGCCCGGGTGGACCGGGAACTGCGGTCCTACCGGATCGTGCTGGCCGACAGGGCGCGCCGGGAGGCGGCGGCCGCGCAGGAGTTGCTCGACGCGGGGGAGCGGCTGCCGCTGCTGGGTGTCCCGATCGCCATCAAGGACGACGTCGACGTCGCCGACGAGTTCACCTGCTACGGCAGCAGCGCCCACGGACTGCCGCCGACCGCCGACGCCGAGGTGGTGCGGCGGCTGCGGGCCGCGGGCGCGGTGATCCTGGGCAAGACCGCGGTGCCGGAGATGATGCTGTGGCCGTTCACCGAGACGGTCGCGTTCGGCGCCACCCACAACCCGTGGGACGTGTCCTACACCCCGGGCGGTAGCAGCGGCGGCAGTGCGGCGGCCGTGGCCGCCGGCCTCGCCCCGGTGGCGCTGGGCTCCGACGGGGCCGGCTCGATCCGCATCCCGTCCACCTGGTGTGGGGTGTTCGGGATCAAGCCGCAGCGTGACCGGGTGCCGATGGCCCCGCATGACGACGCCTGGTGCGGGATGAGCGTCAACGGGCCGATCGCGCGCACGGTCGAGGACGCCGCGCTGTTCCTCGACGTCACCGCCACCAAGCCCGCGCCACGCGGCGGTTTCGTCAAGGCGGCCGGGCGCAAGCCCGGCCGGCTGCGGATCGCGTTGAGCGCCAAGCTTCCGCCGACGATGATCGGCCGGGTCGGCCGCCCCCAGCAGCGAGCGCTCGACGGGATGGAGGCACTGCTTCGCGACCTCGGCCACGAGGTGCTGTGGCGCGACCCCGACTACCCGGCCTGGGCGGTGTACGGCCACGTGTTGCCCCGGATGTGGCGGGGGATCTACGAGGACGTCCAGCACCTGCCGCACCCGGAGCGGCTCGAGCCGCGCACCAGGACCGCCGCACGGTTGGGCAGCCTGGTCTCGGACAGTCAGCTCGCCAAGATCCGGGCCGCCGAGCCGACGCTGGCCGCCCGGGTCGGCTCGATCTTCGACGACGTCGACGTCCTGGTCACCCCCGGAACCGCCCTGGGTCCGTCCCGCGTCGGGCAGTATCAGCACCGCGGCGGCATCGGGACATTGGCGCTGGTTGCCAGCCGGGTGCCGTTCAACGCCATCTTCAATGCGACGGGGCAGCCCGCCGCGGTCGTCCCGTGGGGCCTCGACGGCGCGGGTGTGCCGCTGTCACTGCAACTGGTCGGCCGGCCCTCCGACGAGGCGACCTTGCTGTCGCTCAGCCACCAGATCGAGGCCGCCCGGCCGTGGGCGGGCCGCCGGCCGCCGGTGTCATGAGCCGGTGACGACCCGCCAGGCCGCCAGCTTGTCGGTGTAGCTCATCGTCTGCGCGGGGCTGGTCGACGGCAACCGCAGATAGTTCACGTCGGCGCCGACGTGGACCAGCCGCGCGTAATTATGCTGTGCCGCAGCGCCGTTGAAGTACACCCGGTCGATCGCGGGGTGCGCGGCGAAGAACGCTGCGAAGTTGTTGGCCACCATGCTGGCCGGCTCGACCGCCGAGTCCAGGCTGCCGGGCCGCCGGCAACTGTGCAGCACATCCCAGACCGCGACACCGTTGCGGCGCAACACCTCGACCCGACGCCGGTACGGCTCGTCCGCCTCGAACCCGAACAACGCACCGGCGATGCGCCAGAACGCATTTCGTGGATTGCCGTAGTACTCGGCGGCCCCCAGTGAGATCACACTGGGCATGTTGCCCAGGATCAGCAGGCGGGCATCGGGATCGGCGATGGGCGGCAGTCCCCGAAGCAATGGCGGTCGTGGCATCGGCTCCGAACGTATACGTTGGGCGGGTGACGCAGCACCCGGGTACCGCGGACATCGAGGCGTCCGGTCTGCTCGACGGGTTGACCGGGGAGGCCCGGGCCGAACGCGCCGAATTGATCCCGTACCTGTTGGACCTCGGCATAACCGTCGAGGAGATCAAGGCCTCGTTCGCGCCGATGCTGCTGCCGGCGCGCCGTGTCCTCGGTGACGACGGCACCTACCTGTCGGCCCGTGAGATCAGTGAGCGCACGGGCCTGGACGTCGATCAGCTGATGCGGTTCCAGCGGGCGAGCGGGCTGCCGGTGGTCGAGGATCCCGACGCCCCGGTGTTCATGCGGGCCGACGGCGAGCCCGCGGTGCACATCAAGCGCTTCCTCGACTTGGGGATCGACGCCGACCAGCTGCTGAGTGTCGTGCGGGTGTTGGCCGAGGGGCTATCCCACGCGGCGGAGATGATGCGTTACACCGCCGTTGCCACCACCCTGCACCCCGGCTCGACCGAACTCGACATGGCGAAGGGTTCCCAGGCTCTGGTCAGCGCGGCCGCCCCACTGCTGGGTCCGATGATTCAGGACATGCTGATGCTGCAATTGCGGCACGCGATGGAGACCGAGGCGGTCAATGCCAACGAGCGGGCGGCCGGGGCGCCGCTGCCGGGCGCGCGGATGGTCGCGGTGGCCTTCGCCGACCTCGTCGGCTTCACCAGGCTGGGCGAGGAGGTGCCCCCCGAGGAGCTCGAGCAATTGGCCAACCGGCTGGCCGAGGCAGCCCGCGAGGTCGCCGTGAAGCCGGTGCGGTTCATCAAGACGATCGGCGATGCTGTGATGCTGGTTTCCGCCGAGACCGGGCCGCTGCTGGAGGCGATGCTCACCCTCGTCGCGACGATCGACGCCGACGAGGCCCTGCCCCAACTGCGCGCCGGGGTGTCCTACGGGGCGGCGGTGAGCCGCGCCGGTGACTGGTTCGGCAGCCCGGTCAACCTGGCCAGCCGGGTCACCGGGGTGGCCCGCCCGGCCTCGGTGCTGACGACCGAGGCGGCGCGCGACCAGATCGGCGACGACGACCGCTTCGCCTGGTCGTTCGCCAAGGCCCGCCGCCTCAAGGGCATCAAGGACGACGTCAAGCTGTTCCGCGCCCGCCGCGCCGAGAACCCCTGACCGTCAGCGCCTGCGTCGCACCGCCACGCCGCCGGCGATCACCGCCGCGATCAACAGCACGATCGCCCAGCCGGCGCCGGCCAGCCACCACACCGCCGCGACCGCGATCAGCGCCGGCGAGGCCAGCAGCAGCACCATCACCGGATGCTGCCGGACCACGTCCCGGGCGGCCCGGGCGCGCTGCGGATCGAGCTCTTTACCTGCCATGCGGCCATTATCCGCAACCGCCGGGGCGGAGCCCGGTGTTCGCCGGTGGCGAACACCTCGACAGGCCTTTATAATAATGTAAGCATGTAATCCATGAAACACACACACATGCACTCGCGCCGCCCCGGCCGTCCCGGCGGCTGGCAGCAGGCCGACCAGCC
>JAGQTU010000356.1 GCA_020438865.1 Mycobacterium sp.
CCAGCTCCGCAGCCAGCAAGGCCGGCGTACTCGGCCTGACCCGCGAACTGGACGCGCAGTGGGGGCGCAAAGGCATTCGCGTCAACGCCATCGCCCCCGGGTTTTTCCCGTCGCGGATGACGGAAAAACTGCTCGATCGCATGCAGCAGCAGTACGAAGCCGGCGTGCCGCTCGGGCGCGTAGGCCGGTCGGGAGAGTTGAAGGGCGTGGCGGTGTTCTTGGCGTCGGAGGCTTCGAGCTACATCACCGGCCAGACGATCGTCGTCGACGGCGGGGCTACGGCGGTGTAGGGAACCTGGCCGCTTCTCGCTACCGCTCTGCAACCGCCAAACAGCTCTCGCTGAACGTCATCTCCACGCCCGGCTCGGGCTCCCACGAGACAAACTCGCTCACGTGGCCCGCTGCGTCGGAGACGCTCATGACCACGCTTTCGATCGGCCCCATCCCCGTAGTCCCCTCCGTCGTCGGCTTGTTCGCTTCAAAGATGACCGAACCGCTCAGCGCCCCGGCC
>JAGQTU010000357.1 GCA_020438865.1 Mycobacterium sp.
AGCTCGTGCGGACAGCGCTGCTTGAACTGCGTCACATGTCGAGCTCACTGGTTGCTCCGCGTGGTGCTTTGTCACCCGAGGGGATCGTCTGGGACCATTCATTGGTGCCGTCCGACAAGGTTCTCCGAGAGGTGGTGTCGCGGGCGGTCGAGGGTGATGATACGGCGATGGCGGAGTTCGTCGCCCTCACCGAGCCTGAGGTCTGGAAGCTGTGCCACGCGTTGGGCTCTGACGGTGAGGTCGAGGATCTGGTGCAGGAGACCTATCTGCGAGCGATCCGATCGATCGGCTCGTTCCGAGGCGATTCCCGTGTGATGGCATGGCTGTTGCGCATCGGCCGCAACGTGTGCGCCGACCACGTCCGGCTTCGACAGCGAGACCGTGGCCTCGTGGAACGGGTCGGCCTCCGACTCCGCGCCCCGGAGTGGGTCGAGCCGAGCCTTGCGTCGATGCTCCTCGCAGGACTGCCCCGCCCCCAGCTCGAGGCCTTCGTGCTGACCCAACTGTTCG
>JAGQTU010000358.1 GCA_020438865.1 Mycobacterium sp.
CGTGCAGCCGCCACGCCGCGAACACCGGATCCAGCTGATCGCCCGCGAGGCCGGCGACCGCGTCCAGGCAGCCGGCCCAGTCGGCGCCGGCCGGATGCCGGACGAACTGATCCCCGGCGACGGCCCGCGGCGCCCAGCGCGGATAACGGGTCCGGCAGTCGTCGGCGATGCGCATCCGCAAATCCGGACACCCGGCGGCGCGCCGGCACAGCGCCGCCAACGTGGCGTCCAGGTCACCCGGGTCGCCCTCGAAGGCGTACAGCAGGAACTGGTCGTTGGGCACCTTGGCCGACATCCAGAAGGTCTGTGCGTCGACGGCGGCCAGCGTTGTCACCGAACGTCCTCCGACGGCGCAGTCGAGATCGACGAAATGGTGTGACCTACTCGAACGTCGGCGCCCGAACGTGCGTTTCGGCGAAAGGTCAGACCGGGTCGAACTCCGAGATCAGCCACCGGTCACCCACCTTGTCCAACGTGACCTTGACGCTGGAGTTCGTCGATGTCGGCGCG
>JAGQTU010000359.1 GCA_020438865.1 Mycobacterium sp.
CGCGCCGCCAGCGGGTTACCGGGGCCATCCTTCCCTGGAGCCTCCCCATGACCAGCACCCAGGCCGACATCGACCGCAGCTACAGCGTCGACAACGAGTTCTTCGCCCTGTGGCTCGACGAGAACATGCACTACACCTCGGCGGCGTACGACGATGACGGCCACGAGGGCCGGCGCGGCGCGGCGATGCCCGAGCTGACGCTCGAGGAGGCGCAGGAGCGCAAGGCCCGGGTGCTCTACGACTTCGCCGAGATCGATTCGACGAAGACGGTGCTCGACATCGGCTGCGGCTGGGGCTCGGCCATCGACTGCATGGTGCGCTTCGGCGTCCGCCAGGCGCACGGCATCACGCTCTCGACCGAGCAGATCCGGTACTGCGAGCAGCGGAACCTCCCCCGCGAGAAGGTCGCCTACTGGCTCGAGGACTACGCGAAGTTCGTCCCGCCGCAGACGCTGCGCAATGCGAACGGCACGCCCGGGAAGTACGACGGCCTCGTCTCCATCGAGAT
>JAGQTU010000360.1 GCA_020438865.1 Mycobacterium sp.
CGACGCCGTACGCCGCGGCCTCCTCGACGTCGGCGCGCGCGGCCGCCAGCTGCACCCCCGAGCGGGCATAGACGACGGTGCCGCCCTTCGCGTAGTCGATGTCCAGCCCGGCCTCTCCGGAGGCGCGACCCACCTCGTCGACGGTGCCGATCATCGCGCGACGCATGGCGGGCGCGGCCTCGCGCCCGTGCGCGCGCTCGAGCGAGGCGGTCGAGCGCGGGAACAGCGCACTGCACCAGCCGCCGTTGCGCCCGGAGGCGCCGAACCCGGCGATCTCCTTCTCCAGGATGACGATGCGCAGCGACGGATCGCGCTCCTGGAGATACCAGGCCGTCCACAGACCGGTCAGGCCGCCGCCCACGATCGCCACGTCGGCATCCGTGTCTCCGGGCAGGGGCGCCCGCGGGGCGAGCGTCCCCTCCGGAAGGGAGTCGTGCCAGTACGACAGGCCTCGGTAGGCGGCCTCCGCCGTGCTCAGAGCCGGGTCCAGGCCTCGGTGAGGACGCC
>JAGQTU010000361.1 GCA_020438865.1 Mycobacterium sp.
CACGCCGGATCATCTCGTTGTGCAGCGCCTTGACGAACATGTACCCGATGGCGCCCTGGGTGTCGGCGACGGCGTAGTCCACCGGCACCGGATCCACCTCGGACTGCGCGATCTCCGAACGCCGCAGGATGAACCCGACCTGCGGCCCATTGCCGTGCGACACCACCAGTCCCCAGCCCTGTTCGACCAGCTCCAGCAGCGGTGGAACGGTGTTGGCGACGGTCTCGTACTGGTCCGGGATGCTGTCGTGCTCGGCATCGGTGACCAGTGCGTTGCCGCCGAAGGCGACCACGGCGATCCTGGGGCCGGCCGTTCTCATCGAAGTTCTCCCGCCAGCGCCGTAACGGCGCCCTCGAAGCACGCCATCGGCGCCGTGGTGATACCGGCGCCGATCTGACCGACGCCGGCCTGTTTGTGTGCGATCCCGGTATTGATGATGGGCAATACACCGGAGTCCACGACCGCGCGGGCGTCGATCCCGGCGGGGGTGCCGCCGAAGTTCAGCT
>JAGQTU010000362.1 GCA_020438865.1 Mycobacterium sp.
CTCAATACGGTAATGTAGATTACTATCAGGAATCGCCATGCCGGGACCGTTCGAAGACGTCCGCGTTGTCGAGTTCGCGGGCCAGGGCCCCGGACCCTTTGCCGGGACGCTTCTGGCCGATTTCGGGGCGGATGTCGTGGTGATCGACCGCAGGCCGTCGTCCGGCTTCCGGCCCGAAACGGACCGTGCTTACGATTTCTATAACCGCAACAAACGCTCGATCGCGCTGGACCTGAAGGATCCGGCGGGCCATGCAGCCGCGCTCGACCTGATCGCCAAGGCCGACCTCCTGATCGAGGGCTTCCGCCCCGGCGTGATGGAGAGGCTCGGGCTTGGCCCCGATGCCTGCCTTGGCCGAAACCCGGCGCTGGTCTATGGGCGGATGACCGGATGGGGCCAGACCGGGCCGATGGCGCAGGAAGCCGGGCATGACATCAACTACCTCGCGCTCAGCGGCGCGCTCGGCGCCCTTGGCGAGGCCGGACGCCGCCCGCCGCCACCGTT
>JAGQTU010000363.1 GCA_020438865.1 Mycobacterium sp.
CTCAGCTCTTCCGATCTGTTGACATACGTCGTGCCCGGCACGAGCGGGTACGACGGCCAGCGCCGCGGCCCGCCCTCGCCCTCACGCAGCCGCAGCGGGCACAGCCACACCGGCCGCATGCCGACCGCGTCGTCGAACCAGGACAGGAACTCCGGCAGCCGGTCGACCGGCACCTCGACGTCCTGGATCACCCGCTCCCGCTCCGGTCGGCCGGCCCGGGCGTCGAGCCGCCTCATCAGGCCGACCCGGTGGTCGAGGGTGACCATCCGGTAGTAGACGTCGGAGCGCCGCCAGCGCCGCGGCCAGAGGCGACGGGCCACGGGGTGCTGGGCGCCGAACGCCGCGGAGCACCAGAACCAGTCGGTGTCCCACCGCCACAGGTAGTCGTAGGCGGTCAGCAGGTCGGTGTCGCGCTCCTGGAGCGAGCGGTAGTAGATCTGCTGCCCGGTGTAGTCGCTCGGCCGCGAGGGCGTGCCGGGCGCCTCGCCGGCGTCGGCCACCC
>JAGQTU010000364.1 GCA_020438865.1 Mycobacterium sp.
CGATGTGCGCACGCTTCTCGCCCCGCACGACGGCGGCGCTGCCGATGCCGCCGGCAACGCGGCCGACCTGCACGATCGACGCGATCACGCCGTGCGTGGGATAACGGTCATCCAGGTGCGGGGCGATCAGCAGCCGGCCGGGTTCTCCGTCCGGGGCCGCGGCGCGAGCGGCCTGAACGGCCGCCTGCGCGGCGTCGTCGAGCTCGATCGGCACCACCATGCCGGGCAGCACGATCGGATCGGCCAGGAACAGGACGGGCAACGACAGGGAACGTGGTGTGGAAATGGCGTCGGCCATCAAACCTCCAGAGTTGATACTGCTGCGCTCAACCCTGTCGCGGGCCGGTTTGTTCCCGTCGCCTCTCAGTTCGGCTGCAGGGCCGCCAGCACCCGGCGCATGTCCGTGCGCCGCTCCTCGATCGCCCGCCCGATCTCCTGCAGCAACGCGGGCTTGTCCCGCACCAGTTCGTCGACGTCGTCGCGGTCGATCTCGAGGATGGTG
>JAGQTU010000365.1 GCA_020438865.1 Mycobacterium sp.
CACCCCGCCGGCCGCGGGCGATATCGCGGCCCGGCCGGCCAGTTCGGCATCGGTGACCCCGGGCAGCAGGTTCATCTCGGGGCTGTAGGTCTGCACGCCGCGCAGCCTGGCCCGCTTGGCCGCATACATCGCCGTGTCGGCGCGCCTGAGCAGTTCGTCGGCCGTCATGTCCGGCTCGTCGGGCTCCGCGATCGCCAGACCGAAGCTCGGCGGCATCGACAGCTCCTGGCCGTTGAGGACGAACGGCGAGTCGAAGGCCTCAGCCAACCGGTAGCCGATCAGATGCGCGGCGTCGGCGCTGCCCTCAACCAGGACCGAGAACTCGTCCCCGCCGACCCGGGCCACCGTGTCACCGGGCCGGACGGAGTGCACCAGGCGGTCGGCGACGTCGACCAACAGGGCGTCTCCGACCGGATGACCGAGGGTGTCGTTGACCAACTTGAAGTCGTTGAGGTCCAACGCGATCACGCCGATCGCCGTCCCATGGCGCTCCCGCACCT
>JAGQTU010000035.1 GCA_020438865.1 Mycobacterium sp.
GATCGTGATGCTCTCGCTGATGGCGCTCTCGGTGTTGTTCACCGGCGGTGGCCCCGAAGGCTGGTCGTGGGGATCGCTCAACCCGCTCAACGCCTTCCAAAACCTGTCGGGCACGGTGGCCGGTGCCGGCGGCAGCCCGATCGCGGTGGCCGGCTCGGCCGGGATCGGGTTGTTCTTCGCGTTCTGGTCCTGGGTCGGCTTCGAGTCCAGCGCCATGTACGGCGAGGAATCCAAGAACCCGAAGAAGATCATCCCGGTCGCGGTGGTCAGCTCGGTCATCGGGATCGGCGTCTTCTACATCATCATCTCGTGGCTGGCGATCGTGGGCACCGGTCCGCAGAACGCCATTGCCCTGGCACAGGATTCGTCGACGGCGGGCGACATCTTCTTCGGCCCGGTGGATGCCCACCTGGGCACCTGGGCCGTCGACATGTTCAAGATCCTGCTGATGACTGGCTCGTTCGCCTGCGGCATGGCGTTCCACAACTGCGCCGCCCGCTACATCTACGCGATCGGGCGGGAGAACGTGATCCCGGGGATGCGAAAGACGTTGGGCGCCACCCACCCGACGCACGGCTCGCCGCACGTCGCCGGACTGGTGCAGACCATCTTCGCCACCGTGGTGGTGCTGTTCTTCGCCCTCACCGGTCGCGACCCCTACACCGGGCTGTACGGGCTGATGGCCTTGCTCGGCACCACCGCGATCCTGATCGTGCAGGCCCTGGCCGCCTTCGCGGTGATCGCCTACTTCCACGTCGGCAAGCACCATCCCGAGACGGCCAACTGGTTCCGGACGTTCCTGGCGCCGCTGCTCGGCGGCATCGGGATGCTCTACGTCATCTACTTGCTGGGTGAGAACGCCTCGTTCGCGGCCGGCACGGCCGCCACCGACTGGGTCTTCACCCTGATCCCGTACGTGGTTGGCGTGGTCGGGATCGGCGGAATCCTGCTCGCGGTGCTCCTCAAATACAAGGCTCCGGAGCGTTATTCGGAGCTGGGCCGCACGGTGCTGGAGGAAGCGCACGAACGCTGACGGGAGTGGCGCGATGGGGTTCTCCAACATCATGGACTCCAACAGCTACTCCCCCGACCAGCCGCTGGATTCCGCGACCGAGTCGCTGATCGCCGCCCGCGACCGCACGCTGGGCCCGTCGTACCGGCTGTTCTACGAGCGCCCGGTGCACCTGGTCCGAGGTTTGGGAACCCGGCTCTACGACGCCGACGGCGACTGCTATCTGGACGCCTACAACAACGTCGCCTGCGTGGGGCACTGCCACCCCCACGTTGTCGAGGCGACCAGCCGGCAGCTGGCCACCCTCAACACCCACACCCGCTATCTGCACGAGGGCATAGTCGCCTACAGCGAACGCCTGTTGGCCACCATGCCGGAACCGATCGACCGGGTGATGTACGCCTGCACCGGATCGGAGGTCAACGACCTGGCCCTGCGGGTTGCCGAAATGCACACCGGCGCAACCGGTGTGATCATCACCGCCGACGCCTACCACGGCAACACCGCCGCGGTCACTGCGATCTCGCCGTCGATCGGCGGGGCCACCCACATCGGCCCGCATGTGCGTACCGTCGCCGCGCCGGACAGCCACCGCGTTCCCGCCGACGACCTGGCGGCCCGCTTCGAAGCCGAGGTGGCCGCGGCCGCGGCCGATCTACGGGCCGCCGGCTTCGGCCTGAGCGCGATGATCGTGGACACCATCTTCTCCTCCGACGGGATCTATCCGGACCCCTCGGTGCTCGCGCCGGCGTGCGCGGCGGTGCGCCGGGCCGGCGGGGTGGTGATCACCGACGAGGTGCAGCCCGGCTTCGCCCGCACCGGTGACGCGATGTGGGGCTTCCTGCGGCACGGCGTCGTGCCCGACATCGTCACGATGGGCAAGCCGATGGGCAACGGGCTGCCGATCGCGGCGATGGCCGCCCGCGCCGCGGTGCTGGACGACTTCGCCCGCGGGGTGCCCTACTTCAACACCTTCGGCGGCAACCCGGTGACGGTGGCGGCGGCCGCCGCGGTGCTGGACGTCATCGAGGACGAGAAGCTGATGGCCAACGCGGCGGCGGTTGGGGGTGAGTTGCGGGCCGAGCTCTCGGCGATCGCCCGGCGCCATCCACGGCTCGGTGACGTTCGCGGGGCCGGCCTGTACGTCGGGGTGGAGATCGTCACCGAAACCGGCGGCGCCGACCGTGCGGGGGCCCGCGCAGTGGTCAACGCCATGCGCGAGCGCCGAGTGCTGCTGTCGGTGTGTGGGCACGACGGCAACGTGCTGAAGATTCGCCCGCCGCTGGTGTTCTCCCCGGCCGATACCGACTGGTTCTGCACCGAACTGGAGGCCGCGCTGACGGCCACGTCATGACCGGCCCGGGTCGGGCACACTGGTGAAGTGGCAGAACAACGCAAGCCCGACGATCGCGACACGCTCGCGCGCATCCACGACCTCGTCGCCGAGGAGCGTGAACTGCGCGAACGGGTGCAGCACGGGGATCTCGACCCGGCCGAGGAACACCAGCGGCTGCGCCTCGTCGAGGCCGAGCTGGATCAGTGCTGGGACCTGCTGCGTCAGCGGCGGGCGCTGCGGGAGACCGGCGGCGACCCGCGGGAGGCCCAGGTGCGACCGGCCGGCGAGGTCGAGGGCTATCTGAGCTGACCCGCCTACCGGCCGAGCTTGGCCAGGATCCGGTGCAGCGCGGCCAGGTCCTGGCTACCGAGCGCGGCCAGCGCCGGCGGGGCGGGATCCTCGATCTCGTCGAGAATGGCGACGACCTTGCGCCCGGCGCCGGTCAGCGACACCAGCTTGCACCGCCGGTTCTCCGGATCGATCGCTCGGCTCACCAGCCCGCGCGATTCCAGGTCGTTGACCGCGACCGTCGCGGCCGGCGCGTCGAGGGTGGCCGCCTCGGCGACCTGCTTGACCGTCATCGGGTGCCGTGAGAGCCGGCGCAGGATGCGAATCCTGCTGAACGGCAAACCGGTTCGGTTCACCGCCGCCCGCCGCCAGGCGTCCTTGTTGTCGATCACCACGGCGGACATCATCCGCCAGACCTGATCGGCCACCGGCTCACGCGACATGGGCGTCCTCGATCCGTCGATCCTCGATGAGCGGCGCCAGGTGCTCGGCGGATCGCCGCGCCCGCTCCGATGTGGAGAACACCGCCAGCCCGGCGACGACCAGGCCCAGTGCCACCCCGATGAACCACAGCGGCCTGGTTGCGTCCAGGAAGTCGGCCCCGACGCTCGCCAGGGCCGCACCGGCGACCGAACCGCACAGCGCCACACCGATACTCACGCCGACCTGCCTGCTGGTGGAGGTCACCGCGGACGCGGCGCCGGCGCGGTCGCGGGGCATGCCGCTGACCGCCGCGTTGGTGATCGGCGCGTTGACCATGCCGAACCCGATCCCGTACACGGTGAAGATCGCCAGCAGCGCCCACACCGGGGTGGTCGGCGTCAGGAATGCCAGCATCGCCGAGGCCCCCGCGATCAACAGCCCCGACACCAGTAACGACGGGCGGGCCCCGAACCGGCCGACCATCCGGCCCGACAGTGGTGAGAAGAACAGCGCGCCGATCGCGATCGGCAGGTAGATCAGGCCGGTCTGCGCGGCGGAGTAGCCGCGCTGGCCCTGCAGGTACAGCGACATCATGAACAGGAACGCACCCCAGGCGGCGAACACGCACACCGCGGTGACGGTGGCCGATGCGAACGGGATGCTGCGGAAGAAACGCAGGTCGATGAACGGGTCGTGCCGTCGGGACTCGTAGCGCAGGAAGGCACCGAACGCCGTCGCGGCGATCACGGCGGTCACCATGATGCGCGGATGCGTCCACCCCAGTGCCGGACCCTCGATGAGGACGTACACCAGCCCGAACAGGCTCAGCACCGCCAGCAGCTGACCGATCGGGTCGATGTCGCGCATGGTGGCCGACTTGCTCTCCGGCACGTAGATCGCGGTGAGCACGACGGCCACCGCGCAGATCGGCAGGTTGATCCAGAACACCGCCCGCCAGCTGATCGCCGCGATCAGGAAGCCGCCGACGATGGGGCCCAGCGCCATCGAGATACCGACGACGGCGCCCCAGAAGCCCAACGCCCTGGCCCGTTCCACCCGGCCGACGAAGATCTGCGAAATGATCGACAGCGCAACGGGATTCAGCATGGACCCGCCGATGCCCTGGATGAGCCTGGCACCGATCAGGGTGTGAATGTCGGGGGCCACGCTGCACAGCAGCGAGCCGGCCGCGAAGACCGTCAGGCCGATCTGGAATACCCGGCGGCGGCCGAACCGGTCGCCGGTGGCACCCGAGAGCATCAGCAGCGACGCCAGCACCAGGGTGTAGATGTCGACCACCCATTGCATCTGCGGTCCCGAGGCGTGCAGATCGGCACGGATCGACGGGATCGCGACGTTGACGATGGTCGCGTCCATCGAGACGATCAGCAGGCTCAGGCAGCACGACGCCAAGATGACGGTCTTGCGCCGGGCGCTCAGCTCGCCGACAGTTGTAATCACACAACTATTGTTAAACTACAAACGTCCGGACGGCAAGGGGTGTGACTGATCCGACGTCCGCGAAGTCAGCGCGCGTCGATGGTGGTGTAGTCGCGCTCGGTGTAACCGGTGTAGATCTGCCGGGGCCGGCCGATCTTGTTCGGCTCCTCGTGCATCTCCCGCCAGTGCGCGATCCAGCCGGGCAGCCGGCCCAGGGCGAACAGCACGGTGAACATCCGGGTCGGGAAGCCCATCGCCCGGTAGATCACCCCGGTGTAGTAGTCGACGTTGGGATACAGCTTGCGCTCGATGAAGAAGTCGTCGGTGAGCGCGATCTCCTCGAGTGCCTTGGCGATATCGAGCAACTCGTCGTCGCCGCCGAGCTTGCCGAGGATCTTGTCGGCCTGCTCCTTGACGATCCGCGCCCGCGGGTCGTAGTTCTTGTAGACCCGGTGGCCGAAGCCCATCAGCTTCACACCGTCTTCTTTGTTCTTGACCTTCTTGACGAAGGTCTGCACGTCGTCTTGGCCGACGCGAATCTTCTCCAGCATCTCCAGCACCGCCTGGTTGGCGCCGCCGTGGAGCGGACCCCACAGGGCGTTGATGCCGCCGGAGATGGAGGTGAACAGGTTGGCCTGCGAGGAGCCGACCAGCCGCACCGTCGACGTCGAACAGTTCTGCTCGTGATCGGCGTGCAGGATCAGCAGCATGTCCAGGGCGCGGACGATCTCCGGGTCGACCTCGTAGGGCTCGGCCGGGAAGCCGAACGTCATCCGCAGGAAGTTCTCCACCAGGGTCAGCGAGTTGTCCGGGTACAGGAACGGCTGGCCGACCGACTTCTTGTAGGCATAGGCCGCGATGGTGGGCAGCTTGGCCAGTAGCCGGATCGTGGACAGTTCGACCTGCTTGTTGTCCAGCGGGTCCAGCGAGTCCTGGTAGTACGCGCTCAGCGCGTTGACGGCGCTGGAGAGCACCGGCATCGGGTGGGCGTTGCGCGGAAAACCGTCGAAGAACCGCTTGAGGTCTTCGTGCAGCAGGGTGTGGCGCTGGATCTGGGTGGTGAACGCCTCCAGCTGCTCGGGACTGGGTAGCTCACCGTAGATCAGCAGGTAGCTCACCTCGATGAACGTCGACTTCTCGGCCAGCTGCTCGATCGGGTAGCCGCGATAGCGCAGGATGCCGGCATCCCCGTCGATATAGGTGATGGCGCTCTTCGTCGACGCGGTGTTGACGAAGCCCTGGTCGAACGTCGTGTAGCCGGTCTTCGCCAGCAGCGGCCCCAGTGCGATGCCGTCGGCGCCCTCGGTCGCGTGGACGATCTCCAGATCCAACTCGCCGCCCGGGTACTGGAGGCTGGCGGTGTCGTCGGTTGCGGCCACATGAACCCCTTCTGCGCAGTTCGACGCCTGACACGGCAGTCCTATCAGGGAAAGGTAGTCGCTGTCGTTCCGGAGCGCCCGCGGGGGGCCGCTCCCGGCGGCCCGGCCGACCCGCGTCGCCTATGGCGACGGCGCCGCCGAGCGCACCACCTCGGCCGAGATCTCGATGAACGCCTCGACCGTCCGCTCGATCGCGGCGGCCATCATGTCGGCGGCGGTGTGCACCTCGTCGGGGGCGAACCGCAGGTCGGCGCAGGCGACCAGGATCAGCGCCGACCAGGTGCCGGTGGTGACCTCGACCCGCTTGTCACCGGGCGGGACGCCGAGGCGCCGGGCCACGTCGGCGACGATGACCGGCGGCCGGGACTCCAGCGCCGCCGCGCGCAGGGCGTCCGAGGAGTTCAGGACGTTCAGCATCAGCGCCACCCGGCCCGGGGTCAGCCCGGGCACCACGCCGGACGCGACCCGGCGCAGCATGTCCACATGCGCCCGGGCCAGGGCCAGCAGAGCCGGAACCGACGGCGCGATGGTGGCGAGTTCGGCGCTTGCCGCGGCGAGGAGGTCCTCGATCATCGGCTGGGCGAGCGCGTCCTTGGTGGCGAAGTATCGGCTGAAGGTTCGCGGTGAGACGTCCGCGACCGCGGCGATCTGCTCGACGGTGGTGTCGTTGTAGCCCCGTTCGAGCGAAAGCCCTACCGCGGCATCGATCAGCGAGGCGCGGGTCCGCTGCTTCTTGCGCTCTCGCAGTCCGAGAGCGGCCTCCCCCTGACTCACAACAGGTGATGGTAGCGGCGGCGGCCGGTCCGGACGGCTACTTCTCCGGGTGATCACTGCGGTCGTGCTGCGGCGCCGCAGCCGGGACGCGGTAGCGCACGAGCGCCGGCGCCAGCAGGGCGGCGACGAGCACCCCGACTACGACCAGGGCTCCCCCGCCTGCGGCGGCCACGGTGGTGCCGATCACCGCGGCCGCGGCGCCGTGCACGGTGTCGGCCAGCCGGGGACCGCCCGCGACGACCACCAGGAAGACCCCCTGCAAACGGCCGCGCAGATCGTCGGAGGCGACCTCCTGCAGGATCGTCGACCGGAACGCCGCGGAGACCATGTCGGCGCCACCGCCTGCGGCGAGGAACCCGAGCGCAACCCACAGCATCGGGCCGGCCCGGCCGTCCGCCGCACCGCCGGCCACGCCGAAACCCACCATCGCCAGGCCCCAGACCACAATGGCGGCGATGACGGCCAGTCCCTGGCGGCGGATGCGTGGGAACCAGCCGGAGAGCACGCCACCGGCCACCGCCCCGACCGACATCGCCGCGGCGAGCAGCGCCATGGTGGTGCCGCCGGTCACCGGGCCGCCGAAGCTCTCGTGGGCCATCTGCGGGAACAGGGCCCGCGGCATGCCGAAGATCATCGCGATGAGGTCGACGACGAACGACATCAGCACCACCTGATTGCCGGCCAGATAGCGGAAGCCCGCCAGCACCGCCCCCACCCCCCAGCGCGAGGAGCCCTCCGCCGCGCTCGATTCGGTCACCGGCATCCGGGCCAGCCGGAAGGTCACCCAGATCGGGGCCAGGCAGGTGATCGCGTCGAGCAGATACAGCGTGGACAGGTCGATCCAGCGCAGCAGCACCCCGGCCAGCAGCGGACCGACGATCGCGCCGAACTGTTGCACGGTCATGTTGAGCGAGTTGGCGGCCGGGAGTTGCGCGATGGGCAGCATGCGCGGGATGGCCGCGGCCCGCGTCGGCGCGTTGATCGCGTAGAAGGCCTGCTGCACCGACAGCAGCAGCAGGACCACCCAGACGTTGTCGAATCCGGCGGCGGCCTGCACCCACAACAGCACCGAGGCCACGGCCAGACCACACGAGGTGATGATGAGCAGCAGCCTGCGGTCCATCGCGTCGGCCCAGGCGCCGCCGAGCAGCCCGAACACGATCAGCGGAACCAACGCGAACAATCCGGAGAGCCCCACGTAGGCCGAGTTCTGCGTCAGCGCGTACAGCTGCACCGGCACCGCGAAGATCGTCAGGTTGCCGCCGATGACCGTGACGACGCCGGCCAGCCACAGCCGGCGGAAGTCCGGGGTGCGCAGCGGCGTGGTGTCGGCGAACACCCGGAGCCGCCGGGCCGGCGACGTCGGATGGCGCACCACGACTAGGGCTGCAGCCGCTCGATCAGGTTCTTTGCCGGAGTGACCCGGATGCGGTTGTGGATCCGGTTCTCCCGGCCCTGCCAGAACTCGATGACCTCCGGCGCGATCCGGTAGCCACCCCAGTGCGGCGGCACCGGCACCTGCTCGTCGCCGGCGAATCGTTCCGTCAACTCGGCGAGACGGGCCAGCAGATCGGCGCGTGACCCGATGGGCTGGGACTGCGACGACGCCCAGGCGCCCAGCTGGGATCCGCGCGGCCGCTTGGACCAGTATTCGGCGGTCTCCTGCGCGCTGACCTTGGTGACCGCGCCGCGGATGTGCACCTGCCTGCCCAGCGCGAACCAGGGAAAGGTCACCGCGGCATAGGGCGTCGCGGCCAGGTCGGCGCCCTTGGCGGAGTCGTAGTTGGTGTAGAACGTGACGCCGGTCTCGTCGACGCTCTTGCACAGCACCGCCCGGCTCACCGGTTTGCCGTCCTCGACGGTCGCCAGAACCATGGCGTTCGGCTCGGCCACGCCGGCCTCTTCGGCGTCGGTAATCCATCTGTGCAACAACGCAAGCCAGCCGTCGGCCAGCCAGTCCGCATCGAGGTCGCTGCTGCCGTCCTTCTCGACGGAGCCGTACTCCACTCGCATCGCCGCCAGGCGATCACCCGCTGGAAAGTCCACGGGCCAACGGTACGCCGCGGCGGCGAGCCCGTTGGTTACCGACCGGTAGCAACCGGCCGGGCGGCGGGTGCGAGAATCGCTTCATGACTGCGGTACCGGAAGACTTCGTCCCCGGCCTGGAGGGCGTGGTCGCGTTCACCACCGAGATCGCCGAGCCGGACAAGGACGGTGGGGCGCTGCGGTATCGCGGCGTCGACATCGAAGACCTGGTCCGGGATCGGGTCACCTTCGGCGATGTGTGGTCGCTGCTGGTCGACGGGCGGTTCGGCGAGGGTCTGCCACCGGCCGAGCCCTTTCCCCTGCCCATCCACACCGGCGATGTCCGGGTCGACGTGCAGGCCGGGCTGGCGATGCTGGCACCCATCTGGGGCTATGCGCCACTGCTCGACATCGACGACGAGACCGCCCGCGAGCAGCTGGCGCGCGCGTCGGTGATGGCGCTGTCCTATGTCGCCCAGTCGGCGCGCGGCATCTACCAGCCCGCGGTGCCGCAGCGCGTCATCGACGAATGTGCCACGGTCACAGAACGTTTCATGACCCGCTGGCAGGGCGATCCGGATCCGCGGCATGTGGAAGCGATCGACGCCTACTGGGTGTCGGCAGCCGAGCACGGCATGAACGCGTCGACCTTCACGGCGCGGGTGATCGCCTCCACCGGGGCCGACGTGGCCGCGGCGCTGTCCGGTGCCGTCGGCGCGATGAGCGGCCCCCTGCACGGCGGCGCCCCGGCCCGGGTGCTGCCGATGATCGA
Source organism: Mycobacterium sp. (assembly GCA_020438865.1). Lineage (GTDB taxonomy): Bacteria > Actinomycetota > Actinomycetes > Mycobacteriales > Mycobacteriaceae > Mycobacterium. The sequence goes on from JAGQTU010000035.1 coordinate 9,450, forward strand.
GGAGGTCGAGCGTTCCGGTGACGCCCGCACCGTGGTGCGGGGCATCCTGGACCGCAAGGAGAAGCTGATGGGCTTCGGCCACCGGGTGTACCGGGCCGAGGACCCGCGGGCGCGGGTGTTACGCGCGACCGCCAGGCGCCTCGAAGCCCCCCGCTACGAGGTGGCCGCCCAGTTGGAGCAGGCGGCGCTGGCCGAACTGCGGGAGCGCCGCCCGGATCGGGCCATCGAGACCAACGTCGAATTCTGGGCCGCGGTGATCCTGGACTTCGCCCAGGTGCCCGCCTCGATGATGCCGGCGATGTTCACCTGCGGCCGCACGGCGGGCTGGTGTGCGCACATCCTCGAGCAGAAGCGGCTGGGCAAACTCGTGCGCCCGGCGGCCGTCTACGTGGGGCCGGCGCCGCGCGCACCGGAGTCGGTGGAGGGCTGGAACCGGATCGCGCATGTCGGCGTCTGATTCTGCCCCGGCCCGCCGGGACCGATGATTCCTTTCTCCCGGGTCGGTCAATACGGGTAACGGCCCGTGGTGGGCCGCTACCCAACCCGAGGAGGCTCAGATGGCGATCGATGTCCAGCCCGCACTGTCACCCCACCTCGTCGTCGATGACGCCAACGCGGCGATCGACTTCTATGTCAAGGCGTTCGGCGCCGTCGAGATGGGCCGGGTCCCACGCCAGGACGGCAAGCTGATCCACGGCGCCGTGCAGATCGACGGCTCGCTCGTGATGCTCGCCGACGACTTCCCGGAGATGAGCGACGGCAAGTCGATGACACCGAAAGCCCTTGGCGGAACGCCGGTCACGATTCACCTCACCGTGACCGACGTCGACAGCCGCTTCCGGCGGGCGGTCGACGCCGGCGCCACGGTGGTGATGCCGTTGGAGGATCAGTTCTGGGGTGATCGCTACGGCGTGGTGCGCGACCCGTTCGGACATCAGTGGTCACTGGGCCAGCCGGTACGCGAGGTCAGCACCGAGGAACTCCGGCAGGCCGTCAGCCGGATGTGATGGTCAGCCGACGGTCCTACCGGCGAAGGCCTGCCCGCAGTCGGGTGGCGATCGAGGGTTCGGCCGTTGCCGCGGCGGCGACCATGTCGGGCACCGTGGTGAACTTGGTTCGGGGCCGCCCGGCGGCCTCACCGCGGAGGCGTTCGGCGGCGTCGATGGCGCGCCAGCCGGCCGCGTCCACCGCGTCCGGGCGGCGCCCCCGGATCAACTTGTTCAACGCGGCCGGGCCGGCGACCGGATCGCCGAGCCGATCCGCGTTGAAGTCGTCGACCAGCGCCGAAACCGTCTGCATCGCACAGGATTTGTTGGTGCCGATGAACCCGGTGGGGCCGCGCTTGATCCAGCCGGCTACGTACACACCGGGCACCGGCCGGCCAGTGCCGGGGTCGATCACACGGCCGCCGGTGTTGGGAACGACGTTCGCGTCGTCGTCGAACGGAAGGCCGGGGACCGGCTTACCGCGGTAGCCGATGGAGGTGAGCACCATCCCGGTGTCCAGGTGCACCGGTTCGCCGGTTCCGGTACGCCGGAACTCAATGCCTTGCACCCGGTCGGCACCGAGGACGCGGTGCGGTGTCAGCAAGTAGGCCAACCGAATTCGCGGACGCGGGGACGGTTCGCCGGAGTCGGGGAGTTTGGCCAGGATCTCCAGCTTGGCCCGCGTAGCGGCGTCGTCGACGACTTCGCGGTCGCGCTGGACCCGCTCCCGATCGGCGGCGTCGAGCACCACTGTGGCGGTCGCGGTCAGGCCGATCAGCTCGGGCAGGGTGAACGCGGAGGCGGCCGGGCCGCGGCGGGCGGCGATGACGACCTCGCGGACCGACGAGTCGCGCAGGGCCGTCAGGGCGGCCGACGAGATGTCGGTGCGCGCAAGGTCATCGGGATCGGTGGTGAGGATCCGGGCGACGTCGAGTGCGACGTTGCCGTTGCCGATCACCACCACCCGCGGGTGGCCGAGGTCGACGGGCAACTGCGCGAAGTCGGGATGGCCGTTGATCCATGCGACGGTCTCGGTCGCGGTGCCGGCACCGGGCAGCGTCATACCCTCGATGTCGAGCCGGCGATCATCCGGCGCGCCGACCGCATACAGCACCGCGTGGTGGTGGGCCAGTAACTCGGCGTGCATCACGTGGGTACCGACCTCGACGTTGAGGTAGAAGGTGAATCCCCGGCGGCGGCTGATCCGGTCGAACAACCGGATGACGCCCTTGGTGTTCTGATGGTCCGGCGCGACACCGGCCCGGACCAGGCCGTACGGGGTCGGCAGTTTCTCGAAAACGTTGACCCGCACTCCCTTTTGGGTCAGCAGCTCGTCGGCGGCGTACATCGCCGCAGGTCCCGAACCCACGACCGCCACCGTCAGCGGCGCGGCTCCGCGGCGCGGCTTCGGCGCGGGGAGCACCGGCGCGAGCTTGGAGGTCGGCGGCAGCTTCACGTCGTCGGGCCGGTCGGGGTAGCGGGCGGCATAGTAGGCGGAGTTGACGGCGATGAACGGCCGCTGGTGCGGGGTCAGTCTTGTTTCCGGTGCGATCGCGCCGACCGGGCAGGCGCTGACGCAGGCACCACAGTCGACACACGCCACCGGGTCGATGTAGAGCATCTCCGCCGTGGCGAACCCGGGCTCGTCCGGAGACGGGTGGATGCAGTTGACCGGGCAGGCGTAGACACATGACCCGTCGCTGCAGCACGACTGGGTGATGACATGTGGCATAGGCGTGGGGCGCCGGACGCTAGGCGGCGCTGACGACGTGCCGGCGCTGCGGCTCGCTGCGGTAACGACTGGGAGGCCCGTCGATCTTGCAGATCCGCCACATGATCTTCGCGGCCGGGTTCATGAGTTTGGTGTCGTAGCAGAGCATCCGGACGTCGGCGAACATGTCGCGCAGCAGCTGCCGGGATTCCGGCGCGCGGAAGAACAGTTCCTTGCGGACCTCGCGCGGGATGTCGAACCGCCGGAAGAAGCTGCGCGGCGGCACGATGATCGCCTGGCACAACACCCGCATGATGATCGGCACGTGCAGCGAGAGCCAGAACCGCTTGCGGGCCCGCATGTAGGGCAGGCGCTTGCGCAGGTACTCGTGCGCGAACGAGATGTGGCGGGCTTCCTCGGCGACGTGGATGGCCATCACCCGCTCCATGATGGGGTGCAGGTTCTTGCCCTCGCGCAGCACGTTCTTCTGGGTGTGATCGATGGGCTCCTCGCCGGCGAGCACCCCGAAGAAGAAGGGCACCGGCAGCGGCCCGGCGATCAGCGGGATGAACGGGGAGAGCCAGCGCAGCAGGCGCGGCATGCCCGGCACGTCGGCGCCGATGTGGTTCACCATCTCCTGGAACATCATGGTGTGGTTGCACTCTTCGACCGACTCGTGCAGGCAGTACCGGTATTCCGGCGAGCCGTTGGGCACCCAGAACGAGTAGTTCATCAGACCGCGGATCAGGATCGATTCGAAGTGCAGACCTACCTTGGCGACGTTGGCCTGGCGCCACTTGCCGATCTCGATCTGCCGTTCCACCGATTGCGACCGGTACCACTCGTGGTGGCCCAGTGGGTCGCTGTCGGGCAGAATCCAGCGCTCGTCGTCGTCGACGACCGCGAACTCCGGCGACTTCCAGTCGATGTCGGTGTACGGGTTGAAGTTTCTCCGCACCGAGCCGTCGGACAGGGTCTCGAGCATGTCCACGTAGGCGGCGTCGTCGCGAACCTCCATGTTGCGCCGCCAGCGCTTGATGAGCTTGGTCCTCGCCATTGACACGCCTCCTGTGAGGTTTACATTCGGGCGGTTGATGTACAACGGTACCGCAGGTATCACCTAACTGTCCATACCCCGATCATTCGCCTGCCGAACCTCGATTTCGGCTCTCAGCATGCTGCTCCTAGGCTTGCGGGATGCCTGATCTGGTGATCCCCGAGTCCCTCAAGCCCGGCGACGGCCGCTTCGGCTGCGGACCGTCGAAGGTGCGTCCCGAACAGCTGAGCGCGCTGAGCACCACCGCTGCGGCCCTGTTCGGCACGTCGCACCGCCAGGCCCCGGTGAAGAACCTGGTGGGCCGGGTGCGCGACGGCCTGCGCGAGCTGTTCTCGCTGCCCGACGGCTACGAGGTGATCCTGGGCAACGGTGGGGCCACCGCGTTCTGGGACGCCGCGGCGTTCGGGCTGATCGACAAGAAGTCGCTGCACCTCACCTACGGCGAGTTCAGCTCCAAGTTCGCCTCGGCCGTCGCCGCCAACCCGTTCGTCGGCGACCCGATCGTCGTCAAGGCCGACGCGGGCAGCGCGCCCGAGCCGACCTCCGACCCGTCCGTCGACGCCATCGCCTGGGCGCACAACGAGACGTCGACCGGGGTGTCGGTGCCGGTGCACCGGCCGACGGGCTCGGGCGAGGCCCTGGTCCTCATCGACGCCACCTCCGGCGCCGGCGGGCTGCCGGTCGACATCACCGAGGTCGACGCCTACTACTTCGCGCCGCAGAAGAACTTCGCCAGCGACGGCGGCCTGTGGCTCGCGATCATGTCGCCGGCGGCGCTGTCGCGGGTGGAGCAGATCGCCGCATCCGGGCGCTGGGTCCCCGACTTCCTGTCGCTGCCGATCGCGGTCGACAACAGCCTGAAGAACCAGACGTACAACACCCCGGCCATCGGCACGCTGGTCCTGATGGCCGAGCAGGTGGACTGGATGCTCGGCAACGGCGGTCTGGACTGGGCGGTCAAGCGCACCGCGGACTCCTCGAGCCGGCTGTACTCCTGGGCGGAGGCGGCCCCGTTCGCAGCCCCGTTCGTCGCCGATCCCCAGCTGCGTTCGCAGGTGGTCGGCACCATCGACTTCACCGACGACGTCGATGCAAGCGCTGTCGCCGCGACTTTGCGGAGCAACGGAATCGTCGACACCGAGCCGTACCGCAAGCTCGGCCGCAACCAGCTGCGGGTGGCCATGTTCCCGGCGATCGAGCCGGACGACGTCTCCGCGCTGACCCGGTGCGTGGACTGGGTGGTCGAACGCCTGTAACCGTCTCGCCGGGCCAGCGTGTCCTCCCCGTTATCTTTCCCGGGCTGAGTTAAAGTCCCGACGAAGGAGGTCGACATGCGGGAACTCACGGTGATCGGGCTCGATGTCGACGGAAAATACGTCATCTGCGAAGGCCTCGACCCGGCCGACAAGTTCGGCGTGCCCGTAGACGACCGGCTCCGTGCGGCAGTGCGCGGCGATCGGCCCCGGTCGGGCCAGAACCCCAAGGACAACGAGGTCAAGACGGTGTTGCGGCCCAGAGACATCCAGGCCCGGATCCGGGCCGGCGCATCCGTCGAGCAGATCGCCGAATCCTCCGGCACCGACATCTCAAAGATCGAGCGCTTCGCCCATCCGGTTCTGCTGGAACGCCAGCGCGCCGCCGAACTGGCCACCGCCGCACATCCCGTGCTGCCCGACGGCCCGGCGGTCCTGACGCTGTTGGAGACCATCACCACCGCGCTGGTCGCCCGCGGCCTCGACCCGGACGCGACGACGTGGGACGCGTGGCGCAACGAGGACGGTCGCTGGACGGTGCAGATGTCGTGGCAGGCCGGCCGGTCCGACAATGTCGCCCACTTCCGGTTCACCCCGGGCGCCCACGGCGGCACGGTCACCGCGGTCGACGACAGCGCCAGCGAGTTGATCAACCCGAACTTCGAACGGCCGCTGCGTCCGGTCGCCCCGATCGCGCAGCTGGAACTCGAGGTGCCCGCCGCGCCGGAGCTGCCGGACGCCGAGCCCGAGCCCGAAGCCCCCGCCCGCACCAAGCGCGGCAAGGGCAAGCCCCCGGTCCCGGCCTGGGAGGACGTCCTGCTCGGGGTGCGCTCCAGCGGCGAGCGCTGACCGTCAGCCGTTGACGGCGAGGGCCAGCAGCGTGAGCCAGCCGCCGGCCACTCCGATGCCGGCCCCGAGCACGAACCATCGCCGAACCGGTATCTGACGCCAGCCCCACAGGGTGGGCGCCAGACCGCCGACGGCCACCAGGTTGAGGCCGACCGCCACCAGCGGGTGCACCCGGATCATGCCGAGGCTCAACACAACGATGGCGGCACCGGTGACGGCCGCGACAAATCCGGCGACCGTCAGGCCCGTCCCCCACGGTGTCGGTTCCTCCGTCACACGAGCAGCCTATCGAGCCGACCTGACCCGCTCGTAGAAGGCGAGGGCCGCGGCGGTGGCGACATTGAGCGAGTCGGTGCCGCGCGACATCGGGACGCGCACCCGCACATCGCAGGCCCGCATCGCGGTCTCGGTCAGGCCCGGCCCCTCCGCACCGAGCAGCACGGCCACCTTGTGGTCGGCGAGCCCGTCCATCACCTCGGCGAGCGTGGCCGCCCGGGGCTTCGGTGTCATGGCCAGCAGGCGGAAGCCGTGCTGACGCAGGTCGGTCAGATCGGCCGGCCAATGCCCGGCCCGCGCGAAGGGCACCAGCAGGGCGTGGCCCATCGACACCCGCACGGCGCGGCGGTAGAGCGGATCGGCACACCCGGCGCCGAAGACCACCGCGTCGACACCGAGGCCGGCGGCGTTGCGGAAGATCGAACCGAGGTTCTCGTGGTCGTTGACCCCTTCGAGAACCGCCACCGTGCGCGCGCCGTCGAGCACCTGCGGCACGGACAACTCCGGCGCCCGGCGCGCCGCGCCCAACACCCCGCGATTCAGGTGGAACCCGACGACCTGCGCCATCACCTCCGCGGAGGCCCGGTAGAACGGGACGCCCACCCCGGTGAGGTCCACGGCGAGTTCCCCCAGCCGGCGCTCGGTACCCAGAAAGGCGTGCGGGGCGAACCGCGACGCCAGCATCCGCTGCGCCACCAGCACACCCTCGGCGATCACCAGACCCTTGCCCGTGGGCAGGTCGGGTCTGCGGTCGACGCTGTTCAGATCACGGAAGTCGTCGACCCGCGGGTCGGCGGGGTCGGTGACGTCGATGACCTCGATGCCATCGGAACTACCGGAAGTGTTGCGGCTCATGCTTTTTCGTCGATGATCGGGGTCATCGGACCTTCCTTCACCAGTTCGCCGCCGTCCGTCCCGACGCGGCCGTTGCCGACGGCAACAGTCAACGTACCCGGTCCCGCCGCGGCACCCATGGGTTAGGTTGGACGGCAATGCCTTCCGACGCACCCGAACCACAACCGCCGGCGCTGCCCGCGGCGCTGCTGGAACCGTGGCCGGTGATCGCCGCCGGCGCGGCGCTGTGGGCGCTGGCCACGATCGCCGCGTTCGCGGTTCCCGCCCTGGAAGGGTGGCGTCCCATCGCGGTGGCCGGACTCGGCGTCGGGGTGCTCGGCACGTCGATCTTCCTGTGGCAACGCGCCGCCGCCCGGCGCGGCGTGCGGGGCGCCCAGACCGGGCTGCAACAACGCGCCGAACCAGACCGCAACCAGCACTGAACAAAGGAGAAACCCATGGCGGCACCGCTACTGCAGGCAGAGATCGAGATCAACGCGCCGGTGACCAAGGTGTGGAGCCTGGTCTCCGACCTGAGCCGGATGCCGCAGTGGAGCCCGCAGTGCCGGCTGATGAAGGCACTCGGTCCGGTGCGGCCGGGCACCCGCACCGTCAATCTCAACCGCCGCAACAACCTGTTCTGGCCGACGACGTCGACGATCACCGAGGTGATCCCGGAGCGCAAGCTCGCCTTCCGGGTCAACGCCAACAACACGGTGTGGAGCTACGAACTCGAGCCGACGCCGACCGGAACCCGGGTGGTGGAGACCCGCCACGCCGAGAACGGTGTGAAGGCGGTGTCGACCATGACGGTCAACGCGGTGCTCGGTGGCGTGTCCAGCTTCGAGCAGGAACTCGTCGAGGGGATGAACACGTCGCTGGCCCGCATCAAGGCGGCCGCCGAGGGAAGTTAGGGCTCGACCGGGTCGGCCGGCGCGGTCTCGACGGTCTCCGCCGACGGGGCGACGTTAGCCGCCACCTCTACCTCTTCGGGCGCCACCTCGACCACCTCGACCTCGGCCGGCTCGACCTCAGCGGTAGCCGTCGCGACCAGGTCGGCGGCGGCGAGGACCTCTACCACGCCGTCGTCATAGGGCTCGTACATCGGCGATCCGGCCCCGGCGGGCGCCGGGGTGTCGGAGTGCGCCCCGCAACCGTATTCGAAGTCCACGACGTGACCGTCGGCGGACAACTCGTTGCAGCACACCCCGAACATGGTGCCCAGCACCCCGGCCAGCGGAACCATGAAGCCACAGTCGCGGCAGGCCCGCTTGGTCGCCCGCGCCATCGGCGCACCGGGACCGTGATCGCCGTCGTGCCAGCGCTCGGCGGTGTCGGCCCGGCCCCACGGGCCCAGTACCTGCCTGCGGCCCAGGCCGATCTCGACGGCGAGGTCGTCGAACGCGGCGTCGCCGCTTGCGGTGTATCCGGGCACCAGCCGGGGATCATCCGGTGGCGGCGCCAGCAGATCGCCCGGACCGAGGTCACCGGCGCGGACCCGGTTCTCCCACGGCACCCAGCCCGGAGCCAGCAGCGCCGTCGGCCCCGGGACCAGCACCACCTCGCTGATGGTGGCATGGTCGGCACCCGGGTGGGCGGCCACCACGGCCGCCCACTGCCAGCCCTGATAGCCGGGCAGCTTGGCCAGGAAGCGATGGGTGGCCGCGGTCTCATCCTCGAAACTGACACCGAGGTACTCCCCGACCGTGTCGCCGCTGAACTCCACGATGGCCTGCCGGGCCAGCTCACTCGCATCGGTGAGAATGGCGGCCACCGCCTCCGACGGCCGGGCCGGGGCGGCCTCCGCCGACGGATGCGGGGATTCGATCTGGCTGTTCATCGCCCCCAATCTTGCCTCACGCTCCGTCGTGGCAGCCACACCGGTCACGTGCACGCCCCGGCATGGCGGGATGGGGGACAATCGAACAGTGTCTGTGAGGCGGCCCGGCGACCCGGGCCCGGAACCGAGGTCCGGGCCGGGTCATCGCCATCCGCCCGGCCCGCGCGGTGAGCATCCCGGGATGGCGAACTATCCCAGCGACGCGGGCGGCCATGCCCGCACCGGTGGCGGCCCGCGCTCGAACCCGACACCCAGCGCCAACCGCTACCTGCCGCCACTGGACTCCGAGCGTGGCCACGGCGGCCCACACTCCGACTACCGGTCGGAGCCGCGACGCGTCGGCGACAGCGCCGGTGAGCGCATCACGGTCACCCGCGCGGCCGCGATGCGCAGCCGCGAAATGGGCGAGCGGATGTACTCGATGGTGCAACGCGCCGCGACCGCCGACGGCGCCGACAAGTCCGGCCTGACCGCGCTGACCTGGCCGGTGATGGCCAACTTCGCCGTCGACTCGGCGATGGCGGTAGCCCTGGCCAACACGCTGTTCTTCGCGGCGGCCACCGGCGAGAGCAAGGGCAAGGTGGCCCTCTACCTGCTCATCACGATCGCGCCGTTCGCGGTGATCGCGCCGCTGATCGGCCCGGCCCTCGACCGGGTGCAGCACGGCCGGCGCGCGGCGCTGGCGATGTCGTTCCTGCTGCGCACCGCGCTGGCAGTGGTGCTGATCATGAACTACGACGGCGCCACCGGCAGCTACCCGTCCTGGGTGCTCTACCCGTGCGCGCTCGGGATGATGGTGTTCTCGAAGTCGTTCAGCGTGCTGCGCAGTGCCGTGACCCCGCGGGTCATGCCGCCCACGATCGACCTGGTCCGGGTCAACTCACGGCTGACGGTGTTCGGGCTGATCGGCGGCACCATCGTCGGCGGCGGCATCGCGGCCGGCGTCGAGTACGTCTTCACCACCCTGTTCGAGTTGCCGGGGGCGCTGTTCGTGGTCGTGTTCGTCACACTGGCCGGGGCCTCGCTGTCGATGCGGATACCGCGCTGGGTGGAGGTCACCGAGGGTGAGGTGCCCGCGACGCTGACCTACCACGGCCACAGTGGCCCACTGGGCGGATGGCCGGACGATGCGGCGACCGCACCGATCCGGTCACCGCGTCAACCGTTGGGCCGCAACATCATCACCTCGTTGTGGGGCAACTGCACCATCAAGGCGATGGTCGGCTTCCTGTTCCTGTATCCGGCGTTCGTCGCCAAGGCACACCAGGCCAGCGGTTGGGTGCAGCTGGGCATGCTGGGCACCATCGGCGCCGCGGCAGGCATCGGCAACTTCGGCGGCAACTTCGCCGCGGCGCGGCTGCGGCTGGGCCGGCCGGCCGTGCTGGTGGTGCGGGCCGCCGTCGCCGTCACCGTCGCGGCGCTGGCCGCCGCGGTGACCGGCAACCTGATCGTCGCCGCGGTCGCCACCCTGATCACCTCCGCCTGCAGTGCGATCGCGAAGGCGTCGCTGGACGCCTCGCTGCAGGACGACCTGCCCGAGGAGTCGCGGGCATCGGCCTTCGGCCGATCCGAGTCGGTGCTGCAGTTGGCGTGGGTGCTCGGCGGCGCGATCGGGGTGCTGGTCTACACCGAGTTGTGGGTGGGGTTCACCGCGATCACGGCGGTGCTGATCTTCGGTCTGGCGCAGACCGTGGTGAGCTACCGCGGTGATTCCCTGATCCCCGGGTTCGGCGGCAACCGGCCGGTGGTGGCCGAGCAGGAGGAGGCGGCGGTGACCAACCGGTGACCCGGACGGTTCGCTGGCTCCTGGTCATCGCGGTGGTGCTGGCCTCGGCGGGCGCGGGTGTGGGCGCCTGGCTGCTGACCCGCGGAACCGACGAGGGACTGCCGCAGATCAGCGTGTACTCGCATGGCCATTCGATCCGGGTTGGCCCCTACTTCTACTGCAACGTCATCAACCTCGACGACTGCCAGAATCCACAGACCCAGGGCGAGCTGCCGGGGGACAAGAGGTATCCGGTTCAGCTCTCGGTGCCGACCTCGATCGGCCGCGCACCCTGGCGACTGCTTCAGATCTACGAGAACGAGAACGACTCCACCGACACCATCATCCGGCCCAATACCCTTCTGGCGATGACGATTCCGACGGTGGACGCCAAGCGGGGCCGACTGACCGGGATCGTGGTCCAACTGCTGACGATGGTGCGCGATCCGAAGGGCGAGTTGCACGAGGCCGCACACGCCGAGTGGTCGGTGCGGGTGCTCTGGAATTAGTCCTGTGGACGAACGTCGACTTGTTGTCAAGATAGCCACCATCTGTGAGCAATTGGTCGACGCTCGAGCGTCCGTGTCGGATGACGCCCGCACCGTGTCGGTATGGCGGATGTGAAGTGGCCGTTTCGAGCCGACGAGGCGCTCGCCGCGGGTTTGGTAACCCGATATCGGCTACGTAGCGAGTTCCAAGCCGTGCACCGCAATGTGTACATACCTAAGGGCCAGCAGTTGAACCCGCAGGACCGCGCCGTCGCGGCGTGGTTGTGGGCCGATCGTCGAGCGACGCTTGCGGGTTTATCGGCTTCGGCGACATACGGCACGAGATGGATCAATGCACAGCTTCCCGCGGAACTCAACAGGCGTTCTCGAGACAAGGCCAGCGGCGTCATACTGCACAGCGACGCACTACAGGACGACGAAACCTGCGTCCGTGATGGGATGAAGCTGACCACCCCGGCGCGGACCGCGTTCGACCTCGGCAGGCGAAAGGGACTACAGCGTGCAGTCGCTCGGTTGGACGCCCTTTCCCGCGCAACCGATCTGAAACTCCCCGAGGTTCAGTCATTGGTCGAGCGGCACCCTGGCGCAAGGGGCATCATCCAGCTTCGCCGTGCTCTCGAACTCATTGACGCTGGTTCACAATCGCCGTGGGAGACTCGTACCCGTCTTACGTTGGTGGCGGCAGGTCTTCCCCGGCCCACGACCCAGGTTCCGGTGTATGACGGCGGTTGCCTCCTCGCCCGAATAGACATGGGCTGGGAAGACTGGCCGGTGGGCGTCGAGTTCGATGGGGCGCAGCACTGGACCGATCCACGACAGCGCACCTGGGACATCGACCGACAGGCAGAACTGGAAGCTCTCGGCTGGCGAATCGTGCGGGTGAGCGCCGACATGCTTCGCTACCGACCGAGCGTCGTCGTAATGCGCGCCCGTGCCGCGCTGACTGCAGCCGGAGCCGCGATGTGACGAACGTCGAGTTGTTGCGCCGAAGATCGGACCTTCCAGTCAACAACTCGACGTTCGGGCTCTCTAGAACTGGTTGAGCACCCGCTCACCCTCGCGGATGGACCCCGGCGGCGTTCCATCGCCGAATGGCCTGCCGCCCAACGCTTCCCGGCCATGCGGGGTCAGCCAGTTGGCCAGATCCGGGCCCTTGGGGACGATCCGGGTGGGGTTGATGTCGGCATGCACGATGTAGTAATGCTGCTTGATCTGGACGAAGTCGACGGTGTCGCCGAAACCCGGGGTCTGGAACAGGTCGCGGGCGTACGCCCACAGCACCGGCAGCTCGGCCAGTTTGGCGCGGTTGCACTTGAAGTGGCCGTGATAGACCGGGTCGAAGCGGGCCAGCGTGGTGAACAGTCGCACGTCGGCCTCGGTGATGGTGTCGCCCACCAGGTAGCGCCGGCCGGCCAGCCGTTCGGAGAGCCAATCCAGCGCGGTGAACAACCGGTCATAGGCCCGCTCGTAGGCGCCCTGTGAGCCGGCGAAGCCGCAGCGATAAACCCCGTTGTTGACCTCGGTGTAGATCCGCTGGGCCACCTCGTCGATCTCGTCGCGCAGGTGCTCGGGATACAGCTGCGGCGCACCGTCGCGATGATGCGCCGCCCACTCGGTGGAGAAGTCGAGCGTCAGCTGAGCGAAGTCATTGGTCACCACCTGGCCGGTGGACACCTCGACGATGGCGGGCACGGTGATGCCCTTGGGGTAGTGCGGGGCGCGCTTGAAGTAGGCGTCCTGCAGGCGCGGGATCTTCAGCACCGGGTCCACGCCGCCGGGATCCAGGTCGAAGGTCCAGCTGCGCTCGTCGTGAGTGGGTCCGCAGAAGCCGATGGACAGGACGTCCTCCAGGCCTAGCAGCCGCCGCACGATGATCGCGCGGTTGGCCCACGGGCAGGCCCGCGCGACGATCAGCCGGTACCGGCCGGGCTCGACGGGATAGCCGTCCCGGCCGTCCGCGGTGATGCGGGTGGTGATGTAGTCGGTGTCGCGATCGAACTCGCCTGCGGCGGCCACGTAGGAACCCATGTGACCCAGTGTTCCCCGTCGGCGGCGGTGCAGACGGTTAGGCGTCGAGCTCGCTGGCGACCGCGCGAACCACCTCGGAGACCCGGCGCGCCACCTTCTTGTCGGGGTAGCGGCCCTTGCGCAGCTCCGGCTGCACGGCGCTCTCCAGCAGGGTGATCATGTCCTCGACCATGCCGTGCAGCTCATCGGGCGAGTGCTTGTGTTCGGCGGCGGCCGCCTCCCGGCGGGTGCGGCTCAGGCTCGGCGGTGGGTCGATCAGCTTGACGCTCAGCGCCTGCGGCCCGCGCCGTCCCGAGGCCAGCCCGAACTCGACCCGCTGACCGGCCTTGAGACCCTCGACGCCCGCGGGCAGCGCGGAGGCACGCACGTAGACGTCCTCGCCTTCCTCCTGGGACAGGAAGCCGAAGCCCTTCTCGGCGTCGTACCACTTCACCTTGCCGGTCGGCACTGGTCTCACCTGCTTGTCTGACGGGTCCGTGACAACATGACGACGCGCCCCGCCTGTGCAGGACGCGTGAAGCGATCCTACTCGGACGACTACGGGCGAAGCACCCCCGATTGGTTCGGTAGGCTGGCCTAACCGCTGGAGGAGACATGCGCCTGATCCTGAACATCATCTGGCTGCTGTTCGGCGGCCTGTGGCTGGCGCTCGGCTATCTGGTGGCGGCGCTGATCTGTTTCGTCCTCATCATCACCATCCCGTTCGGCTTCGCCGCCCTGCGGATCGCGGCGTACGCGTTCTGGCCGTTCGGGCGCACCGTCGTCGACAAGCCTGGGACGCATCCCGGGGCGCTGATCGGCAACGTGATCTGGGTGCTGCTGTGCGGGATCTGGCTGGCCATCGGCCATGTGGTCACCGCCGTGGCGATGGCCATCACGATCGTCGGCATTCCGCTCGCGCTGGCCAACCTCAAGCTCATCCCGGTCTCGCTGATGCCGCTCGGCAAGGACATCGTTCCGGTCGACAGCCCGGCCGACCGAACGCGGATGCCGGTATGACGGTGACGTCGCTGGGGCTGCCCGCGGTGCGGCAGGACGCTTCGGCCCATCCGGACGGGATGCCACTCGGCGGGCCGCTGGTCGACACCTTCGGCCGGGTCGCCACCGATCTGCGGGTGTCGCTGACCGACCGCTGCAATCTGCGGTGCACGTACTGCATGCCGGCCGAAGGCCTGGACTGGCTGCCCGGCGACGACCTGCTGACCCTCGACGAGCTCACCCGATTGCTCACGGTGGCCGTCACCCGTCTCGGCATCACCAGCGTCCGCTTCACCGGCGGCGAGCCGCTGCTCTACCGCGGGCTCGAAGAGGTCGTCGCCGCCACCGCGGCACTGCGTCCGCGTCCCGAGATCGCGCTGACCACCAACGGCGTGGGGCTGGCGCGCCGCGCGGCGGGGCTCGCCGCGGCCGGGCTGGACCGGGTGAACGTCTCGCTGGACACCGTCGACCCCGAACGGTTCGCAGCCATCACCCGCCGGGACCGGCTCGACGAGGTGCTGGCGGGGCTGGCCGCCGCGGGCGCGGCGGGACTGGGACCGGTGAAGGTCAACGCGGTGCTGGACCCGGGCAGCGGCCTCGCCGATGCCGTCGAACTGCTTCGGTTCTGCCTGCGGTACGGCTACCAGCTGCGGATCATCGAGCAGATGCCGCTGGACGCCGGCCATCAGTGGCGTCGCGACGCGACGCTGCGCGCCGACGACATCCTCACCGCCTTGGGCGAGCACTTCACCCTCAGTGCCGATCCGGCGCCGCGGGGGTCGGCGCCGGCACAGCTGTGGCAGGTGGACGGCGGACCGGCCACCGTCGGCATCATCGCCTCGGTGTCGCACGCGTTCTGCGCGGCGTGCGACCGCACCCGGTTGACCGCGGACGGTCAGGTCCGCAGCTGCCTGTTCGCCACCGAGGAGACCGACCTGCGGGCGCTGCTGCGGGGTGGCGCCGACGACGATGCGCTGGCGACGGCGTGGCGCACCGCGATGTGGAGCAAGGCCGCCGGGCACGGGATCAACGACCCGGACTTCATCCAGCCGCAACGACCGATGAGTGCGATCGGTGGCTGATCCGGTGGCGGCGTCCCCCGGGCCCGAAGTGACGGTTCGGTTCTTTGCCGCGGCCCGGGCGGCGGCGGGTACGGACGCGGAGTCGGTGCCGTTGGAGGCCGGCACGACCCTCGAGGACATCGTGGATGAACTATGTTGCCGCAGTGACGAATTGGCACGCGTGTTACAGATGTGTTCATTCTTGTGCGACGGAATCGCGGTGCGCGATCGCGGAATCACGTTGAGCTCCGGCCAGATGGTGGACGTGTTACCCCCCTTTGCGGGCGGATGATCGTGATTTACGTCACATCACGATCAGGTCTCAAAGTGGCCCACGCGCACCAGGGCCTCTGACTTACCTGGGCGGACGTCCATCTTTCGTGGGCCTTTAGACCTCTTTTAAGATTTGCCAGTAAGGGAAACGCCGCGAAACCCAAAAGGTGACGGCGCTCTTCGATCCCGTTAGCGTCTCTGCGAGGTCCGCCTCCTCACCCGGGGTAGACCCTTTCCGCTCCTAGCGCCTAGCTCCATCCGTGGAGCGGAAAGACCAACGAGAAACCGTGGATGGAGGCGGGGGACCCAACCGGTCCACCGAATATCGGACCTGGAGCCGCACGCGGCTCCTAGGGGTGAAGCCGACGTCGTTTTCATCGAGACGACCAGGCCGGGCAGCCTCTCCAGCCCGAACCCGACAGCTGACCTCGCAGGCGCGATAAAGAGAGGAACACCCCGAACTCATGAGTGGACGGCATCGCAAGCCCACCTCCTCGTCCGTCAGCGTCGCGAAGATCGCCGTCACCGGTGCCGTCATCGGCGGTGGCGGACTCGGCCTCGCCGGCCAGGCTCAGGCAGCCCCCGATTCGGAATGGGATCAGGTAGCGCGCTGTGAGTCCGGCGGCAACTGGGCGATCAACACCGGCAACGGCTACCACGGCGGGCTGCAGTTCTCCCCAAGCACCTGGTCCGCGCACGGCGGCACCAAGTACGCCCCCACTGCGTACATGGCCACCAAGGATCAGCAGATCGCCATCGCCGAGCACGTCCTGGCCACCCAGGGTAAGGGCGCGTGGCCGGTGTGCGGCCGCGGCCTGTCCGGTGCCACGCCGCGCAACGTCGTCAACGAGCCCGCTCCGGCCGCGCCGACTCAGGCCCCGGCCGACGCACCTGCCACCGACGCCGCGCCGCTGGACAACCCGGTTCCGGACGCCCCCGCCGCGGCCCCGCAGGACGCTCCGGCCCCGGCCCCCGAGGCGCCCGCCCCGGAGCTTCAGGTCGTCTCGGTTTCCGAGGACGTCGCCACCGAGGTCGTCGCCCCGGCCGCCGAGCCGGTGGTGAACACCGCGGTGCAGGCCCCGGCCCCCGATGCGCCCCCGGCCCCGGCCGACAAGGTCGTCACCGTCGAGGCGGACTGGACGCACGCCGACCAGCCGGCCGATCAGGCCGAGGTCTGGTCCCTGCACGGGGCGCCCCTGGCCCCGGCCACCGATCCCGCCGTTCCGCCGGTGCAGACCACCGCGCCGGCCCCGGCGCCGGGCGCCGATGGGACCACCACGGTCGCGGCGGGCCAGCAGCCCGACGGGATTCCGCACCTTACGAGCCCGGACAACCCGCCGCCGGGAACCAGCACCGAGCCGGTCGGACCGCAGTCGGGTCCCAACGTGAGCTACCTCAGGGAGCTCTGGCACGCCGTCCAGACCCAGGAGATCAGCAAGAACGACGCGCTGATGGCCCTGGCTCAGCGGCCGATGACCACGCCGGTCACCAACGACCCGCGGATGGGCACCGTTCCGGCTGCTCCGGCCGATCCGGCCGCGCCCGAGGTTCCGGTTCCGGCCGACGCGCCGCCCGCTCAGTAGCCGGTCGGCTCAGGCCGAATTCACCCACTCGTCGGAGCCATCGGCGAAGAACTGGTGCTTCCACACCGGTAGTCGCTCCTTGATGGTGTCGACCAGCCGGGCACACGTCTCGAAGGCCGCCCCCCGGTGGTCCGCCGCGACCGCGGCCACCAAGGCGGCGTCGCCGATGCGCAGCTTGCCGATGCGGTGGCTGGCCGCCAGCGCGCGCACCCCGGTGCACGATCCCGCCACCTCGGCGAGCACCTCGAACAGGGTCTCCTCGGCCAGCGGGTGCGCCGAATACTCGAGCCGCACCACCTCGCGACCACCGTCGTGGTTGCGCACCACGCCGGCGAAGCCGACGACCGCGCCGGCCGCCTCGTTGGCGACCAACTCCTCGTGCTCGTGCAGCGAGAGCGGGCCTTCGGTCAGCGCCGCCCGCAGGATCCGTGTCATCGGCGGTGGTCTCCTCCGGCCAGTTGGTCCAATGCGTGCTCGAGGACGTCGGCCAGCACGCCCAGGCCGTCCCGCACCCCGCCGGGCGACCCCGGCAGGTTCACGATCAGCGTGCGCCCGGCCACCCCGGCGACCCCGCGGGACAACACCGAGGTCGGCACCGTCGGCAGCCCGGAACGCCGAATGGCGTCGGCGAGCCCAGGAACCTGATAGTCGAGCACGCCGAGGGTGGCCTCCGGGGTGGCGTCGGTCGGCGATATCCCGGTCCCGCCGGAGGTGATGACGACGTCGACGCCGTCGGCGACCGCGTCGCGCAGGGCGTCACCGACGGCGGTGCCGTCGACGACCACCACCGGTGGGGGAACCGTCAGGCCCCGCCCGGCCAGCCAGTCCACGATGATCGGGCCGCACCGGTCCTCGTAGACACCGGTGGCGGCGCGGGTGGAGGCGATGACGACCCGGGCCGAGCGGCTCACGGCCGGCGCGTCCACAGCCCGGTCTTGCCGCCCTCTTTGCGCAGTACCCGGATCCCATCGAGGCTCGCGGCCGGGTCGACCGCCTTGATCATGTCGTAGAGCGTCAGCGCCGCGACGCTGACGGCGGTGAGCGCTTCCATCTCCACTCCGGTCCGGTCGGTGGTGCGGACCGAGGCGGTGATCTGCACTTCGGTCTCGCCGACCGCGAAGTCGACGTCCACGCCGGTCAGGGCGAGGTGGTGGCACAGCGG
Source organism: Mycobacterium sp. (assembly GCA_020438865.1). Classification (GTDB taxonomy): domain Bacteria; phylum Actinomycetota; class Actinomycetes; order Mycobacteriales; family Mycobacteriaceae; genus Mycobacterium. The sequence goes on from JAGQTU010000035.1 coordinate 27,615, forward strand.
GATGAGGTCGCTGGTGCGTTTGGCGGCCAGGATTCCGGCCACCCGGGCGGTCGCGAGCGCATCGCCCTTGGGCAGGCCGCCAGCGGCGATCAGCGCGACGACCTCGGCGGTGGAGTGCACGGTGCCGGCCGCCACCGCGGTGCGCGAGGTGGCGGCCTTGTCGGTGACGTCGACCATGTGCGCGGCGCCGTGTTCGTCGAGGTGCGAAAGACGGCGCTGCGGCCCGCTGGTCACCGTTATCTGTTTACGACGGTGACCGGGTGCAGGTAGGGCAGGTCGGCGGCGGGCAACGGGAACTCGAGATCGCCGAACGGGGACAGTGCGCCCACCCGGTCGGCGGCCAGCTCGCTCACCGCATGATCTTCGGGGTCCCTGGTCGGCCAGCCGTTGTCGACATACCTGGCTTTATGCGTCTTGTCTGCCACCGGACCATTCTGACACCTCACGGGCCGACTCGCGCGCATGGTTCGCTGTTTTACGCTGGTCAGCAATGACCGAGAACGTTCACCCGAACCGCAGCGGCGGCGCGGCCGGGGAACCGGCACCGGTCCCGTTGGGTGCCTGGCTGGCGGAATTGCCTGACGACCGCCTCATCCACCTGCTGGAACTGCGGCCCGACCTGGCCCAACCGGCGCCGGGCAGCATCGCGGCCCTGGCCGCCCGGGCGGTGGCACGGCAGTCGGTCAAGGCCGCCACCGACGAATTGGACTTCCTGCGGCTGGCCGTGATCGACGCGCTGCTGGTCCTGCAGGCCGACGCCACGGGGGTGCCGGTCACCAAGCTCGTCGCCCTGATCGGCGACCGGGCGCCGCGGGATGCGGTGCTCGGCGCGCTCGAGGATCTGCGGGAGCGGGCGCTGGTGTGGGGCGACACCGCGGTGCGGGTGCCCGCCGAGGCGTCCTCCGCGCTGCCCTGGTATCCCGGCCAGGTCATCCTCGAGGACGCCGACCGGCCCGCATCGGAGATCGCCGCCGCCGTCGAGGAGCTCGACGAACCCCAGCGCGAACTGCTGGAGCGACTGCTCGTCGGCTCGCCGATGGGCCGCACCCGCGACGCGGCGCCGGGCACCCCGCCCGATCGGCCGGTTCCCAGGCTGCTGGCGGCGGGCCTGCTGCGACAGATCGACGCCGACACGGTGATCCTGCCGCGCCGGGTCGGCCAGGTGCTGCGCGGCGAGGATCCGGGCCCCACCCACCTGGTCCCGCCCGACCCGGTGGTGTCCGGCACCACCGCCAAGGATGTCGACGCCGCGGCCGCGGGCGCGGTGATCGATTTGATGCGCGAGACCGAGGTGGTGCTCGAAACCCTTTCCGCGGCACCGGTTCCCGAGTTGCGCAGCGGCGGGCTCGGCGTCCGGGAGGCCAAGCGGCTGAGCAAGCTCACCGGAGTGGACGAGCAGCGACTCGGTTTCGTCCTGGAGGTCGCCGCGGCGGCAGGCCTGATCGCCAGCGGTATCCCCGATCCGGAACCCCCGGACAGCCCGGGTCCGTGCTGGACGCCGACGGTGGCCGCCGACCGGTTCCTGGAATCGTCGACGGCGGCCCGCTGGTACCTGCTGGCCTCCACCTGGCTGGATCTGCCGTCGCGTCCCAGCCTCATCGGCAGCCGCGGCCCGGACGGCAAACCGTATGCGGCACTGTCGGATTCGCTGTACTCCACCGCGGCGCCGCTGGATCGCCGGTTGCTGCTGAACCTGTTGTCCGACCTGCCCGCGGGGGCGGGGACCGACGCCGAACACGCTTCCCGGGCGTTGATCTGGCGGCGGCCCCGCTGGGCGGCACGGCTGCAACCCGAACCCGTCGCCCACCTGCTCGACGAGGCCCATGCCCTGGGGTTGGTCGGACGCGGCGCGCTCAGCGCCGCGGCCTTGGCCCTGCTCCGCGACGGCGAGGAGGCCGCCGTGGACACGATGGCCAAGATCCTGCCCGCACCGATCGACTACTTCCTGGTGCAGGCGGATCTGACCGTCGTGGTGCCCGGCCCGCTGGAACGCGACCTGGCCGGACAACTCGCGGTCGTCGCCGACGTCGAATCGGCCGGGGCCGCCATGGTCTACCGGGTCAGCGAGGCGTCCATCAGGCACGCCCTCGACACCGGTCGAACCGCGGGCGCATTGCACGCATTCTTCGCGAAGCACTCCAAAACGCCGGTGCCGCAAGGTTTGAGCTACCTCATCGACGATGTCGCACGCCGGCACGGCCAACTGCGGGTGGGTATGGCGAGCAGCTTCGTCCGCTGTGAGGACGTCACCCTGCTGGCGCACGCCGTCGCCGCGCCCGCACTCGACGCGCTCGACATGCGCCTGCTGGCGCCCACCGTCGCGGTGTCGCAGGCGCCGATCGGCGAGGTCCTGGCCGCGCTGCGGACGGCCGGTTTCGCCCCGGCCGCCGAGGATTCGACGGGCGCGATCGTCGACATCCGGCAGCGGTGGGCCCGCGTGCCCGCCCCGGCGCACCGGCGGCTGCTGCGATCGCTGACCAGGCCGAGCCGCGAGACGTTGACCGCCCTGGTCGCCACGTTGCGCAGGATCGACTCGTCACCGTTCGCCGGCGCCCGGCTGGATCCCGCGGTGGCGATGGCACTGCTGCAGCAGGCGGCGCATCTGCAGCGTGACGTGGTGATCGGCTACGTCGACGCCGCCGGTGTCGCGACCCAGCGGTTGGTGCGGCCGCTGGCCGTGCACGGCGGCCAGTTGATGGCGTGGGATCCGGCCCAGGGCCGCCCGCGGGAGTTCGCCGTGCATCGCGTCACGTCGGTGATGTCGACCGACGAGGGTTGACGACTGCCCGTCGAGCCGGCCGGGTTACTAGAGCAGTCCCAGGAGCTTGAGGTCGGTGACGTACTTGGTGATGACCTCCGGGGTGACGTGCGGGATGTCACCGTCGGGGCCGATCCCGGCGGCCTGGACCGCACCCCGGAACCGGTCGGTGGGCGCGGAGGCTCCGGTCGTGGGCTCCGGGGCGTGCAGGTCGGGCGTGGTGTGCAGCAGGATGAGCAGCATCTGCAGCACGGTGTTGTGCCGCTTGTCCTCCGGCAGCATGGTCAGCCCGAGGTGGAAGCGCTGCACCCACTGTCCGAAGTCGTCGATGCGGGTGATCGGGTAGCCGGCCTCGATCAGCCAGTCCACGTACTCGTCGATGCCGATGCCGTCGTCGTGCGGGTTCATCACGTGGTAGGTGACGAAGCCGTCCTTGACGTTGGCGCCCAGCGTGGTGATGGCGTCGGCGACAAAATCGACCGGCAGCCCGTCGAAGTGGGCGCGCTGGCGCTTGCCGTTCGCGCCGAGGCGGTAGAACGAGCCCGGCGCCACCCCGGTCAGCATGACGCTGTAGATCATCCGGGTCACGGTGTCGGTCAGGTTGAGCTGCCCGGCGAAGCGCGGGTCGGTCAGGATCATCCCGGAGCGGAACACCGACACCGGCAGCCCGCACAGGTCGTGGGCCTCGCGCAGCAGCACCTCACCGGCCCACTTGCTGTTGCCGTAGCCGTTTGCGTAGCTGCCGTCGACCACCCGGGTGGCGCTGATCTCGCGGATGTCGGCGTCCTCGGTGAACAGCCCCGGCTCGACCTGGCGGCCCACATCGGCGGTGGAGACGTAGGTGAAGCTCTTCAGCCGGCTGGTGATCGCCAACCGGATCAACTCGGCGGTGCCCACCACGTTCGGGCCGAACAGCTCGCTGTAGGGCAGGACCGCGTTGACCAGGGCGGCGGAATCGACGATCAGGTCCACGGATTTGGCCAACTCGGTCCAGCGCTGCTCGTCGAGACCGAGGTTCTCCTCACCCTTGTCCCCGGCGATGACCTGCAACCGTCCCCCGCCCGCGAGCGCCCGGAAGTGGGCCAGCAGCTCGCGGTCACCGGTGTCGAAGATGCGCTCGAGACGCTGGCGGGCGGCCTCGTCGGAGTCGCCGCGGACCAGGCAGATCAGCGTCCCGCCGCCGCGCTGGAAGCGGGCCAGCCAGTCCAGCACGAGGTAACGCCCGAGGAAGCCGGTCGCCCCGGTCAACAGCACCTTGGAGATCGCTCCGGTGGGACGCGGCAGGTTCGGGGCGGCCAGCAGGGTCGGGGCGTCGATGAACTTCTCCAACCTCAGGTCGCCGGAGTGCACCTCGCTGGGCGCCAGGCCGTGGACGTCGGTGAAGGTGGGCCCGTGCGTGGGTCCGGATTCGCCGGCCCCGGCATCGATCTGGCGGCTCAACCCGGCCACGGTCGGGGTCTCGAAGACCGCCCGCACCCCCAACTCCACATCCAGCGCCGTGTTCACCGCGGCGATCAACCGCATCGCCGAGATCGAATCCCCACCGATCTCGAAGAACGAATCGTCGGCACCCACCTGCGCCAAGCCGAGCACCTGCGCATAGATATCGGCGATCACCTGCTCGACCGCGCTCTGCGGGGCCCGGTACTTCGCCGCGTTCTGGTACTCCGGAGCGGGCAGCGCACGCCGGTCCAGCTTGCCGTTCACCGTCAACGGCAACGCATCCATGACCACGATCGCCGCCGGCACCATGTACGCCGGCAGGCGTTCACCGAGTCGGGTGCGGATCTCGTTGGGATCGGCGGATCCGGTGACGTAGCCGACCAGTCGCTTGTCACCGGGGCGGTCCTCGCGGGCAATCACCGCGGCCTGCTCGACACCGTCGAGACCGGCCAGCACCGTCTGGATCTCACCGAGCTCGATGCGGTACCCGCGGATCTTGACCTGCTCATCGACGCGACCCAGATAGTCCAGCTGCCCGTCGGCACGCCAGCGCACCAGGTCCCCGGTGCGATACATCCGCGACCCCGCCGGACCGAACGGGCACGGCACGAACCGCGACCCGGTCAAGCCCGAGCGATTCAGATAGCCGACGCCCACGCCGCGACCGGCCATGTACAGCTCGCCGACCACCCCGGCAGGCACCGGGCGCAGCCACTCATCCAGGACGAAGCCCGCCGCGCCGGGCACCGGCACGCCGATCGGCACCGCAGCCTGCCCCGGCACCAGCGTGCTCATCGTGGAGTAGATCGTGCACTCCGAGGGGCCATAACCGTTGACCAGGACGCGCCGGTCGGCAGCCCAGCGCTCCACGAGTTCCGCGGGCACGGCCTCGCCGCCCAGCACCACGGTCGCATGCTCCAGACCTGTCGAGTCGAGCATGCCCGCCGCCGACGGGGTGTGGAAGATGACGTTGACCTTCTCGGCCACCAGCAGATCGTGCAGATCGGCCGGGGAACCGGCGACCGCCTCGGGAACGATCACCAACCGCGTGCCCGTCAGAAGTGAACCGAAGACCTCCCACACCGAGACGTCGAAAACCAGCGAATGCCATTGCGACCACGTCGTACCCGGTCCGGACGGCAGCTTCGACGGTGACGACTCGATCAACTGGGTCAAATTGCGGTGACTGATCACCGACCCCTTCGGTGTCCCAGTCGTCCCCGAGGTGTAGATCAGGTACGCGATGTCATCGGCCGCGGGAGTCGGCAGCGCCGCGACGGGCTGCGCGGCCAGCGCCGCGTCGTCGACCTGAACCACCGCCACGCCGGACTCAGGCAGCCGGGCCCGCAAGCCGCCCGTGGTGACCACGGCGACCGGGGTGACGTCACCGAGCATGAACTCCAGCCGGGTATCCGGCACCGCCGGATCCATCGCCAGATACGCCGCCCCGGTCTTCACCACGGCCAGCATCGCCACGATGGCCTGCGCCGAGCGGGGCAGCAACAGCGCCACGAATTCACCCGCCCGCGCGCCGCGGTCGACGAGCTGATGCGCCAACCGGTTCGAGGCCTCGTCCAACTCGCGGTAACTCATCGTGCGGCCCTCGAACGTCACCGCCGCAGCGTCGGGGTTGCGCGCGACCTGCGCGGCGAAAACCTCCGGGATCGACAGCGGCGTCGGCTCGCTCGCCCGCAGCACCGCAGCGTTGCCCCAACCGTCGAGCCGGCCGCGCTCGGCGGCGTCGAGCACGTCGATGGCCGAAAGTCGCTGCGCGGCATCGGCGGTCATCGCCTCCAGCACCCGCTCGAAACGGCCGATCACCGTGGCGATCTCGGTCGAGTCGAAGGCGTGGGTGTCGTACTCGACCCGCAACCCCATCTCGGCGCCCGGCAGGGCCATCACCGACAACGGGTAGTGGTTGTACTCGCGACTGACGAAGTCGGTGATCGACAGCTCGTGCACCCCCATGAAGGCGGTGATGTCGACCGGGTAGCTCTCGTAGAGGAACAGGGTGTCAAACAGGTGGTCCTGCTCGGTGAGGTGGTGGATCTCGGTCAGGGCCACATGCTCGTGCTCGAGGGTGTCGTTGTGGTGGTGCTGCAACTCGGCCAGCAGGTCGGCGACCGTGCTGCCCGCGCCGGCCTTCGCCCGCACCGGCACCGTGTTGATCAACAACCCGACGATCGTGTCCGCGCCCGGCAATTCCGCGGGCCGCCCCGACACCGCGGTGCCGAAGGCCACATCCCGATGACCGGTCAGCATCATCAGCACCTGGGCCCAGCCGGCCTGCAACACCGTGGACACCGTGGTGTGCTGGGCGCGAGCCAGATCCGCCAGGGCCTTCGTGGTCTCCGCCGAGATCCGGAACGAGTCCACCGCCCGCGGACCCGGCGCCGCCGGCGCGGCCACCAGCGTCGGGGTGTCGAAACCCTCGAGCACCGAGCGCCACGCCGCGTGCGCGGCGTCGCGATCCTGCCCGGCCAGCCAGGTGACGAAGCTGCGATACGACGCGGCCGCGGGCAGCCGCTGCCGGAAGTAGCTGGCGAAGATCTCCTGCAGCAGGATCGGCAACGACCAACCGTCGACCACGATGTGATGCAGCGTCAGCACGAACCGGTGCTGATTGCCGGAGGTGCGGATCAAGGCGGCCCGGAAGGTGGGGCGCCCCAACAGATCACACACCGCGGCACGCTCGGTCGCGCACAGCCGATCGACCTCCGCGCCCGGGTCGCAGTCATCGCCGCGCAGATCCACATAGCGCCAGGCGATCTGCGGTTCGGCCATCAACACCTGCACCGGCTCACCGAACTGGTCGTAGAACCGCGCGGCGAGGTTGGGATGACGGCCGATGACGGTGTGCACCGCTTCGCGCAGCCGATCCTGATCCAGGACACCCTCCACGGTGATGTCCAACTGCACCGCGTACATGTCCTCGGCGGTGCCGGGCGCGAACAGGGAGTGGAACATCAGGCCCTGCTGCACCGGGGTCAGCGGCAACACGTCGGCCACCGGGTGGCGCTGGGCCAGCTCGTCGATCTGGTGCTGAGTCAGCTTGGCGGGCAACAGATCCGACGGGGTCAACCCGCCGCCGCCGTGCTGCACGTGGGCGCAGATACCGCTCAGGGCCTCGAACCACAACTTGCTGAGCCGGTCGATCTGCCCGGCGTCCATCGCCGAAGGCGCCCAGGTCCAGGAGGCTTGCAGCCGCGGCCCGGACTCGGTGTCCAGCGTGCCCGCGTTCAGCGCGACGGTGTGCATCAACGGCATGCCGATCGCCGCTGCGGCGGCGCTGAGCGTCGCGGCATCGGCGTCGATGCGCCACAACTCCTCGGCGAGCTCACCGGCACCGCTACCCAGCCGGCCCAGGTAGTTGAAGCCGATGCCCGGCTCGGCGCCACCCAAATCGACATCGGGGTTCACATAGCGCAGCAGCCCGTAGCTCACCGGGTCGGGCAGCGCGCGAAGCTGCTCCTTGGCGTCCTTGATCACCGCCCCCAGGGCGGCGTCACCGGCGCGCACCTGCTCCCAGGAGATCGCACCCGGTGTCAGCGCGATCGGGTACTTCGTGGTGAACCAGCCCACCGTGCGGGACAGGTCGACATCGTCGGCGGCCCACTGCTCCTCACGGCCGTGACCCTCGACATCGATGCCGATCGGCGTGGGACCGGTGCCCAGAAACTCCGTCCACGCCAACCCGAAGGCGATCAGCAGGATGTCCTGCACCCCGGCGTGGAACGCCGCGGGCACCTCACCGAGCAGCCGCCGGGTGGTCGCGGTGTCCAGCGACACCGATGCGGTGCCGGCGCTGGCATAGGTGTCCCGGTCGGGCTGCACCGCCGAGACCACCGCCGGGGTGCGCACCACCTGCCGCCACGCCTCGGCCGACTCGAGCACCTCGGTGCTGTGGGCGTGCTCCTCGAGCACCTTCGACCACCGGGCGAACGAGGTCCCGCCGGTCGGCAACGCGATCGGCTGGCCGTTGTGATGCTGTGCCCAGGCGATGTTGAGGTCCTCGACCAGGATTCGCCACGACACCCCGTCGACGGCCAGGTGATGGATGATCAACGCCAGCTGACCGGTATCGGCCGCCCACACCGCACGCACCAACCGCCCCGCGGCCGGATCCAGATCAGACCGCGCCGCCACCAACACCTCGTCGGACAGCGCCGCCACCGTCGACACACACTGCCCGGCGGGCACCGACCCCGGCTCGGGCACCGTCAGCGACCAACCATCCGCGCCGTCGTCGGCCACCTGCAACCGCAACGTGGCATGCCGGTCCAACAGGGCCTGCAGCACCGCCTCGACGTCGGCCTCGGTCACCCCGGCCGGGGCGGTGAACACCAGGGTCTGATTGAACTCATCGGTCGGGCCCTGCACGTCGTGCAGCCAGCGCATGATCGGGGTGGCCACCACCGGGCCGATGCCCTCGTCGATGACACCGGCCTCACCGCCGGACACCTTGACCAGCGCGGCCACCCGCGCCACCGTCTGCTCGACGAACACATCCCGCGGCCGGCAGATCAACCCGGCCGCCCGCGCCCGGGCCACCACCTGCATCGACAGAATGCTGTCCCCGCCCAGATCGAAGAACGAGTCATCCACCCCGACCCGCTCCACACCGAGCACCTCGGCGTAGATCTTGACCAGGATCTCCTCGACCGGATTCGACGGCGCCCGATACTCCCCCACACCGCTGCCGTACTCCGGAGCCGGCAACGCCCGCACGTCGAGCTTGCCGTTGACCGTCAGCGGCAGGGTCTCCATCACCACGATCGCCGCCGGCACCATATAGGCCGGCAACCGATCCGCCAGCGCCGCCCGCGCCGCACCCGGATTCACCGACCCGGCCTGCGTCTCGGTCACATAACCCACCAGACGCTTATCCCCCGGGCGGTCCTCACGGGCGATCACCGCCGCCTGGGCCACCCCCGCCACCGTGGCCAGCACACTCTGGATCTCACCCAACTCGATGCGGTAGCCACGGATCTTGACCTGCTCATCAGCGCGGCCCAGATACTCCAACTGCCCGTCGTCGCCCCAGCGCACCAGATCCCCGGTGCGATACATCCGCGACCCCGGCAACCCGAACGGGCACGCCACGAACCGCGACGCACTCAGACCCGAGCGGTGCAGATAGCCCATCCCCACGCCACGGCCGGCCAGGTACAACTCCCCGACCACCCCGGGCGCCACCGGCTGCAACCAGGGGTCCAGTACGAACGTCGCCGCACCCTCGATCGGGGAACCGACCGGCACCACCGCCCGGCCGGGGCGCAAGGGCGTGCTCATCGAGGCGCACACGGTGGCCTCCGTCGGGCCGTAGGCGTCGATCATCGTGCGCCCCGGGGCCGCCCAGCGCTCCACCAGTTCCGGCGGGCAGGCCTCTCCGGCGACCACCAACGTCATCGACTCCAG
>JAGQTU010000366.1 GCA_020438865.1 Mycobacterium sp.
CTTGATGTTGACCTCATGGTCCGAACAGTCCACGCCGGCGGAGTTGTCCATGGCGTCGGTGTTGACCCGGCCGCCGCACAGATCGAACTCCACCCGGCCCAGCGAGGTGACCCCGAGGTTTCCGCCCTCGCCGATCACCTTGACGCGCAACTGATTCGCGTTGACCCGAACGGCATCGTTGGCCCGGTCGCCGACGGCGGCGTCGGACTCCGCCTCGGCCTTGATGTAGGTACCGATGCCGCCGTTGAACAGCAGGTCCACTGGGGCGCGCAGGATGGCGCGGATGAGGTTCGGCGGGGTCAGATGGGTGACCGCCTCGTCGATCCCCAGCGCCCGACGCATCGGTTCGCTCACCGGGATCGACTTCTGCTGCCTGCTGAACACCCCGCCGCCGGCGCTGATCAGCTTCGGGTCGTAATCCTCCCAGCTCGACCGGGGAAGCTCGAACAGCCGGCGACGCTCCGGAAAGGAGGCGGCCGCGTCGGGATCCGGATCGACGA
>JAGQTU010000036.1 GCA_020438865.1 Mycobacterium sp.
CACGAACTCGTAGACGGCGCCGATCCGTTCGTGCTCGGGCACTGTTTCCCAGTTGTGGCGCGCCAAGATCTCCCGCAGCCGGGGATTGTCGAAGTTCAACAGCGCCGTCGGTCTCAGATAACGGCTATCCACGGCGGGGATCTTACCCGCGAATCTCCGCGATAAGTGCGGAACTTTTTGATCGGCCGACCCGACTCTTGTTGTGGCGGCGGGAATCTCCGTGGCCGATACGGCATGCGGGTGCAGGAGGTTCAGGTGGACGCGGTGAGCGTGGTGAAGGCACCCGGCGAGGTGCCCCGTACACCCGGTGTCGCGGTGCGCAACCTCGTCGGCGAGCGCACCCGTTTCGCGCTGTCGGTTGCCGGGGTCGGTTTCGCGGTGCTGCTGGTGTTAGTGATGGCTGGAATCTTCGTGGGGACGATCAATCAGGTCACCACCTACATCGACCATTCCCGCAACGCGGTGTGGGTAACCCAACCCGGGGTGTCGCAGATGTTCCGCGCCGTGTCGTGGCTGCCGGCCGATGACAGGCAGCGTCTGCTGTCGCTACCCGAGGTCGCCTCCGCCGATCCGATCCTGGGTCAGCCGTCGGACTTCGTCCACGACGGCGAGCAGACGGCCTACTTCGTGCTCGGCTACGACACCGCCACCGGAGTTGGCGGACCGTGGGCGATGGCCGAGGGCCGTGCCGTCGCCGGGCCCGGCGAGGTCGTGCTCGACCGGATTCTGGCCCGCAAGAACGGATTACGCGTGGGCGACTCCGTCGAGATCGTCGACGGCACATTCACCGTCGTCGGACTGTCCGACCAGACCGCGGCCCTCGGCAACTTCTACGCATTCGTCTCGTTGCCCGATGCGACGCGACTTCTGCGTGCGGGTAACCGGTTCTCCTACTTCCTCGTTCAGCCCAGGCCCGGCTACACCCCGGAACAGGCGGCAGCGGCCATTCGCCAGTCATTGCCCGGCATGGACGCCATGACCTCGACGGAATTTGCCCACAACAGCCGCGACATCATCATTTCGATGGTCGGAAGGCCGCTCAAGACGATGATCGCCATCTCCACGCTGGTGGGCGTGGTGTTGGTAGGCCTCGTCGTGTGGACACTCACAGTCGAGCAGTCGGCCGATTTCGGGGTGTTGCGGGCCCTCGGAGTGCGACCGATCCAATTGTGTCGCATCGTATTAGCCCAGGCCGCTCTGGTCGGCGCGGCGGGCTTCGTGCTCGGCGCCGCGATCGCCTACGGCGCGCAATTTCTCATCAGTGAGCGGATGGGCGACGTCACGGTGGCGATCACGCCGGCGATGCTGGCCGCGATGGCCGCCGCCACCGCCGTGATGGCCGCTCTGGGCTCACTGCTGCCGTTGCGGCGGGTTGTCCGTATCGATCCCGCCGTTGCTTTCCGGCACTGAGGACGTTTCGATGACCGAGATCCCCGAGTCCGCAGACGTCGTGACGGCCATCCGTGACGGGCTGACCAGACTCCTGCCGCCCGAAGATCTCGCACAGGCGGATCTGTCGTGCCTCGACGAGCGCACCGCGATGCTGAGTCTGCCGGTGGACTCAGCGGTCCTGATGGCACTGATGAACGAGCTCGAGGAGACCTTCAACGTCTACATCGACGAGGAGGTGGCCTTCTCATTCGAATCGGTCGGTAATGTCGCCGATTACATCCGGCAACGCCTGACTGCGAAAGCACATCGTCTGGACGGCCCGTGAGCGTCTTCTCGCCAGCTGTCCGGCGGCACGTCGAAGCGAATGCCCCGGCCCTCCTAAGCGGCGCGGTCGACTATCCGACCATGCTCGGACGGGGTCTTCCGCAAATCGACTTCTACGACAGCCGTCGGCACCTCGGCACGTTGCCGGGCGCTGCTTTGGCCGCAAACGTGGCCAGCCGGGCGGGTGCACTTGCTACCCGCGGGCTGGTTTATGGCGACCGGATCGTGTTGGTGGCCAGCAACACCGAGGAATACCTCGCAACGCTGTTGGCGGCATTGGCTGTCGGCGCTGTCCCGTGCGCGGTCGCTCCGCCGTCGACACCGTCTCGCGAGGAATCGGCGGGTGTGCGACATCTTCGGGCAGCGATCCACGTCATCGCACCGAAAATGGTGCTCGCCCCCGCGCGGAGCGCGGTGCCGCACTGTGCCATGGTGTGCTACGAGGAACTCCAAGACGCGCCCGAGCTTCCGATTCCGCAAGGGCCAGCCCCGAAGCCGGCGGAGGCCCATCATATTCAACTCACCTCGGGTTCGACGTCCGCACCCAAGGCGGTCCTCCTTTCCCATGGCAACGTGGCACACAACATTGCTACGGTCAGTCACGGGATGGCGACGGCTCGCGGTGGCGACCGACTGTTCAGCTGGCTGCCGATGTACCACGACATGGGCTTCATCCAAGTACTGGGCGCGCTGATCTACGGCGCTCGCATCGGACTGATGACCCCGTTGGGCTTTCTGCGCGATCCACTCTCGTGGGTTCGCAACATGACGCACCACCGGTCCAGCGTTACCGCCGGGCCTACCTTCGCCTACCGCGCTACGGCCGATTCCCTGGAGCGGTCGAGTGGCGCTCGCGGTGCGATCGATCTTTCCGATTTGCGATGTGCATACATCGGAGCGGAGCCGATCGCATATTCAACGCTTCGCAGTTTCACCGACAGCTTTACACCATGGGGGCTTCGTTCCGATGTGCTGGTTCCCTCCTACGGAATGGCCGAGTCGGTGCTGGCCACGACCGTCGCCATCCGAGCGGCGCCGGAAGGGCCGGGAAACTTCGGCCGCGTGAAGACTCTGCGCACTACCGGTACCGGCTCGCAAATGGTCTCGTGCGGACCACCGATCGACGGGACGCGCCTTCGTGTAGTCGACTCCAGCGGCCACGAGGTGGATGCCGGTCTGGTTGGCGAGATCCAGATCAGCGGCGCATCAGTGATGGCCGGCTACCTCTCGGCCGAGGGTGGGGTCATCGCCCCGGCCGGTGGCTGGCACGACACCGGTGATCGCGGACTCATCTGCGGTGGAGAACTTTTTGTGGTGGGCAGGAGCAAGGAGATGCTGATCGTGCGGGGTCGTAACCTGCCGCCGTACGACGTGGAGCGGTCGATTGAGGGCGTGGCAGGCGTCGGTCCCGGCCAAGCTGTCGTATTCGCGGCCCCAGACGAGGGCCGCGGTCGGGAATCGATCGTCGCAGTCGTAGCCACGGCATCGGTTGATGCCGATCGTCGCCGGCAGCTCCGAGTGGACGTAGCCGCGCGGGTCCGCGCCGATTTCGGGTTCTCCCTCGACGGCGTGGTGCTCGTGCCGAAGGCCGCGATACCCCGTACCACGAGTGGAAAGATTCAGCGCCTCAAGACCCGCGACCGGTATATGGCAGGTCAGTTGGCGGCGCTGAACTGAGCCCGGGAGGGAATATCAAGATGGGCATCCGGGAGCAAGAGCTGCTTGCTCGGGGTGGTAGCCCGACCCGGCGCAGGGACCTCGAGAGCCGCTGAGGACTGCCTCGCTTGGATATTTCTCTGGGGCGTCTGATCAGCGAGTCAGCGCGACAGCACGAACTTCCGAACCGGCGCCGGCCAATTCCAGGCGATTTCCGGCTGGGACTTCCGCATCGGGCCGATCGGGGTCTCCCACCTGGTGCCGATCGGGCCCAGCGGGCAGGCGGTCTGCAGGAGTAGTCGGGTCGTCGCCCGGCGCAGGACGTCGTCCCCGGCCGCCGTCTTCAGGCGCGTCCTGTTCTCCTCGGAGAGCCGATCCCACCAGGCCTGAAACTCGGCATCGAATGTCATGCGTGCGCTTCCCATCAGTCGTTGGCGTTTGACGAAACCCCGACCACTCGGGGTGCGTCATTACCGCGCTGGGACGCTGCGAAACTGCCTGGGAGTGTTTGCCGCGAGAATGTGAGCGGTATCTCACCCCCGATCAGGTGGAGGCGCTCTAGCTAGTAGCCGGGCAGCGCGGGGTTGTCGTCATCGGTGACACCGATGCGGGCCGCCGCCGAATCCTTGCCCCGGCGCACCGGCACCATGCCGGCGGCCACGCCGAGCCCCTGCGCCGGCATGTTGCCGTAGATGCTCTCGATATCGGCCGTCTTCACCCGGTAGGTCTCGTGCCAGATGCCGACGTCACCGGAGTTGCCGATCTTCCGATTGAACCGCCGCCACGGCTCGAGGTGCGGGTCGTCGGCATTGCGGGCGAACCGCTCCAGGTCCTCGAAGGATCGCCAGTACTGCACCAGGAGAGGCGGGAACATCGACGCCCGGTAGGCGAGCATTCCCTTCTCCGGCCGCTCGGTCAGGTACTTCAACATCGCACCCATGCTCTTGAACACGGGAAGCCACAAGCCGAGCTTGAGCGGCTTGTTGATCCGCATGCCGATGATGAACACCACGACCTCGTCGCCGAGCCGACTCACGTCGGCCGTATAGCGACCCTTCAGGATCTCGGCCATGGGTCGAACCCTAGGCGCGTGCCCTACACCGCGCCGGCGTCTTCACCCAGGTTGGTGTACTCCGGCGCATCGGGTTGCGCCCCGGGTCCGGTGCTGCCGGCGTCCTGACCGGTCTTCCAGTACAGATCGTCGGTGGGCAGCGGGGCGGGTCCGGTGCTGCCGGGGTTCTCGTTGGCGTCCCAGTAGTACGGCTCGGTGGGGTCTGGCCAGACCAGTCCGCCGGTGTCGGCGGATGCCGTCGGTGCCGCGGTGAAGGTGATCGCGGCGACGGCCAGCGGCGCCAGCGCCGCCAACGCCGGCTTGGTGAGCTTCATGAAATCGAAAACCTAGGGCAGGCGGGTGACGTCAACGGGTACGGATGATGATCGGCACATTGTCGGCAGGTATCGGTCCGGTACCCCATGTCAACGGCAACGGTGGGGTGGCGCGGGACCGGCTCAGGTGATGGTCAGCCCGCCGTCGACGACGATCGTCTGGCCGGTGACGTAGCCGGCCGCCGGCGAGGACAGCCACACCGCCGTGGCCGCCAGCTCGGCGGGATCGCCGATGCGGCCCAGCACGATTCGCGGCAGCTGGCTGTCGAGATAGCCCGGCTTGTACTCGTCGGTCATCTCGCTCTTGAAGAAGCCCGGCGCCAGCGCGTTGACCCGAATTCCCTTGCGGGCCCCCCACTGCTGGGCCAGGTCGCGGGTCAGGCCCAGCACACCGGCCTTGGAGGCGCTGTAGGCGGCCTGCGGCAGGCCGCCGGTGGTCAGCCCGAGGATGCTGGAGACGTTGACGATCGCACTGCCCGGCTGCATCACCCGCGCGCAGGCCTGCGCCATCCAGTACGAGCCGTGCAGGTTGACGTCGACGACCGCGCGGAACTGCTCGGGGGTCTCCCGGGTCGCCGGCACCGCGGTGCCCACCCCGGCGTTGTTGATCAACACGTCCACCCGGCCGAACGTCTCGATCGCCGAATCCACCAGCGCCTGACACTGCTCGGGGTCGGCCACGTCGGTCATCCGGGTGTAGACCCGGCGCCCGGCGGCCTCCACCAGCGCCGCGGTCTGCGCCATCCGCTCCACCCGCCGCGCACCGAGCACCAGGTCGGCCCCGGCTTCGGCGAAGGCCTGCGCGAAGGAGACGCCCAGCCCGGAGGACGCGCCGGTGACGACGACGACCTTGTCGGTCAACCGGAACAAGTCGACGACTGTCATGGGATTCCTCGCTCCTCCTCGGGGCTCGTGCCTCGCCCCGCATCGTCGACTCGGGTCATCGCGGGCTCCTCAGCACCTGGCGGGCGATCGCGTACTTGTGCACCTCGGTCGGCCCGTCGTAGAGCCGGAAGGCGCGCATGTCGGAGAAGATCATGCCGACCGGTGTCTCGTCGGAGATGCCCATCCCGCCCAGGATCTGGACGCAGCGGTCGGCCACCTTGAACAACTCCTCGGACACGTAGGCCTTGACCATCGAGCTTTCGTGGCGGCCCTTGGCGCCGGTGTCCAGCGCCCAGCACGCCCACCAGATCGCGAGTCGGCACTGCTGCAGCGCAATCTCGTTGTCGGCCAACATGAATCCGACGCCCTGGTGCTCGCCGAGCGGCTTGCCGAACGCGGTGCGGGTGCGGGCGTAGTCGACGGCGATCGAATGGGCGCGCGATGCCGCGCCGAGCCAGCGCATGCAGTGCGTCAACCGGGCCGGGGTCAGCCGCAGCTGGGCGTAGCGCAACGCCTGGCCCACCTCGCCGAGCACCGCATCGGCCGGCAGCCGCAGGTCGCGGAACTCGACCACGCCGTGACCCTGGACATAGTTGCGGTCCATCGTGTTCATCACCCGCTCGAGGTGAATCCCGGGGGTCTGCCCGTCGCAGAGGAACAGCGTCGGCCCGTCGGCCCCGTACGGGTTGGGCGCGAGGCGGGCCATGATGATCCAGGTCCGCGCGCCGTCGGCGCCGGTGATCAGCCACTTGCGGCCGTTGATCACATACTCGCTGCCGTCGAACACCGCCCCGGTGGCCAACTGGCCCGGGTCCGACCCGGCGCCGCCGGGTTCGGTCATCGCGAACACCGAGCGCTGGCGGCCGTCGATGACCGGCACCAGGAAGCGTTCCACCTGCTCGTCATTGGCGATCTTGCCCAGCACGAACATGTTGCCCTCGTCGGGGGCGGCGCAGTTCAGCGCGACCGGCCCCAGCGTCGACCAGCCGGCGGCCTCGAACAGCACCGCCTGCTCGCGGTGCGAGGGCTCCCGGCCGCCGAACCGGCGCGGCGCCTGGAAGGTCAGCAGACCGGCGTCCCGGGCCAGCCCCACCAATTCGGTTCGCAGGTCCTCGTCGGGGCCGTGCCGGGTCAGCCGCGAATCACGCTCGTACGGCACGATCTTGTCGACGACGAAGGCGCGGATCTCGTCGCGCAACGCCGCCAGGTCGGCCGGGATCTCGAAGTCGATCATCGCTCTCCGTCCATAATCGCCAGTGCCCGCTCGAACAGTCGCACCGTCGCGATGTGCAACCGATCGCCAATCTCCTTGGGCGCCAGGCCCGCAGCGGCCCGCGCGTTCGAGCCCTCCAGGATGATGCCCAGCTTGAAGCAGGCCAACACCGTGTACCAGTCGATGTGGGTCAGGTCGCGGGTGGTGTTCTGCGCGTACCGGGCCACCAACTCGTCCGGGGTGGCCAGGTTCCCCGCGTCCATCAGCACGTTGGTCAGCACCGAGTCGTGGCCGGGGTCATACCAGGTGGCCAGCATCCAGCCCAGGTCCAGCAACGGGTCACCGATGGTGCACATCTCCCAGTCGACGATCGCCACCACCTCGGGGCCGGTGGGGGAGAACATCACGTTCGCGGCGTGGTAGTCGCCGTGCATGATCCCCGGCGTCCACGTTGCGGGCTGGTTCCGCTGCAGCCACGTCGCCACCGCCGCCACGTCCCCGATGTCGGGTCCCGGGTAGGCCTCGATACCGTTGTAGGACTCCAACTCCGAAAGCCAGCGCGGCACTTGGCGATCCAGGAACCCCTCGGCCTTGCCGAAGTCGGCGAGGCCGACCGCGACGTGGTCGACGGCGCCCAGCCGGGCCACCGCGTCGGCCATCGACAGGCCCATCTCGTGACGGATGCCGGCATCGCCGGCGTGCAGCGCCGGCAGCCCGGAACCGGCGTTGAAGCCGTCGACCGGCTCCATCAAATAGAAGACCGCGTCGCCGAGCACCGACGTGTCCTCGCACACCGCGATCAGCCGCGGATGCGGAACGTCGGTGCCGGCCAGCGCGTGCAGCACCTTGGTCTCGCGCAGGATCACCTTGTTGCTGACCGGACGCAGATGCTCGGGCCCGCGCCGGAAGACGTACTCGCGGCCGGACCGGGTGAACCGCAACATGATGTTCTGGGTGCCGCCGACGATCGCGGAGACGTTCGCCACCGGGCCCTCACCCAGACCCTGCTCCGACATCCAGGCGGCCACCGAGGTCAGGTACTCCACGCCGGTGAAGCTACCGTACGGTTGGTTGGGCCAGTCCCTTCGGCCACGGCAACCGGGCGTCGATGGTGTGGAAGACGCTCCACCCGACCACCGTGCCCAGCGCGATCGACAGGATCGCCGCCCCGGTGGCGCCCAGGCTGGACACCCCGATGTTGCCCCCGGACGCCGCCTGGCTCACCGATTCGAAACTCAGCGCGCCCGGCACCAGCGACCAGAACGCCGAGAGCATCATCACGATGGCCGACGGCGCGGTCTTCACCCGCGCAGCCACCATAGAGAAGGGCACCACCAGGATGGCGCCGACGAATCCGGAGTGCGCCGCCGACATCGCCGTCCCGGCGAGGCTCTGCCCGACCAGGGCGACCGCGATCGCCGCGATGATCCACGGCAGTGACCGCCGGGGTGCGGACAGATAGATGTTGAGCCCGATGGCGACCACGACGATCGCGACGTACAGCGACCAGGCGCCCATCTGCGCCGACGGGCTCTGTGGGTAGACCTCACCGGCGATCTCCACCCCCAGGGCGACCCCGAACACCAACAGCGCCAGCTGCGCCAGCCCGTAGACCAGCCGACTGGCGCCCGAAATGATCTGGGACGCCGCCAGTTCCATGGCGCCGATGGTCAGCGCCATCCCGGGAAGGGTGGCCACCAGCGGGGGAGCGATCACCCGCAGCAGCCCGTCGTGGGCGGTGTCGGCGACGAACCAGGTGGCCAGCGCGGTGACGATGGTCGCCGACAGCGTCGGCAGCATCGGGTTCAGGCCGGGGAATGGCCGGCCCAGCTGCACGATGCCGCCGACCACCAGCCCGAGGAACAGATAGCCGGGCAACGACGCCCAGGTCGGATTGATCACCATGCCGAATCCCACTGTCGTGACGGCATATCCGATGGTGGTGAGGACCGGCCCGAACCGGGGCCGCAGGGTGCGGGCCGCCTCGATGGCGGCGATGGCGTCGGCGGGCGTGATGGCGCCCACGGCGGCCAGGCTGGCGATGTCGTCGATGCGACCGGCCATGTCGAGTTGCAGCGACGCGTGGGTCGACCCGTCGACCTCGTAACCGACGCTACCCACCTGGATCATCAACATCGTCGGCAGCACCACCACCCGAACCGGTTCGGTGGTGTACTGCGCGGCGATCTGCAACAGCCGGCCTTCCACCAACTGGGTCGGCTGCTCCACCTCCACCAGCGCGATGCCGATCTCCCGCAGCATCGCGGCGACGTCGGCCTGGTCGTGGGTGTCCGGCGGGGCGAGCGGTTCGGGTGGTGTCTTGCGGATCGCATTGAAGACCCGCAGCCGGCGCGCGCGTCGTTTCTCGTTCATACCGGCATCATGGCGCAGCGCCGGGGTCAGGTGTCGACAGCTACGCCGGCTTTTTCACCCCGTGGGTCGGGCCGGCGGCGCGGCCGCGGGCTGCCGCTGGCGGGCCCCCTGCCGGGTCGCCTGCCACGGCCAGTAGCCGGTCACCTCGAGTTGCAGCGACCAGCTCAGGAACGTTCGGATCAGGACGATGCCGCCCAGTACCGCGACGCTACGGGCGTCCGGGGTCACCGCGACGGTCCGGATGATGTCGGCGGCGACCAGGAACTCGAGGCCGAGCAGGATCGAGCGGCCGAGGCGTTCCCGGAACGCCCGGTACGGGTCGCCGATCCGCCGGCGCAGCAGCGGCACCACGCTGGCGGCGGAGATCAGCGCGCCGATGGCGATCACCGCGACGCCGATGATGTCGATCGACTTGCCGGTCGTCTCGATGACCTCGAAGAAGCTCACCGCCGAATTGTAGGAATGCCCGCCGCCGGTGCGCGGGTATTGGCCGGGTTGGCGCCGGGGACTTTCACAGCCGGCACATAGGAAAGGCACAGGTTCGCCCCATCGGCACTCCCATACTGGAGCCATGAGCCCCTCAGCGGCCGAGCGCGTCGTCATGCGCCGGGCCGACGGCAACCCGATCAGCGTGCTCGTCGTCGACGACGAGTCGGTGCTCGCCGAGATGGTGTCGATGGCCCTGCGCTACGAGGGCTGGAACATCGCCACCGCCGCCGACGGCGCCGCGGCGATCGCGGCCGCCCGCGCCGAGCGCCCCGACGTGGTGGTGCTCGACGTCATGCTGCCCGACATGAGCGGGCTGGACGTGCTGCGCAGGCTGCGCGAGCAGCATCCGCACCTGCCGGTGCTGCTGCTCACCGCCAAGGACGCCGTCGAGGACCGGATCGCCGGGTTGACCGCGGGCGGTGACGACTACGTCACCAAGCCGTTCTCCATCGAGGAGGTGGTGCTGCGGCTGCGGGCGCTGTTGCGTCGCACCGGAGTGACCACCGTGGACAGCGGAGCCCAGATCGTGGTGGGCGACCTGGTGCTCGACGAGGACAGCCACGAGGTGACCCGCGCCGGCGAGCCGGTCGTGCTGACCTCCACCGAGTTCGAGCTGTTGCGGTTCATGATGCGCAACCCCAAGCGGGTGCTGTCCAAGGCCCAGATCCTGGACCGGGTCTGGAGCTACGACTTCGGCGGCCGGTCCAACATCGTCGAGCTCTACATCTCGTATCTGCGCAAGAAGATCGACAGCGGGCACGAACCGATGATCCACACGTTGCGCGGTGCCGGGTATGTCCTCAAACCTGCGAGCTAGCACCTGGTCGCTGCGGGCGCGACTGCTCATCGGTCAGGTGCTGCTGTTGGCGGCGGTATGCGTGGGCATCGCGGCGATCACCGAACTCGCACTGCACCAATACCTTTACGGCCAGCTCGACGACCAACTGCGGGAGAGCGCGCACCGCGCGGCGATGATGTACGGCGACCTCCCGCCGCCACCGCCGCCACCCTGGCGGGACAACCGACCGCCGATGCTCACGCCGCTTCCAAGGCCCGGCCCCGGCCCGGCCTTCCTGGACGCACCCGGCCAGCCGATCGGGCTGGTCGCCGCCGTCGTCGACCACGGTCGCACCATCAACGCCGGTGTGCTGACCGCCGGCGGGGTGCGCACCGCGGTATCGCCAACGGCGGCAGGGCAATTGGCGGCGGTCATCGGTAAGGGTCATCCGGTGACGCGGCGGCTCGACGGGCTCGGCCGCTACCGGCTGCTGGCCCTGCAGAGCAGGCGCACCGGCCACACCCTGGTGATCGGGTTGAGCACCGGCGACGTCGACGAGACGTTGCTTCGGGTGGCGCTGATCTTCGCGGTGGTCACCGCGGCCGCGCTGGCGGTGGCCACCACGGTCGGTGTGCTGATCATCCGGCGGGCGCTGGCACCGCTGAACCGGGTCGCGGCCACCGCGGGTGAGGTGGCCAACCTGCCACTGGACCGTGGCGAGGTGGCGCTGCCGGTGCGGGTCGCCGAACCGGACGCCAACCCGCACACTGAGGTGGGGCGCCTGGGTCTGGCGCTCAACCGGATGCTCGACCACATCGCGGCCGCGCTGTCCACCCGGCAGGCCAGCGAGATCCGGGTGCGGCAATTCGTCGCCGACGCCAGCCACGAGCTTCGCACCCCGCTGGCCGCCATTCGCGGCTACACCGAACTCGCCCAACGGAAACGGGCCGAAGTGCCCGACGACGTGGCTCATGCGGTGGGGCGGGTCGAGTCGGAGGCCGAGCGGATGACCCACCTGGTGGAGGACCTGCTGCTGCTGGCGCGCTTGGACTCCGGGCGGCCGCTGGAACGGCAGCCGGTGGATCTGTCCCGGCTGTGCGCCGACGTCGTCAGCGACGCCCACGCCGCCGGACCGGATCACCAGTGGAACCTCGACGTGCCCGCCGACCCGCTGTACGTGACGGGCGATGACGCCCGCCTGCACCAGGTGGTCGCCAACCTGCTGGGCAACGCGCGCACGCACACCCCGCCCGGCACCGCCGTTACGCTCTCGCTCACCGCCGAGGACGGCACCGCAGTCCTGCGGGTGGTCGACAACGGGCCGGGCATCCCCGCCGAGCTCCAGTCGGAGGTCTTCGAACGGTTCGTGCGTGGGGACAGCTCCCGTTCGCGCCACGCCGGCTCCACCGGTCTGGGGCTGGCCATCGTCTCGGCGGTGGTCCGGGCCCACGACGGCACGATCGGGTTGCGCAGCGTGCCGGGGCACACGGAGTTCACCGTGCGGCTGCCCAGCGCACGCACCGCGTCATCGGCCGCACTCACAGCCGGGGCATAGCAAGCACCCATACCGGCCACACCCAGGTCATCGACCATCGAGTCATGACCATCACCGACCTACCCGCGGTGCGATTCCGCAACGCCGCCCGCGTCGCCGCCAAGCACGGGGTTCCGGTGCTCGACGTCGTGGTGCCGGTGTACAACGAGGAGGCCGTGCTGGCCGGTTCGGTGCATCGGCTGCACCGCTATCTGCGGGACAACTTCACCGTCTCGTTCCGGATCACCATCGCCGACAACGCCAGCGCGGACGCCACCCCGGTGATCGCCGCCGGCCTGGCCGACGAGCTGCCCGAGGTTTGCGTGGTGCGCCTCGAGGAGCGGGGACGGGGCCGGGCGCTGCACGCGGTGTGGACCGCCTCCGACTCCCCGGTGCTGGCCTACATGGACGTCGACCTGTCCACCGATCTGGCGGCGCTGGCGCCGTTGGTGGCGCCGCTGGTGTCCGGGCACTCCGACCTCGCGATCGGCACCCGGCTGGGCCGCGGCTCGCGGGTGGTGCGGGGAACCAGGCGGGAGGTGATCTCCCGCTGCTACAACCTGATCCTGCGCTCGACGCTGGCGGCCAGGTTCAGCGACGCCCAGTGCGGATTCAAGGCGATCCGCGCCGACGTCGCCCGGCGGCTGTTGCCGCACGTCACCGATACCGGCTGGTTCTTCGACACCGAACTGCTGGTGCTGGCCCAGCGCAGTGGGTTGCGCATCCACGAGGTGCCCGTCGACTGGGTCGACGACCCCGACAGCCGGGTCGACATCGTCGCCACCGCCATCGCCGATCTGAAGGGAATTGCGCGCTTGCTCAAGGGATTCGGCACCGGTGCGATTCCGGCACAGGCGATCGGGGCACAGTTCGGCGACCGGGCGGGCGCACCGCGCTCGCTGCTCAACCAGAGTGTGCGGTTCGCCGCCATCGGCATCGCCAGCACGCTGGCCTACCTCGCGCTGTTCCTGTTGCTGCGCCCGATCGGCGCGCAGGGCGCCAATCTGGCCGCCCTGCTACTGACGGCGATCGCCAACACCGCGGCCAACCGGCGGTTCACCTTCGGTGTGCGGGGGCGGGCCGGGGTGGCGCGCCACCAGTTCGAGGGCCTGATCGTATTCGGCATCGGTCTGGCGCTGACCAGTGGCGCGCTGGCCGTGCTGCACCACATCGCCGAACCGTCGCGCCTGGTCGAACTGCTGGGCCTGACGCTGGCCAACCTGATGGCCACCGCCGTCCGTTTCGTCCTCCTGCGCGGCTGGGTGTTCCACCCCCGTCGCACGATCACCGAAGGTGGGAAATGACCGTCCTCGAAGAACGCCCCGCCCCGGTCGCGCGGACCGGCGCCGAACCGACCGACCCGGTCCGGCCCCGCTGGGCCCGGCCCGCCCTGTGGGCGCTGCTCGCCGCGACGACGGTGCTGTACCTGTGGGGTCTGGGCTCGGCCGGGTGGGCCAACGAGTTCTACGCCGCCGCAGTGCAGGCCGGCACCCAGAACTGGACGGCGCTGCTGTTCGGCTCACTGGACCCCGGTAACGCGATCACCGTCGACAAACCGCCGGCGGCGATGTGGGTGATGGGGCTGTCGGGCCGGATCTTCGGTTTCAACTCCTGGTCCATGCTGGCGCCGCAGGCGCTGATGGGGGTGGCGGCGGTGGCATTGCTCTACGGCGGGGTGCGCCGGGTCGGCGGCTACGGGGCCGGGCTACTCGCCGGGGCGGTGCTGGCGCTGACCCCCGTGGCGGCCTTGATGTTTCGGTTCAACAACCCCGACGCGCTGCTGGTGCTGCTGCTGGTGGCCGCCGGCTACTGTGTGGTGCGGGCGCTGGACGGCGCCTCGACGCGCTGGATCGCGCTGGCTGGTGTGGCGCTCGGATTCGCGTTCCTGGCGAAGCTGATGCAGGCTATGGTCGTCGCCCCCGCGTTTGCACTGGTCGTCCTGGTAGCGGTCAGCGGAACGTTGCGGCAGCGGTTGCGCGATCTGCTGGTCGGCCTGCTCGCCATGGTGCTCACCGCCGGCTGGTACCTGGCGCTGGTGAGCCTGTGGCCCAGCACATCTCGGCCCTATATCGGCGGTTCGACCGACAACAGCCTGCTGCAATTGGCGCTGGGATACAACGGGCTGGGGCGGGTGTTCGGCGGCGAGGGCAACCATCACGGGCCCGGCGGTGCGATGCACGGACCGGCCGGCGGCCCCCCGATGGGTGGCTCGCCGATGTTCGGCGGATCGGCCGGCATCACCCGGATGTTCGGCGCGGCGGTGGGCACCGAGATCTCCTGGCTGCTGCCCGCCGCCCTGATCGGTTTGGCCGCCGCGCTGTGGCTGACCCGACGCGGCCCGCGCACCGACCGGACCCGCGCCGCGCTGCTGCTCTGGGGCGGCTGGCTGGTCGTCACGGCGCTGGTGTTCAGCTTCATGAGGGGCATCTTCCATCCCTACTACACCGTGGCGCTGGCGCCCGCCGTCGCCGCAGTGGTCGCGATGAGTACCCGAGAGCTGTGGCGCGACGGGGGGATTGCCGCCCGCGGTGTGCTCGCCGCCATGCTCGCGGTCACCGGGGTGTGGAACTTCGCCCTGCTGGGCCGGACACCGGAGTGGTTGCCGTGGCTGCGCTGGGTGCTGTTGGTGGGTGCGGTGATCGGCGCCGCGGCCCTGCTCGGCTTCGCGCATCGCCCCGGCCGGGTCGCCGTGGCCGTGGCGGCGGCCGGCCTGGTGATCGGACTGGGTGGCAGCGCCGCCTACACCATCGACACCGTGGTGTCCGGACACAGCGGGCCGATGCCGACCTCCGGGCCGCACCGAGCCGACATGATGCCGTTCGGGCCTGGCTGGACCGCAGCACCCAAGACCAACCCGTCGGACAACGGGGGTTTGCAGGACCTGCTGAAGCAGGCCGACAACCGTTGGGCGGCAGCCACGGTCGGCTCCCACACCGCGGGCAGCCTCGAGTTGAGCACCGGGGCGTCGGTGATGGCGATCGGCGGGTTCAGCGGCGGCGACAACTCACCCACGCTGGTGCAGTTCCAGCAGTACGTCGCCGAGGGGCAGGTCCACTATTTCGTCGTCGGCGCCGGCCCCGGCGGCCACCGCGGGCCGGCCGAGGATTCCGGGAGTGCCTCCGCGATCACCCGGTGGGTCCAGCGGCATTTCACCGCTCGGAACATCGGCGGCACCGACGTCTACGACCTGACCGGGGACCGGTGAGCTTCAGGTCCGCAGCGCCGCCACCGCGGCGCGGTTGGTCTCGAAGACGTGGTGTCCCTGCAGCAGGTGCATCCGTTCCAGATTGGCCAGCAGTTCCGGCCGCACCCGCGAGTAGCCGAACGTGATGGACCTGCCCTGCAGCCACTGCAGTTCCTTGGCCAGTGCCTCCG
Source organism: Mycobacterium sp. (assembly GCA_020438865.1). Taxonomy (GTDB): domain Bacteria; phylum Actinomycetota; class Actinomycetes; order Mycobacteriales; family Mycobacteriaceae; genus Mycobacterium. The sequence continues at coordinate 15,406 of JAGQTU010000036.1, forward strand.
CGCCGGTGACGTCGACGTTGGTGACGCCCTCCATGTCGAGGATGAAGGCGTGCACCGGGTTCGGGGCGTCCTGAACGGCCCGCCTGATCGCGGTGCTGAGCGTCTGCGCATTACCGAAGAAGATCGGGGCGGCGAACCGCATGGCGATCAAGCCGGGCACCGTCTCGCGCACGTCATCGTGACCGAAGGTCAGGGAGATGTGCGGATCGTCGGAGCCTTGCAGCACGTCGACGGCCGGGCGCGCCGCCCGGGTCAGCAGGTTGATCAACGACAGGATGAACGCCAACACGATCCCCGCGAGCGGGCCGATCAACAGCACGCCAGCGAAACATGTTGCACCGACCGCGAACTCGAACCGGGACAGCTGCCACAGGTGCCGGAACTCGGCGACGTTGATCAACTTGAGCACCGCGACCGCGACGATCGCCCCGATCGCCGGGGACGGGATGTCCGACAGCAGGCCGGTGCCGAACAGCAGCAACAGCAGGGTGCCAGCCGCCATCACCAGCAACGGCAGCTGGCTGCGGGTGCCTGCCTGGTCCATCGCCGCCGCCCGTGACGTCGACGATCCCATGGTGAACGACGAGGACAGTCCGGAGGTGAGGTTCGCGAAGCCGAACGCGGCCAGGTCGCGGTCCGGGGAGGTCTGGTAGCCGTACCTGTCGGCGAAGGAGCGGGCGAGCAACAGGCCCTCGCCCATCGTGACGACGGTCAGGGCCAGGGCGGGCAGGATCAGCCGTACCCACTCGGCGAGGCTCAACTGCGGGAACGCGAACACGGGCGGTCCGCTCGGAACGCTACCCAGCACGCCGACACCCTTGCCGGACAGGTGCAACGCCAGGGACACCGCGGTGGCGGCCACCAGGACGATCAGCGCCCACGGCACCCGCGGCCAGTGCCGTCGGCCGGGGATCAGGATCGCCAGCGAGAACACACTCACCGCCACCGACCACCAGTGCACCGCACCCAGTCGCGTCACCAGGGTGGCCAGCTTCTCGAAGAACTCCGCGCTGGAAGCCACCCGGATCCCCAGCATCCGGGCGATCTGGCTGACCAGGATGTCGGTGGCGAGCCCGGCGATGAAGCCGACCAGGATCGGCTTGGACAGGAAGTTGGCCAGGAAGCCTAACCGGAAGACGCTGAAGAGCAGGAACAGCAGGCCGCCGATGATGGCCATCCCCGCCGCCATCGCCGCGTAGTGCGGGCTGCCCGCCGCGGCCAGGCCCAGCAGCGCCGAGCCGACCAGCGCCGAGGCGGCCGCGTCGGGCGCGGCGACCAGTTGACGCGACGACGCCAGCAGCGCGAAAACCACCGACGGCACGACGAGCGCGTACAGCCCCGCGATGGGCGGCAACCCGGCGATCTGGGCGTAGCCGATGTTCAGTGGCAACGCGATCGCGAGCAGCGTGATCCCGCCCAGCACCTCGGTGCCGACGTTCTTCCGGGTCAACCCCGGCAGCAGTTTCATCGGCGCAATCATGCGACCGGCACCGTCGCCCTGGGGGAGGATTCGCAACATGGAGCACAAACCCCCCGCACCGGTCATCGAGGCCGCCCACGCCGAGCACCTGACCACACTGCCGTTCGACGACACCGCCGACTTCGACGACACCGACCGCGGCTTCATCGCCGCCCTGCAGCCGTGCGTGGTCACCGCCGCCGACGGCCGGGTGGTGTGGGACAACGACGTCTACGAGTTCCTGGCCGGTGACGCACCCACCTCGGTGCATCCCAGCCTGTGGCGGCAGTCCATCCTGGCCGCGAAGCAGGGCCTCTATGAGGTGGTCGAAGGCATCTACCAGGTGCGCGGACTGGACCTGTCCAACATCAGTTTCATCGAGGGCGACACCGGCGTCATCGTGATCGACCCGTTGATCTGCACCGAGACCGCCGCGGCCGCGCTGGCGCTGTATCGCGCCCACCGCGGGGACCGTGCGGTCAGCGCCGTGATCTATACCCACAGCCACGTCGATCACTTCGGCGGCGTACTCGGCGTGACCACGCAGGCCGACGTGGACGCCGGCAAGGTCGCGGTGATCGCCCCCGAGGGGTTCGTCCAGCACGCGGTGCAGGAGAACGTGTACGCCGGCACCGCGATGACCCGCCGCGCCACCTACATGTACGGCACGCTGCTGGACCGCGGCCCGCGCGGGCAGGTCGGCTGCGGGCTGGGCCAGAACACGTCCACCGGCGAGATCGCCATCATCGTGCCGACCATCGACATCACCACCACCGGGGAGACGCACACCATCGACGGCGTCGAGATCGAGTTCCAGATGGCGCCGGGCACCGAGGCGCCCGCCGAAATGCACTTCTACTTCCCGCAGTTCCGGGCGCTGTGCATGGCCGAGAACGCCACCCACAACCTGCACAACCTGCTGACCCTGCGCGGCGCGCTGGTGCGCGACCCGCACGCCTGGTCGGGCTATCTGACCGAGGCCATCGACACCTTCGCCGATCGCACCGACGTGGTGTTCGCCTCCCATCACTGGCCGACCTGGGGCCGGGACAACATCGTGAAGTTCCTTTCGCTGCAACGTGATCTGTATGCCTACCTGCACGACCAGACGCTGCGGCAGCTCAACCAGGGTTATACCGGCATCGAGATCGCCGAGACCTTCCAGATGCCGCCCGCGTTGCACAACGCCTGGCACGCGCACGGCTACTACGGCTCGGTGAGCCACAACGTCAAGGCCGTCTACCAGCGCTACATGGGTTGGTTCGACGGCAATCCGGGCCGGCTGTGGGCGCATCCCCCGGAGGCGATCGGTCCGCGCTACGTCGCGGCCATGGGCGGAATCGACCGAGTGGTAGAGCTCGCCCGCGCGGCCTTCGAATCCGGCGACTATCGCTGGGCCGCAACCCTTCTCGACCATGCGATCTTCACCGACGAGAACCACACCGGAGCCCGCGAACTGTACGCGGACACCCTCGAGCAGCTCGGGTACGGGGCCGAGTGCGCCACTTGGCGCAACTTCTTCCTGTCCGGTGCCACTGAACTGCGCGACGGCAACTTCGGAACGCCGGTGAACACCACCTCGACGACGATGCTGAGCCAGCTGACGCCGGAGCAGATGTTCGACACCCTGGCGATCAGCGTGAACGGCCCGCGGGCCTGGGATCTCGACATCGCGGTGGACCTGACGTTCACCGATCTCGCCACCAACTACCGGCTGACCCTGCGCAACGGTGTGCTGGTCTACCGCAAGTGTCCCGCGGACGCGTCGAGCGCGAATGTCACCGTCACACTGGCCACCAAGATGCGGCTGCTGGCCGCCGCTGCAGGCGATTTCAGCTCACCGGGCCTGGAGACGAGTGGGGACGCGACGGCGCTGCAGGCGCTGCTCGGTGCATTGGACCGACGCAACCCGGACTTCAACATCATCACGCCCTGAAGCCGGGGCGAGCAGACGCAAACAGCCCCAAACCCGCGGCGTGTCGCGGATATTGTGTCTGCTCGGCAGGTCTAGGCGACGTCGATGACGACCTTGCCCACCGCCTTGCGGTCGGCCACGTAGCGCAGCGCGGCGGACGCCTGTTCGAGGGGGAAGCGGGCTCCGATGTACGGACGCAGCTTGCCCTCGGCGAACAGCTGCCGAAGCTCGGCGTCGTCCCGCTCGATGGCGTCCGGGTAGTCGGTGGCGAAGGTCCGGATCTCCATGCCGACCACGGTGATGCCCTTGAGCATCACCAGGTTGAGCGGGATCCTGGGGATCTCGCGGGAAGCGTAGCCCAGTGTGACGAAGCGGCCGCCCCGGCCCAGGCCGCGCAGGGCCGGCTCGGAGTAGCGGCCACCGACCGGGTCGAGCACGACCTGTGCGCCGGCCTCCCCGGTGATCTCCTTGAGACGGGCCTTCAGATCCTCGCGGTCGTAGTCGACGCATGCCTCGGCGCCGCGCTGCCGGCACACCCCCAGCTTGTCCTCGCCCGACGCAGCGGCAATGACCCTGGCGCCCATCAGAACCGCGATGTCGACAGCGGCCAGGCCCACCCCGCCGGCGGCCCCGAGTACCACCACCCAGTCACCGGGCTTGACCGGTGCCACCGTTCGCAGCGTGTAGTAGGCGGTGCGATTGGTCACCCCGAAGGCCGCGGCGTCGGCGTAGTCGACACCGTCCGGGATCCGGGTCAGCCCGCGGGCGTCGACCAGGATCTGTTCGGCGAAGCCGCCGACGAACGCCGTCGCGGACACCCTGTCGCCGGGCCGTAGGTCGACCCCGTCGCCCACCGCCAGCACGTCGCCGGCCATCTCGCTGCCCGGACTGAACGGCGGGGGCACCTTGATCTGGTACTTGCCCGCGATCAGCAACACGTCCGGATAGTTGACCGCCGCCGCCCGCACCTTCACCACCGCTTGGCCGGGACCGGCTGTCGGGTCGGGCAATTCGTCGAGGACGAGATCCTCCGGCGTGCCGTACTCGCGGCAGACCAACGCTCGCATCACCGTCCTCCATCCGTCAAGCCCAAGCCGGCCAGGCAGAAGCCCACCACGTGGTCGATGTCCCTGCGTCCCGGCTGCCTGCTGGAGTCAAGGTAGCCGCGCATCGCGCCCAGTGTGCAATTGAACACCGCATCGGCATCGCGCTGGGGGTCGGGACGGCCGAGCTCGCGGATCGGTTCGAGAAGCAGGTTCCGCAGCGTGCCCACGATCTCCTCCTGAGCAAGCCGACCATTGTCGGTGCTGGTCAGCTGGATCACCAGGGCGCGGCTGGTGTTGGTCAGCTCCGGATCCACCACCTGGGCCAGGGCGCCCCGGATCCACCGCGCGATCTTGTCCTGCGGGCGCCTCTCCTTGGCCATCTGGTGCTCAAGATACGAAACCACCAGTGCGACACCGCGTTCCATGGCGGCCAGCATAAGGTCGTCCTTACCGGCGAAGTACCGGTAGAACGCCTTGTTCGACACCCCGGCCTCGGCGATGATCTCGCTGACTCGTGGCGCCTCCGGGGACACCCGCTGCATCACCCGCACGGCGGCGGCCAGGATGCGTTCCACCTCCTCGGTGGCCTCGCGCTGACGGTCGTCGAGGGCGCGCACCACGGCGGCGGCGGCTCGATCCGTCATGGCGAAACGGGCAGCGCGGGAATGTGATCCACGAGGTGGCCGTACTTCTCCCGCGCGCGCTCGATGCGGTTGGTCATGAACTCGCTGGGCCAGACCGGGTCCTCGGGTTCGTAACCCTTGAGCACCATCCGGGCCAGGTTCACCTTGTGCGCCTCGGTCGGCCCGTCGGCCAGCCCGAGCGCGATGCCACCGAACAGCACACTGCTCAGCGGCATCTGGTCGGTCAGCCCGAGGCCGCCGTGCACCTGGATGGCCCGCAGGCCGATCGACTTGAGCACATTGGCGGTCTGGATCTTGCAGGCGGCGATGGCCTCCCGCGCGGCGTGCTCGCCCCGGGTGTCGACCAGCCAGGCGGCGTGCAGCACCAGCAGGCGGAACTGGGCAAGCTCGACGTAGGAGTCGGCGACGAACTCCTGGATCAGCTGCTTGTCGGCCAGCAGGCTGCCCTGGGTGAAGCGGCTCTTCGCGCGCCGGCCCATCATGTCGATCGCCCGCTGCGCCACGCCGATGGAGCGCATCGCGTGGTGCAGCCGGCCCCCGGCCAGCCGGGACTGTGCGACGCCGAAGCCGCCGCCCTCCTCGCCGAGCATGGCCGAGGCCGGCACCCGCACATTGTCATAGCGAACCAGCGAATGCCCGGGATCGTGCTTGTGCGAGCCGACGAGGTGGTGGGTGGCCTCGACGACGACCCCCGGGGTGTCCTTGGGAACCAGGAAGGTCGACGCGCCCTTGTGCACCGCGACGTCCGGGTTGGTGATCGCCACGACGATGAAGAACGAGGCCACCGAGGCATTGGACGACCAGTACTTGCGGCCGTTGATGATCCAGTCGTCCCCGTCGCGCGCCGCCCGGGTGGTGAACACCCGCGGGTCCGAGCCACCCTGCGGCTCGGTCATGGAGAACGTCGAGAAGATCTCCCCGGACAGCAGCCCGGCCAGATAGGTGTCCTTCTGCTCCTGGGTGCCGAAGCGCGCGATGATCTCCGCGTTGCCGGTGTCGGGGGCCTGGGCGCCGAAGATGATCGACGACCAGGTGGCCCGGCCCAGGATCTCGTTGATCAGGGTCAGCTTCACCGCACCGAAACCTTGGCCGCCGAGCTCCGGTCCCAGGTGCGGCGCCCACAGGCCCTGTTCGCGGACTTTCTGCTTGAGCGGGTCGACGATGCGCCGGCGCTCGTCGTTCAGCGGCAGGAACTCACAGCTCGGGAAGAGCACCTCGAGGGGCTCGACCTCCTCGCGGACGAACTCGCGAATCCACTCGAGCTTCTTCTCGAACTCCGGCTCCACGGAGAAATCGAATGCCATGTCACTACTCCTTAGGGGATGCCGCCGTCGGCGCGCAGGATCGAGCCGGTGGTGAAACTGGATGCGTCGGACATCAAGAACAGTGCCGCGCCGATGATCTCGTCCGGCTGACCGGCGCGCTGCAGCGCGTGGCGGCCGAACGGGTTCTGCACGCCGAAATCCCACGCCTTGCTGATGTCGGTCAGGAACGGCCCGGGCATCAGCGTGTTGACCCGGACGGTCGGCCCGAACGCCAGCGCCAGGCCCTCGGTCATCGCGTTGAGCCCGGCCTTCGAGGCCGCGTAGGGGATGAACGACGGGTGCGGGCGCAGCGAGCCGTGGGTGCTGACGTTGATGATCACCCCGCCACCGCCGGCCACCATCCGCTCACCCACCAGCGCGGACAACCGGAAGGGGCCCTTGAGGTTCAGGTTGACCACCGAATCGAACAGCTTCTCGCTGACGTCGGTGAGCTTGTCGTAGGTGGGCGACATGCCCGCGTTGTTCACCAGCACGTCGATCTTGCCGAACCGGTCGTACACCGCCTCGACCAGACCGTCGAGCTCTTCCCAGCGGCCGACGTGGACGGCGTACGGCATTGCGGTCCGGCCGGTTTCGTCCTCGATCTGCTTGGCGGTCTCCACACAGGTGTCGTACTTGCGGCTGGCCACGATCACGTCGGCGCCGCAGCGTGCGGCCGCGAACGCCATCTCCCGGCCCAGGCCGCGGCTGCCGCCGGTGATCAGCACGACTCGGTCGGTCAGGTCGAAAAGGTCGTCGGCGTAACCCATCTCAGGCCTCCGCGCCGGACTGGGCCAACCGTGCGGCGGTGCCGATCAGGTCGGGCGCCATCTTGCCGAACGCCTCCTTGACCTGAGGGTCGGCCTTGCCGCCGGTGACGGCGGCGGCATAGGTCTTCTCCAGCACGATGCCCAGCTTCCAGTTCGCCAGCACCAGGTAGTAGTGGATGTTCTCGGTGGAGATGCCGGTCAGCTTCTCGTAGTGCGCCAGCAGTTCGGTGCGGGTCGGCATGCCTTCCATCGGCAGGTAGAAGCCCTGGGTCTTGGGTTCTTCGCCGTCATAGCCCAGCAGCGCCCAGGCGACGTCGAGAAGCGGATCACCGATCGTCGTCATCTCCCAGTCCACGATCGCCGCCAGCCGCGCCGGCGCCCCGTGGGCGTACATGACGTTGGCGAACTGGTAGTCGCCGTGCATGATGCCCGGCGTGAAGTGGGCGGGGCGGTTGCGCCGCAACCAGTCCGAGGCCACGTCCAGTCCCGGCAGCTCGCGCACCTTGAACGAGTCCAGGAAGGACAACCAGCGGTCGACCTGGCGGTCGTGGAAGCCGTCCGGCTTGCCGAAGCCCGCCAACCCCTGGGCCTTCCAGTCCAGCCGGCCCAGCTTCGCCGCGCCCTCGATGAGTTGGAACGCCAAACCGCGGCGGGCCTGGAGGTCGGTGTCGAACGGGGCCGCCCAGCCGCCGTCCATCGGGCTCCAGCCGTCGATCTCCTTCATCAGGTAGAACGGCTTGCCCAGCACCTCGCCGCTCTCGTCGGCGGCGACCAGTTCGGCATGCGGGACGTCGGTGCCCTTCAACGCGCGCTCGAGGCGGATCTCGCGCAGCAGCTCGCTCAGCCGCCGCTCGTCGGCGCGCGGGCCGGGCATCCGCAACACCATGCCCTGGCCGCCGCGGCTGACCTTGTACAGCATGTTCTGTGATCCGCCCTTGAGCACGTCGGCCACCGGCTCCTCGCCGTGGCCCGGGGCGTCCTGGCTGTCCAGCCACCGGCCCAGGGTGACGGTGTCCAGGTCGACCGGACTGTCGGTTCTCGTCATCGCACTCCCTACTCTCTATTTGGAGAATAGCATTCTCCGTAGCCGGCGGAAGTAGTGTTTTCGGAATGACAGGACCTCTGGAGGGCATCCGGGTCGTCGAACTCGGGGTGTGGGTGGCCGGACCGGCGGCCGGCGGAATTCTGGCCGACTGGGGTGCCGACGTCGTCAAGATCGAACCGCCCACCGGCGACCCGGGCCGGCTTTTCGGCGCGATGATGGGCCTCGACGACGGGTCCAGCCCGCCGTTCGACATGGACAACCGCTCCAAACGCAGCATCGTGCTCGACCTCACCACCGACGGCGGGCAGGCCACCGCGCGCCAACTGGTAGCCGGCGCAGACGTTTTCATCACCAACGTGCGGCCGGACGCGCTGCGCCGGCTCGCCCTGGATTATCCGTCGGTGGCCGAACTGAACCCGCGCCTGGTGTACGGGTTGATCACCGGCTATGGCGAGAAGGGCCCGGACGCGAACCGCCCGGCCTACGACATCGCGGCGTTCTGGGCCCGCTCCGGGGTGGCCGACCTGCTGACCCGGCCCGGTGACACCCCGCCGTTCCAGCGGGGCGGCATGGGGGACCACCTGACCGGTATGACGCTGGCGGCGGCGGTCAACGCCGCCCTGGTGGCCCGCGCCCGCACCGGTGAGGGGCAACTGGTCAGCACCTCGCTGTACCGCCAGGGCGCCTACACCGTCAGCTTCGACCTGAACACGTTCCTGTTGACCGGGCGGCCGATCGCGATCGGCCAGCGCGAGTCGATGGGCAACCCGTGCATGAACAACTACACGGCGGCGGACGGCAGGCGGTTCTGGATCGTCGGGCTGGAGGCCGATCGGCACTGGCCACCGCTGTGCCGCGCGGTCGGGCACCCGGAATGGTTGGCCGACAGTCGGTTTGCCACCGCACGGGACCGGGCCCGCAACTCCCGCGAGCTGATCGCCGTGCTCGACGAGATCTTCGCCGCCCGGACGCTGGCCGAATGGGCCGAGATCTTCGACGGTGAGCCAGAATTGTTCTGGGCGCCGGTGAACTCGATGGAGGACGTGCTGGGCGACGAGCAGTTCCACGCCGCCGGCGGTCTGGTCGACGTACCGGACGGCGACGGTTCACTGCCGATGGTCGCCACCCCGGCCGACTTCCACGGCACACCGTGGGCGCCGCGGTCACCGGCACCGAAGCTCGGCGAGCACACCGAACAGATCCTGGCCGAACTGGGTCGAAGCTGAGGAGCATCGCCGGGGCGCACCGATGACACTCATCGGCGACTCATCCGATCAGATCCTCGGGGCAGGATCGATAGTCCTACGGGCTCGGCGGCTTGTGACATCGCCGACTTCGAGTCCGGCACTCCGTTGCGGTCATACCGGGTCGGCGATCTCGCGGATCGCGCCGCGATCGTTCCCGGTCGCCGGGCGCACCGATCTCGACGTCCGGCAGCGGAGCGAATGCGAAGGCGGACACCATCCGCGATGCCCCAAGAATCCGCACTGCATGGAACGGCTCGACCGGATCGGGGAGATCCCGCACGACGAGGTGTGGGTGCACTGTTCCTGGGGCTACCGTGCGGGCTTCGCCGCATCGATCGTAGACCGGTCGGGTCGCCCAGTGATGCTCGTCGACGATGAGTTCGATCGTGCGCGGGCGGAACAACTGGTCGTCACGCTCGAGTCGAAACCCAACGACGGATGACGCGGTCGGCGGTGAACACCGACAGGGTTGCCCCGGCGGCCGCGGCGAACACGATGAGCGATGTTCCGATCTCGTTCATGAGTGAGGGCTTGAACAGCATCACCACAGCAAGACTCAACATCAGCATTCCGCCGATCAACTTGAGCAGGCGGCCCTGGCTCTCCTGAACTCGGCTGGAGTGCAGGGTGACGAGGGCTACGCCGAAGATCGCGAGTTCGTCGATTTGATATATCAACATGTAGAGCGCCAGCAGAAGGATGAACAGCGTCAGGCTGACTTCGTCGGCGGCCATGATGTTCGTCCACAGGATCGGGAATCCCGCGGTGCACGCCAGCTCCACGAAGGACACCCCCGCCGCCAGGACCACGGTGGCTGCGATCATCGCCGGCATCGAGTCGGCCACCGACAGGACTCCGCGAATACGTTGGTAGATAACAGGTTTCCCAGATTCCGGGATGGTAAGTGAGACACCCTTCCTGAACCAGAAGAAGTCCTTGATATTGATCACGGCGAACCCGGTGGCGAACAGCGCTACCACCACCCGGACCCACGGGGTGACCGTCACGATGGAGAACACCGAGAACAATCCGCCGATGAACAGCGCGTAGACGAGCGCGGTGACGAAGATGTACACCAACCCGATCACCGCGATGGTGCGCCTCGATCCGGTGCGTAACGTGAGGGCGAGCAGTATCGAGAGCACCCACAGCGAGCACGGGTTGAACCCGTCGACGGCGGCGATGAGCGCGGTCGTCACAGCCAGGGAGTGCGTGCCCACGTCGACGTCTCCGATGAGCGGCAGTGAGATCACGTCAGTCGGCGTCGGCGGGAGTGCGGGCAGTGGCGCGCCCGACGGACCGGGTTCTAATACACCCGCCCCCGCATCAGGGCATCCGGTGGAGAGGCAGCGAACGATCGCCATGTCGAGTTGACCCGGCGTCGTGGATTCGGTGTACCCCACCCAATACCGGTCCCCCAGGAAGAACGTCGGGACCGCGGGAAGCCGGATGCCGAACTTGGCCGCCATCTCAGAGAACAGCTGCCGGTTCTCCGCGCTGCCGGTCACCTCGAACGCCCGTACCGTCAGCCTGTGGTGTCGCTTCTCAAAGTCGGCCAGGGTGGGCTTAGCGGCCGCGCAATGCGGGCATCCCTCGGCCCAGAAGAAGTAGAGCGTGACATCGTGGTTCTCGTCGTCCGGAATTGCATGGGCCGCGCCCGAGAAGAGTGCCGCTGCCGCCACCACGATCGCCGCGAGAAGCAGGGCGATGAGCCCACCTCGCCGTGACGGATTCCCGCGTGCCATGCGCTGCCTGCCTCAGGCGGTTTTCATGCCGCTGATTCCCGCACGACCTGATGCACGAAACCGAGCTTGTCCGCGACCGGCTTGCCGATCTCGAAGGGGTACAACGGGTTCTTGCCCATCGCGGTGTTCACCCGATTGAAGAACAGCGACATCCACTTCCAGTCGAACAGCAACCGGTCGATCGGGACGTCGGCGTAGGACTCCAGCGGAACGATGTCCCGCGGGCCGGTGAACCGGACCCGGTCGACGTGCAACACCATGCCCGCCTCCCGGGCGGTGTCGATGGTGTCGGTGATGTGCAGGTAGTGGGCGAAGCATTCGGCGAAGTCCTCCCACGGGTGCATGGTCGCGTACTCCGAGATGAACGATTCCTGCCAGTCCGGCGGCGCCCCGAACTCGTAGTGCCGCGCCAGCGCATCGGCGTAACTGGCCCGCTCGTCGCCGAACAGGTCGCGGCAACGAGCGAGGTAGCGCTGCGCGCCCGCGCCGGTCTCGACCAGGATGTTCTGGTAGTAGTGGCCGGCCTCGTGCCGGAAGTGGCCGAGCATGGTCCGGTACGGCTCACCGAGGCGCACCCGCAACGTCTCCCGGTATGCGTCAAGGGATTCCACCAGATCGATGGTGATCACGCCGTCGGCGTGACCGATGGTGATCCGCTCCCCGGTGCTGTAGCTGGACAGCAGGTCGAATGCCAGCCCGCCGTCGCGGCGCCAGTACGGGTCGATCGGCAGCCCGAGCCAGTCCAGTTGGTAGACCAGCCTGCGCAGGGCCACCGCCGTCGGCGCCAGCTTCTCCCGGGCGATGGTGTCGTCGGGATCGGGCTCGCGGCGGATCAGCGAGTCGGCCAGGCACCTGCCGCGCGCCGCCGGGTCCTGGCTCTCCGGCACCAGCCAGTTGCAGCCCAGCGGGTCGGACTGCGTGCAGCGCACCCAGGCTTCGCCGTCGATCGTAGTGCCGCCGTCCTGCAGAGCCACCATCGACCAGCTCGGCAGGTGCAGGCCCAGCGCCGCGCCGCAGGACCCGCAGCGGTCCCGTTCGAACGAAGCGAAGTTCTGGCACACCGGGCAGGCGAAGGCGCGCATGGGCCTCATCGTTACACGGGCGCAAGGCCGGTGTGCTCTTCGACGTCGAGCCGTACGCTGTGGCACGTGCCGCCGAGTGACGATCCCGACCGACTCTCCGAGGATGACGGCCGCATCCTGAAGCTGGAGTCGGCGTCGATCGCCGGGCACACCCTCAAACTCCTGATCCTGGAACCGGGCGGCGGCGCGCTGGACGTCGAGGCGCTGCGGGCCGCCGTGGCCGAGCGGCTCGACTCCGTGCCACGCGCGACCCACCGGGTGGACACCTCCGGCCCGGAGCCACGGTGGGTGCCGGCCGAGGCCTTCGACATCCGCCGGCACGTCCGGCGCCACAGCGACCCGCCCTGCGTGTCGAAGGCCGACCTGTGGCGCATCGTCGGTGGATTGATGTCCGAACATCTCGACCGCGGTCGGCCGCTGTGGACGTTCGACGTGATCGGCCCGTTGGCCGACGGGCGGGAGGCGATCGCGGCGCGCATCCATCATGCGATGGCCGACGGGATCGCCGGGGTGCAATTCCTCGACAGCGTGCTCTTCGATGCCCGCGCCGCCGCCCGCGACCGTGCCGCGGAGGCCGCACCCGGCCTGCACGAGGCACCCCGGCTGACCCCCCTTGCCGAAGCGCTTCGGCTGCCCGGCGCCGTGCTGCGCGAACTCGGCCATGCCGGCGGTCGATCGCCCTTCGACCGGCCGATCACGATCGCCCGCGAACTGGCGTTCGTCGTCGCTCCGCTGGCGCGGTTCAAGGCGGTCGGCGCCGCACGGCCCAACCCGGCGACCGTCAACGACGTTCTGCTCGCCACCATCGCGGGAGGGCTGCGGACGTGGGCCGGCGGTTCGGCGGCCCACCGGCTGCGCGCGCAGATCCCGGTGAGCCTGCACCATCGTGACGAGTCCGCGGCAGGCGCCGGCAACCGCGATTCGTTCCTCAACATCGATCTGCCCATCGACGAGCCGAACCCGCTGATCCGTCTGGACCGCATCAGCGCCGAGACCCGCCGCCGCAAGCGCCTCGACGACGCCGACGAGATGTACGACCTGTTCCACGCGCTGGGGCGGGTCGGCCACCTCGGCTCCGCCGTGCAGCGGCTGGCCGGCAGCCCGCGCGAGTTCAGCCTGTCGATATCGAACGTCCCCGGACCGCGCGAGCCGGTGAGCGTTTCCGGGCGACGGGTGCAGAACCTCTTCTCGTCTTCGGAGCCGGGGGCGCACCATGCCCTTCGGATCTCGGCGATCTCCTGCGCCGGCGACATGGGCATCGGCCTGTGCACCGATCCCACCGCGCTGCCCGACATCGCCCGGCTGGCCGAAGCGATCGAGGCATCCTTTGCCGAATTAGCCTCTGCGACAGCGCCTTAACGTAGGAACGGGCCCGAACCGAAAGGACCACCGCAGCCATGCAACTGCTGCTCGTCAGGCATGCCCTGCCGTTGCGGACCGCGGCTGGCGAGGGCGCCGACCCCCAACTCTCCGAGGCGGGCTGGCAGCAGGCGCGGCGGCTGCCCGACGCGTTGGCCCGGTTCCCGATCACCCGGCTGGTCAGCAGTCCGCAGCGCCGGGCGTTCCAGACCGCCGAACCCGTCGCCGACGCACTGGGCATGGGCGTCGACATCGACGATCGGCTGGCCGAGTACGACCGCGGGCTGTCCCACTACGTCCCCATCGAGCAGGTGCGCACCGAACACCCCGAGGAGTGGGCGCGGATGGCCGCAGGGCACCTGCCCGGCACCGTCGACGAGGACGCGTTCCGCGGCCGGGTCTCGGCGGCATTGGCCGATATCGTCGGCGCCGCCGAGCACGACGACACCGTGGCGGTGTTCAGCCACGGCGGCGTGATCAACGTTGTCCTGCATGAGCTTCTGGGCACCGCACGGCTGCTGTCGTTTCCCATCGACTACGTCTCGGTGACCCGGTTGCTGTACGCCCGCAGCGGGCAGGGCACGGTGGCGGCGGTCAACAGCACCGAGCATGTCTGGGATCTGCTTCCGCGCAACCGCCGCTGAGGCATATACATAGCGGGTGACTTCACTCGAGGGGCTCGACCTGACGGCCTTGGACCGGCACCTGCGCGACGTCGGCGTCCCGCGCGAGGGAGAACTGCGGGCGGAGCTGATCTCCGGTGGCCGGTCCAACCTCACCTTCCTGGTCTATGACGACGCGTCGAAGTGGGTGCTGCGCCGCCCACCACTGCACGGCCTCACTCCCTCCGCGCACGACATGGCCCGGGAATACCGGGTGGTCGCCGCGCTGGCGGACACCCCGGTGCCGGTGGCGCCCGCGGTTACCATGCGCGACGACGACTTGGTCTCGGGTGCGCCGTTCCAGATGGTCGAGTACGTACCAGGCCAGGTCGTGCGCACCCGTGCCGAACTGGAGGCGCTCGGCGGACCGGAGGTGGTCAGCGACTGTGTGGACAGCCTGATCAAGGTCCTGGTGGACCTGCACCAGGTTGACCCGGCCGCCGTCGGGCTCGGTGACTTCGGAAGGCCGGCCGGTTATCTCGAGCGCCAGGTACGGCGCTGGGGTTCGCAGTGGGATTACGTGCGGTTGCCCGAGGATCCGCGCGACGCCGATGTGCGGCGGTTGCACGCCAGGCTCGCGGAATCGGTGCCCGCGGAGAGCCGGGTCTCGATCGTGCACGGCGACTACCGGATCGATAACACCATGCTCGACGCCGACGACCCGAGAATCCTTCGCGCCGTGCTGGATTGGGAGATGTCGACGCTCGGCGACCCGCTGTCGGACGTCGCGGTGATGGCCGTCCAGCGCAACCCGGCGCTGAACACGATTCTCGGCATGCAGGCGGCGTGGTCGGCCCCGACGATGCCGTCGCAGGACGAGTTGGCGCACCGGTACTCGGTCGCATCCGGGCAACCGCTGGCGCATTGGGACTTCCAGATGGCCCTGGGCTATTTCAAGCTGGGGATCATCGTCGCCGGTATCGAACACCGCGGCCGCGCGGCCGCCGGCGATGCCGCGGGCGCGGCGGACGAACCGCTCGGTGCGGCCGTCGGCATCCTGATCAGCGCGGGGCTGGCCGCCCTGAAATAGGTCGGTTGGCTATCCGCCGACGTTGAGGCAGCCCACGCCGGGGATGCATCCGCTGGCCCCGCCGGGACCGGCCGTGCCGCTGGGGCCGCCCGGGATCGCACCGGTCGCGCCACCGGGGCCGGCCGCGCCGCCGGGACCACCCGGGATCACGCCGCTGGCACCACCGGGTCCGGCTTCACCGCCGGGCCCGCCGGGAACGCCGCCGCTGGCGCCGCCGGGACCGATCACCGCACACGCGGTGCCGTCGGGATTCACACATGGGTCGGCAAGGGCGACCGGCGCTGCCGCGATGACAGCTGCCGCAGCGCCCGCGAACAGCACGGGAGTCATCTTCGTCAGTTGTTTCAACATTGGCCGGGTATACCACCGGCCGGGCCCACCGAAACCCGGCTAGCCGTGCAGCGCTGCCTTGAGATTCTTCTTCGCCGCCCGGCGCAACTGGAATATCCGGGCCGCACCGACGAGCACGGTGATCGCCGACCCGCACACCGCCGCCAGCAGGATCGCCACCCCCAATGGCAGGGTCCAATGCCACCCGAGGAAGGCGAATGAGGTCGAGTCGGTGTTCTGGGTGATGAACACCAGCAGGATGGTCAGGATCAGCAGCCCGAAGATCAGCGACGACCACAGCGCACCCGCCTTCGTGAGTTTGACCTCGGCCACCTCAAGGGGGGTCGATGTCACCGGAGGCGCCGGGGGCGGCGGCGCCGCGGGGGTCGGTTCGCCGGTGGGCGGTGACGGTTCGGTGCTCATGATTCCATCTTGCCCCTATCCGTGCGGAAAGCGACAACAACGCCCGCAACCGGGTGTCGCGTCGCCCTCGGCCAAAGCGCGCCAGGGCGTTGGCCGGGTCGATAGGGTTTCAGCTACGACCGGGAAAGGACATACATGAACCCGTCGCGACACCGGAAGCGGCTGCGACTGGCGGCAATTGTCCTTGCGTTGGTGCTGCCCGCCGCGGTCGGCTGTGGCAGCTCCAATCCGCTCGGCGGTGGCTCGGCCTCCGGTGACCTCAAGAGCGTCGTGGTCGGCTCCGCGGACTTCCCCGAGTCGAAGATCATCGCCGAGATCTACGCGCAGGCTCTGGAGGCCAACGGCTTCAACGTCGGACGGCAGTTCGGCATCGGCAGCCGGGAAACCTACATCCCCGCCGTGCGCGATCACTCGATCGACCTGGTGCCCGAGTACACCGGAAACCTGTTGCAGTACTTCGACCCGAAGACGGCGGTCACCACCCCGGATGCTGTGGAACTGGCCCTTTTCCGGGTGCTTCCCGGTGACCTGTCGATCCTCACGCCGTCACCGGCCAACGACACCGACACCGTCGCCGTCACCGAAGCCACCGCACAGAAGTGGAACCTCAAGACCATCGGGGATCTCGCCGAACACTCCGCGGAGGTGAAGTTCGGCGCCCCTTCGGAATTCCAGACCCGCACCGAGGGGCTGCCGGGGCTCAAGGCCAAGTACGGCCTGGACATCAAGCCGGACAATTTCGTGTCGATCAGCGACGGCGGCGGACCGGCGACGGTGCGGGCACTCACCGACGGAACCGTCACCGCGGCAGACATCTTCAGCACCTCCCCGGCGATCCCGCAGAACAAACTCGTGGTGCTCGAGGACCCGAAGAACAACTTCCTGGCCGCCAACGTCGTTCCGCTGGTGAGCTCGCAGAAGAAGTCCGACGAGCTGAAGACCATCCTGGATGCGGTCTCGGCGAAACTGACCACCCAGGGCCTGATCGACCTGAACACCGCCGTATCGGGCAACGCGGGTGTGGACCCCGACGAAGCCGCCCGGAAATGGGTGCGCGACAACGGCTTCGACCAGCCGATCGGAAAGTAGATGATCACCTTCGAGGGCGTGACCAAACGTTACCCCGACGGCACGGTCGCGGTGGACGACCTCACCCTGGAGGTGCCGACCGGCACGCTCACGGTGTTCGTCGGACCGTCCGGCTGCGGCAAGACCACCTCGATGCGGATGATCAACCGGATGATCGAGCCGACGTCCGGAACCCTGACGGTCGACGGCCGCGACGTCTCGACCGTCAACCCGGTCAAGCTGCGACTCGGTATCGGCTACGTCATCCAGAGCGGTGGCCTGATGCCGCACCAGCGGGTGGTCGACAACGTCGCCACCGTGCCGGTGCTGACCGGTCAGTCCCGCCGCGAGGCGCGGAAAGCCGCGTACGCCGTTCTCGAACGGGTCGGCCTGGACCCCAAACTCGGCGACCGCTATCCCGCCCAACTGTCCGGCGGGCAGCAGCAGCGGGTCGGAGTCGCCCGCGCGCTCGCCGCCGACCCCCCGATCCTGCTGATGGACGAGCCCTTCTCGGCCGTCGACCCGGTGGTGCGCGACGAGTTGCAGGCCGAGATGCTGCGCCTGCAAGACGAACTGCATAAAACCATCGTCTTCGTCACCCACGACATCGACGAGGCGATCAAACTCGGCGACCGGGTGGCCGTGTTCGGACCGGGCGGCGCGCTGCAGCAGTACGACAAGCCGGCGCGGCTGTTGTCGAATCCCGCCAACGATTTCGTCGCCGGCTTCATCGGCGCCGACCGCGGCTACCGGGGCCTGCAGTTCTATCACGCGACCGGCATCCCCCTGCACGACGTCCGCGCCGTGACCGAACCGGAGATCGACGCGCTGGCACTCGGTCCGGGCGAGTGGGTGCTGGTCACCCGAGCCGACGGGTCGCCGTATGCCTGGATCAACGCGGAAGGCGTTGCGCTGCACCGCAAGGGCAGTTCGCTCTATGACAGCACCATCGCCGGCGGCTCGCTGTTCCCCCCCGACGGCACGCTGCGGCAGGCACTGGACGCAGCGCTGTCCGCCCCGTCGGCGCTGGGGGTCGCGGTCGACGCGGGTGGTCGGGTGGCCGGCGGCGTGAAGGCCGAAGACGTGCTGGCGGCGCTTGAGTTGCAGCGCGGGCAGGGCAACCCGGCGGGGCAGGAGCGCAGCGACTCGGGGGAGGTCACCTGAGCCGTGCGATACCTGCTCACGCACCTCGACAAGGCGTGGATGCTGACGGTGATCCACCTGCGGCTGTCGCTGATCCCGGTCGTGCTCGGACTGCTGATCGCCGTTCCCCTCGGCGCCTACGTGTGGCGCACCACCGCGCTGCGGCGGTTGACCACCGTGACGGCCAGCATCATCTTCACCATCCCGTCGCTGGCGTTGTTCGTAGTGCTGCCCCTGATCATCCCCACCCGCATCCTCGACGAGGCCAACGTGATCGTCGCGCTGACCCTCTACACCACCGCCCTGCTGGTGCGCGCGGTGCCCGAGGCGCTGGACGCCGTGCCCGCCCAGGTCCGTGACGCGGCCACCGCCGTCGGCTACACCGGGCTGGTCCGGATGCTGAAAGTCGAACTCCCGCTGTCGATCCCGGTGCTGATCGCCGGCCTGAGGGTGGTCGCGGTGACCAACATCTCGATGGTCTCCGTCGGCTCCGTCATCGGCATCGGCGGACTGGGCACCTGGTTCACCGAGGGCTATCAGGCCGACAAGAGCGACCAGATCGTCGCCGGCATCATCGCGATCTTCCTGCTGGCCATCGTCGTCGACATCCTGATCATGCTGACCGGTCGCCTCATCACCCCCTGGGCCCGGGCGAAGGCGGCAGCGTGAACTTTCTGCACCAGGCGCTGGCCTACATCTTCACGGCGGACCACTGGGGCGGCCGCTCCGGCATCGGCGCCCGCATCCTCGAGCACCTGCAGTACACCGCCGTCGCGGTCGTCATCTCGGCGCTGATCGCGATCCCGATCGGGATGATCATCGGCCATACCGGCCGCGGCACCTTCCTGGTGGTGACCGGGGTCAACGCGCTGCGGGCGCTGCCGACCCTGGGCGTGCTGCTGCTCGGCGTCCTGCTGTGGGGGCTGGGCATGCTGCCCCCGACGGTCGCGCTGATGCTGCTCGGCATCCCGCCGCTGCTGGCGGGTACCTACGCCGGGATCGCCAACGTCGACCCGGCGGTGGTGGACGCCGCCCGCTCGATGGGGATGACCGAGGCGCGGGTGCTGACCCGCGTCGAGCTGCCCAACGCCATGCCGCTGATCCTGGGCGGCCTGCGCACCGCGACACTGCAGGTGGTCGCCACCGCCACGGTGGCCGCCTACGCCAGCCTGGGCGGGCTGGGCCGCTACCTGATCGACGGCATCAAGGTGCGCCAGTTCCACATCGCCCTGGTCGGGGCGCTGCTGGTGACGGTGCTGGCGCTGATTCTGGACGGCCTGCTGGCCCTGGCGGTGTGGGCCTCGCTGCCGGGATCGGGCCGGCTGCGTCCCGGCCGGCTGCCCCAGCCTTTGCTGGACGATGAGGTGAGCTTCGAATCCCGTCCCCCGGAGCCCAGGACGGGCCGCACCGCCCGACCCGGCTAGGGCCGAGATGGGCCGTCGCTTACGGTAGACGGGTGAGTGATGCGACAGATAGCGCCTGGCCGGCGATCCTGACCTGGCGCGCCCACGACGGTTCGCGGATGGAGTCCGCCCGGGTCCAGTTGTCCGGCAACCGAATCAAGGCCTACGGGCGCATCGTCGCCGCGGCCTCCCTCACCCATCCGGCGTTCAGCGCCTCCTATGACCTGGTGACCGACGAGACCGGGGCCACCAAGCGGCTCTCGCTGTCCATCACCCTCGCCGAACGCGACCGGCAACTCTCGATCGCGCGGGACGAGGAGAACATGTGGCTGATCACCGACCACCAGGGCCAGTCCCGGGAGGCCTACGACGGCGCCCTGGACGTCGACGTCGTCTTCAGCCCGTTCTTCAACGCGCTGCCGATCCGGCGCACCGGCCTCTACCAGCGGGCCGAGTCGGTGACCCTGCCGGTGGTGTACGTGAACCTGCCCGACCTGACGGTCAAGCCGGCGACGATCGGCTATATCAGTGCCGGGCCGGGCACCGGCATCGAACTGGACTCCCCGGTGGCCAAGACCACGATCACCGTTGACGACGAGGGGTTCATCGTGGATTACCCGGGCCTGGCAGAGCGGATCTGATCACCGCGCCGGAGCGCCCGGCGGCGGCGAGTTCCTCGCGCCAGTTCTCCTCGCCGATCGCGATCGTGACGATCTGGGGCCGGGAGAAGCCGTCATAGCGGGCCCGGGCGGCGTGCCCGGCCTCGACCAGTTCGGCCACTGAATCGCGCTCCGCCAGCGACTGCCGGGTGTGCTTGAGCAGTTCCAGCGCACGGTCCAGGGCCGGCAGCAACTGCTCGGCGTTCGCCTCGCACATCGCCCGCACCAGGTCCGGTGCGGTCGCGGCCACCCGGGTGCCGTCCCGGAAGGAGCCGGCCGCCAGCGCGAATGCGAGCGGAACCTCGCCGGCGGTGACGGCGAGCGCCTCGGCCAGCAGGTGGGGCAGATGCGAGATGCTGGCGGCGGCGGCGTCGTGCTCGTCGGACTTGGCGGGCACCACCACGGCGCCGCAGTCCAGCGCCAGGTGCATTACCTGGGACCACACCCGCGCGTCGACGTGCTCGTCCACGCTGAGCACCCACGGCGCGCCGGCGACCAGTCGGGCGTTACCCGCGGCCCAGCCGGAGTGCGCGGTACCGGCCATCGGGTGCCCGCCGACGTAGCGGTCCAGCAGGCCCGCGGCCCGCACCTCGGCCAGGACGGCGCCCTTGACGCTGATCACATCGGTCAACGGGCAGTCCGGGGCGACGTCCTTGATGTGACCGAGCAGCAGCGACACCGCGGGCATCGGCACGGCCAGCACGATCAGCGCATTGCGGTCGGCGGCCCACATCAGGGCCTCCGTGAGATCGGTGGTGGCCTCGAACCCGTCCGTGCGGGCCGCCTGGGCGCCCTCGACGGACCGGTTGTAGCCGAATCCGTCCCGTCCGGCCGCCACCGCTGCGCGCAAGACCGACCCGCCGATCAGCCCCAGCCCGAGCACGCACACGGGTGTCTTCGTCACGCATTCCAGGTTGGCACACGCACCCGGACGGCCCGCGTCCGGCCGGTGTGCGGCGACGGCGGCCGATTACCTGGTAACGGGCCTGATCAGCGACTACCGTAAGCGCCCATGGAAGCATCGCGGGCCGGGAAGGGGGCGGGGCCACAGGATTCGGCCGACACCCCCGACGGCTTCGGCGTGGCCGTGGTCCGCGAAGACGGCAAGTGGCGGTGCGCCCCGATGAGCGCCAAGGTGTTGACCAGCCTGTCCGCGGCGGAAACCGAACTGCGGGAATTACGCAGCGCCGGAGCGGTGTTCGGGCTGCTGGACATCGACGACGAGTTCTTCCTGATCGTGCGGCCGGCCCCGGCGGGCACCCGGCTGCTGCTGTCGGATGCGACCGCCGCGTTGGACTACGACATCGCCGCCGAGGCGCTGGAGACCCTCGACGCCGACATCTCCGCGGAGGATCTTGAGGAGTCCGACCCCTTCGAGGAGGGCGATCTCGGCGTGCTGTC
>JAGQTU010000037.1 GCA_020438865.1 Mycobacterium sp.
GAACCAGATCGAGGCCCATCCCGGTAGCTCGACAGGCGCCTGCGGACGGTGGGCGCCCTCGCGACCCGCCGCCGCCGCCACCATGATCATCAGCAGCCCGGCGACATAACCGATGTCGATCAGGTTGCCGCTGCTGTATTCGTTGTCGAGGGACAAGTAGGCGAATGCGCTGTCGGACAGTGCGATACAGGCGATCCCGACTGTAAGGAGGCTCAGAACCAGGCGCTGATCTTGGGTGACTCGCACCAGAGCGATAGCGGCGATGGTCAGGATCACCACATCGGAGACGGGGTAGGCCAGCGAGATGATCAGGGCCTGCAGGCTGTCCGCGCCGGCTTGGTACATCGGGTTCAGAATCATCACCCAGCTGGCCAGGAAGAGCGAGCCCGCCACGATCAGGCCGTCGAGAAGCATCCGGCCGCGGGACTGGGCGCTGTTGCCCACTGGGAACAACAACAGGGCCACACCGAACGCGACGGGCATGACCAGGTACGCCGCGTCGGCGAGGGACGGGAACGGGACCTCGTCGAGGGCGAGTTCGTAGTAGGCCCACAGCATGTCCCCGATGGCCCAACCGAGCAGGCCGACCGCCATCGCCGTCCAGGCGGCGCGCAGCCGACCGGCGGAGGACCGGGCAGCCATCGCCGCGAGAAACACCGCCGGAACCGACAGCAAAACCGACACGATGTCGTCGATGGCCTTCAGGGCCGTCCCATGGGAGAACCCGCCCACGATCCAGGTGGTGAAGGCGGCGAACACCACAGCGGCGGCTGTCGCAACATGCGAGGTCTTGAGCAGGTCCACCACCTCCGCGCGGGTTCCGTCAATCGCATCCGACGCCCGAACATGAACTGACGGCCTGGTAAGCCTACGGGACCCGGTACACCGACGGAGTCAGGTGGCCCGAACCTGTTGCGCTGCCCGGCCCAGCGCGTAGACCTGCCAACCGGCAGCATTCCAGCGGGCGAAGTCCAGGCAGTTGCGCCCGTCCACGACGACCCTGGCGCGTACGGTTTCGGCCAGTGCCGCCGGATCGAGGTCAAGGAACTCCCGCCACTCGGTGAGGACCAGCACCGCGTCCGCCCGATCGCAGGCCTCCGCCACCGAGGTCGAGTAGTTCAGCGTGGGGAACAGCCGCTGCGAATTCTCCATGGCTTTGGGGTCGTAGACGTTGACCGTCGCCCCGTTGAGTTGAAGCAGGCCGGCGACGTTGAGTGCCGGGGAGTCACGCACGTCGTCGGACTCGGGCTTGAACGCCGCACCGAGCACCGCGATGTTGGCCCCGAGCAGCGAGCCGCCGCAGGCCGTGGCCGCCAGTTCGACCATCCGGGTGCGGCGTCGCATGTTGATGCTGTCCACCTCACGCAGGAACGTCAGCGCCTGATTGGCGCCAAGTTCACCGGCGCGAGCCATGAAGGCGCGGATGTCCTTGGGCAGGCATCCGCCGCCGAATCCCAACCCGGCGTTGAGGAATCGCCGCCCGATCCGGGGGTCGTGTCCCAGCGCGTCGGCGAGCAACTGCACGTCCGCGCCAGCGGCCTCGCAGACCTCGGAGATGGCGTTGATGAACGAGATCTTGGTAGCCAGAAAGGCATTGGCGGAGACCTTCACGAGTTCCGCGGTCTGCAGGTCAGTCAGCAGGAATGGCACACCGTCGTGGATCAGGCTACCGTACAGCTCGCGCAGGGCGGCTTCGGCGTGGATCGAATCCGGTTGCACCCCAACGACGATGCGATCCGGATGCAGGGTGTCGTGGACGGCGAGGCCCTCCCGCAGGAACTCCGGGTTCCAGGCGATCTCAACGTCCATCTCGGCCCCGGCCAGCCTGCGCGCTCGTTGCGCGAGGTCGGCGGCCGTACCCACCGGTACCGTGGATTTGCCGACGATCACCGAGGTTCGGCGCAGCCGGGGCACCAGTTCGTCGATGACGGAATGCACGTGGCGCAGATCCGCGCCGTACTCGCCCTTCTTCTGCGGTGTCCCCACACCCAGAAAATGCAGGTCCGCAAAATCGGCCGCCAGGTCGTAGTCGGTGGTGAAGCGCAGTCGTCCGGCCGCCATGTTGTCGCGCAACATCTCGGCGAGATCCGGTTCGTAAAACGGGATCTCGCCCGCCGACAGCTTTGCGATCTTGCCGGGATCGATGTCGACACCGAGGACCTCATGTCCAAGCTCCGCCATGCCCGCGGCATGGGTGGCGCCCAGATAGCCGGTGCCGAAGACGGTGCAACGCATGACCCAGGTATAGGCAGCCGCGATGAGCGCACCGCATCGCGACACTGAGCGCCAGGCTAACGGTCGATGAACGAGCCGCCCGATCAGCCGCCGATACTGGGCACCAGCGTCAGGACGGGGCTCTGCGCCCCACCGGAACTACTCGAGCCACCGGAACTACTCGAGCCGCCGGAACTACTCGAGCCACCGGGACTACTCGAGCCCCCGGAACTGCCGGAGCCGCTCGAGCCGGACTCATCCGAGCCGTACCCGCCGCTCGACCCACCAGACCCGTTGGCCGGGCTCGGATAGCTGGGCGCTTGGGTGGTCTGCGGCACCGACGGATAGGACGGATAAGACGGCACCGACGAGGGTGCCGAGGACGGCGGCGACGACGGATAAGACGGGTAGGACGGCGCCGAGGACGGCGGCGACGACGGATCAGACGGGTAGGACGGCGCCGAGGACGGCGGCGACGACGGATACGAGGGGTACGACGGCACCGAGGACGGCGGGTAGGACGGCTTCGGCGGGCGGACCACCGGCGGCACCGGGCGAGGCGCCTGGATGATCGGTGGCGAGAGCACCGGGACCGGGATCGGGATCGGAAGCGGGATGGGTACCGGCGCCGGAGCGGCAGGGGCCGGTGCGGGAGCCGGAGCCTCCGGTGCGGGTGCGGGCGCCGCCGGGGCCGGGGCGGCCGGCGCCGGCGCGGGTGCCGCGGGCGCGGGTTCCGGCGCCCTGGGCGCCGGGTTGACGAAGACCGTCCGTGGGGCCTGCTGCACCACCGGCACCGGCTCCTGGATCGTGTCGGCCACCGACGGGGGCGCGGGCACCTGGGCCGCCGGCGCCTGGGCCTGGCTGCTCGGCACGATCATGCTCTCGCCGGGACTGGGGCGCTGATCCACCGTCGGGCGGATGCTGACCGCCAGCGAGATGACCAGCGCGACGACGCCGACGACGAAGATCGACGTGAGCGCGCTGCCGACCAGCAGGAACGGCTTGCGGTCGGATTCCTCGGCGTCGGGCGGGTCTTCGAATTCGACCGGCACCTCGGGATAGCCGGGATCGCCGTCATCGGGGACCGCGCTGTAGCCCAGCGGGGCCATGTATCCGGCGGCCGCCATCTGCGTCGCCCCCGCGGACATCTCGGTGTCGGCACCGGCCGCGTACACCGCGGCCCCGGCGGTGGTGCCGTCGCGGTCCTGCGCGTAAGCCAGTCCGACGGTGGACGCCTCGTAGCGCGGCGCGGCGGCCGACGCCAGGGCGGCACCGCGCGCCAAGGCGAGGGCGGCGTCGTCGGGCGCACGCACCGGCAGGGTGGTGCCCGCCGCGATCTGGGACTGCAAGGCGGCGACGTCGACACCGGCGCCGACCACGAACAGCCCCTGGGGCGGCTCGTCGAGGTCTTCCAGACCGGCCACCATGGCCGCGAGTTCCGCCACGGCATCCGGGGTGTTTAGGTCGCGGCTCTGCACCCTGACCACGGCGCCGTCGGCCGTCTGAACCACCGACAGGGTGGCGGTGTCGCGCTCGAGGAACAGCAGTGCGGTGCGCTCGTAGCCCACGGTGCCGCCGACGGCCTGCGCCAGCGAGCCCGCGGCGTGCAGCTCTGAGACCAGGAGGACGTCGTCGATGTTGTGCGCCGCCAGGGCGTCGCGCAGTTCCGCCGCGGCCGCGTGGTCGGTCCACGTCACGCCCGTCGAGATCAGGTGATGGCCACCCTCGGCCGCGCTCTCCCGGGTCCCGAGAATCGCCGCGATCACCTGCTCGGCCGCGCTCGCGGTTGCTGTGTCACTGCTTGCGGTGATGTCGAAGGTGTCGTGGTCGACGATGGCACCGTCGGCCTTGCCGCCCTCGACCAGCACCATGCGGACCGTAGTGGGTGCCATAGACACACCAAGTACGATGTCCACTAGCCCTCCAAGGTTGTTTGCTGGCTGGCCCCGACCCGCTGCTCCGCTCCACCTCGCCCGAGCTGCCCAACTAGAACTTCATCGCCGCTGCTAGCGGCGTTGTTACAGCCCGACGGGTTAGCTGGCGGTGCGCTGCTGCCCCTGGAGACCCGAGACTACTCGCCGGGCTCCGAGCGGATGAAGTTCTGATACGAACGCGACGGTGTGGGCCCGCGCTGACCCTGGTATTTGGACCCGACCCTGGCGCTGCCGTAGGGATGTTCGGCCGGGCTGGTCAACCGCAGCAGGCAGAGCTGCCCGATCTTCATCCCGGGCCACAACGTGATCGGCAGGTTGGCGACGTTGGACAGCTCCAGGGTGATGTGTCCGGAGAAACCGGGGTCGATGAAACCCGCGGTGGAATGGGTCAGCAGGCCGAGTCGGCCCAGCGACGACTTGCCTTCCAGTCGGCCGGCCAGGTCGTCGGGCAGCGTGCAGCATTCCAGCGTCGAGCCGAGCACGAACTCGCCGGGATGCAGGACGAAGGGCTCGCCGTCGGTGGCCTGCACGAGGGTGGTGAGTTCGTCCTGGCGCTTCGCGGGGTCGATATGGGTGTAGCGGGTGTTGTTGAACACCCGGAACAGGTTGTCCAGGCGCACGTCGACGCTCGATGGCTGCACCAGCGCGTCGTCGAAGGGGTCGATGCCCAGCCGTCCCGCGGCGATCTCGGCGCGGAGGTCACGATCAGAGAGCAGCACGCGACGAGCCTATACGGGGACGCCCCGGGTTTCGGCTGGGCGGACATCACCGAGTCCGGGCCCTGACGGGCTTGGTATCCTCTGCAGCACCATGCCGATGTAGTTCAATGGCAGAACATCAGCTTCCCAAGCTGAATACGCGGGTTCGATTCCCGTCATCGGCTCCACTCCGTCGGCACCTCGGCGCCCAGAGAATGGGCACACTGGCCACTCGTGATTGCCGTTCTTGACCGTTGTTTGACCGTCGCGCAGCGATGCCCATTGCAGAAATGGTTTGCTAGCCGTCGGCCCCGGACCGCGGCCTTGACCGTACAGCAATTGATTCGAGAACCAGACCACTAAGCAAAGCCTTTCGGTGGGCCGCCAACCACGGCGGCGACCTCGATGTTCGCCGCCCCGATTGCCACCTACGCGGTGTTCCTGGGCTTCTGGATCGACAAGTTCGAGCCCATGGCCTGGGCCGAAGAACTGATCGAGCCCGCTCGGGCCATCGACCATCCCGGGCTCGCGGCCGAACAGGCCCGAGATGAATTGGTGGTACGTCCGGCACGGTATGACCGGCGCCCAGTCCTGGTCGAGGCGCGGGTGCCGGCGGTGAACGTGCGGTTCGCCGTTTCTCCACGTCGCCACCGGCAAACCAACTTGATTAGGAAAGCGGATCGGTCGTCGGGCGCAGGATGCGCCCGACCAGTGCGGCCGACTGGGGAGGCACCCCACTGACGTCCGCTTGCAGGCCGACGGCACGCGCATGATCCAGCACCGACCGCAGCACCAAGGCGCCAGTGGTGTCGATGCGGCCCAGCCGCGACAGGTAAATGTCAAGGACCTCGGCATCCGGATGGGCGGCCAGCGCTTCGACCAGCGCGTCGTCGAGGCGCTGGGCGGTGGCGAACCAGAGCACGCCGCGAGGGGCAAAGACGATGGTTTTGTCTTTGGCGTGCACATCGATCTCGAGTTGCAGCATGCGCCAAAGGAAGACGGCAAAGGACAGAGCGACTCCGATCATGACCGCAAGGTCGAGCCGGGGCGCCAGTACAAGTGTGGCGATAAGCGTTCCCCAGGCGATCAGCGCCTGCGGCACCGACACCCGCCAGATTCGGATCAGCGGGCCGAACCGCATCAGGTTCACCACCGCAACGATGATGATCGCCCCGAGGACGGCCTGCGGCAGCGGTTCGAGCACCGACGCGACCGGCAGGAAAGCCAGCACGATAAGGCCGGTGATCGCACCCGAAGCGCGGGTCCGGGCCCCGGCCAGGCGATTGACCGAGCTGCGCGAGAACGATCCGCCGCACGGCATCCCGCCGGTGAACGCCGCGGCGACGTTGGCCGCACCCTGGCTGATGAACTCCCGGTCAGCACTCCACCGGACCCGGTCCTCGGAGGCGAACCGACGCGATATGGACGCGGCCTCGGTGAAACCGATCAATGCGATCAACACCCCGGGGAGAAGCAGCTGCGGCACCGACGTCCACGGAATGTCGGTGACGGTCAGCTTGGGGAAGCCGGACGGGATCGTCGCGACTATCGGGCCCCGGTACCACCCCAGCATCGACACGGCGATGCCCACCACGACCGCGACCAGCACACCCGGGAACAGCGGATGCAACCGGCGCCCTACCAGGATCACGGCCACCGTGAAGAGGCTCATCACCACGGCGGCCGGGATCCATTCGCCGGGATGCGTCAGTGACCACGCCGCATCGACGAGTTCGCTCTTGAACGGTGGCGGCGGAAGGCCCAGCGCCTTGGCTGTCTGAGAGCCCGCGATCAGCACCGCCGCGGCCGGCACGAAGCCCAGCAGCATGGGCTGAGACATCAGGTAGGCGATCCACCCCGCCCTCAGCACACCGAGCAGCACACGAACGACACCGACGACAAAGGCCAGTCCAAATCCGAGCGCCACGTATTCCGGGCTGCCGGGCGTGGCGATCGCGCTGAGTGCGCCGAACGTCAGCAGCGCAGTAATGGCGACCGGTCCGGTCTGTAGGTAGGGCGACGACGCGAACAAAGCCGCGAGCACCGGCGGGACTGCGACCGCGTAGAGGCCCACGATCGGCGGCATGCCCGCGAGCGTGGCGTAGGCCAGCGACTGCGGGATGGCGATCATCGCAACACTTATTGCGGCGAGGAAGTCCCAGGGCAACCCGCTAAGCCAGGCCGCCGGCGCGCTCGCACGCCGGTCCCTGGCACGAGCCGGTGCGCTCATCGACGCCATCCGTACAACTCGCCGCCGTTAGCCCGGCCGGTCCCGGCCCGAAAAAAGCCGGGGCGGATCGGTGCGATCACCGCTGGCACGCGCAAAGTGTAGGGCATCCCTGGTGGCGACAACGAGGAAGACTTCAAGCTCGACGCCGAGCCAACAAGGGTTTGAGCCAATACGGGCCCGAGGCTTCTCTTGGCCTCGCGTATAGCAAACGACCTGGCCGAGGAGGACGCGCGTGTCGGTGTTGCTACTTTCCGCCGTAGACGGGGAAGGCGCTGGACTGTCCGTAGTCGCGTTCGTCCAAGTTCCGCAAGGCTTGCATGTCGGCGTCAGTGATCGTGAAGTCGATCTCGGCGTTGGTCCGCATGTGATCGGGATTGGCGGACTTCGGCAGCGACACAGCGCCGAGCTGGATCGTGTAACGGATGCACAGCTGCGGCACGCTGACGCCGTACCTCTCGGCGATGGCCGCCACATCCTTGTTGTTCAGGATTTCCCCGTGCGCGATGGGTGAGTATGCCTCGATCAGGATGTTCTTCTCCTCGCAGTAGGCGATCAGCTCGGCGGGGGTGTTGCCGGCGTGGACGAGGATCTGATTCACCTGCGGGATCACGGTGCCGTGCTCGATTATGTTGCCCAGGTCGGATTGCAGGAAGTTCGATACCCCGATCGAGCGGAGCTTGCCCGCCTGGTACGCCTCTTCCAACGCCCGCCACGCCTGGCGGTTGCCGTCTGAGTAGTCGCCGCCGCGGAAGTCGGCCCATGGCTGCGGGCTGTGGATGAGCATCAGGTCGATGTGATTCAACCCCAGCGACGTCAGCGATCCGTCGATCGCGTCCGCGGCGGTGTCGTAGTCCTTGATCTCCGCGGCGAGCTTTGTGGATACGAACAACTCACTGCGGGCCACGCCGGCGGTGCGGATACCCTCGCCGACGCCGCGCTCGTTGCCGTAGGCCTGGGCGGTGTCGATGTTGCGGTAACCGATCTGCACGGCCGCGCGCACGGCGTCCGCCGCCTTGTCGTCGTCGATGAACCATGTGCCCAGCCCCAGCTTGGGGACCTCGACACCGTTGGACAGGTTGTACGTCTCGGTCAGGACGCTCATGCGTTCTCTCCGTTCTTGGGCAGCCGGCCGTACACCTGGTCGGTGACGGGCTCGAGCCATTCGTTGCTGAGGTTCTCGCCCGGGGTGATGAAGGCGACGTGCGAGAACCAGGAGTCGGCCTTCGCGCCGTGCCAGTGTTTCGTGCCGGCTGGGACGCGGATCACGGTGCCTGGCAGCATGCTGACGGGATCCTCACCCTCGGCCTGGTACCAGCCGCTGCCCGCGGTGCACATCAAGATCTGGTCGCCGCCCCCTTTGGTGCCGTGGTGGATGTGCCAGTGGTTCCGGCAGCACGGCTCGAAGGTCACGTTGCTGACCGGGACGGTTCCCGAGGTCAGCGGAGCGAGATAGCTCCGCCCGGTGAAATACTCGGCGTAGGCGTCGTTCGGCTCCCCGAGGGGAAAGATCTGGTCGAAGTTAATCTCTGCCATGGGTGTTCCCTACTTCTCCTTCTCGATGATGTTCTTGAGCACTGTGGTCGCGCCCATGCCGTTGGGCCAGCCGGAATAGAAGGCGAGATGCAAGAGGGCCTCTTTGAGCTCCTCGTCGGTGACACCGTTTTGGCGCGCATAGGCGAGGTGGAACTCGAGTTGGTCCATCTTGCCCAGCGCGGTGAGCGCGGAGATCGTCACGAGGCTGCGGTCGCGCCTGGACAGATCCTCGCGCTCCCACACCTCGTCGAAGAGGACCTTGTCGGTGTAGTGCACCATGCCGGACGCGAAGTCGCCGAAGGCACGCTGCCCGCCGGTCCAGCCGGAGTTCTGTTCGTCGGTCAACGTTGCTTACTCTCTTTGGGGTTGTGCTGGTCAATTCTGCGGACTGACACGTATGGTTCCCGCAGTCATCAGCTGCTAAGCCTGTCGCTATCACGGTGCGGCAGCGCGCCCCGGCGGTTGCGGCCGTCCGCCCCGACATCTGCTGATCCCAAACCCCCGGGCTATCGCGATGCGGTAGACATGTGCCCGTGAAGATCGACGGATCGGTGGCGGTGGTCACCGGCGCCGGCTCCGGCATCGGCCGGTCGATCGCGGTGGCGCTATCGGCGGCCGGGGCCTCGGTGGTGGTCGGCGATGTCGATGCCGGTTCGGCCGCCGAGACCGCCGCGTTGGCGGGGGGCGTCGCGGTGACCGCCGACGCCGCGAGCGCGGACGGCATCACGACCATGCTCGACACCGCACGACGCTCCTTCGCTCCGGTGGACATCTATGTCGCCAACGCCGGTGTCACCGGACAGGCCGGCCTCGGTGATGACGAAGCCGCCTGGGACCGGATCATCGATATCAACCTACGCGCCCACATCCGGGCGGCCAAAGCCGTTGTGCCGGAATGGCTTGAGCGCGGTCACGGACATTTCGTCGCGGTGGCCTCGGCGGCCGGTCTGCTGACTCAACTCGGCGCGGCGCCCTACAGCGTCACCAAGCACGCGGCGGTCGGCTTCGCCGAGTGGTTGGCAATACGCTACGGC
This sequence comes from Mycobacterium sp., assembly GCA_020438865.1. Lineage (GTDB taxonomy): Bacteria > Actinomycetota > Actinomycetes > Mycobacteriales > Mycobacteriaceae > Mycobacterium. Next base: position 9,644 of record JAGQTU010000037.1, read on the forward strand.
GACAACGGCATCGGTGTGAGCTGCGTGTGCCCGATGGGCGTGGACACCCCGTTGTTGCGCGGTATGTCCGGCTCGGCGGATGCCGAGATCCGGGTCGCCGGCGCGGCCGTCACCAGTGCCGGCGCGGTGATCAGTCCGGACGCCGTGGCCGCCCTGGTGGTCGAAGCCATCGCCGATGGGAAGTTCCTGGTACTCCCGCATCCCGAGGTGCTGGCCATGTATCGACAGAAGGGCGCCGACTATGACCGGTGGATCGCCGGAATGCGCCGCTACCAAGCCACTTTGGGATAGCCGGTCGGATTGGGGATGACGCGATGACCATGGATTCCGGTCGGCCTGTTCGTCGGCCGCTCGACTACCTTCTGCTCCCGGCGTTCATCCTGGGGATCATCAACGCGCTTGCGCTGAGTCTGCCGGAGGCGATCGGGGTGGCGCGAACCCCGGACAGCCCGTGGCCGGTACTGCGGGCACTGCACACGTGGGCCGTCGAGCAGGAACCCCAGCACCTCGTGATGCCGCCCACCCTGCAGGCTTCGCTGCTCTACGACGCCTTCGTCCAATTACCACTGCTCGTCGTGCTCACCATTGGACTCTGGAGGCTCAAGTCGTGGCCGTGGCTGCGCACCTTGGCGCTGGTGTACTCCGTCAGCGCCGTGATGAACATGTACTTCTATTTCATGCAGACGTTCCTCGGCCCGGACAGTCCCCCACACCTGGTCGTGTATCTGCCGATGAACCTGCCGTGGGTCATCGTGCCGCTGTTGGTGGCCTATCGGTTCCGGCCGTACTGGGCCGCCACGACCGATCGGTGAGCGCGCAGCGGAGGGTCAGAAGAAGCCCTGCGCCTTGTTGCTGTAGGACACGAGCAGGTTCTTGGTCTGCTGGTAGTGGTCCAGCATCATCTTGTGGTTCTCGCGGCCGATGCCGGACTGCTTGTATCCGCCGAACGCGGCGTGCGCGGGATACATGTGATAGCAGTTCGTCCACACCCGGCCGGCCTTGATGTCACGCCCGGCCCGGTAGGCGGTGTTGCCGTCGCGGCTCCACACCCCGGCCCCCAGGCCGTAGAGGGTGTCGTTGGCGATGCGGATGGCGTCGTCGTAATCGGTGAACGACGTCACCGAGACCACCGGTCCGAAGATCTCCTCCTGGAAGATGCGCATCGAGTTCTCACCCGCGAAGATGGTCGGCTGCACGTAGTAACCGCCGGCCAGGTCCCCGCCCAACTCCGCCCGCTCACCGCCGGTGACCACGGCGGCACCTTCGCTCTTGCCGATCTCGATGTAGGACAGGATCTTCTCCAACTGGTCGTTGGAGGCCTGCGCCCCGATCATCGTCTCGGTATCCAACGGATCGCCCTGGCGAACCGCCTTGGTGCGGATCGCGGCCATCGCCAGGAACTCGTCGTAGATGTCGGCCTGAACCAGGCTGCGCGACGGGCAGGTGCATACCTCGCCCTGGTTGAGCGCGAACATGGTGAATCCCTCCAGGGCCTTGTCCTGGAAGTCATCGTTGGCGGCCAGCACATCGGAGAAGAAGATGTTGGGGCTCTTGCCGCCGAGTTCGAGGGTGACCGGGATCAGGTTCTGGCTGGCGTACTGCATGATCAGCCGCCCGGTGGTGGTCTCACCGGTGAAGGCGATCTTGGCGATCCGGTTCGACGACGCCAGCGGTTTGCCTGCCTCGACGCCGAATCCGTTGACCACGTTGACCACACCGGCCGGCAGCAGGTCGGCGATCAACGAGATGAGGTACATGATCGAGGCCGGGGTCTGCTCGGCCGGCTTGAGTACCACCGCGTTGCCGGCCGCCAACGCCGGGGCCAGCTTCCACACCGCCATCAGGATCGGGAAGTTCCACGGGATGATCTGACCGACCACCCCCAGCGGCTCGTGGAAGTGATAGGCCACCGTGTCGGCGTCGACCTCCGACAACGAGCCCTCCTGCGCCCGGATCGCCGCCGCGAAGTACCGAAAATGATCGACGGCCAAGGGGATGTCGGCGTTCAGCGTCTCCCGAATCGGCTTGCCGTTGTCCCACGACTCCGCGAGCGCGATCGTCTCCAGGTTCGCCTCGATACGGTCGGCGATCTTGTTCAGGATCACCGCCCGCTCGCCCGCGGAGGTCTTGCCCCAGGCCGGTGCGGCCGCATGCGCGGCGTCGAGGGCCTTGGCGATATCGGCCTCCGTCGAACGGGCCACCTCGCAGAACGCCTCACCGGTCACCGGCGTCGGGTTCGCGAAATACTCCCCACCCACCGGAACCACCCAGTCCCCTCCGATGAAATTGTCGTAGCGGGACTGGAAGGACATGGCGGATCCGGAGGTACCGGGGCGGGCGTAGACGGTCATCGGTGACTCCTCGTGACGATGCGGACGGTGGCGCTAGTCACAGAGAGTAGGCGGGAGCGCGGCGGCACGGCAGTGGGCACGCAAAATCGCCAGGTTCGGGGGACGACGTCAGATCAGTGCGTGCCGAGCCCGCGGCTGAAGTCCGGCGGCACCAGCACGTCGTCCGGGCCGAGGTCGTGGACCGACGACTTGCCGAGTCCGCGCAGGGCGGAGTCGATTCCGCCGTTGAGGATGTCGAGCACGTTCTCCACACCGGCCTGGCCGTTTGCCGCCAGCCCCCACAGGTAGGCCCGGCCGATCATGACCGCGCGGGCGCCCAGCGCCAGCGCCTTGACCACGTCACTGCCGCGGCGCACGCCGCCGTCGAGCAGCACCTCGACCTGATCGCCGACGGCCTCGGCGATCGCCGGCAGTGCCCGGATGGTCGCCGGGGTGCCATCGAGGTTGTTGCCGCCGTGGTTGGAGACGGAGATGGCCGAAACACCGGCATCCACAGCACGTTTGGCGTCGTCGATCCGCATGACGCCCTTGAGCATGAACGGGCCGCCCCAGAACTCGCGCAACCAGGCGATGTCCTCCCAGGTCGGGGGCGGGGTACCCATCCACTCGCCGTAGGCCTGGAAGAACGGCGGTCCGCCCTGCCCGCGGGGGCCCTGATTGGGGGCGGTGAGCGTGGGTGGCCTGAGGGTCTTGGCCCACTCGAGGAACCACCGGGGCCGGGTCAGCGCCTCCGGCGACATCTTGACCATGGTGCGCAGGTCCATCTTCTCGGGGATCTTCGGGCTGCCCCAGTCCCGCCCGTGCGAGAAACTCCAGTCCGTGGTGACGATCATCCCGACCGCCCCCGCGGCCCGCGCGCGTTCGGCGCGCTCGGCGATGGCGTCGCGACCGCCGAGCCAATAGATCTGGAAGAAGGTCTTCGGGTTGGCGGCCACGACCTCCTCGATCGGCTTGCTGGCGAACGAGGACAGGCCCATCGCGGTTCCCCGTGCCGCGGCTGCGCGCGCCACGGCCACCTCGCCGTCGGGGTGGACGGCCTGCACACCGGTCGGCGAGATCAGCACCGGCATCGAAACATCCTGGCCCATAACGGTTGTGGCGAGATCGCGCTTCTCGGTGGCGCCGATGACGTGCGGGGCGAAACCCAACTCCCCGAAGGCTTCCACGTTGTCCGAGTAGGTCAGGCCCTTCTCGCTGCCGGCCAACAGGGCGGAGTACGCCGACTTGGGCAGGCGCTTCTTGGCGCGTTCCTGGGCGATGGAGACGGTTTCGAACCAGGTGTCACGTGCCATGGCTAGATCGGACTTTCGTTGCAGGGCTTGGCCGGCGGCCGCGTGGACAGGGTGAGCATGATCGGCTTGCCGCGGGAGTGGTCCGCACTCGAGCGGGGCTTGTCACGGTCATCGGCAAGCGCGGGCGCGCCGTAGCCTTCGACGCATTCGGGGTCGGGACCGTCGAGCGGCAGGCCGGTGAAGAACTTGGCCGCCATGCAGCCGCCGCGGCAGGCGTCGTAGTGCCCGCAACTACCGCAGGCACCGGCGGATTGCGGCTCGCGCAACTCGCGGAACAGGGGCGCGTCCTTCCAGACGGTCTGAAAGCCACCGCCGGACACCACGTTTCCGGCCAGGAACCGGTCGTGGATGGCGAACGGGCAGGCGTAGACGTCGCCGACGGGATCGATCAGGCACACCACCCGCCCTGCGCCGCACATGTTCAGCCCGGCCAAGGCGCCGGGTGCGCCCAGACCGGACAGGTGGAAGAAGGAGTCGCCGGTGAGTACCCGGTCCCCCTTGCCCACCAGCCAGTTGTACAGCTGTACTTGCTGTTCGGCGGTGGGATGCAACTCATCCCACACGTCAGCCCCGCGGCCGGAAGGGCGCAGCCGGGTGATGCGCAGCGTGGCACCGTACCGGTCGGCCAGCGCCTTGAAGTCGTCGAGTTGGTCGACGTTGTGGCGGGTGACCACGACCGAGATCTTGGCGTCTTCGAATCCGGCCGCGGCGAGGTTCTCCAGCGCGCGGACCGCCATCGCGAAGGAGCCGACACCCCGTACGGCATCGTTGACCTCCGCGGTGGCGCCGTCCAGCGAGATCTGGACGTCGACATAGTCACTGGCCGCCAGCCGCGCCGCCACCTCCGGAGTGATGCGAACGCCGTTGGTGGAGAACTTGACCCCGACGTGGTGCGCGGTGGCGTAATCCACCAACTCCCAGAAGTCGGGGCGCACCGTGGGTTCGCCGCCGCCGATGTTGACGTAGAACACCTGCATGCGTTCCAGCTCGTCGATGATCGCCTTGCACTGAGCCGTGGACAGCTCACGTGGGTCGCGCTTGCCCGACGAGGACAGGCAGTGCACACAGGCCAGGTTGCAGGCGTAGGTCAGTTCCCAGGTCAGGCAGATCGGCGCGTCGAGGCCGCGTTCGAACTGCTCGATCAGCCGGGGCACCGGCGCGGTGGCGGTCAAGGCATCTCCTGGTCAGAACGCCGGGGCACCAACATGTTCGACTCCACCAGCACGCCCAGGGCGTGCAGGTAGGGACCCTCGGCATCGTTCTCCACCCCAGCAGCGGCCAACGCCGAGCCGACGTCGGGGTGCTCGTCGAGCGACTCCACGACGGTCAGGATGGTGCGGTTCTTCAGGAAGGACAGCTTTCGCGTCCCGAAGTGGTACAGCAGCGCACCGAACGGTTCGGGCCGAACCGCCACCTGTGGGTGCAGTTGCCAGCACCCGGACGGATCCACTGTCAGTAGACCCCGCACATGCCGTCGATGGACACCTCTTCGACCAGTGACTCGGTGACCAACTCGGCGGCAGACTCGGCCTGGGTGCTCTGGCTGGGCTCCATGCGGATGCTCCCTTCAATTTCGCGTTCGCCGGCGATGTGACACCGGAGCCGCCAGAATATGGCATACGGTGTCGAAAAGGGAAGGGATGGGTTTCTTGGCGACTGGATCGGTGATCGCCGGCGCCGGCAGCTCGGCTCGGGTGGGCCGTCGGCGGTCGACGACCTGCGACAAGATCGCCGATGTCGCGCTGGACCTGTTCGCGGCGAACGGGTTCGGCCAGGTTAGCGTCGACGATGTCGCGCTGGCGTGCGGAATCGCCCGGCGCACCCTGTTTCGGTACTACCCATCGAAGAACGCAATCCCGTGGGGCGATTTCGACGCCCACCTGAGCCACTTCGCGGCGGTACTGGACCGCACCGATCCGTCGGTCTCGCTGCGCGACGCCCTGCGCACCGCACTGCTGGACTTCAACTCCGGTGACGATTTCCAGACCGACCGGCACCGTGCGCGGATGCGACTGATCCTGGGGACCGCCGAGCTTCAGGCCTACTCGATGACGATGTACGCGGGCTGGCGCGCGGTGGTCGCCGAGTTCATCGCCCGCCGAACCAGCGCGCAACCGACCGACCTGGTGCCGCAGACGATCGCCTGGAGCATGCTCGGCGCCGCCCTGTCGGCGTACGAGTATTGGCTCGCCCATGACCTGCCACTGCCGGCGGCGATGGGCGAGGCGTTCGAAGCGATCGCCGACGGCCTGCGCTGAGCTATCGCATCTGGCGCAGGAGATCGGCCAGCTGGAACATCGCCGACAACAGCATGCCCTCCACCTGTAGCTGCTCGCCCGGTGCGAGATTGCGGGTCTCGGCTTCGATCAGGGGCGCCGTCTGCTGAAGTGTCTTCAGCCGCTGATTCCGCTCGTCGGGACTGAGCGTCTGCCAGTTGTCGTGCAGCTCGGCGATCTGGCCCTGAAAGTTCTGCACCGCCACCACCGGATCGGGGTCGACGACGGGGCCGGGTGGCGGCTGCAGCGGATGGGTGTGGGCCGGCGGCGGCGCCGCCGTCACATGCGCGTGCGCGGCGGTCGCAGTCAGCACTGCGCCGACCGCCAGGCCGGCAAGGACCAGGACGGCGATTCTCATGGCACTCCTTCGGTGTGGTGCTCACGGTCAGTGCACACCCTCGTCGGCGCTACCGATCCCAATATCCGGGTCTGGTTCTGGACACCCGGACATCTTGATGTCGTGCTTCAGCTTCCGCGGCCTCGACGATCTGATTGTCAGGCTGTTGTTCTGGCCGCTGATCCCGACCGCCATCCTCGTCGCAACGCTGGTGACGTTCCTGGGCTGAGCCGATTGCGAGGCAACCGATCTCGCGCTAAAGCAGTCCGAGCGCCTCGAGGTCGGTGGCGTACTTGGTGATGACCTCCGGGGTGACATGCGGGATGTCACCGCCGCACCCGATTCGGGCCGCGCGGACCGCGACCCGGAACCGCTCGGTGGAAGACGAGGCCCCGAGCGTGGGTTGCGGTGGCTGGAAGTCCACGGAACCCTTGCGCACCGCGAGCAACAACGGGAGCACGGTGTTCTGAGCCTGCCGCTCCGGCAGCGCCCGCAAACCGTCCTCGAAGCGCTGTACCCACTGTCCGAAGTCCTCGACCCGTTCGATCGGGTAGCCGGCCTCGATCAGCCAATCCACGTACTCGTCGATGCCGATACCGTCGTCGTGCGGGTTCATCACGTGATAGGTGACGAAACCCTCCTCGGCCTCGGCACCCAGGGCGCTGATCGCCTCGGCGACGAACCCGACCGGCAGCCCGTCGAAATGAGTTCGTTGTCGGTTACCCGCTGCGTCACGCTGGTAGAACGAGCCAGGGGCCACCCCCGTCAGCATCACGCTGTAGATCATCCGGGTCACCGTGTCGGACAGGTTGAGCTGCCCGGTGAACCGCGGGTCGGCCATGATCATCCCGGAGCGGAACACCGCCACCGGCAGCCCGCACAGATCGTGGGCCTCGCGCAGCAGCACCTCACCGGCCCACTTGCTGTTGCCGTAACCGTTGGCGTAGCCGCCCTGGTTGGCGCGGTGGGCACTGATGATCCGGATGTCGGCGTCCTCGGTGAACGCCCCGGGTTCCACCTGATTGCCTACGTCCGCCGTGGAGACGTAGCTGAAGGCCTTCAGCTTGGTGGTGATGGCCAGCCGGATCAACTCCGCGGTGCCCACCACGTTCGGGCCGAATAGGTCACAATACGGCAGCACACCATTGACCAGGGCGGCCGAATCCACAATCAGGTCAACCGATTCGGCCAACCCGGCCCAGCGCTGCTCGTCGAGGCCAAGATTGTGCCGGCCCTTGTCGCCGGCGATCACACGCAACCGGCCGTCGGCGGCCAGGGCCCGGAACTGGGCCAGCAGCGCGGCATCGCCGGTGTCGAAGGCCCGCTCCAAACGCTGTCGGGCGGCCTCGTCGGACTCCCCGCGCACCAGGCAGATCAGCGTGCCGCCGACCGGAGCCAGCCGCTCCAGCCATTCCAGCACCAGATAGCGGCCCAGGAACCCGGTCGCCCCGGTCAACAGGACCGTGGACACCTCACCGATGGCCGCCGGCAGGCTCGGCGCACCCAACAGGGTCGGGGCGTCGATGAACTTCTCCAACCTCAGATCACCGGCGTGCACCTCGCTCGGCGCTACCCCGTGGACCTCGGCGAAGCTCGGCCCGTGTGTGGGGCCGGACCCGCCGGCGCCGGCATCGATCTGGCGAGCCAGGCCGCACACCGTGGGCGTCTCGAAGACCGCCCGCACCCCCAACTCGACATCCAGGGCGGTGTTGACCGCAGCGATCACCCGCATCGCCGAAATCGAGTCGCCACCGATCTCGAAGAACGAATCGTCGGCACCCACCTGCGCCAAACCGAGCACCTGCGCATAGATGCCGGCGATCGCGAGTTCGGTCGGGGTGCAGGGCGTTCGGTATTCGCCGCCCAGCCCCGCATACTCCGGTGCCGGGAGCGCGCGGGAATCGAGCTTGCCGTTGACGGTCAGCGGCAAGGTGTCCATGACGACCACGGCCGCGGGCACCATGTAGGCCGGCAGGCGCTCGGCCAGCGCGGCGCGGGCCGCACCCGCCTCCACGGCGCCGGTGGCTGATTCGGTCACGTAGCCGACCAGACGCTTGTCGCCGGGGCGGTCCTCGCGGGCGATCACCGCAGCCTGCTCGACACCGTCGAGGCCGGCCAGCACCGTCTGGATCTCCCCGAGCTCGATGCGATACCCACGGATCTTGACCTGCTCATCGACGCGACCCAGATAGTCCAGCTGCCCGTCGGCACGCCAGCGCACCAGATCCCCGGTGCGATACATCCGCGAACCGGCCGGACCGAACGGGCACGGCACGAACCGCGACCCGGTCAACCCCGGTCGGTTCAGGTAACCCACACCCACACCCCCACCGGCGACGTACAGTTCGCCGACCACCCCGGCACGCACCGTCCGCAACCAGCCGTCGAGAACGAACAACGCGGCCGCGGTCACCGGCGCACCAATCGGCACCGCGTCCTGCTCCGACGTGAGCGGTGCACTGATCGCGACACACATCGTGGTCTCGGTCGGACCGAAGGCGTTGAGCATTGTTCGTCCATCGCCTGCCCATCGGTGCACCACCTCGTTGGGACAGGCCTCGCCGACCACCACCATGGTGGTCGACTCCAGCCCCGCGGGCGGCAGAACCGCTGCGGCAGAGGGTGTCTGGGTCAGGACGGTGACATGTTCGGCGGCCAGCAGTGCGTTGAAGCGGTTCGGTGCAGCCGCCACCTCGTCCGGCACGATCACCAGCCGGCCGCCGCGCAAGAGTGCCCCAAAGATCTCCCACACCGATACGTCGAATGCCAGGGAATGGCACAGCGGCCACACCCCCGAGTGTGGAAGCTCCGGCGGCAGGGATGCCAGCAGCTGGGTGACGTTGCCATGGCTGATCGCGACGCCCTTCGGTGTACCCGTGGTGCCCGAGGTGTAGATGAGGTACGCGATGTCTTCGGCCACCGGGCCTGGGAATTCGATGCTGGGCTGGGGGTCGGCCGGGGCATCGACCTCGACAACCGCCATGGCCGATTCGGGCAACCGGGACCGTAGCCCGGCCGTGGTGACGGTCACGACCGGCGCGGAATCGGTCAGCATGAAATGCAACCGGGTGTCCGGGACCACCGGATCCATCGGTATATAGGTGGCCCCGGTCTGCAGTACGGCCATTATGGCAATGACCGCTTCTGCCGAACGCGGCAACAACAGTGCGACGTTGCGTCCCGGGCCCGCGCCGCGGGCAACCAACAGCCGGGCTAATCTGTTCGACGCCCGGTCGAGTTCCCGATAGGACCACGTAGCAGTTCCGCAGGTGACCGCGATCTCGTCCGGAATTCGGGCCACCTGCGCGGCGAACATCTCGGTGATCGTGGGCAGCGCGGGCGCCGGCCTGGTCAATGCGGTCCGATTCGCCCACTGATCGATTTGGTATTGCTCGCCCTCAGTCAGGGCCCCGATCCTGGCCAACGGCTGTTCGGCGTCGGTAGTCATCGCCTCCACCACCTGCTCGAAACGAGCTACCACCGTGGCGATTTCGGCGGGACCGAACTTGTGGGTGTCGTACTCCACCCGCAGCCCCAGTTCCGCTCCCGGCAGGGCTGTCACCGATATCGGGTAGTGGTTGTACTCCCGGCTAGTGAGGTCGGTCACGGCAAGATCGTGCGCGGCCAGCAGTGCGGCGGTGTCGATGGGGTAGTTCTCGTAGACGAAGATCGTGTCGAACAGTTGGTCGTGGCCGGCGAGATGGTGAATCTCGGTCAGGGCAAGGTGTTGATGCTCGAGGGTGTCATTGTGGTCGCGCCGGATTTGATCGACCAGATCGGCCGGCGTGCTGCCCGGGCGGGCTGTCGCCCGCACCGGCACCGTGTTGATCAGCAGGCCGACGATCGAATCCGCGCCCGCCAACTCGATCGGGCGCTCCGACACCGCAGTGCCGAAGGCCACATCGCGGTGCCCGGTCAGCATCATCAGCACCTGGGCCCAACCGGCCTGCAACACCGTGGACATCGTGGTGTGCTGGGCGCGAGCCAGATCTGCCAGCGCTTTCGTGGTCTCCGTCGAGAGCCGGAACGAGTCCACCGCCCGCGGACCGGCGGCGGCAGGCGCCGCCACCAGTGTCGGGGTGTCGAAACCCTCTAGCACCGAGCGCCACGCCGCGTGCGCGGCGTCGTGATCCTGCTCGGCCAGCCAGGTGACGAAGCTGCGATATGACGCGGCCGCGGGCAGCCGCTGCCGGAAGTAGCTGGCGAAGACCTCCTGCAGCAGGATCGGCAACGACCAGCCGTCGACCACGATGTGATGCAGCGTCAACACGAAGCGGTGTTCATTGGCCGCGGTGCGGATCAGCGCCCCGCGGAAGGTCGGCTGATTGATCAGATCACAGACCGCAGTGCGCTCGGCCGCGCAGAACTGGTCGATCCCCGCAGCGGTCTGCAGTTCCAGGTAGTGCCACTCGATGACCGGATCGGCGGCGATGACCTGGACGGGCTGGTCGAAGTCGGCGCAGAAGTGCGCGGCCAGGTTGGGGTGACGGCCGACGACGGCGCGGACCGCCTTCCGCAGCCGATGCCGATCCAGCGCCCCGGCGATGGTGATGTCCAACTGCACGGCGTAGACGTCCTCGGCACCTCCGGTTACCAGGGAATGGAACAGCAGACCCTCTTGCAGGGGCGTCAGGGGTAGCACGTCGGCCACCGGGTGGCGCTGGGCCAGCTCGTCGATCTGGGGCTGAGTCAGCTTGGCGGGCAACAGATCCGACGGGGTCAACCCACCACCACCGTGCTGCACATGCGCGCAGAGCCCGCCGAGCGCCTCGAACCACAACCTGCTGAGCCGGTCGATCTGCCCGGCGTCCATCGCCGAGGGCGCCCAGGTCCAGGAGGCTTGCAACCGCGGCCCGGACTCGGTGTCCAGCGTGCCCGCATTGAGCGCCACGGTGTGCATCAACGGCATGGCGATCGCCGCCGCGGCCGCGCTGAGCGTCGCGGCGGCGGCATCGATACGCCACAACTCCTCGGAGAGCTCACCGACGCCGGTACCCAGCCGGCCCAGATAGTTGAAGCCGATGCCCGGCTCGGCGCCACCCAGGTCGACATCGGGGTTCACATAGCGCAGCAGCCCGTAGCTCACCGGGTCGGGCAGCGCGCGGAGCTGCTCCTTGGCGTCCTTGATCACCGCACCCAGGGCGGCGTCACCGGCGACGACCTGCTCCCAGGTGATCGCAGCCGGGGTCAGCACGATCGGGTACTTGGTGGTGAACCAGCCCACCGTGCGGGACAAGTCGACATCGTCGGCGGCCCACCGCTCCTCGCGGCCGTGGCCCTCGACGTCGATGCCGATCGGCGTGGGACCGGTACCCAGGAACTCCGTCCAGGCCAGCCCGAAGGCGACCAGCAGGATGTCCTGCACGCCGGCGTGAAACGCCCCGGGCACCTCGCCGAGCACTTGGCGGGTGATCCCAGCGTCGAGTGACACCGACAGCTGGCCAGCGCTGGCATAGGTGTCGTGCGTGGGCTGAACGGTGGGCAACACAGTCGCCACCGTCGCCACCTGCTGCCAGGCCTCGGCCGACTCGAGCACTTCGGTGCTGCGCGCGTGCTCCTCGAGCACCTTCGACCATCGGGCGAACGAGGTTCCCCCGGCCGGCAATGCGATCGGCTGACCGTTGTGGTGCTGCGCCCAGGCGATGTTGAGGTCTTCCAACAGGATTCGCCATGACACCCCGTCGACGGCCAGGTGGTGGATGATCAGCGCCAGCTGGTTGGTATCGGCCGCCCAGACTGCACGCAGCACGGCACCGGCGGCGGGATTCAGTTCGGAGCGGGCGGCCACCACCGCGTCATCGGACAACCCCTGGACGGTCGTCACGCAATCGACGGCCCGCACCGAACCCGGTTCAGGCACTTCGAGTGTCCATCCACCGGCGGCGTCCTCGGTCACCTGCAAGCGCAACGTGGCGTGCCGGTCCAGCAGCGCCTGCAGCACGGTCTGGACGTCGGCCTCCGTCGCTGCGGCCGGGGCCTGCAGCACCAGGGTCTGGTTGAACTCGTCGATCGGGCCGTCGACGTCGTGCAGCCAGCGCATGATCGGGGTGGCCACCACTGGGCCGATGCCCTCGTCGACCACACGAGCCTCGCCACCGGAAACCCTGACCACCGTCGCCAACCGCGCGACGGTCTGCTCGACGAAGATGTCGCGGGGCCGGCAGATCAGGCCGGCCACTCGGGCTCGGGCCACTACCCGCATCGACAGGATGCTATCGCCGCCGAGGTCGAAGAACGAGTCGTCGACGCCCACCCGCTCGATGCCGAGCACCTCGGCGTAGATGTCGGCGAGCACCTGCTCGACCGCGGTGGCCGGCGCCCGGTACCGGTCGTGGTCCTGATATTCCGGTGCCGGTAGGGCGCGGGTGTCCAGCTTGCCGCTGACCGTCAGCGGGAGTGCGTCCATCACGACCACCGCCGCCGGAACCATGTAACCCGGTAACCGATCCGCGAGCGCGGCGCGAATCTTGACCGGATCGGCGATCCCGGTGATGTAGCCGACGAGGCGCTTGTCGCCGGGGCGGTCTTCGCGGGCGATCACCGCGGCCTGCTCTACACCGTCCAATCCGGCGAGGACCGTTTGGATCTCACCGAGTTCGATGCGATAGCCGCGGATCTTGACCTGCTCGTCGGCGCGGCCCAGGTACTCCAACTGTCCATCGGCACCCCAGGCGACGACGTCGCCGCTGCGATACATCCGGGATCCGCGCGCCCCGAACGGGCAGGGGACGAATCTGGTTGCCGTCAGCCCCGGTCGGTGCAGATAGCCCAGCCCGACGCCGGGGCCGGCCAGATACAGTTCACCGACCACGCCCGGCGGCAGCGGACGCAACCAGGGATCCAGCACGAGCAACGCCGCGCCGGCGATCGGGGAACCGATCGGTACCACGTCACTGCCGGGGACCAGCGGGCTGCTCATCGAGGCGCACACTGTGGCCTCGGTCGGGCCGTACGCGTCGATCATGGTCCTTCCCGGCGCGGCCCACCGCTGCACCAACTCGGGCGGGCAGGCCTCGCCGGCGACCACCAGGGTCATCGACTCGAGGTGCTCGGCCGGCAGCATCGCCACCGCCGTGGGGGTCTGCGTCAGGACGCTGACCCGCTCGGTGAGCAACAAGTCGTGGAATTCCTGGGGTGATGCGGCCACCTCCTCGGGGACCACCACGAGCCGTCGACCTGACAGCAAGGCCCCCCAGATCTCCCATACGGAGAAGTCAAAGGCTGGCGAATGGCATTGCGTCCAAACCGGACCCGGCGGCAGGCCGGCGTCCAACGCGCCCACCAACCAGGTCACGTTACGGTGGGCGATGGCTACCCCCTTGGGCACACCGGTGGTGCCCGAGGTGTAGATCAGGTACGCGATCTCATCGGCAGCGGGCGCCGGCAGCGGTGCACCGGGCGCGAACTCCAGGGCGGGATCGTCGACATCGATGACGAGCAGACCGTTATCGTCGAGCCGTGTCCGCAGGGCGGCGGCGGTGATGACCGCGATCGGCGTGGCATCGGCGAGCACGAGCTCCATCCGCGCCGCTGAGTGTGCGGGATCGATCGGCACGTAGGCCGCCCCGGTTTTGAGCACGGCGAGCATCGCCACGACCGCGTCGGCGCATCGCGGGAGCAACAACGCCACCCGCTGCCCCGGACCCGCGCCGTGCAGTGCCAACATCTGCGCCAACCGATTGGCGGCAGCGTCGAGTTCGCGATAGCTCAACGAGCGGCCCGCGTACCTGACCGCAATGGCGTGCGGTGCACGGGCCACCTGTGCGGCGAACACGTCCGGGATCGAGGCGGACTCGAGCACCGGCTGGGTCAGCGCCGCGGTGTTGGCCCACCGGTCCAGGCGTGCCCGGCACGCGCCGTTGAGCACATCGATCGCCGAAAGCCGTCGCATCGGTTCGGCGATCATCGCCTCGAGGACGTGCCGGAAGGATTCGATCAGCGTCGCCACGTCATGGGTGTCGAACACTTCGGTGTCGAATTCGACCCGCAGCCCCAATGCCTCTCCGGGGATGGCTGTCACCGACAGCGGGTAGTGGTTGTACTCCCGGCTGGTGAAGGCGGTGACGGTCAGCCCGCTGGTGCCCAGCAGCGCTGCGTTGTCCACCGGATAGTTCTCGTAGACGAACAAGGTGTCGAACAGTTGCTCGTGGCCGACGAGGTGATGAATCTCGTTCAGCGCCAGGTGTTCATGCTCGAGGGTGTCATTGTGCTCACGCTGGACTTGCTCCAGCAGATCGGCCACGGTGTCCGAGGCGGTGACCCGGGCTCGCACCGGCACGGTGTTGATCAGCAGGCCCACCATCAGGTCCGCACCGGCCACATCGGCGGGCCGCCCCGACACCGCGGTACCGAAGGCCACATCGCTGCGTCCGGTCAGCATCATCAACACCTGGGCCCAGCCGGCTTGCAGCACGGTGCTGACCGTTGTCTGCCGGCTGCGGGCCAGTTCGGCGAGCGCGTCGGTGATCGCCGCGGACACCTGGAACGATTCGACACCGCGCGGACCCAGCGCCAGGCGGCCCGGTGGACCGACGAGAGTCGGCGTGTCGAAACCGTCGAGCACCGTGCGCCACGCCGCCTCCGCCGCACCCCGATCCTGATCGGCCAGCCAGGTGACGAACCGGCGATAGGGCGCAGGTTCGGGTAACCGGTGGCCGTAGTAGGCCGCGAAGATCTCCTGCAACACGATCGGCAGCGACCAGCCGTCGAGCACGATGTGGTGATTGGTCAGGACGAACCGATGCCGATCGGGTGCGGTGCGGACGAGTGCCGCACGGAATGTCGGCTCGCTGGTGGGATCACCGACCGCGGCACGTTCGGCAGCGCAGAACTTGTCGAGCTGTTCCTCGGTATCCAGTTCCAGGTAGTGCCAGGCGATCACCGGTTCGGCCGCAATGACCTGCACCGGCTGATCGAAGTCCTCACAGAACCGCGCCGCCAGGTTCGGATGACGTTTGATGACGTTGCCCACCGCATCCCGCAGCCGGTGCGGGTCGAGTTCACCGGCCAAGGCGATGTCCAACTGCACGGCGTAGATGTTGTCGGCGCCCCGGGTGAACGTGGAGTGGAACAACAGTCCCTGCTGAACCGGGGTCAGCGGCAACACGTCGGCGATTTCGAATTGCCGTTTCAGCGAGTCGATCTGGTCCTGATTCAGCTGGGTCGGCAGGATGTCCGACGGGGTGAGACCGCCTCCGCCGTTGCGTACATGGGTGCAGATCCCGCCCAGCGCCTCGAACCAGAGCCGACTGAGCCTGTCGACCTGCTCGTCATCGAGCGCGGCGGTGGCCCAGGTCCACGACGCTTGCAGCGTCGGGCCGGACTCGGTGTCCAGGGTGCCGGCGTTGAGTCCCACGGTGTGCATCAACGGCATGTCGATCGCCGCGGCGGCGCCGAGGAGTGACTGTGCGTCGGCGTCCATGCGCCACAGGTCGTCCGACAGCTCGCCGGTGCCCAATCGGCCCAGGTAGTTGAAGCCGATTGCGGGGTCGGCGGCATCGAGGGCGACATCGGGGTTCAGGTACCGCAGCAGACCGTAGGTCACGCCGTCGGGCAGGGCGCGCAACTGCTCCTTGGCGTCCTTGATCACCGCGCCCAGCGCGGCCTCCCCGGCGACCACCTGCTCCCAGGAGATCTCGCCCAGGCTCAATGCCACCGGATACTTCGCGGTGAACCAGCCCACCGTGCGCGACAGATCGACGTCGTCGGCCACCAATTCCTCGGCCCGACCATGGCCCTCGACGTCGATGCCGATCGGGGCGTCGGTGCCCAGGAACTCCTTGAACGCCAACCCGAAAGCGATCAACAGGATGTCCTGCACACCCGCGTGGAACGCGGCGGGCACCTCACCGAGCAGGCGGCGCGTGGTGCCGGTGTCCAGCGAAACCGAGAGTTGGCCCGCGTTGGCATAGGTGTCGCGGCAGGGCTCAACGTGCGGCAACGCCGCGGGTGCCGCGGTGACACTCCGCCAGGACTCGACCTGCCGTACCGCGGCGTCGGCGTGGGCATACTTCGCCAATACCGTCGACCAGCCGGCGAACGATGTTCCGCCGGTCGGCAGCACGATCGGCTGGCCGCTGTGATGCTGCGCCCAAGCGATGTTGATGTCCTCCAACAGGATTCGCCACGAGACCCCGTCCACCGCCAGGTGGTGGATGATCAGCGCCAGTTGGCCGGTGCCTTCCGCCCACACCGCACGGAGCACGACCCCGGCGGCCGGGTCCAGCCGTGAGCGTGCCGCAATCACCGCGGCCTCGGTCAAGACGTCGACGGCGGCCAGGCAATCGCGCGCACGCACCGATCCCGGTTCGGGGACGCTCAGCGCCCAGTCACCGGTGCCGTCATCGTCAACCTGCAGGCGCAGCGTGCCGTGCCGGTCCAGCACCGCCTGCAGCACGGTCTCGACGTCGGCTTGGTCGACCCCGGCCGGGGCCTGCAGCACCACGGTCTGGTTGAACTGATCGACCGGGCCGTCGACCTCATACAGCCACCTGACGATCGGGGTGGCCACCACCGCGCCGAGTCCCTCGTCGACGACGCCGACCGCCCCGCCCGCGAACGCCGCCACCTGGGCCAACCGGGCGACGCTCTGCTCGACGAACACATCCCGCGGGCGCACGATCAACCCCGCGGCCCGCGCCCGCGCCACCACCTGCATCGAGGAGATCGAATCCCCGCCGAGGTCGAAGAACGAGTCATCGACACCGACGCGCTCGACTCCGAGGACCTGGGCGTAGATCCCGGCCAGGATCTCCTCGACCGCATCGGCCGGCGGCCGGTACTGATCGGCGTCCTGATACTCCGGAGCCGGCAGCGCGCGGGTGTCCAGCTTCCCGTTGACCGTCAACGGCAGCGCATCCAGTGACACCACCGCGGCCGGAATCATGTAGGCGGGCAACCGTTCCGCCAACTGGGTGCGGATCTTGGCGGTGTCGCCACTACCCGTCACGTACCCAACCAGCCGCTTATCACCCGGGCGGTCCTCACGGGCGATCACCGCCGCGGTCTCCACCCCCTCCAAACCGGCCAACGCCGCCTGAATCTCCCCCAACTCGATGCGATACCCGCGGATCTTGACCTGCTCATCAGCACGGCCCACATACTCCAGCTCGCCCTCGGCGTTCCAGCGCACCAAATCCCCGGTCCGATACATCCGCGAACCGGGCGCCCCGAACGGACACGCCACAAACCGGGTCGCACTCAGATCCGCCCGACCCAGATAGCCGGACGCCAACCCGCCACCGGCCACATAGAGCTCACCGACCACCCCCACCGGCGCCGGACGCAACCAGCCATCAAGCACGAAGAACCCCAGATGGGCCAGCGGCACCCCGATCGGAGACACCGCCCGCTCCACATCCGCACCGGTGATCTCACGGAACGAGGCATGCACCGTGGTCTCGGTGATCCCGTACATGTTGACCATCCGCGGCCGGCCCGGATGGCGATGCATCCACGCCGACAGGCGCGCCGGCTCCAAGGCCTCCCCACCGAAGACCACCGTCTGCAACCCCAGCTGCTCGCCCACCTCCGGATACAGCGCATCGGCGGTCTGCAAGGCATCAAAGGCCGACGGGGTCTGCGAGAGCATCCCGACCCGCTCACTGACCAGCAGCGCGTGCAACTCCTCCGGGGAACGCACCACCGAATCGGCCACCATCACCAGCCGCCCGCCATAGAGCAGCGGACCCCAGATCTCCCACACCGAATAGTCGAACGCCAACGAATGACACTGCGTCCACGCCGTGGCCAACCCCACCTCGGCGTCTAGGGTCGCCAACAACTGCGTGACGTTGCGATGCGGGATCGCCACCCCCTTCGGCGTGCCCGTCGTGCCCGAGGTGTAGATGATGTAGGCGATATCGTCGGGCGCCGGGAACACCAACCCCGACACCGCAGCCGCCGCGATCGCCGGATCGTGAATGTCGATGAGTGGCAGGTCCGACCCGTCGATGCGGACGCGTAGTTCGGCGTCGGTGATGGCGGCGATCGGCGCGGCGTCGATGAGCGTGAACGAGATCCGGGCGTCCGGGTGCGCGGGGTCGAGCGCCAGATAGCTCGCGCCGGTCTTCAACACGGCGAGGATCGCCATGACGGCGTGGGCCGAACGCGGCAACAACAGCGCCACGGTGCGGCCCGGGCCCGCACCGCGGTCAACGAGATGGTGCGCCAACCGATTCGACGCCTCATCGAGTTCGCGGTACGTCCACGCCGACCCGCCGCCGCTGATCGCCACCGCCTCCGGCGCGCGGGCGACCTGGGCGGCGAACAATTCCGGAATCGACGCCAACTCCGCCGCCGGCCCGCTCAGCACCGCACGGTTACCCCACACATCGAGCTGGGCATGCTCGGACTCGTCGAGCACATCGACAAACGACAGGTGCTGCTCGGGATCGGCGGCCATCACCCGCAGCACCCGCGCCAGACGGGTGATGAGGGTGTCGATGGTGTCGGGGTCGAACACGTCGGTGCGGAACTCGGCCGTGCCGCTGATCCCGGCGGGCCGCCCATCGTCGGTGAACCGTTCGGCCAGAGACACGGTGAGATCCATGCGGGCGGTGTGGGTGTCGGCGGACAGCGGGGTGACGTGCAGATCACCCAGCGCCGCTTCGGCAGCGGGTTGGTTGTTCTGCCAGGCCAGCGCGACCTGCACCAGGGGGTGATGGGTCAGCGAGCGGGCGGGGTTGAGCCGCTCGACGAGCACCTCGAAGGGCACGTCCTGATGCTCGAAGGCGGCCAGGCTTCGCTCACGGACTCGGGCGAGCACCTCGGCCACCGTGGGATCTCCACCCAGATCCACCCGCAACACCAGTGTGTTGACGAAGAACCCGACCAGATCCTCCAAGGCGGGATCGTTGCGGCCGGCGGTCGGGAAGCCCACCGCCACATCGGAAGTCGCGCCGATCTTGGCCAGCAGCACCGCCAGGGCGGCCTGCAGCACCATGAAACTGGTGGTGCCACTCCGCTCAGCCAGCGTGTGCACGGCCTTCTGTAGTTCGGCCGGCCAGTCCACCGCGATCGTGGCGCCGCGGTGGTCGGCCACCACCGGATACGGTCGGTCGGTGGGCAACACCACCCGCTCGGGCATCCCGGCCAGGGCCTGCTCCCAGTACGCCAGCTGGGCACCGATCGCGCTGTCGGGATCCTCGAGATCCCCGAATTGAGTGCGCTGCCACAACGTGTAATCGATGTACTGCACCGGCAACGGCGCCCAGTCGGGGGCGTGCCCGGCGCACCGGGCGGCATAGGCCGCACCCAGATCCGCCACCAGCGGGGTCATCGACCCGCCGTCACCGGCGATGTGGTGCACCACCCCCACCAGGACGTGCTCGTCGACGCCGACGCGGAACAGGGTTGCCCGCACCGGAATCTCACTCGACAGGTCGAACTGATGCCGGGCAGCCTCGGCGGCGGCGGCATGCAACCGCCCGACGGGCCAGCCAGTGGCATCCACCACTTCCCAGCCCACCTCGGCCAGCTCGGCCGGTACCACGATCTGCTGCGGAACCCCTTCTGGTGCAATGAAGATCGTGCGCAGGCTCTCGTGACGGCCCACCACATCGACCAGGGCCGACCTCAATGCGCCCATGTCGAGCTGACCGGGCAGTTGCAGGCCGATCGCCATGTTGTACACCGGCGAGGGGCCCTGCAACTGGTCGATGAACCACAACCGGGACTGCGCGAACGACAGCGGAACCACCGCGGGACGCTGGTGCACGGTCAGCGGCGCGAACACTCGTCGCTCAGCGTGGGTTCCGATCCACTCGGCCAAACCCGCCACCGTCGGCGCCTCGAAGAGAGCACGCACCCCGACCGCGACGTCCAGGGCGGTACCGGCCGCGGCCACCACCCGCATCGCCGACAACGAGTCGCCGCCCAGATCGAAGAACGAGTCGTCGACCCCGACTCGCGGCAGCCCCAGCACGTCGGCGTAGATCCCGGCCAGGGTCTCCTCGGTGGCCGTGGACGGCGCGCGGTAGGTGGTGCCCCGGTACTCCGGGGCGGGCAGGGACCGCACGTCGAGCTTGCCGTTTACCGTCAACGGCAAGGCCTCCAGCACCAGGACCGCGGCCGGCACCATGTAGGCCGGCAGCCGCCCGGCCAGCGCAGCCCGTACGACCGCCGGATCTACTGCACCACAATGGGTTTCGGTGACATAACCGACCAGGCGCTTGTCGCCGGGGCGGTCCTCACGGGCGATCACCGCCGCGGTGCCCACCCCGTCCACACCGGCCAGGGCGGTCTGAATCTCACCCAGTTCGATCCGATGCCCGCGGACCTTGACCTGCTCGTCGGCGCGGCCAACATACCGCAACTGCCCGTCGGCACCCCAGGCCACCAGATCCCCGGTGCGATACATCCGCGCACCCGGCGCTCCGAATGGGCAGGCCACAAACCGTGACCCGGTCAACCCCGGCCGGTTCAAATATCCGACACCCACGCCACGACCGGCCACGTACAGTTCGCCGACCACCCCGGCCGGCACCGGGCACAACCACCCATCCAAGACGAACAATGCCGCACCGGTCACCGGCCCACCGATGGCCGGTGTGCTCGAACCTGGCACCAGCGGTGCGCTCATCGATGCGTAGACCGTGGTCTCGGTGGGGCCGTAGGCATTGATCATCAGCCGTCCCGGCGCCCACCGATCCACCACATCGGCCGGGCACGCCTCACCACCGATCAACAGCGCCACGGACTCCAGGCCGTCGGTGGGCAGCGCCGCCAGGGCCGAGGCCGTCTGGGTCAGCACCGTGACGCCTTCGGCGACCAGCAGGTCGTGGAAGTCGTCCGGGGAGGCGGCCACCCCTTCGGGCACCACCAGCAGCCGGTCCCCATGCAGCAGCGCGGCGAAGATCTCCCACACCGAGAAGTCGAAACCGTAGGAGTGCGCCTGGGTCCACACCTGCGCGCCCGCCAAGCCCGGCGGCCGCGACGGCATCAGGTGGGTCAGGTTGTGGTGGGTGATCGCCACCCCCTTGGGCCTTCCGGTAGTGCCCGACGTGTAGATCAGATACGCCATGTCATCCGGACATGGCGCCGGCAGCGCGGAGCCAGGTTGCGCGGCGATGTCGGGATCGTCCAGGTCGATCACCGGCACACCCGAATTCGCCACCCGTTCAACCAGTTCCGCGTGGGTGAGCACCGCGGTCGGCGCGGCATCGGTGAGCATGAATGCGATCCGGGCGTCGGGATGGGCGGGGTCCATCGGCACATAGGCTGCACCGGACTTCAATACGGCCAGGATCGCCACGATCGCCCGGGCGGAGCGGGGCAACAGCAGCGCCACGCACTGCCCCGGGCCGGCGCCTCGCTCCACCAGACGGCGCGCCAGGCGGTTGGCGGCCTCGTCGAGTTCGGCATAGCTCAGGGAGCGGCCCTCGAAGCGCACCGCCACCGCGTCGGGGAGCCGAGCCACCTGCGCGGCAAAGACCTCCGGCACCGACACCCCGGCCGGCTCGGAGGCGGCCAGCGCAGCGGTGTTGCCCCACTGCTCGAGCCGGGCGTGTTCGGCCTCGTCGACGATGTCGATGGCCGACAGGTGCCGGTGTGGGTCGGCGATCATCGCCTGCAGCACGCGCCGCAACCGTTCGATGAGGCTTTCGACGGTGGCCGGATCGAACACGTCGGTGCGGAACTCAACCGCCACCCCGATCCCGTCGGGCTCACCGGCTTCGGTGAACCGTTCGGCCATCGACACGCTCAGGTCCATCCGCGCGGTGTGGGTGTCGGTCGGTAGCGGGGTGACCTCGATATCACCGAGTCGCGCCGCGGCGCTGGGGTCGTAGTTCTGCCAGGCCAACACCACCTGCACCAACGGATGATGCGTCAGGGAGCGGGCCGGGTTGAGCCGCTCGACCAAAAGTTCAAAGGACACGTCCTGATGCTCGTAGGCGGCCAGGCTGCGCTGCCGGACCTGTGCCAGAACGTCGGCCACGGTGGGGTCCCCACCCAGATCCACCCGCAATACCAGCGTGTTGACGAAGAAGCCGATCAGATCGTCCAGAGCGGGGTCTGCCCGCCCGGCGATCGGGAAGCCCACCGCCACATCGGAAGTCGCCCCGATCTTGCCCAGCAGCACCGCCAGGGCGGCCTGCACCACCATGAAGCTGGTCGCGCCGAAGCCCGCGGCCGCGGCGCGAACCTCGTGGTGCAGGTCGGCCGGCCAGTCCGCCACCACGGTGGCGCCGCGGTGATCGGCCACCGGTGGATAGGGCCGATCGGTGGGCAGGATCAGCCGCTCCGGCATCCCCGCGAGGGCCTGCTCCCAGTAGCCGAGCTGGCGGGCGATCGCACTGTCCGCGTCGTCGAGGTCGTCGAACTGGGCGCGCTGCCACAACGCGTAATCGATGTACTGCACTGGCAATTCGGTCCAGGCCGGGGCTTGGCCGGCGCGGCGGGCGGCATACGCCACGCCCAGATCACGCACCAACGGGGCAATCGAGCCCCCGTCACCGGCAATGTGGTGCATGACCCCGACCAACAGGTGTTCGTATTCACCCAGGCGGTAAAGCGTTGCCCGCAAGGGAATCTCGCTGGCCAGGTCGAACCGGTATGCCGCCGCCGCCTCGACGGCCTCGGTCACCTTCTCCGCCGGCCAGCCGACGGCGTCGACGACCTCCCAGCCCACCTCGGCCCGCTCCGGGGCGAGCACCACCTGCTGCGGCACCCCCTCGGGAGCGACGAACACCGTGCGCAGACTTTCGTGGCGGCCCACCACATCCACCAGCGCCGCCCCCAACGCCGCGACATTCAACTCCCCACGCAGGCGCAGTCTGACCGCCATGTTGTACACCGGCGACGGACCCTGCAACTGGTCGATGAACCACAACCGGGACTGCGCGAACGACAGCGGAACCACCGCCGGGCGAGGGCCGGCCACTAACGGCTCACGACCGCCCTCGGCCGCACCGACCCGCGGGGCCAACAGCGTCACGGTCGGGGCCTCGAAGACCGCGCGCACCGAAAGCTCACCGCCCACAGCGGCGTTGATCTCGGCGATCACCCGCATCGCCGACAGCGAGTCACCACCCAGATCGAAGAACGAATCGTCCACCCCGACCCGCTCCACCCCCAGCACATCGGCGTAGATGCCGGCCAGGATCTCCTCGACCGCGGAGCCCGGAGCGCGGTACCGATCCAGATCCCTGAACTCCGGTGCCGGCAGCGCGCGCTTGTCAAGCTTGCCGTTCACCGTCAACGGCAGCGCAGCCATGACCACGATCGCCGCCGGCACCATGTAGGCCGGCAACCGCTCGGCTAGCGCGGCGCGGGCCGCACCCGCCTCCACGCTGCCGGTCACGTAGCCGACCAGTCGCTTGTCGCCCGGTCGGTCCTCGCGGGCGATCACCGCCGCGCTGGCCACCCCGTCCACCGCGGCCAACGCGGCCTGGATCTCACCGAGTTCGATGCGGTAGCCGCGGATCTTGACCTGCTCATCGACGCGGCCCACATACTCCAGCTGCCCGTCGGCGCCCCAGGCCACCAGATCCCCGGTGCGGTACATCCGCGAACCGGGCACCCCGAATGGACACGCCACGAATCGGGAGGCACTCAGCTCGGAGCGCCGCCAATAGCCCACTCCGACTGCACGACCCGCGACGTACAACTCGCCGACCACCCCGGCAGGCACCGGACGCAGCCAGCCGTCCAGCACGAACAGGGCGGCCCCCGGCACCGGCGAGCCGATCGGTACGACACCCGCTCCGGCCGTGAGCGGCGCGCTCATCGCGACCCACATGGTGGTCTCGGTCGGGCCGTACTGATTGATCATCACCCGGCCCGGCGCCCACCGCTGCACCACGCCGGCCGGACACGCCTCGCCACCGACCAGCAACGCCATCGGCCCCAAGCCGTCCGGTGAGAGTTCGGCCACGGCCGAAGGGGTCTGGCTGAGCACACCGACCTTCTCGGTGACCAGCAGATCATGCAGATCATCGGCCGAGTGGACCAGCGAGTCGGGCACCACCACCAGTGCGCCGCCGTTGAGCAGCGCACCGAAGATCTCCCAGCCGGAGATGTCGAAGCTGTACGAATGCCACTGCGACCACACCTGTCCCGGGCCGACGGGAACCGCAGCGGGCAGCGACGCCATCAGCTGCGTGACGTTGTGGTGGGCAATCGCCACCCCCTTCGGCACGCCCGTGGTTCCCGAGGTGTAGGTGATGTAGGCGATGTCGTCCGGGGCCGCCGCCGGCAGCGCGGTAGCCGGATACGCCGCGATTCCCGGATCGTCGGCCTCGAATACTGCGCAGCCCGATTCGGCCAGTCGCGCACGGAGTTCGGGCGTGGTGATCACGCCGATCGGGGTGGCGTCGGCAAGCATGAAGTCCAGCCGCGCCGCGGGCATCACCGGATCGATCGGCAAATACGCCGCACCGCTCTTGAGCACCGCCAGCATCGCCACGATCGCCTGGGCCGAGCGCGGCAACAACAGCGCCACACACCGCCCCGGTCCCGCGCCGCGGGCGACCAGCAGCTGCGCCAACCGATTCGACGCCTCGTCCAACTCGCGGTAGCTCCACGAACGGCCCTCGAACGTCACCGCCAACGCCTCCGGCGCCCGGCACACCTGCGTGGCGAAGACCTCGGGGATGGACACCGGCGCAGGCGCGGCACCGTCCAGGACCGCCGCGTTGGACCAGCCGTCGAGCCGGGCACGCTCATCGTCGACGAGCAGGTCCAGCGATGACAGCGGTCGATCCGGATCTCCCGCCATCGCCGCGACGATGCGCTGCAGCCGCGCTCCAAGACCGGCGGCACCGATGCTCGCGTACGGCTCACCCAATCCCGCTGTGGAAAGGGCCAATTCGTCACCCGAGCCGAGGAAGAACAATCCGAAGTGGCCCACCGGGCCGTGATTGGTGTACGACGCCGTGGCCTCGGCGCCGCCGAAGTCCAACGTCAGCCGCAGGGGCATGAAGTTGATGGCGACCCGATTGGCCTCCAGCCGCGGGCCCCCGGAAGTGCGGCTCTCCAGTGTGCGCACCGGAAAACGCTGATGGTGCAGCAATTCCCGGATGCGGGTGTCCACATCGCGGCAGAACTCGGCCACGGTCATCGCCGGCGGGGTCTTCACCACCAGCGGAACCACCCCGGTGAGCATCCCGGGCAGCGTCTTCGACTCCGGGGTGACCCGCCTGCTGACCGGAAAGTCCAGCGCCACCTCATCGGCGGTCGCGCTGTACCCGCGCACCAGCAGGCCACACGCCGCGGTGAGCACCGAGTACCGCCGGATGCGCAACGTCTTCGAGAGGTCCTTGGCCTGGCCCACGACGGACCGGTCCAACGCGACCGGCACCGACGGGGTGGAGCCGTCGTCGCCGCCGGCGAACTCCGCGGACCGGTAATGCGCTGCCCCGTCGGGGGGAAGGTGGGCGCTCCAGTAGTCCCGGTCGTCGACATAGTCGGACGACGCCTCGTAGGCCGCCTCGCCGCCGACCAGATCGCTCAATGAGCCGAAGTAGGCAGGCGGGACGGGTTCGCCTGCGACCAGCGCCGAATAGATTGCTGCGATACGGCGGCTGACCAGAACCATGCCCAGCCCGTCCATCGCGATGTGGTGGCAGCACGCGAACAAATAAAACTCATCGGGCAAAGTTTGAAACAGCGCAAATTTGAAAAGCGGGCCGGACAGCGACATCGGCGTGCGGCGTATCGACGACGAGATCTCACCGACCTCGTGCGCCGGATCCTCCGATCCCGTCAGGTCGTAGAAATCGAGCTCGATGTCCGGATAGTCGATCGCCCGTTGATAGACCTGCCCGGCGGCCACGAAGAACGCGGCTCTGCCGGGTTCGGCCTCGCGTGCCACCTGCCGAATCGCCTCGTGGAGTAGACCCCGATCCACCCGACCGGCGATCCGCCCCAACAGGCCGAGCTGCCACTCCGTACCGGCCAGACCCGCTTCCTGCGCCAGCCAGATATCCAGCTGACCTCGAGTCAGCGGCAGCCCCCCGCCAAGATCCACCCGACCCCCAACCCCAAACTGATTACGCATGTCAATCGCGATCCGCTGCGAGAACCGATCAGTCCCTCATCGGCCCGGCGCCGGCTGCCGTTCGGGCACACAGGACTGGCGGTTTACCCCTGAACCGCCGCTTGACCTGCGAGAACGCCCAAGCCATACCGGGCACCGATCGGGTGTCCTTCCTTCGTCGCGGCCGACGACGGCAACGCAGCAATCACCGTCGACGAACAACCTGATGTCGATCCCTTCAACAGACTCCAAAATTGACACGTGTGAAACCTATTAGAGGGTAGCGCACAGCTAACCTTCGTGCCGCCTGGTTTCGGAACTGTTCGTGGGACCGCAACCGGCCTCGGGGTGATTGATCGTAACCGGCGCGACGCCTGCGCCGGGTTAGCTACGGAGCAGCCGGTCGCAGACGACAGGAACTTCCCAGCCCGCCGTGGCCTCTGCTTGCAGGAGGAAACTCTTGCCGGTGCCCGGCCGGCCGACTTCGGGGATCGGCATTGCTGCGGCCCGACCATGGGCCTCGCGCCGGGCACCGCCGTTGTCATCGGGCCCCCAAGCACGGACGCGGCGAGCAGCAAACCGTCCGCTTCGGCTCACGCCCCGGGATCTCCGCTGCGGGCATCCTGGCCAGGTACCGTGCGATCGCCAGTTGGGCGGCAGCGAAAAGTCCCAGTATGCCGCCGACGATCCCGAAGGCGCCGTAGGCGCCGAGTCCTGCCGAAAACGCCCCTCCTACAAGGCTGTCGACACCGACCGACATGGCGGTCCTGCGAACTCGGAGGCGGCCGTCACCCCCGGTGCCCGGCCAGTTCGAGCGGGACGGTGTGCACCGAGGTGTCGACGTAGCCGCGGATCAGCGCCTCGGCCGCATAACAGGCCATGGCCCAGGTGAGGTTGATCGTGCCGAGGGCCATCGCGACGGGGATGCCGGCCAGCACGACACCGCGCAGCAGGGTCGCGGCCACCAGGACCCGCCGAGCGCCAAAGCGGTCGGTCGGCCAACCCGCAAGGTAGGTCCCGACCATGTGCACGGCGGTGCCGAAGGCGGCGAAGAACGCGGCGCGGCCCAACGAGCCGGACAGATCGGCGATCAGCAGCGGCTGG
>JAGQTU010000038.1:0-3682 GCA_020438865.1 Mycobacterium sp.
CGTCGCGATCGAACAGTTCCACCCCGAGTACGGGCTGAACCAGTTCGAGATATCGCTGGCCCCGCGCACCCCGGTGGCCGCCGCCGACCAACTGGTGCTGACCCGCATCCTCATCGGCCGGGTGGCCCGCGACTACGGGATGCGGGTCTGCCTGTCACCGGTACCGTTCGCGGGCAGCGTCGGATCCGGTGCCCACCAACATTTCTCGCTGCACCGGGGAGACACCCCGCTGTTCTCCGGCGGTACCGGCGCCCAGGGCATGACCGCCGAGGGTGAGGCGGCCGTCGGCGGCATCGTCGCCGCGCTGCCCGAGGCGCAACTGATCTTCTGCGGGTCCATCGTGTCCGGTCTGCGGATGCAGCCGGGAAACTGGGCCGGCGCCTACGCCTGCTGGGGCACCGAGAACCGGGAGGCGGCGGTGCGCTTCCTGCGCGGCGGCCACGGCAACCCCTACGGCGCCAACGTGGAGGTCAAGGTCATCGACCCGTCGGCCAATCCGTACTTCGCCACCGCCGCGGTCCTCGGCCTGGCCCTCGACGGTATCGAGCGAAAGGCCCCGCTGCCGCCGGAGACCACCGTCGACCCCAACGTCCTGACCGAGGCCGAACGCGCCGCCGCAGGCACCGTCGCGCTGTCCGACAGTCAGGCCGATGAGATCGAGGCGCTGGACCACTCGACCCGGCTGCGTGCGATTCTCGGCGATCCGGCCGTCAACGTGCTGGTCGCGGTGCGTCGCTACGAGCACGAGACCTATTCGCACCTCGACGCCGAGGCGCTGACCGACAAGTTCCGGATGGCCTGGAGCTTGTGACCGCGGGCTCCGCGCTCGCCGAGCACATCGCCGCACTGCGGCTCGTCGACAACCATGTGCACGGGTTCTGGTTGTCGGGCGGTGACCGTCGGCGCTTCGAGAACGGCCTGAACGAGGCGAACACCGATCCGCTGGCGGACTTCGACTCCGGCTTCGACACCCAGCTGGGGTTCGCGGTGCGCGCGCACTGCGCGCCGCTACTCGGCCTGCCCGGACACGTTGATCCGCAACGCTATTGGGAACGCCGCAGCGGTGTCGCCGCGCCCGAGCTGGCACGGGTGTTCCTGCCGGCCGCCGGGGTCAGCGACTGGCTGGTGGACACCGGCCTGCCGGGTGACATCGCCGGCCTGGCCGAGATGTCGGTCGCCTCCGGCGCGCGGGCCCACGAGATCGTGCGTGTCGAGCAGGTCGCCGAGCAGGCGGCCGCCGCGCCGGGCGACTACGCCGACGCCTTCCTGGCGATCCTGCACGAGCGGGCGCGCAGCGCGGTGGGCACCAAATCGGTGCTGGCCTACCGCGGCGGGTTCGACGGCGATCTGTCCGAGCCGTCGGCCGCCGCGGTCGCCGACGCCGCGGCCCGCTGGCGGGACGTCGGGGGACGACGGCTCACCGACCGGGTGCTGCTGCGGTTCGGGCTGCATCAGGCGCTCCGGCTGGGCAAGCCGCTGCAACTGCACGTCGGCCTTGGCGACCGGGACTGCGATCTGCACCGCACCAACCCGATGCTGCTGCTGGATTTCCTGCGCGCCTCGGGGGAGGTCCCGGTGGTGCTGCTGCACTGCTATCCCTACGAACGCGAGGCCGGTTACCTCGCGCAGGCCTTCAACAACGTCCACCTCGATGTCGGCCTTTCGATCAACCACCTCGGGGCCCGGGCCGCGGCGTTCATCGCCCGGACCCTGGAGTTGGCACCGTTCCGCAAGATCCTCTACTCCTCGGACGGGTTCGGGCCCCCGGAATTGCACTACCTGGGATCGGCCCTGTGGCGCACGGGTATGGGTGCGGTGCTCGGCGACTTCGTCGGCCGCGGCGAATGGAGCGAGGACGACGCCATCCGGGTCGCCGACCTGATCGGACGGGACAACGCGCTTCGGGTGTACACCCTGGCCGGTTGAGCCGGCCTGGTGCGGTTGTGACTATTGAGGCGATTCCGTCTACGCGGACGGGTGGGCCGTCCTAAGCTCCCCAGAATGATGACCGGCAGGCTGGCGCTGCGCTGCGGCGCCTCGGTGTTCTTCGGCGCGCCTGCCGTCCTCGGGCTGTCGGCGGCCACCGCGGCCGCCGACTCCACCTGCGACGAGCGGTCCTGCGTACCGAACATCGGGCAGGGCGTCACCATCGGCGATGCGTGCGGCAACTCCGACCGCTACGTCTACGCCACCACCACCTCCGGGCAACTCGCGGCGTGCGCCGACGCCGGAAACCGGCTCCCGAACTGGGTGGCCTCGGCGCCGCTGGTGGGTGTCCGCGACGAGTCCAGTCCCTGCTCACCGGGGGAGCAGGGGGTGGCCCAGGCGCCGTCGGGTGAGCCGTTGAACTGTGTGGCGGACGCGTCCGGGTCCGGCGGCCGCTGGACGGTCCCGTCCTAGTTCAGACCAGGCCGGTGGCGTCGAACACCCAGGACATGTCCGCGGTCGCGAGGTCCTCCAGCCAGGTCGGCGGGGCGAAGCTCGTCAACCCGTTCATGTCCCAGTAGTCCTTCCACAGGGTGATCTTGCCGTCGACCACCTTGTGCACGGTGACAAAACGCAGCACCCCCGACTCGCCGGTCTTGAACGTCCAGGTCTCGGAGTGCTCGTACATGGCGTCGGTGCCGTTGCTCACCAGCACGCCGTCGTGGTTCTCGTAACCGGCCAGCGGCTCCAGCCCGATCTTGAGCCGCTTGACGATGTCCTCGGGTCCGCGGGCGGCCGCTGCCGGACCGACCGGCATGTCGACGTAGATGCAGTCGTCGGACACGAAGGTCTTCAGCGTCTCCCAGTCCCGGTTGGACAGCGCCTTCCACATCCCGAAGACCGTGTCGGACACCGCGGCCGGGACGCCATGGGCCTCAGCGGGCATCGGCCAGCTCCCGTTCGGCGTTGGCCCGCGGGGGCGGGGTGGGCTGGCCGGCTCGCAGGAAGCTGCCGGTGCGTTCGACGCCGAGGATCTCGGTGGGCGCCCCGCCGCGCACGACGGCGCGGCCGCCGACCAGGACCAGGTCGACGGTCTCGTCGTTGCGGTTGACCATCCGGGACAGGTTGCCGTACTGCTCGACGGTCGACTCGGCGTAGGCGTCGAGGCGCTCGTCGAGTCGCTCGGGATCGAGTACGACCAGATCCGCGCGGTCACCGACCCGCAGGTGCCCGGCGTCGATGCCGTACCAGTCGGCGAGTTCCCCGGTCATTCGGTGCACGGCCTGCTCCAGGGTCATGAACGGCTGACCGGCGCGCAGCGAGTCGCGGACATGCCGCAGCAGGCGCAGCCCGTAGTTGTAGAACGCCATGTTGCGCAGGTGCGCGCCGGCATCGGAGAAGCCCATCTGGATGCCCGGGTCGCGGGCCAGCTTCTTGAGCACCTCGGGCCGATGGTTGGAAATGGTTGTGCGCCAACGCACTTTGCTGCCGTGCTCGAGAACAAGATCCAGGAACGCATCGACGGGATGCAGGCCGCCGCGATCCACGCCGACCTGACCGAAGGACTTGCCGACCACGGACTCGTCGGGGCAGGCCACGATCTCGGCGTCGAAGAAGTCCCGGTGCCAGACCCGCACACCGAACTTGCTGTCGTAGTCCTTGCGGAACTGGCGACGGTACGCCTCGTCGGCCAGCAGGGCGTTGCGCTCGACCTCGTCGCGCAGGTGCAGGGCGGCCGCGCCGGAACCGAACTCCT
>JAGQTU010000038.1:3694-36409 GCA_020438865.1 Mycobacterium sp.
ACACCACCAGGTCGATGCCGTCGGCGTAGACCTCGAACGGGACCGGCAGGTGCTGCCAGCGGAAGTCGCCGCCGAAGCGGTTCACCAGCCGGGCCACCGGACCCATCATCATGATCGCGAACGGGTTGGCCTTGACGTCGGCCGCCGAGAGCAGGCTGGTCTTGAGCTTCTTGCGCAGGACCGGAAGTGACTGCGCCACTTGGGAAACCAAGTTGAGCGGGTTCTGGATGTCCGGGCCGGACTGCAGCACCCGGCCACGCTTGCGCACCAGCGACTTAAGCCGGCGCAACTCGTGGGGCTTGGCGTAGGTCGACGGCAGGGTGCGCGAGCGGCAGGTCTCGCCGTCGATCTTGTCGAACAGCAACTGCTGCGAGGACAGCCCGACGAAACCGGCGTCCAGCGCATCGCGCAGCATCCGCTCCATCTCGGCCTGTTCGCTCGACGTGGGCCGCACATCGGACCGGGTGGCCCGGTCGAGTCCCATGGTGGCGGTGCGCATGTCGGAGTGGCCGATGAACGCCGCGACGTTCGGCCCCAGCGGCCTGGACTCGAGCGCCTCGACGTATTCGGGCGCGCTGTTCCAGGTCTTGGCGGCGTCGATGGCGCCGACGACATGCTCACGCGGGATCGCCTCGACCCGGCCGAAAAGGTCGCCGGCGTCGGTTCCGCCGACGTGGATGGTCGACAGGGAGCACGAGCCGAGCAGCACGGTGGTGACACCGTGGCGCACCGACTCGGGCAGGCCCGGCCCACCCAGCACCTCGACGTCGTAGTGCGTGTGCACATCGACCATCCCGGGCAGCACCCACTTGCCGGTCGCGTCAACCACCTCGGCACAGTCGGTCTCGTCGAGGGGGTGCGGGGTCACCGCCGCGATGCGCCCGTCGCGGATGCCGATGTTGCGCAGCGCCGACGGGGCGCCCGTCCCGTCGAACCAGCGGCCGTCGCGGATGATCATGTCGTACGTCACAAGGGTCCATAGAACAGCCGGGCGGGACGGGTGTCAACGGCAAAGTAGACACTTCTTCAAATCTGTTCACCTGCCGCGCGCTCACGCCTCGTGGCCGGGCTCCAGGTCCTTGACGTCGGCGAAGGTCACCAGGTCCCCGAGGCGCTCGGGCGCGTGGCCCGCCACCGGCTCGGTGAGGTGGCCGACATGGTCGCCCAGATCGAAGCGGCCGGTCACCCGCCCGACGAACCACGCGGCGGCGTCGGCCAGAATAGGCAATCCCTCCGGGCCATCCCACCAGTCGCATCGGCCGAACTTGTCGACGCGATCGCCGGTCTCGCTGCCGAACAACCGGGCCAGCTCCCGGTGCTCCCGGGACAGCAGGTGCACCGCCAGGTGCGTGGCGCCGTCCGACGCCACCCGGTAGGTGTGGTTGCGTTTGGACAGCCCGACCAGGAACCGGGACGGGTTGATCGAGACCTGGCTGGCGAACCCCACCAGGCAGCCCGCGCGGTCGGCGCCCGATCGGGTGGTAACGATGAACATCGGATAGTCCAGCAGCGCCACCAGCTGTTCGAAGGCGTCGCGGCCCGGTCGCACGGTGCGCTGACTCATGGCGCCTGCCTACCCAGCCGGGGCGGCGCATACTCGCGAAGGTGACCCCGTTACAGCGCTACATCGCCGAGGAGATCGCCACCGACCATGTCGATGGCCTGCTGTCCCGCCGGGAGGCCCTGCGCCGGCTGGCGCTGTTGGGCGTGGGCACGGCAGCCGCGGGGGCGCTGATCGCGGCCTGCGGCGACCGTAAGCCCGCCTCCGGGGTGTTGCCTTCGGCGCCGCCCACCGACACCCCGCCGCCGGGAATGCAGTCCGCCCTGCCCACCACGCCGACCACCTGGGCGGGTCCGCGCGGCGAGGTGCGGGGCGCCTGGGCGGCGGCGGCGTCACCGCGCGGCGCGGTGCTGGTGATCCACGAGAACAAGGGCCTCAACGACTGGGTTCGCTCGGTGGCGGGCCGGCTGGCCGGAGTCGGCTACTCCGCGCTCGCCATCGACCTGCTCTCCGAGGAGGGCGGCACCGGGACCTTCACCGACCCGGCGGCGGCGACGGCGGCATTGGGCACCGTCGCACCCGAGCGGTTCATCGCCGACCTGAGATCCGGGCTGGGGGAGTTGGCGCAGCGGGTCCCGAACCGGAAGTCGGCCGTGGTCGGCTTCTGCTTCGGCGGCGGGTTGGTGTGGCGGCTGCTCGCCGCCGGCGAACGCCGGCTCGCGGCGGCCGTGCCGTTTTACGGCCCGCTGCCGGACGACCCGGATTTCGCCGGGTCCCGCGGCGCCGCCGTACTCGGCTTCTACGGTGCGCTCGACCAGCGGGTCACCGCATCGGAGCCGGCCGCGCGGGCCGCGCTGGAGCGGGCCGGTCTGGTCCACGACCTCGTCGTCGAGCCCGACGCCGACCATGCATTCTTCAACGACACCGGCCCGCGCTATCAGCCCGCCGCGGCGGCCGACGCCTGGCGGCGGCTGCAGGACTGGTTCGCCCGTCACCTGGGGTAGGCCGGGTTTGGCGATCCGGCCCGCCGGGAAAGCGGCTTGAACGGCGCCACGTCGGCGTCAATACCGAGCCGAAGGAGCCGGGCATGGCTACCAGCACAATCGTGTGGATCGTGATCGCCGTCATCGCCGCTATCGTGGTGATCGGCGTCCTGGCCTGGTTGGCCCGCAACCAGCGGGACCGCAGGCGGATCAACAGGGCTGAGGAGATCCGCGAGCACGTCCGCCAGAACTCGGTCGATGTGGAGCGCCGGGAGGCCCTCGCCCGCGAAACCGCGGCCAAGGCGCGGGCCGCGGAGGCCGAGGCGGAGGCGAAGGCGGCCGAGGCCGAACGCCTCAAGGGCCACGCCGACCGGCACCTCAGCCACGCCGCCGAGGCCCGCAGTGAACTGGACGAGCGGCGCTCGCGGGCCGACGCCCTGGACCCCCGGGTGCGCGACGGCGAGAACGCGGAACCTGCCGCGGACTCCGTGCCGCGCGACAACCCGGCGCCGCGCGGCAACTAGGGCGTGTCTAACACATGCGCTGTCCAGATTGTGATGGCTCGTAGAACGGCACCGCCGCGGTAGACGACAGCGATTTCGTCGTAGCGGGTGGCCAGGCCTCGCCATTGCTTGATGAGGTTGAATCCTCGTTCGATGACGTTGCGGCGCTTGTAATCCTGGGTGTGTAATCCTGGGCGTCGAAGCCGGGCGGGCATCAGCGTGGCCCCGATCGCCAGGTGATCGCGGGCGGAGCGTCGGTGCCTGTGCGGGCAAGTCGCCGAAATGCCATCAGGCCGATGCCGGCCATCGCCGCGGCGAGCAGGCCGTTGAGAACCGCCAGAGCGCCAACCACGCGGCAGGTGCGTTCGGCGACGGGGACGTACTCGCCGAGGAAGGTCTGGATGTCGCCGGCGGCGATTTTGCGCACGTCGGCCAAACCGGTGTACGACGTGGGGCCGCCAGTGCCCATACCCGCCTGCAGATGCCCCCAGACGACCGCGGGGTCGCCCCGGAACAGCACGCACTCTCCCGATCCGCCGCCAGGCCAGGCCCACGCTTGATCGCCCGATCCGATGCCGCCGGCCACCACCGGAGGGCCTCCCGGGAAATCGAGCAGATATCGCGCGGGCAACCGCTGATCGAACGCCGGCATCCTGATCCAGCCGATCGCGGGGCACCGATATGACGCCACCGCGCCATCGTGATTGGGCGGCCCCAGTTCTGGCATGGCACCGCTGATCCTGGCTTCCAGCAGGATCCCTGCCGGACTCCCCGGAGAGTCGCGCACCGTGATGAACTCGCCCCTCGACCGCACCTGAGGCAGGTGCGCAAGCCCCCACTCTTCAGTTGCGGCACTGGCGAGAAGCCCGGCTACCGCCAGATACATCGCGGCCATCGCAGCGAACACCACGGCCACGGATCTCCGATCATGCTTGCTGACAACCTGCGGCAGGCTGCGGCGGGTGAGCAAGACCGCGACGATCGACAGCAGCACGGTGGCAGCGAAAATCTTTGTGGCCCTGTAGAACACGTCCGGCGAGTACACACCGGTGACCATCACCGCCCCGACCAGGGCGATCCCCCCGCAGACGGCCAGAACGCACAGTCGCAGCATCCGCTGTCGCCACCGGTAGGCCAGCCAGCCCGCGATCAGCGCAATGGCGCCCCACGCGAGAGCCAGTGTCATGTCCCGGACCGCCCCAGCGCACGACGGCACCGGTCGCCGAGATCGACGAATGCATCGAGTTGGTCGAAGGATCGCAACACGTCGGTACGCACCCTCACGCAGACACCGGCGTCGTTGATGGACACGACCGGATGCTCGCGTTCTGCGGTGTACACCTCGCACCACGCGCTGACGGCATCGGCAATATCGGTCATGGCGCCGGGAGAGGAGTAATTCTCGGTTGCGAACGCCAGCAGTCGTGGGTCAACCGACGGGACCGCGTGAAGCGGGAGGCCCCCGCTCACCCGGTCGATGCCCAACCAGCGGGTCATCGCCGCAGTCGCCGATCCCAGCAGTTCGGTCGCCAATTCCCGAAGCTCGGGGCGGGGTGCGGGTCCGGCGATCAACGCGGCCGCCTGCGCGGCCGGCGTCGGAGCGGTCCACACCGTGGTGACGATCTGCGTGCTCGGTGGCGTCATTTGCGCGGCGTAGGAACGCGTCATGGTGACCTTCCAGTCGCCCACTGCCGGAACAACGGTGCTGCTCTGACCACGCTTCAAGAGCTGCCAGCCCCGTTGCGCGAGTCCGGAACGGAATGCGGCGCGTTTACGCAGCGACCACAACACCAGTGCGGCGGCGAGGATCAGTGTGGCGGCGACGAGGAGGATGCTGAACGGATTCATGGCGGATTCAGTATTGCCGACTGGCTGCGGGCTCGCACCGCGCGGACGTGCCGCCGGCCAAGTGGTCCGAACCGGCTCCGCCCTAGCACTTGCGTCGTGAGGAAGCAGGTAGTTCTGACCCCGCTTCACATGCACAGTTTCGAGCCACTATGTGTACGAATCCACCACGGCCGGTGCGGATTAAGCTCACCCCATGGTGTAGCCGCCCCGCCTCGGGGAACTCCGCCGCGTGTGGTCCCCGCACGAACACTGAGCGGCCTACCACCTAGGGCCATAAGGGTCGGACGGTCAAAACTTCCCGCACAAGTCTTTGGTGGCAGATTGGTAGACCTGGTTGATCCGCGGGTGGTAGCCATCCGTGACATCGATGGGCTCGCCCAAGAGGAATAGATTCGTTTCACGGCGTCAAAAGTCCTGGTGTCTGGGGGCCGATGAATGAGTTGCAGATCGCGACACCAGCCAAGAGGATATTCGAGTCCCCGACGTTGAACCCGGGCCAGTTCCCAATAGGCACCGGGCCGTACTGGGACATCATTTGGGCGGCATTAGCCCCTGAACTGAGCCGGGTTAGGTGGCTGAACGCCGTCACAACACGCGTGCGCTGCGGCGGGATGCAGCAGCGAAACCAGTGACAAAGTCACCGCAACCACGAAGGGTTCTTTCACCAGGACTGCCCTCCCTTCCCGCATCGCTTCATTGCGAATCAGAGCAAGGACCTAGTCAGCCCGGCACGACGACAGCAGGCGCACCCAGGGCCACCGGCAACTCGGCCCAGCCACCCAGAACCCTTGTGTCGCGGCGGACTCCGGGACCCGCGAGCGCGACGTCGGGGAAGTGGGTGAAGAACCGGCGCAGGCCGACTTCTCCCTCTGCCCTCGCCAGCGCCGCACCCAGACAGAAGTGCCTGCCACCGGAGAACGATAGGTGCTTGCCGGCATTCGGGCGCTGCACGTCGAACCGGTGCGGGTCGTCGAAGACCGCCGGGTCCCGGTTGGCGGCGGCCAGGTAGAGCACCACCACCTCACCGCGTTTCACCTCGGTACCCGCCACCTCGGTGTCGACCTGCGCCGCCCGCACCGCCATCCGCACCGGCGGGTCCAGCCGCAGGATCTCCTCGACGGCGCCCGGCCACAGGGACGGGTCCGCGGTGAGCTTGGCCAGCTGGTCGGGGGCGTCGAGGAGCAGCCGGATCCCGTTGCCCAGCAGATTGACCGTGGTCTCGAAACCGGCCGCGAGCACCAGCCCCGCGATGCCCAGCAGTTCGGTCTCGTCGAGCCGCTCACCGTCGGCGGCGGCCCGGATCAACTGGCTCAGCAGGTCGTCACCCGGGTGCTCACGGAGCCGCCGCACATGCTCGGCCAGCCAGTGGTTGAAGCCGGCGACCCCGCGCTGCACCCGCTGGTACTGCGGCCAACTCAGCCCGATGTCGAGGGTGGGGGCGGCCAGCTCGCCGAACTCGAGGACCAGGGGGCGGTCGGCTTCGGGCACGCCGAGTATCTCGCTGATAACCGCCACCGGCAGCTGGGAGCAGTAGCCGGCGACGACGTCGACGATCCCGCCACCGCCGTGCAGTCCGTCGAGGAGGTCGGCGGCAGTCTGCTCGACGCCCTCCCGCAGCCCGGCCACCGCGCGGGTGGTGAACACCGACGACACCGTCTTGCGGTAGCGGGTGTGATCGGGTGGCTCGACGGCGAGCAGCGACGGCGGCAGCAGGGGGTGCAGCAGATCGGGGCGGGTGGCCCGCTCGAGTCTGCGCAGCGGCGCCCGCAGGGCCGACCCCACGGTGATGACCCGGAAGTCGTCGGAGCGCAGCAGGTCGTGGGCGACGGCGTGGTCGAGGGTCAGGTAGCCGACCCGGGTCCGCACCATCGGGCCCAGCGGCCGCACCTCGTCGTAGAACGACACCGGGTCGGCGCGCACCGCCGGGTCCGCCATCAGCCGGGCCTGCGGATCACCGCGCCGGGCCGCCCAGCCTGCGGCGACCCGGACCACGCCGTGCAGGGCGAGCCAGTGCAAGCGTTCCCGCATCGCGGGCGCCGGGGCGCCACCGTGTCTCATGCCGGCGGGGTCCAGCCCACCGGAAGTTTCTTGATCCCGTGGATGAACGCCGACAACAGCATGGCCGGCTCCTCGGTGACCGCGATGTCCGGAACCCGCCGGTGCAGTTCCTCGAACACCACGGCGATCTCGCGGCGGGCCAGGTTGGCGCCGAGGCAGAAGTGGGTGCCGCCACCGCCGAACCCGACGTGGTGGTTCGGGTTGCGGGTGACGTCGAAGCGCCACGGGTTCTCGAATTTGTCCTCGTCCCGGTTGGCCGAGGCGTACCACATGCTGACCTTGTCGCCCTTGGCCATCTGCACCCCGCTCAACTCGATGTCGCGGGTGACGGTGCGGCGCATGTAGATCACCGGTGACGCCCACCGCACGATCTCCTCGACCGCGCTCTGCGTGGTGGCCGCGAAGTCGTTCCACCAGACCTGACGCTGGTCGGGGTAGCGGGTCAGCGCCAGCACGCCGTGGCTGATCGCGTTGCGGGTGGTCTCGTTGCCCGCCACGGCGAGCAGGATGAAGAACGACGCGATCTCGGCCGAGCTGAGCCGCTCGCCGTCCACCTCGGCGGCCACCAGCGCGGTGGTCAAGTCGTCGCGCGGGTCGGCCCGGCGGCTCTCGGCCAGCGCGGTGGCGTAGGCGCCCATGTCCAGGGCGACCTTCATGAATTCTTCCATGTCGGCGGTCAGGTCCGGGTCGCCGAAGCCGAGGATGATGTTGGTCCAGTGGAAGATCTGCTGGTGGTCCTCCTCGGGGATGCCCATCATGTCGCAGATCACCTGCAGCGGCAGCGGACCGGAGAGCTCGGTGACGAGTTCCGCCCTGCCGTCAGGGTGGTTGGCGATCATCTCCGACACCAGCCGGCGGGCCCGGTCGCGGACCGACTCCTCGGTGCGGGCCACCACCTTGGGGGTGAAGGCGCTGCGCACGATGTTGCGCAGCCGGGCGTGCCGGGGGTCGTCCAGCGCGATCATCGAGCCGAAGTACTCGGCGACCTCCGGCATCTGGTCGACGATGGTGATGTTCGGATACGAGCTGAAGATGTCGGGATGGCGGCTGGCGAAGAACACGTCGTCGAACTTCATCAGCGCCCAGTGGCCCTCGCCGTCCGGGATGCCCTCCATGTGCGCCTGTCGGAAGAACTTGATCGGGGCCTCGCGGCGCAGCGTGGCGAACGCGCCGTCGCGCACATCGTCGTCGAGCGCCCAGAAGTCCAGGATGCCCAGATCGATGTCGCTCAGGGCGATGTCGGGTGGCGGCTGACCGTTGACACGAGTGGCGATACCCATGGGATCGACATTAGAGTCCGGCGCTTCCGGGCGTACTCATTTCGGCCTCAGGGCAGGCCGACGGCGGCGGCGAGCGCGACACCACACCACCATCAGACCGTTCCGTGATTGAACCCAGCACAGCGGGGAACGCTGCGCGGCATGGCAACGTACCGAGTGATCGACCCCAGGGGCGACGTCGTCGAAACCAAGGACATCGAGAGCGCGGATGACGCGCATGCCTGGTTCGCCGATTCGGCAGGCAACTACCACGAGTTGGGCTGGCGGATGGAGGTCGAGCGTGACGGCGAGTGGAGCTTCTTCGACAGCAGCGAGGGCAGCCCCGACTAGTCCCGCCCACCACCCGGCAGGCGCCCGATTCCGCGGACCCGTATCCTCGGCGGCATGGCAATGATGGTCCGGCCGCTGGCCGCTGCGTTGGGCGCCGCGGCGTTGACCCTGTTCACCGCGGGCCAGGCCGCCGCCGACGACACCGGCCAGACCTACGCCGAGGCTCAGGAGGCCCTGAAGGATCAGGGCTACGACGTCATCCAGTCCACGTCGATCGGCGATCAGCTGCCCCAGAGCCAGTGCCTGGTGGTCAAACAGCTGACCACCGCCAACGGTCACGTGATGCTGTCGCTGAACTGCAACAAGAAGGCGGCCTCCGCGGGAAGCGGCTAGCCGGGCGCGTCAGGCCGGGTCCCAGCCCATCTTGCGGGCGAACGCGATCGCCTCGTCGGAGGCGGTGCCGAGTTCCCGGCAGCGGTCGATGTAGCCCCGCACCATCGGGGTGAAGTTCATCGGGTTGTAGGCGTCCTCCTCGTAGCTCCACAGCCCGTCGCCGGCGTACTTCAGCACCGAGATGTTGGGCTCCTGGTGGATGCTGCCGTCGCCCGGGTCGCGCATCCGGTTCTGGAACTCGCAGATCACCCAGCCCTTCTCCGCGTCGACGGAGTGCCACGTCGAGGGGTAGTACGGCATCTCGCTACCCGGGAAGGTGCTCATCGTCTTGACGATCCAGTCGCGAATTCGCTCGCGGCCCTGGAACTTTCCGTACATGTGCTCGACGTACGTCGCGTCCTCGGTGAACTGGTCGGCGAACCGGGCCCAGTTCCAGCTTTCACCGATACCGACGACGACCTGCTTGTGCGCCGCGAACGCCGACTCGAGTTCCTCGCGTGACCATTGACCCATGAAGCGGTTCTACCAAACCGGGGCCGCGCGGAACCCCACAATCAGTCTTCCTCGACGACCTTCTTGATCCGCTCCAGCGTGGTCCGCATATCGCGCAGGTTGCGCCGCCCGCGCAGGTGCCCGGCGAACAACCAGAACACCCGCATCGCCGCGGACTGGTTGAGGCGGTAGGACTCGGTGACGTCGGTGCCGTCGCCGGCCGGGGTGAGCCGGTAGTGCCAGTTGTTCACCGGGCGGTCCCCGGCCAGCACCGCGAACCCGAACTCCCGACCGGGTTCACAGGCGGTGACGCGGCAGGTGGTCCAGTACACCGGCCCGATCTCGTTGCGGCGCACGTGGCCGCGGAAGGTGGCGCCCAGGGCCGGTCCGGTGGCGCCGTCGAGCCACTCGGACTCGAACACCTCGGGGGAGAAGCGCGGGGTGTTGCGAACGTCGGCGATCAGCTCCCAGATCTTGTCGGCCGGGGCTGCCATGTGAACGGTGACGGAACCTTCCATGGCCGTGATCCTAGGCCGGTCGGCGGCTAGGGACCCAGGTGGTAGACGTGCTCGGGGGTGATCACCGTGGTGATGGCCTCGGCCAGCGCGGAACTGGCCTCCCCGCCGCCGGGCGGACTGACGTCGGTGTTGGTGAGGATCACCAGGGTGGTCCGCGTTTCCGGCTGGTAGACGACGACAGCCTGGTAGCCGGGCAGGCTGCCGTTGTGGCCGATCCACCCGCCGACGGTGAAGATGCCCAGGCCGTAGCCGACGTCGGGCGGCAGCCCGTCCTCGTGCACGGTCTGCAGCCGCTGGCGCTGCATCTCCGGCGAGAGCAGTGCGCCGGTCGCCACCGCGGCCGCCCAGGTGTGCAGGTCGGCCAGCGTCGAGATCATCGCACCCGCCGACCACGCCCACGACGGGTTCCAGTCCGTCGCGGTGATCGGCGGACCGTCGTCGGTCAACTCGGTGTAGCCCTGGGCATGTGGGGCGGGGAACTCAGCTCCGAACGGAAAGCTGGTGTGCGACAGCCGTAATGGCGCCAGCAC
Source organism: Mycobacterium sp. (assembly GCA_020438865.1). Classification (GTDB taxonomy): domain Bacteria; phylum Actinomycetota; class Actinomycetes; order Mycobacteriales; family Mycobacteriaceae; genus Mycobacterium. The sequence continues at coordinate 14,071 of JAGQTU010000038.1, forward strand.
ATGGTCGCGGAGATAGTCGCCCAGCCGCATGCCGCTGATCTTCTCGACCAGCAGACCCAGCAGGATGGTGTTGGTGTTCGAGTACTGGAGGCCCTCGCCGGGTGCGAAGACCGGGGGTTCGGCGAACGCGAAACCCAGCAGTTCGGCGGGGGAGTAAGCGCGGTGCGGATCGGCGGTGATCGCGTCGCGGAACCCCTGGGTCTCGGTGTAGTTCGCCAATCCGCTTCGCATGCCCGCGAGCTGGCGCACCGTGATCACGTCGCCACCGGGCACACCGTCGAGGTAGCGGCCGATCGGATCGTCCAGCCCGATCTTGTGTCGGTCGGCCAGCTGCAGCACCGCGGTGACCGTGAAAGTCTTTGTCTCACTGCCGATTCTGCTGTAGAAGTCGGTCTGCATCGGCGCACCGGTGGCCGTGTCGGCAACGCCGACGGCCCGTATGTAGTCACCGCGCGGCGACCACACCCCCACGATGACCCCGGGCACCCCGGTGGCCTGCATCGCCGCGGTGATGGCGGTGTCGAGTTCGGCCCCGGTGGCGCAGGCAGGCGGCGCGGCGGCGCCGATGCTGAGAAGCAGCGCGGTCGCGCCCGCGGCACACAGCCGCCGGCATCTGCGCGACAGCGCCGCCATCATGCTCATCGCGGGCCACCCTATGCGGCGTACCGTTGGGCCGCATGGCGATCGGACCGCGTCGTGTCGACCGCCACGTCGACGCCCCGACCGCCACGGTGTGGCGGCTGCTGGTCGACCTCGACGCCTGGCCCCGGTGGGGACCGACGGTGCACCGGGCCGCACTCGAGGATGCCGAGGAACTCGGGCGTGGCGTGCGGGGGCGGGTGTGGACCCCCGTGGGCCTGAGCCTGCCGTTCACCATCACCGAATTCGTCCCCGGCCGACGATGGGCGTGGACGGTCGCGGGGGTGCCGGCCACCGCGCACGAGGTCCGTCCCGACGGGCGGGGGTGCCGAGTGCGGTTCGAGGTGCCGTGGTGGGCGAGCGCCTACCTGCCGGTGTGTGCGGTCGCGCTCGGCCGGATCGCGGAGATGGCAGCCACCCCCGGCGGCTGAGCCCGCTAGGCCGAGGTGACGTGCGGGATCTCCGGCTGCAGGAACACGTCGTTGAGGGTGACGATGCGCAGGTTCCGCGACCGGATGATGTCGAGCAGCGCCGGGTAGGTGTGCGTGACCGGCGGGTGGTTGAGGTGGCCGATCACGATGTTCTGCTGGATGAAGTACTGGTCGGCCATCTTGACGATGTAGTCCTCGGTGACGACCGACGAGTCGGCCAGCGACCCCGACCACAGCGTCGGCGTCCGGTAGCCCAGATCGGCGGCCACCGCGTCGACGACGGCGTTGTGGTTGCCGTAGGGCGGGCGGAAATACGGCGTGGCGTCGACGCCGTAGGTGTTGCGCAGGAAGCGGTCGTTGCGCTGCAACTGATCGGCGATCTGGTCCTTGGACAGCGTGGTCAGGTCGGGGTGTGACCAGGTGTGATTGCCCAGCTGGATCTGGCCGGACTCCACCAGCGGCCGCAACAGCGCCGCGTTGTCCCGCCAGGAGTCATAGACACCGTTGACGAAGTAGGTCAGCCGGATGCCGGTGTCCTTGGCCAACTCGGTGTATTGCCGCACCACTTCGGAGTTCACCCCGTCGTCGACGGTCAGCGCCAGCAGGTCCCCGTCGCCGGGGAGCTTGGTGAGTTCACCACCGCCGGGCAGGGGGATCCGGTTCGCCACTGGGGGCGGGGGCAGCAGCGGCGCCGAGGTCACCCGCGACCCGCGGCTGACGCTGGTGGCGTCGGTGCTCGCCGCGGACATGCCGATGGTCCGGGACACCCCGACCAGCCCGGCCGATGCCAGCAGGCCGATGACGAACTGGCGCCGGGACACCTCAGGCACGGCCGGCCTTGTCCTCAGGAGTCCCACCAGCCCCATCAGTCACATCGCTAGGCTAGCTGCACAACCTCCGGAATCGGGGATGTCGTCGAATGTGTCGCGGGAGGCGGGCGTGAAGATCCGGTTCGGGATCGGCCTCGGCGCCGGCACCGCGGTGGCGGAGCTACCCGGGATCGTCGATCGGCTCGAGGCCGCGGGGGTGGACTCGCTGTGGTTCTCCGAACTCGTCTACAGCCCGGCGGTCGACCCGTTCGTCGGCATGGCGCACGCGCTGGGCCGCACCGGCCGCCTCAAGGTGGGAACGTCGGTGGCGGTGCTGCCCGGCCGCAACCCGGTCCTGCTCGCCAAACAGTTGGCGTCGCTGGCGGTGCTGGCACCCAAGCGCGTGCTGCCCGCGTTCGGGCTGCGGCCGGCCACCCCCGCCGAGTGGGAGGTCTTCCCCGTCCCCGACGGGCAGCGCGCCGCCGTCTTCGACGAATCGCTGCAACTGTTGCGTGCGGTCCTGGCGGACGACACCGTCGAATTCCACGGGCGGTTCTTCGACGTCAGCGCCGCCTCGGTCGGCACCCGTCCGCCGGTTCCGCTGGACATCTGGCTCGGTGGCTCGGCCCCGGCGGCGTTTCGCCGGATCGGCCGACTGGCCGACGGCTGGCTCGGCAGTTTTCTCACCGCGGCCGAGGCGCGGGCCGCCCGGGAGAGCATCCAGCGGGCCGCCGCCGAGGCCGACCGGGCGATCGAGCCCGACCACTTCGGGCTCAGCCTGGCCGTCGCGGACGACGGCCTGCCCGAGCCGGCGCTCACCGCCGTGCGCCATCGACGGCCCGACGCCGACCCGGCCGAGTTGCTCGCCGGCGACTGGCCCGCGCTGCACCGCCAGATCGACGGGCTGGTGGCCGCCGGCCTGTCGAAGTTCGTCATCCGGCCCATCGGCGATACGCCCATCGACGAGTTCATCGACCGCTTCGCCGCCGAACTGCTGCCCCGGCAGAACTGAGCTGTCGCCGCCCGGCCGCCGCAGCGGTAGGTTGTTTGAAGTCCGAAACGTCAGCGGCGGAGAGGCTTTGAATGTCCAATCATTTCACCGGTTTGAGCCTGGGCCCGCCGCTCGGCGACCAGCGACTGGACCTGTGCGACCTGTATGCCTTCCAGTCACCGGCCGATCCCACCCGCACCGTGCTCATCCTCAACGCCAACCCCAACGCCGACGCCCTGCACCCGGATGCGATCTACCGGCTGGCCATCGACAACGACGGAGATCTGCGCAACGACATCGCGTTCAGTTTCGTGTTCTCCGAACCGAAGGACGGCGCCCAGACCGTCGACGTCTACCTCGCTGTTGACGAAGAGGCGGAGGACCCGGAGGCGGTGGGCGAGAAGATCTTCTCCGCGGTCGAGGTGTCGTTCGGCCCCACGCCCCACATCGCGACATCGGAAGCGTTCACGTTCTTCGCCGGCGCGCGCAGCGACGCGTTCTTCTTCGATTTCGACGGCATCAAGAACCTGTTCGACACCTCCGGTGGGCGCAACTTCACCGCACCGCACCTCGGCGGCAAGTCGCCGTGGACCGGCGTGGATTCCAACACCGAGGCCAACGTGTTCTCGATCGCCGTCGAGTTGCCGACGGCCCACCTCGGCGCCGACCCCGACATCCGGATCTGGGGCCGGTGCAGCCTGCGCCGCGACGGTGAACTGGTGCACGTCGACCGGGCCGGTCACCCGTCGGTCAGCAGCTTCTTCAACACCGACGAGACCAAGGAGGAATACAACGCCAGCGAGCCGGTGCGCGACCGCGAACGCTGGATCGGGCAGTTCATCCATTTGATGGGGCACACCGGCGGGTACGACCGGGAAGAGGCGATCGCGGCCATCGACGCCGAGGGCACGCTGCCCGACATGCTCACCTACAACCCGTCCAAGCCGGCCAAGTACCCCAACGGCCGAGTCTTCACCGACGATGTCATCGACTACCGGCTGGCATTCTTGACCAAGGGCGACTGCCCGCCGACCGGGTTGTCACCGCACACCGACACCCTCGAGGTTTTTCCGTACCTGGGCCCGCCACACCAGGTTTAGCCGGGTCAGCCCCGACAGTAGGACCGGGTCGCCACGTCGAGGGCCTGCCGGTACAGCGCGTCGAACCCGCGCGTGTCGGCGACCGTGTTCTTGGCGGCGCTCAGGGCGGCCGCACAGTCCGGCGACTGCAACACCGGCCACTGCCGGCCGATCTGGGCGACCATCTCGTGGTTGAGGCCGTCGATCACCGACCGTGATGCCGCGAGATCCGGTGCGCTGCCGGGTGCGGCGGACGGGTCGAACTTCCACCAGGAGAACCGGCTGTACTCGACGCCCTCGGTCGCGTTGATCTGGTCGGTGAAAACGGTCGTGGCGTAGTCGGGGGGCACGCCGATCGCCCGCGCGTCCGCGGTCACCGCGGCGAGCACCTGCTGCACCCGGACCGGATCGGTGATGGGACCACCGGTCAACCACTTGTTGGCCGCGACGGCGTCGGCGGTCTGGAGGCGCTGCGCGGCGGCGTCGACGAGATCGGTGAGGTCCGACGGCGGCTCGGCCCGAGCAGGACCGGGGGGCAACGCGCCCAGGGCGGACAGCAGCACCGACACCACGAACACCGCGCGACGAATCATGGTCACCATGCTGCCGAATCATTGCCGCCGATACCGGGATTGGCGTTAACTGTGTCGGTGCCGGACTGGAGCGGCGAGGACTACGGCCGGGTCAGCGCCCTGCAACGCAGCGTCGCCACCGAGACGCTGGCCGACCTCGTTCTCGACGGCACCGAATGGGTGCTCGACATCGGCTGCGGCGACGGCTTTCTCACCCGCCAGATCGCCGCGCGGGTGCCGGACGGTTTCGTCGTCGGCGTGGACGCCTCACCGCGCATGGTCACCAGCGCACACGGCATTGACGCCGACTCTGACAGCAAGGCGCCGGACGGCCCGGTATACCTGCGGGCGGATGCGCGCCGGCTGCCGTTCGGCCGTTGTTTCGACGTGGCGGTCTCGTTCAACGCACTGCACTGGGTTCCGCAACTCGACGACGCGCTGAGCCAGATCGCCGCGGTGCTGCGGCCCGGGGGGCGGGCGGTGCTGCAGATGGTGTGCGCCGGTCGGCGCCCCAGCGTGGAGTCCACCGCGATGGACATCGCCCGCAGCGGCCGGTGGGCCGCGCACTTCCGCGACTTCAGCGCGCCGTTCCGGCACATCGACCCCGCCGAGTTCGCCGAGACCGCGAATCGTGCTGGGCTCCAGGTCGACGGGCTGACCGTGCGCGACCGCGAATGGGACTTCGGGTCGCGGGACCAGTTCGAAGCGTGGTGCGTGGTGGGCTCAACCGCCTGGACCGACCGCCTGCCGGAGTCTGACCGGGCGGCATTCGTCGACGAGTTGGTCTCCACCTACCAGGTGACGGCCGGTCGTCCCGGGCTGCTCCGCTTCCTGCAGATGCGGGGCGAACTACACCCGTGACCACCGGTGTTCGGCTGAGTCAGCCCACCGGGCCCGCGGCCAGCACCACCGGGGCGCTGCGCGGAACACCGCCGCGGTCGATCCAGCTCAGCACGATGGTGTCACCGGGGTGTCGCTGGTCCATGATGTCGGACAGGTTCGACGCGGAGTTGATCGGCACCCCGTCCACGGCGGTGATGACGTCGCCGCTGACCAGCCCGGCCCGGCGGGCCGGCGTGTCCGGAAGCACTTGGCGCACAACGGCTCCGCCGGAAGCGGCGTCGGAATCGGCGATACCGACGCCGATGAACGCGGTGGCCCCGATGTGAACGGTGTCGGACGCCGCCCCGGACCTGATCTGGTTGGCCACCGCCAGCGCCCGATCGATCGGGATGGCGAAACCCTCGCCACCGGTCACACCGCCCATCCGGTAGGTCAGGGTGGCGGCCACGGTGACGCCGACGACCTGTCCGGCGCTGCTGACCAGCGGTCCGCCGGAGTCGCCGGGGCGGACGTCGGCGGCCACCCGAATCAGGTCGGTCAGTTCGCGTGCACCGCCCCCGGATTCATCGGAGGCCCGCACGAACGCGCCGAGCTCGGTCACGGTGCCGGGGGAGAAGCTGGGTGCGCCGCCGGCGCCGCCGGCGTTGCCGATCGCCGCGATCGGATCGCCCACCGACACCGCCGACGCGGTGCCCAGGCTGGCCACCGGCAGGCCGCCGGCGCCGCGCAGCCGCACCAGCGCGATGTCGTTGGTGCGGTCGTAGCCGATGACGTCTACGGGATACGTGCGCCCGTCGGCGAGGCTGGTCGCGGTGATCTCGGTGGCGCCCTCGATCACGTGGTTGTTCGTCAGCACCTCGCCGCTGGGGTCCAGCACTATGCCGGTGCCTGCGCCGACTGCGCCCTGGTAGTCCAGCGTGGTGTTGATGTCGACCAGTCCGGGAGTGACCTGGCTGAGCACCGCCGACTGATCCAGCGGAGCCAGCGGGGGCGCCAGGCGCAGCGGCGCGGCGACGGCCGGCGCGGCGACGAGCGCCGGCAGCAGCGCCACGGCGGCCAGCAGCGCGAACAGACGGCGCGCCGGGCGGGCCGTACGGGATCCAGACGTTGCGTCCATGAGTCAACTGTGCCCGAAAACTGACGGGTTGGGCGATTTCGGCGCGTTGACCGCAGGTCAGCGCGCCGTGGTGTTTCGTAGCTCACAGTTTCGGGCAGTCGGTTTCCAACGCCATGCGCATCGAATTCCCCGAGCAGAACGGACCCGGATTGTGACCGGTTCAGAACGCGAACGTCAGGCAGCCGATCCGCCGCGCACCACGCAACCGGCGACCGAGAAGCCAGCGCCCAGCGAGGAGGCCAGGGCCAAGGCCACAGAGATGGCCAAGGCTTACGAGGAGCGGCCCACCGCGGTGCTACCCGGATCGAACCGCACCGTCACCGGAACCGCCGTCAACGCTTGGCTCGACGACGAGGGCAATCCAATTTACGGCGACGACAACAAGTCTCGGCCCGGCGAGCGGACCTGACCCCCGTTCGGTCCAGTACGCTACGAGGGTCGCCCCCGCGGGAGCGCGGCGGTCTCGCGGGGGTGGGCCACACATCACTGACGCATCAGAACGGAACCACTGTGGCCGACTCATCCACGCAGAAACTCGAACCCAACTTCGAGGACATTCAGCACCACTACGACCTGTCGGACGACTTCTACCGGCTGTTCCTCGACGCCACGCAGACCTACAGCTGCGCATACTTCGAGCGCGACGACATGTCCCTGGAACAGGCACAGCTGGCCAAGATCGACCTGTCGCTGTCCAAGTTGGACCTCCAGCCCGGCATGACGCTGCTCGACATCGGCTGCGGCTGGGGCGCCACCATGAAACGGGCGGTGCAACGCTACGACGTCGACGTCGTCGGCCTGACATTGAGCAAGAACCAGGCCCTGCACGTCCAGGACCTGCTCCACGACGACGAAAGCCCCCGGACCACGCGGGTTCTGCTGGAGGGCTGGGAACAGTTCCACGAGCCGGTGGACCGGATCGTATCCATCGGGGCCTTCGAGCACTTCGGGCGCGCGCGCTACACCGGGTTCTTCAAGCTGGCCTACGACATCCTGCCCGCCGACGGCGTGATGATGCTGCACACCATCATCCGGCCCAGCGACGAGGAATTCGCCGAACGCGGCCTCCCGCTGACCATGCGGCACCTGCGGTTCTTCAAATTCATCATGGACGAGATCTTCCCGGGCGGTGATCTGCCGCAGGCCAAGGATGTCGCGGAGCACGCCGGCGCCGCCGGCTTCAACCTCACCCGGGTCCAGTCGCTGCGGATGCACTACGCGCGCACCCTGGACACCTGGTCGGCCGCGCTCGAGGCCAACCGGGACGAAGCGATCGCGATGCAGTCCGTCGAGGTCTACGACCGGTACATGCGGTACCTCACCGGCTGCGCGGACCTGTTCCGCGACGGCTACACCGACGTCTGCCAGTTCACCCTCACCAAGGGCTGACCGGCCGCCGTCGGCGAACGTCTGGGCCGGTCGGTACGGTGTTGGCATGCGCGCGAGCAGCAACGCCGGCACAGGGGAGTGGAATGCAACGGGCAACTGCGCGGGGGCGGCGGCGGTCGCGGCGTTGCGCCCCGCTGACCTGATCTGAACTGAGCGGACAGCCTTGACCCGGACGGGAATCCACTCACGTCCCGCGGTGCTGCTCATCGCGGCCGCACTGCTGCTGTGCCTGGTGCTCGGATCGAGTTTCATTGTGCTGCACCGGCTTCGGGACCTGCGCGGCGTCGCGGTGGAAGCGCCCGCCCATCCACTCACCGATGAGCAGGCCCGGCAACAGGTCGTCGAGCCCGCGCGGCAATTCGTCGAGGCCGGCAGGCTCGACCAGGCTGCGGCCACCTACATGCTGCTGTCTTGCACCAACAAGCAGGACCCGCCCTACCAGGGTGCGGTGTACCTCGACTTCGGCCTGCCCGCCCCGGGGGAGACGCGGCGGTACTTCGACCGGATCGACGCGGCGATGACCGCGCGCGGCTGGTCGGTTGCGCTTCCGCCGAGCGGCCACCCCGGCGGCCGCACCCTGACCAAGGACGGGGTGACCGCTGTCTACTACCCCAACCTCGACGTCCCCGGCCGGGGCGTACTGCAGCTGTACGGGGAGTGCCGCAACGTCACCGATCACCGCGCCGACCCCACCGGCTGGGTCGACATCACTTCCGCGCTGCGCCGCTGATACCCCCTGACCAGGCAAATCACCCGCGGTCCCGGAAATACGGGACTTTGGTCCCCGACGTGGCGGGCCTTCGACCCGTGTCTGCAACGCCGGGTTACAGATAAGCTGCCGCCATGGCTTATGTGATCAGCAGTGCGTGTGTCGATGTCAAGCACAAGTCCTGCGCAGCAGAGTGCCCGGTGGACTGCATCTACGAGGGCGATCGCACGATGTACATCAATCCCGAAGAATGCGTGGACTGCGGCGCCTGCAAGCTCCTGTGCGAGGTCGGCGCGATCTACTACGAGGGCGACCTGCCCGAGAGTGAGAAGAAGTTCCAGGCGGACAACGCCGCCTTCTTCAAGGAGATCCTGCCCGGCCGCGAGGCTCCGATCGGAACCCCCGGCAGCGCAAGCGATTTCGGCGCCACCGGAGTCGACACCCCGATGGTGGCGGCGCTTCCGCACAACGCAGGCTGACCCCCCTCGGGCCGCGGCCGGACCGTCAGGCGCCGGTCGGGCCCGCCGCGTCGGCGAACTCACAGAACGCCTGGTAGGCCCGGGCACCGTAGATGGTGGCCGGGCCGCCGTTCATCATGATGGCCACCCCGATCGCCTCGGCCGCCTCCTCCCTGCCGGCGCCGGCGCGGGCCGCGCCGCGCGCATGCGAGGCGATACAGCCGTCGCAGCCGTGCACCACGCCGATGACCATCGCCATCAACTCCTTGACCTTGGTGTCCAGCGCCCCGGCACCCAGCGCCGCTCCGCTGAGGTCGTTGAAGGCTTGATAGACACCCGGGATCATCTGCCGCAGTTCCCGATGCTGGGGACGCAGGTCGTCGAGGACTTGGTGGTTGTGGCCGCGTTCTGACATGGCCGTAGCCTATGCCCCTTGCGGTATCGCGAACTGGCCTTTTGCGGTGTGAGCTGCCCGACATCGTGTCATCGCATCGCCCCCGCGACGATTCCGGGCCGCATTCGTTAGCTGCTGACAACCCACGCAGGTAGGCTCCGACGCGGAGGTCGATCGCGACCATGCCGCCCCGGGGCGCAGCATTCCGACGAAGTACCGCAGGCGCCGGTCTGCGCGCGTGCCGCAACCGGGAACCGGGGCAGGAGAGGAGTGCTGGAGTGGACACCGTCCTGGGACTGTCGATGACGCCGACGACCGTCGGTCTCGTCCTGGTCGAAGGCGACGGCCGCGACGGCACGACGATGGACCACGACGCGTTCGATATTCGCCGCGGCGGGTTCAGCCCGGTCACCACGTCGGAGTACGTGGCCGAGGCGCTGTCGCGCACCCGGGCGATCGCGGGTGGTCAGCAGCTGCAGTCGATCGGCGTGACCTGGAGCGACGACGCCGCCATCGAGGCCTCACTGTTGCTGGATTCGCTCGCCGACTACGGCTTTCGCAATGTCGTGCCGATCCGGCTGCCGGAGGCCACCGAGGCGTTCGCCCGCGGCATCGGTGAGGTCATCGGCTCCGACGTCACGTCGGTCTGCGTGGTCGAACCCGAGGGCGCGGTCGCGCTGGTGGTGGACTCCCGGCAGAACACCGTCCGCTCCGCGGTCAACTACGAACTGGAGACCGACCACGACCTGACCCGCTGGCTCTCGGAGGTGGTCAACCGGGACGGCTGGCACCCCGACGGGCTGGTGCTGTTGGGGTCCGGCGAGGACCTCGACGAGATCGCCCGGCACCTGGAACTGATGCTGGGCGTCCCGGTCTTCGCCCCGGCCGAAGCCGAGCTGGCCCTGGCCCGCGGCGCCGCGCTGGCGTCGGTCAACAGCATCGGCCTGCTGGACGATCCGGTGTTCGCGGCCTTCCCGTATCGCCCGAAGCGGCGGCGGATGCCGAAGGCCCAGGCCCTCGGCCTGTCCATGCTGATCGGCGGGGCGGCGACCTTCGTGGTGTCCGCGTCGGTGGCCGTCGGGCTGGCGCTGTTGCCCGATTCCAGCCCGGCGACCGACCAGCGTCCGATGGTCGAGAACGCCGAGACGCCCGCCGTCCGACCTGCCGCAGTGCCGGTGCTGCCCGCCCCGCCACCGCAGGTGCTGACCCCGCCCCCGGCGGAGCCGGTACTCCCGGCACCGCCGCCGGAGACGATGTCGGAAGCGGTGCCGGAGGCGGCCCAGACCGAGGAGCCAGCCGCCTCAGGGCCCGCCCAAGTGCCCACCGAGCCGCCTGCCGCCTCGCCCGTCCAGCCGGCTGCCCCGCCGCCGATGGTCGCGGTGCCTGCCGCGCCGCCGGTGGTCCAGGCGCCCACGGTTCCGCCGGTGCCCGGCAAGCCGTCGCTGCGCGAGCGAATCCTGCGGCACCTGCCCGGCCTGCACGCCAACCTGCCGGACGCGGGCTGAATTCCCGCGTTGCTGTGCTGGACACCACCGACCAATTAGACTGGTAGTTTGCTGCTCGCCCACAACAGGACGGAAGCCAATGCCCACTGCTCTTCGACGTGTGATCGCCGCCGCCGGTATCGCGATGCTGGCGATGGCCGCCTCGGTCCACAGCAGCATGGCTGCCGTGGCACCGTCGCTCACGCCAGGTGTGGTCGCCTCGGTGCAGCCGATCAACGGCCAGGTGGTCGGTGTCGCGCACCCGATCATCGTCACGTTCACCAAGCCGGTGCTCGACCGGGCAGCGGCGCAGCGCACCATCACCGTCACCTCACCGGCCAACCTGGCCGGGCGGTTCGAATGGCTCAATGACACTGTCGTGCAATGGGTTCCGGACCACTTCTGGCCCGCGCATGCGGAGATCAGCATGATGGTCGGTGGCGTGCCGCGGAGTTTCGGCACCGGGGCCACCGTGCTGGGCGTGGCCGGTATCTCCGCGCATACCTTCACCGTGAGCATCGACGGGGTCCTGGCCCGGCAGATGCCGGCGTCGATGGGCAAGCCGCGGCACCCGACGCCGGTCGGCTCGTTCAGCGTGCTGGAGAAGCAGAAGTCGGTGGTCATGGATTCGCGCACCATCGGCATCCCGTTGAGCGACCCGGAGGGCTACAAGCTGACCGTGTCGGACGCGGTGCGCGTCACCTGGGGCGGGGTGTACGTGCACTCTGCACCGTGGTCGGTCGGCTCGCAGGGCTATTCCAACGTCAGCCACGGCTGCATCAACCTCAGCCCGGACAACGCGGCCTGGTACTTCAACCAGGTCAACATCGGCGACCCGGTCATCATCAACCCCTAGTTGCGTTCGCGCGCAACGCTTTCCGCCCGGCCCGTGGCCGAGTGCAGGTTCTTGGCCGTCGGCGAGGTGGCGACCGTGGCGGGATCGGGATAGGTGCGCAGCACCCGGTCGGCGGTGCCCGGCGTGGTCACCGCGAACCAGTAGTGCTCGTTCTTGAAGTGGTGCAACCGATGATTGCGCCAGATGGCGCGGTAGAGCGCCCTTTTCGGGCGGTAGTCGGTGTGCACCAGGTAGTGGGTCCACTCGTAGGCCAGGCCGAACGCGAGGATGGTGACCAGGAAACTCAGCCCGAGAGCGGTTCGGGGAAACACCAACAGTGCGATCGCGCCGGCCGAGACCAGGGCGCCGATCAGCGATTGCACCGGGATGAACACCAGACCGACCGCGCGCGGGTCGATGTGGTGATCGCGATGCTTGCGGGCCAGTAGCGGGTCGACGGTGAGCCCGGCCACCGATCGCGGCCGCCAGTGCAGCACCACCACATGGATCATCCACTCGAAGAACGGGAATACCGCCGCCATCACGACGGGCACCAACGCGTCGGTGATCCGCCAGTCACGGGCCACGATGCGGGCGACGACCGCGACCAGCAGCGCGATCCCGAGCATCCACGGCGACGGGTAGCGCCGGAACTCGGCGAACGCGTCGGTCAGGGTGACGCCCCGCCGCGCGGAGCGCGATCCGTTCATGCGTGCGCCTGCAGGACGTCCAGGGCCGTGTTGAGGGCGACGGTGGCCGGTTCGAGAAGCGCGCGCGCGGCCGCCCCGGCCGCCGCCACGTCGCCGGCGTCGATCGCGTCGGCCAGTCGGCGGTAGGCCTCGACCTGGCCGACCTCGGCGGCCATCATCGTCGCCAGGGCGGGCAGCGCCGGTTCGTAGGCGGCTCGTAACGTGTTGAACATCAACCGGAATGCAATCGAGTCAGCGCCGTCGACGACGTGGTCCCAGAACGACAGCGCGTGACGTTGCTGTTCGGTCAGGTCGGCGTCGTGTTGCAGTTTGCGGATCGACTCGTCGAGCAGTTCGGACAGCCCGGGCAGCCGGCGGGCGGCGGCGAGTTCGGCCACCTTGGGTCCGTTGTGCAGCCGGGCCTCCAGGATGCTGCGGGCCACCGCGACGTCCAGCTGACCGTCCCGCAGCAGCAGCCGGGGGAGCAGGTCCAGCCCGGCGTGCCGCCGAAAATCGCGCACCGTGGTGGCGTCCCCCTGCCGCACCTCGACCAGCCCGGCGGCGGCGACCCGCTTCAGCGCCTCACGCACCGCGGGCCGCGACACCCCGAGCACCTCGGCGAGGCGGCGCTCGCTGGGCAGCGGCTCGCCCGGACGCATCTCCCCGCTGAGCACGTCGGCCAGGATCTGCTCGAAGACATCCTCGGGGACGGATCGCCGGTTGACCGGTTGCAAGGCCATGGCTCGAGCATTTCCCAATATCGGCCAGAGGTCAAGTGGTCAGACCACTACCCCCCACATTGGTTCAGGCGCCACGCGCGTGTCCACTCGCATTTCGCGTGCGTGAGTTCTGACTCGGCGCCCGCTACCTGGGGTGGCGCGCCGAGAACCGCACGATGACTTCGTCGGCGACCTTCATCGTGCCCATCAGCAGCGAGTACGGCTTGACCTTGAAGTCCGACTGGGTCACCGGCACCTCGGCGCTCATCACCCAGTCACCGCCGTCCTCACCGACCGCCAGATCGACCACCTGGGGCCGGGAGATGCCGTGGATCTCCACCGTCCCGGTCAACCGGTATCCGCCCGTGGTCTTGGCGATGTCGTCAGCGGTGAACCGGATCCGGGGAAACTTCTTGGCGTCCAACGACTTCAGCGCGTTGGCCCGCACGATGCCCTTCTCCGGGCCGGACAGCGGCGTCACCCCGCCCTCGCCCTGCAGCACCTGCAGGGAGTCGACGTCGACCTCCAGCAGCACCGCACCGGGGGCCTTTCCGCGCCAGTCGACGGTGGCGTGCCAGGACTGCATCGCGATGGTCAGCCGGTGGCCCATCTTGGCCGCCGGCCCGGCGACACCGGTGAGGACGGTCAGTTCGCCGGCGGCGGGTTCCAGCTTCCAGGTGGAGTCGGTCACGCCCCGACTGTATCGGCACGCGGCGCCGCGTTCTTTGCGACGCCGGAGTAGTCGACCTGCCAGTGCTTGATGCCGTTGAGCCAGCCCGACCGCAGCCGCTCCGGCCTGCTGATCGGGGTGAGGTCGGGCATCTGGTCGGCGATCGCGTTGAACATCAGGTCGATGGTCATCCTGGCCAGGTTCGCGCCGATGCAGTAGTGCGCCCCGGTGCCGCCGAACCCGACGTGCGGGTTCGGGTCGCGCAGGATGTTGAACCGGAACGGATCCTCGAAGACGTCCTCGTCGAAGTTGGCCGAGCGGTAGAACATCACCACCCGCTGGCCCTTCTTGATCTGCACTCCGCTGAGCTCAACGTCCTGCAGCGCGGTGCGCTGGAACGACGTCACCGGGGTGGCCCACCGGACGATCTCGTCGACCGCCGTGACCGGGCGATCTTTCTTGTAAAGCTCCCACTGGTCCGGGAAATCGGTGAAGGCCGTCATGCCGTGGGTGATCGAGTTGCGGGTGGTCTCGTTGCCGGCCACGGCCAGCAGGATGACGAAGAAGCCGAACTCGTCGTCGGAGAGTTTGTGCCCCTCGACGTCGGCCTGCACCAGCTTGGTCACCAGGTCGTCGCGGGGGTTCGCCGCCCGGTCGGCGGCCATCTGCATGCCGTACATGATCAGCTCGCCGGCGGCACCCTGCGGGTCGTTGCGGGCGAACTCGGGGTCCGCTTCGCCGACCATCTGGTTGGACCAGTCGAACAGCTTCTTGCGCTCGTCCTGCGGAACGCCCATCAGATCGGCGATGGCCTGCAGGGGCAGTTCGCAGGAGACCTGTTCGACGAAGTCGCCGGAGCCCTCCGCGGCCGCCGCCTTGACGATCGACTGGGCACGCGCGGCCAGGTCGGCCCGCAACGTCTCGACGGCCCTGGGCGTGAACGCTCGGGAGACGATCTTGCGCAGGTGGGTGTGATGGGGGGCGTCCATGTTCAGCAGCACGAACTGGCCGGTGTCCTTGTGCGAGACGGCCGAATTGTCCGGGTAGCGCGAGATGGCGGTGTTCTCCAGGCTGGAGAAGATGTCACTGCGCCGCGAGATCTCCTTGACGTCCTTGTGCTTGGTGACCACCCAGTAGCCCTCGTCGTCGAAACCGCCGACACCCATCGGTTGCTCGTTCCACCAGATCGGCGCGACCCGGCGTAGCTCGGCGAGTTCCTCGACGGGCAGCCGCTCGTTGTTGAGGTCGGGATCGGTGAAGTCGAAGCCGGGGGGCAGGTTGGGACTGGGCATGAACAGCGCACCTCCACACGAAGTCGTCTAGTGCCAGGTGATTTATGCCTACACCACCGACGGAGGCCGGTGTGGCGGCTTGCCGAAAGTCACAACTGAAACGTGTTCTACGGCTCCGTCAGGCCTGCCCGCAGCGCCTCGGCGGTGGCGTCGTCGCCCGGCAGGAACGCCTCGATGCTCAGCTCCGCCGCGGTCAGGTCCAGTGCCGTCCCGAACGTGGTGACGGTGCTCAGGAACTTCAGCAGCCTCCCGTCGACGGTGAACAACTCCAGCGGCACCGCCACGCCCCCGAGGTCGGGCGACTGGTCCAGCCCGCCCGGATAGGACTCCAGTTCGGCGAGCAGAGCCGCCGACGCCGGCGAGCCACTGCTCTCGGCCTCCCGCCGCAGCCGGCTGATCACGTGGTGACGCCACTGCGCGAGATTGCGGATCCGCGGTGCCAGGCCATCCGGGTGCAGCGCGATGCGCAGCGCGTTGGGCGCTTCGAGTAGGCCGGTCGCCACGCCGGCCAGCAGCGTGCCCGCGCCCGAATTGATCTGCAGCACATCCCAATTGCGGTTCACCGCCAGGCAGGGGTAGGGCTCGTAGGCGGCGAGCACCATTGCGACCCCGGCGCGCACGGCGGCCATGCCGGGATCGTTCAGCGGGCGTTCGGCGTACACCGGCGCCAGGCCGGCGGCCACCAGCAGCTGGTTCTGCTCGCGGGGCGGCACCTCGAGGGCGGCGGCCAGCCGCAGCACCATCGCCCGGCTCGGCTTCGACCGGCCGTTCTCGACGAAGCTGACGTGGCGGGCCGAAACGTCGGCCTCCAGCGCGAGGTCGAGTTGGCTGAGCCGGCGCCTGCGCCGCCAGTCCCGCAACACGTCACCGAACGTCGCACAGGCCGTCATGGCTCCAGCATGACCCAGCCTGGTGACCAAAGCCATTACCTGCCAGGTAATTGCGCGGGCTACCTCAACCCGGGACCGTTGGGGTCATGACTGAGGCATCCGAACCTCGCCCCATCCCACGGTGGCTGGAGTTGGTCATGAGGGCCGACCGCGCGGGCTCGTCCTGGTACGTGGGGACGGGCTTCTTCTTCGCGCCCGTGCTGGCCGTGGTGGCGCCGTGGCATGCGGTCACGGTGGTCGTCTGGGTGCTGGTGGCCCTGGCCGGGCTGTGGCTCGGGCTGCTGGGCATCGCGATGGCCACCGGCCTGTCCCTCGTGCTGCGCACGAATGCCGAGATACCCGAGGACTATTGGCGCACCATCGTCGACTACCCGGCGAGTCCTAGGTCGACGAGCCCGATGTCAGGGTGATGGCGTTCTCCGGGCAGGCGCCGGCGGCCTCCCGGGCGCTGTCGGCCAGACCGTCCGGCACCTCGTCGACGATCACCTCGGCGTAGCCGTCGTCGTTGAGCGCGAACACCTCCGGGCAGATGGTGGTGCACACGCCGTGTCCGCGGCAGCGGCCGTCATCGACAGTTGCTTTCATGACAGGTCGAACTCCAGGTGCAACTCGGTGAGCCCACGAAGGATGTAGGTGGGAACGTAATGATAGTTCCGGTCGGCGGCCGGTCCGTGGTGCGCCTCGCTGATGCGGATGTCGCTGGTGCGGTCCAGCAGCCGGTCCAGCGCGACGCGCGCCTCGGCGCGGGCCAGCGGGGCGCCGGGGCAGGTGTGGATGCCGCGGCCGAAGGCGATGTGCTGCCGGGCATTCGAGCGGTTCGGGTCGAAGGTGTCCGGGTCGGCGAAACGGCGCGGATCGCGGTTGGCGGCTGCGTTGACGACCATCAGCGTCGACCCGGCGGGCACGTCGACGCCGCCGAGGGTGACCGGGCAGGTGGAGAGCCGGAAGTCGCCCTTGACCGGGCTCTCGTAGCGCAACGCCTCCTCGATGAAGTTGCCGACCTTGGCGCGGTCGGCCCGCAGCGCGGCCTGGACGTCCGGCCGGTCACCCAGGATCTGCAGCGCGGCGCTGAGCAGCCGCACCGTCGTCTCCTGACCGGCGGTGTACAGGTTGGCCGCGACCCGGGCGACGTCGGCGGGGTCGGGCACCGTCCCGTCCGGGAAGGTTGCAGCCGCCATCTCCGACAGCACGTCGCCGCGCGGGTTGGCTCGCCGGTCCTCGATGTAGGCGATGAACTTGTCGTAGAGGTATTCCAGGGGCGACTTGGCCAGGCTCTCGCCCTTGACGCTGCCGATCCCGCCGCCGTGGTGATCGCCGCTGCGCATCTCGGCGAGGAACTCGTCGCGGTCGGCGTCCGGGACCCCGAGCAGGTCGGCGATCACCATCAGGGTGAACGGCTGGCCGAAGCCGGCGATGAACTCCCCACCCGAGCCGACCAGGTAGTCGTCCAGCGCGCGGTCCACCATCGCCGCCATGGCGTCCTCGTTCTCCTTGAGGCGCTTCGGGGTGATGAGCTTCATCAGCAGGGCCCGGTGGTCGGTGTGCATCGGCGGGTCGAAGGTGGGCAGCTGGTCGTTGAACGGCAGTTCGTCACGATGTGCGGCGATGAGTTCCGGCACGTCGTCGCGACCCTCGACGGGGACCGGGAAGCCGGGGAAGGGGCCGGTCACCGAGATGCAGGACGAGAACCGCTCGGCGTCGCCGGCCACCTCGCCCGCCTCCTCCCAGCCGGTCACCATCCACACCCCGTGGTGCGGCTCCTGCACGACCGGGCACTGAGCCTGCAGGGCCTCGAGGTACCGGTAGGGATCGGCGACCACGCCGCGATCCATGAAGAAATCCACGCTGTCAGTCATCGAGAAGTCCCTAACGACGGTGAGCTGCCATACGATTGGCAAGGGCGATGCTAGCCGATCGTATGGTAGATTACTAGCCGATCGTAAAGGAGCTTCGATGAGCGCAGCGACGCTGGCCGGCGCGCCGACCGCCACCCGGCAGCGCCTGATCGAGGCCGCGACCGGCCTGTTCATCCGGCACAGCTTTGCGGGCACCTCGCTGCAGATGATCGCCGACGAGCTGGGCTTCACCAAAGCGGCCATCTACCACCATTTCCGGACCCGCGAGCAGCTGCTGACCGCGGTGCTGGAGCCGATCATCGGCGAGCTGCGGGCGGTCGTCGAGGACGCCGAGACGCTGCGCGGCAGCCACGCCCGCGCCGAGCGGATGCTCGACGGCTACGCCCGGGTCGCGGTGCGCTACCCCGTCCTGATCTCGGTGCTGGCCGCCGATCCCGGGGTGCACAGCGTGCTGCGGGCCAACCCCGACTGGACCGACATGATCGCCCGCCAGCTCGCGCTGCTCGCCGACATCGACCCGGGACCGCGGGGCATGATCCGGGCCCGGTTCGTCTTCGCCGGCATCGCGGGCTCGAGCGCGCAGCGCGGCGCGGTCGACGAGCAGTGGTTGCATCGTCACCTGGTGGAGACCGGTCGCCGCACGCTGGGCTTGCGTGCACCGCGCCGGACGTCGTAGTACCGCAACGCTTTTCGCAGCCAGTCGGCGGATTTACCCGCCGGGAAGGAGAAATACGTGTCCGAGGCCAGGACGGCGCTGGTGACCGGCGGGGGTTCGGGGATCGGGGCGGCCGTCGCCGCGCGGCTGCGCTCCGACGGCCATCGGGTGGCCGTCCTCGACCTCAACCCGTGCGACGCCGAGTTCAGCCATGTCGCCGACGTCACCGACCGGGCTCAGATCGACGCCGCGCTCGCCGAGATCCGTGGCGCGCTGGGGCCGGTCACCATCCTGGTAAACGCCGCGGGCAAGGACAGCTTCCGGCGCTTCACCGACATCGGCTTCGACGAATGGCACCGGATCATCGACATCAACCTGCACGGGGTGTTCCACACCACCCAGGCCGTCCTGCCCGACATGGTCGAGGCGGGCTGGGGCCGCATCGTGAACATCTCCTCGTCCAGCACGCATTCCGGGGTGCCGTACATGTCGGCCTACGTGGCGGCCAAATCGGGCGTGAACGGGCTGACGAAAAGCCTTGCGCTGGAATACGGTCCGGCGGGTATCACTGTCAACGCGGTCCCGCCGGGCTTCATCGACACCCCGATGCTGCGCAGCGCCGAAGCGCGGGGCAACCTCGGTGACGTCCAGGCCAACATCGACGCGACACCGGTGCGGCGGATGGGCAAGCCGGAGGACATCGCCGCCGCATGTGCGTTCTTCATCTCCGAGGAGGCCGGCTACATCACCGGTCAGATCCTCGGGGTCAACGGCGGGCGCAATACCTGAAAGTAGCGCTCAGCCCGCGGCTTTCGAGGTCGGAGTCGCGGTCACCGTCACGGTAGTGGTGCTGACCGCGGTCGTCGGTGCCGTCGTCGACGCAGTTGCCGATGACGAGGGCGTTCCCGCCGGGAACCGGGGCTGCTGAAACTCGATCCACGAGTCGCGATAGATCACGTTGTCGCCCTCAGACACCAGGAACACCGTCGGCGACACCGAGTAGGTGACACCGTCGTTGCTGGCGACCAGCGTGCCGTTGGCGCCGCGGGTGGCCGGGATCGTCAGCGAGGACTTGTCGCTGAGCCGCACCCCGCGGTACTCCAGCGCGCCGTCGGGGTCGACGCAGATCGCCACCAGGGAGCGTTCGGTGCGGCCGTAGGCCATCAATGTCTGCTTGTCGTCGCAGCGGGCCGCGGTGTTGACGTAGCCCTGCTTGTCCGCGGTGTACGTCGCCCCCGAGGACGAGGTGGCCGACGGTGACGTGGTCACCGTCGCCGAGGTGGTCGCGGTCGCGGTCGCCGTCGCGGTGGTGGTGCTCGTCTCCGGTGCGGCCTGGGCCCGCGGCAGGGAGTCCGGGGGACCGGCCTGCACGGCGAGGCCCACGGCCACCGCCACCGAGGCCAGCGCGGTGCCTGCGCCCAGCGACGCGAACAGCCGGGCCGGGCGTTGATCGTGTTCGGACATGCCCTAAGCGAACCACCTCCGACCCCGTTTGGCCCGCTGCCGCGGCGGCGTTTCCCCAAGAAATTGCGGCCGGCATCGGCCCGGCTACCCTCGGACGGGTGCGCGCTCGACGACTGGTGTTCACCGGGCATATCGCGGGCTTCGGCACCGCCGGCGGGGTTCGGCTGGTCATCGGCGTCTGGGCGGCGTCCCCGTACGGCAGCTTCGCCGATGTGATGGTGCAGACCGCCGACGACCAGCGCATCCTGCTGGCCCCCGACGAGCGGATCGCCGACTTCGTGGGGTCCACCTACCAGTTCGACCGCGTCGAACTGGGGCGCGTCGAGGCGGCCCTGGCACCCGGCAGGTTGACGGTGACCGCGGCCGGCCTCGACGTCACGGTGGCGATCGGTGGGCCCGCACCGCTCGACCGGCTCCTGCGCCTGGTCCCCGGCCGGCTCGCCACCGCGCCGTGGTGGCTGCGCGCGATAGACCCGGTCGCCGCGCGCATAGTCGCCGGCGTGCACACCGCGGACAGCGCGGGCAACGGCAGGCGGGAGTACTACGGGGTGCGGCGCTCGCGCCGGATCGTGGGCGTCGCGGGCAGCTTCGCCGGGCAGGACCTGGGCGGGGTGGCGCCGCTGCTGCCGCCGGTGGGTTTCGGGTTCTCCTCGGCGCCGCCGGGCCCGCAGATCGTCGCCGTGACGACGACCATCGACCTGCCGGCCTCAGTCACCCACTGAGACCGGGCGGGACGGCCATGGCGCCTCAGTCCCTGGTGATCACCGCGGCCACCCGATCCAGCCCGGAGATCGTGAGCAGCGTCTTGATGGGGCCGTTCTCCCGCACAACCATGGTCACGGCGGTCGTCGCCGCGATGGCGAACAGCGCCCGCACCGCGGCACTGTCGCAGTACCTCAAGTCGGTGAGGTCGACCGTTAGCGCCGGCGCCCCGGCCGCGGCATCGGCCAGCACGGCCCGGAACTCGTCGACGTTGGCGAGGTCGATATCGCCGGAGGCGGCGACGATCGGGGTGTCGGAGTCCGCCGTAACCCGGAACTGGGCCTCTGTCATCAGCTCAACTCCTCGATCACGTCGGTGGTGGTTCCGGGTCGGCTTGCGGTCGATCGGCGCCGATCGCGGCCAGCGGCGCGAGTGTCGACGCTGATCTCCACAACCCCCAGACGCCGGACGGCCACCGACCGAGCCCGCATGACCGTCTGACGCAGCGCTCAACGCGTCGCTCACGTCCCCCCGTCGCACATTCGTTCCCCCGACGGCGTGATCGCCGGAGGAGCCTATCAAGGTCGCGCCGCGCAGAATGGGGCGCTGAGCGAAATCCGCGAAGTCGATGTGCCACACCGGTTAGGCTCAGCGAAGACCGGCGGGCACCTTGGCCCGTCACGGTGAACGTAGAGGGTGGACATGATTCGCGAACTCTTCATCGCAGCAGCCGTCGCGACCGCGGCGATGGCAGTGGCGCCGGTGGCCGCAGCGGATGAATTTCACGGACCGTTCCCCGGCGACCCGCCGGGCATGAACTACGAGGCTCGCTGGAGCGCCCCGTGTGACCGTTGGGACCTCTTCGTCTTCGGCCGCGGGCCCGGTGGCGAGCCGTTGATGTGCCAGTGGGTGCCCAACCAGTGGCCGCCGGTGGACACCGGTTTCTGGCAGCTCTCCTACAAGATCTACGGGGTGCAGACGCCCGGCACGCCGTGCCCGAGCCCGCAGTCGGCGGCCCAGTCGCCCGACGGCCGGCCGATGTTGTGCCTCGGCGCCCAGGGCTGGGTGCCCGGCAGGTTCACCGGCGACGGGTTCTTCCCGGCCTGAGCCGCCGCGGCCGCCCGGTCAGACGGCCGCGGCGGCTTCGTTGATCTCCTCGAGCCTGCCGGTGGCCTCCAGGTACTCCTGCACCCAGCGCTCGATGACCGCGGAGGTCTTCTCGACCTTGGTGAACTGGCCGACCACTTGGCCGACCGGATTGAAGGCCACGTCGACGGTCTCGTTGGGGTATTTGTTTGTGGCTGCGACCGCCATCCCGGAAACCATGTACTGCAACGGCATTCCGAGCGGTTCGGGGTTGCCCGGCGTCTGCCACGCCTCGGTCCAGTCGTTCTTGAGCATCCGGCACGGCTTGCCCGTGAATGAGCGGCTGCGGACGGTGTCGCGGCTGGTGGCCTTGACGTAGGCGGCCTGCTGCACCGGGGTGTTGTGCGCCTCCTCGACCATCAGCCACTGCGAACCCGACCAGGCGCCCTGGCAGCCGAGCGCGAGCGCCGCGGCGATCTGCTGACCGCTGCCGATACCGCCGGCGGCGAGCACCGGGCGGGGTGCGACCTCTTTGACCACCTGCGGCCACAGCACGATCGAGCCGA
>JAGQTU010000003.1 GCA_020438865.1 Mycobacterium sp.
TGGGTCGACCCCGGCGATGATCGAAAACGAGATCGCCTCCGGGATCAGCGCCATCACAGAAACTGCACAATCGTACGGTTCTCGGATTCACCACGATAAGCGGAAGAATCAGTTCGCCATCGTGACCGGAACTTCACGCATTGCGCAACTCGCGGCGTGGGCCCTTGCCACGCAAACGCGGAACCTACAGCTGGGCAACGCCGAAGGCGTTTCCGCTTGGCACAAGAGTTCCCGGCCGGCTCCGCGCGGTGAGGCGGGAACCGACCGGGACTGTGTGGTGTCGGAGTGTCAGAACTCGAGCACACCGTAGGTGACGGTGTGCTCGCCGCCCTTCTTGAAGTGGTGCTGGGCGTTGGTGGCCACCGATTGCAGCGCCAGGGCAATCAGCCCGGGAAGCTCAGCGACCAGGGCGGTCTCATGCTGCGCGCTAGCCAGGATGGCGTTGTCGGGATAGCCATCCTCTCCGGCCCGGTAGATCGAGACGTTCCATCCCACACTGATGCCTCGGCCTTCCATTGCCAGGCGCTCGGGCCGGGGCGTAACGCCCGCGTCGTAGTCCGAGATCCAGATCACGGCATTGCCCTCCAGCCGGGCCTCGTAGACCATGCACCAGCCGCCGGTGTTGTAGAGCGTGAGCTCAAAGCCGAAGCGATTCTTGATCTCTGCGACCATCTGGTCGTATCCGCGGTCCCACATTGCAGTGCGCCTCCTGGGGAGTCGTTGGTGTTGTGCCGGGCGGCACTTCAGGGCGGCGGACCGGCCGGGAGGCGGGGTCAAGAACCCAGCCGCCGGGCCCGAAGGCGGATCTCGGCCCGCACGGGGGCGGCCGGCGCGCGAGCGCAGTTGCCGCCCCGGTGGTTGAGGGCCGATGATGTCCGCCGGTGCCGCGCGGCCGCGCAGCGAGACGCGCGAGGCCCGTGAGGGCGGCTGGGCTTTGAGGCCGCCGGTACCCGGTCGGTCAGACTGGCCCGGATGCAGGCCGAAGAACGCTCTGTCCTGAGTGCCCGGCCTGCGGACTATGGCCGCAACAATGCCTGCATCGGCTCTAGGCTTGGCCGATGAGCCTGGAATCGGCGTTGCTCGACGCCGTGGTGAGCGGACCCGCACCAGCGGGGCAACGCTGGTTGGCGTGGCTTGTTCTCGGCGGCGAGGCGCCGCAGGCGCCGAGCTTCGATATGGCGTGGCCGCAGGGCCTGGCGCCGGTCTAGGCGCCGGGCCCTGCGGCCACGCGCATTTGTCAGAACAGCTGCTGGGAGTCGGTGGCTTCACGCCAGGCCGCGTCGAAGCCGGGCCGCGCTTTGTCCTCCACTACGGCTGGGGCGACGACGTAGTAGTGCTCGAGCTGCGGGAAGCCCGGGTGGTCATCGCGGCTGCGCAACACCATCCGGGTGGTCCCCGACGGGGCGGTCACCGCCCGGCCGGGCATGGCCGTCAGGGCCTGGATCATGGCGGAGCGGTCCCCAGTGGCACGGCGCACGACGCTGCGCCATGCCGGCCCAGCTTTGGTCGGGTCGCCCGCTTTGGCCGGAACGATCCGGCGAACCTCGAAGATCGCGTGGGGCAGCTCACCGCGCCGGCGGTCGGCTTCGGCGACGATTTCCTCCATTCCAGCTTCGCTCATCAGCTCGGAGAGCCGCTTCTCGCCGAGGAGGCCTTGGCGTTCGTTGACCGCCAGGCTCGTCGCTTCGATTGTCAGTGCTTCGAATGCGGCGGCGGGTTCGCCACGGAAGCGGGGCAGCGTTGCGCGGCGGCCCTTTTCGGTGGCCAGGGCGAAGGGGCAGAAGGAGCAGGCGCTGCGCTGCCAGTCGACATTGACAGTGGTCTTGATGAACTCCAGGATTTTAGGTCGGTCCCAACCCCACTCTGCGAGGGGGTAGACCCCAGTGCGGATTGTGGAGTTGTAGAGACTGTCTTTGCGGCAGCGGCTCATCTCGTCAACTTCGAAGCCGAGGGCGTGCCGGTAGGGCTGGCCCACGGTGAGGCGGTCGATGATCGGCTGCAACACAGAGCCTTTGGACTTGATCGAGCACTTGCGGACTCCGCCCAACTGCGGCACGGTGGCGGCGGTGAGCAGTTCAGCGGCCAGCGTGTAATCGCCGCGACCGTACAGCTTGGACGGGGTCCGCGAGTCGTCGAGGACGACCACGCCGTCGCCGTCTTTGGTGACGTTACGCCGGCTGCGCCCGACTTGAATGAAGCGAATCCGATGCTGGGCGAGCAGTGGCAGCACGACCTGTTCGACGTCGCGCAGCGTGGACTCCCACTCCGATCCGGTCATCGCGGTGAGGACGACCAGTTCGTCAAGAGCGAAGTCCCGGCTGGCCGGTTCGGTGATCCACCGTAGCAACAGGGCGGTCGAGTCCGCGCCCATGCCGTAGCTCAGAACCATTGAAGGGGTGGCGGTTTCGTTCGCGACGAACAGTGGCAACTGGTTGGTCATGTCAACCTCTCCTGAATCGGGCCGCCCGTTTTGGTGGCCTGTCTGGCAGGGGAGAGGTGGGACCGGCATGAGGGCCGGCAAGCGGCAAGGGCCAGGCAGGAAAAGCTTTCAGTGAGCGGATTATCTGTAGGCGCATGAGCCCGTTCCCCGCTGTCACCGACGATGGCCTGACGGGTTAGAAGCCATTGTCGGTAACGCATTATCTGTAGGCGTGTATCGCGTGCGCGTCGCTTGAATTCCTGCTCGCTCTTTCGAGCCGTCCGTCTTGCGCGCCCGCCGATTGTGCTCCGCTCGTCCTCTGAGATCGGGCGCACTGAGTATGTCGGGGCCCGCTTTACGATGAGAGATGTGCGTTCTCGAGAGCTGATCGATTCAGAGCTGCGGCTGCTGGTGTTGGTCCGCAGCGCGGTGCTTGAGCACGGTGGCACCGCTCCGGGTTTTGATCGAATCGACGAGTTGCTGGAAGAGCGCGCGGCAATGGTGACCGGAGAAGCCGCACCGTGGCTATGAACGCCTGGTCTCGCGGACCGGGCGACGGAGCGGGCACGCAGGCGACTCTCGGGGATTCTTGCCACACCGGGCGGGCCTCAAATCCGAGGAATGGCCCGCTTGGCGGTGTTGGATAAGCCATTGACTCGCTGCGTCGCCGAGTGGCGAGAGATCTGAGGAACGTCTGTGCCTGGGCCATGGCTCATCGACGCGACCGCTGCCTTCGGCGCTACGTGCAAAGCCAAACTTGCCGGACCTGGGGAACCGGAAGCGGCGATCCGCGCACCGATCGAAGAGCTGCTCAACGCTGCTGGCCAGCAGCTGTCCCTTGCCGTCGTCCCGCACGACGAGGTTCATGACAACGACCGCGGTGTGCGCCCGGATTACGCGATCAGCGTCAACGGCGCGATCACCGGCTACGTCGAGGTCAAGAAGCCTGGTGCAAACCTCGATCCCGAATCGTTCACCGGCCACAACCTCAAGCAATGGCAACGCCAACGGGATCTGCCGAACCTGATCTACACCAACGGCACAGAATGGCGGCTCTATCGCGATAGCCAACCCGTCGGGGACCCCACCCACCTTTCTGGAGGAACCCTGCGTGCGGCGGGATCCAAGCTGTCCTGCGGGGACGACTTCGAGCAGATCCTGACCGACTTCCTGCGCTGGAAACCAGCCCCCATCACCGGTGTAGTCCCGCTCGTGCGTGCGGTCGCACCGCTATGCCGGTTGCTGCGCGGTGAGGTCCTCGACCAGCTCGACGAAGAAAGGCGCGCGATAGCCGCGGGTGCCAAGCAGGACGAGCAACCGTTCCACGGCCTGGCTCGCGATTGGCGCCAGCTGCTATTTCCCACCGCCACCGATGACGTGTTCGCCGACGGCTACGCCCAAGCCGTCACCTTCGCGCTGCTGCTGGCACGCACCGAGAACATCGACCTCGATGCCGCCGGCGGGCTGCACGAGGTCGGAACCAAGCTCGCTGGCCAGCACTCCTTGATGTCGCGAGCACTACAACTGCTCACCGACTACGTGGCGAAGGACTTCAAGGTCACACTGGACCTGCTGGTGCGCGTGGTCGGGGCCGTGGACTGGCCGAAAGTCCGCGCCGGCAACCGGGATACCTACCTTCATTTGTATGAACGGTTCCTCGAAGAGTACGACCCGACTTTGCGCCGCAAATCGGGTTCGTACTACACCCCACACGACGTGATCGAACAGATGGTGCGCCTGGCCGAGGATGTGCTCGTCGAGAAGCTGCACCGCCCCGATGGCTTCGCCGACCCCGACGTCGTCGTCGCCGACCCGGCGATGGGCACCGGCGGATACCTGCACCAGGTTATCGAACACGTCGCTGCCCGGGTCTCCGCCCGCGACGGTGAAGGCGCCGTGGCTGGCGCCATCACCAACCTCGCTACCCGCATCTTCGGTTTCGAGCTGCAGATGGGTCCGTTCGCCGTCGCCGAACTCCGCGCTACCGATCTCCTGGCCGACCTTGGTGCGGCGTTGCCTCCGCGCGGTCTGGGGCTCTTCGTCACCGACACTCTCGATGACCCCTTCGCCGAGCAAACCCAGCTCGGGTCGGGATTGGAACTCATCAGCCGCTCGCGCTCGCGTGCTGCCAGGGTCAAGGCCAAGACGAAAGTGACTGTCGTCATTGGTAATCCGCCATACCGCGAGCGCGCCGAGGGCATGGGCGGTTGGGTGGAGAAGGGCAACGGCGCCGACCCCTTCCGGCCGTTGGACGCCTTTCGTGCGGTCGGCAACGGTCGCAATGAATATGTCCTGAAGAACCTCTACGTCTACTTCTGGCGGTGGGGCACCTGGAAGGTCTTCGACGCCAACACCGAGCTGTCCGACGGCGACACCGGAATCGTCTGCTACATCACCACCTCGGGATACCTGCGCGGCCCCGGATTCAAGGGCATGCGAGAGTACCTACGCCGCAACACCTCCGAGGGGTGGATCATCGACGTCTCGCCCGAAGGGCAACGGCCCGAGGTCGCGACCAGGATCTTTCCCGGCGTCCAACAACCGCTCGCGATCGCTCTCTTCACTCGCACACCCGACTGTGATCGCGATTCGCCCGCACAAATTCACTACACCGCGGTGCACGGTCGCCGCACTGACAAGTACCAGGCACTGTCCGAGTTGACCCTGCAGGGTGCGCAGTGGCGCGACGCCCGCACCGCCTGGCATGCCTCCTTCACGCCGTCCGCCGACACCGACTGGGATGACTACCCCGCGCTCAACGACCTGATGCCTTGGACTGCGCCCGGTGTCAAAGCAAACCGGAACTGGCCCAGCTCCCCAACCCCCACGGTACTCAAGGAACGACTGAAAGCGATTCTTACAGAACCAGATTCGGCGCGTAAGACGAAGCTCTTCAAAGAAACGCGAGACCGCACGCTCTCATCGACGACCACACCACTGGGCGCCCATACGGAACCGAACACGGCTCGACCGTTGACGGCAGAGGGCGTTGCCTACGCCACCACCGCACGGATCGTGCGGTACGGGTACAGATCCTTCGACAGACAGTGGATCGTCGCCGATAGTCGGCTCATCGACTATCCGCGGCCACCGCTGTGGGCGGCGCGCCTCCCTGAACAGATATTCGTAGTCGAGATGCACTCGAAACCCATCACGAACGGGCCGGGTGTCGTGTTCTCCTCGCTGATCCCCGATATGCAATACTTCCGTGGAAGCCAAGGCGGCAGAACACTTCCCCTGCTCCACCCAGGAGGTCAACCAAACGTTGCCCACGGCCTGCTCGGCGCGCTGTCGACGATCGCTGGCCGGTCGGTAAGTGCACACGACCTCGTCGCATACATCGCCGGCGTCGTGGCGCATCCCGCATTCACGGCTCAGTTCAACGACGAGCTGAGCACTCCCGGGATCCGGGTTCCGATCACAACCGACGCCACCCTGTTTCAACGTGCCCTAGACCTTGGGCGGGAAGTGATCTGGCTACACAGCTACGGCGACACATTCTCGGACGGGCGCGACGCGATTCGGTATCCAGCCGAGGACCCACGCCGCGTCACCAACCTGGTCGCCGTCGACTCGATGCCCACCACGCTGAGCTAGGACGCCGATACCGCCACTCTGCACGTCGGCTCCGGATCATTCGGCCCGGTCCCACAAGGAGTGTGGGACTACACGGTCGATGACAAAGAAGTGATCCGAGCGTGGTTCAACTATCGCAAGGCCATCCCGACCGGCCGCAGAACCAGCCCGCTCGACGACATCAACGCCACCACCTGGCCCGCAGAGTGGAACGGCGAACTCATCGACCTGCTCACCGTCTTGACACGCGTCGTGGAGTTGCATCCCGACCAAGCGCAACTGCTCGACGACATCCTCGAGCACCCGTTGGCCGCCCGCGCCGATCTGGCTGCGGCCGGCGTTACCTGGCCACAGACCAGCACTGATCCACAGCGCCGACCCGATTTCACCACTGAACCGTCTGTAAGTCTTTACACGGCTGGCCCGGTGCTGGCTGACAGGATCGGTGTCGCCGTCCTGGTTGGGTGTGACTCGTGAATCGTCTGGCCCCGTGAGGGTGCTCTTCCCGGGATCTGTCCACCCGATCGAGGGCGGCGACGCCGGCCCGGTCTTGCTTCGGTGGCTTGATTAGAAGCCTGCCCGACCCGTCGCCGCGGGTCGTGGCCCGTTACAGGCCTGCCTCGAAGTTCTCTCCGGGCCGACGCCGATACGACGTCGCCCACAGGAAGGAACTCAGTCGCAATGCCCATCGTCGCAGAGCAATACACGTTTGTCATCGGGGTCGACACTCACGCCGGCACCCACTCGTTGGCACTGGTCAGTGCCTCGACGGGGGCGTTGGTCGATCAGGCGGTGTTTCCGAACACGCCACCAGGACTCGATCGCGCACTGACCTGGATCGTGCAAAGGATCGACGGGCAGTCGGCGCTGGTCGTCATCGAGGGCGTCGGTTCCTATGGCGCTGGGCTGGCAGACCGGGTGGTTGCCGGCGGATTGTTGGTTGCCGAGCCGTCGGCGATGCCCGCTGCGCAGCGCCGCGGTGTCGGCAAGACCGATGCCTTGGACGCGGTCCGGATCGCGCACTCGGTCCTCGCGGTCGACAACTCCCGGTTACGGTGGCCACGGGCCACAGGCCCGCGGGTGATATTGCGCGTGCTGGTCGTGGCGCGTGAACAGATGGTCGCTGAACGGACCCGGGCGATCAACGCCTTGACCGCGTTGTTGCGCACCGTCGATTTGGGAGTCGATGTGCGTAAAGCACTGTTGCGCAGTCAGTTCAAGGTGATCGCTGGATGGCGTGAGCGCCAGGAGGATTCCGTCGTTCGCGCCTGCCGAAAGGAGGCCATCCGGTTGGCCAAGCGCATCGTCGCCCTCGATGGCGAGCTGGTCGACAACCGCAGGGCCCTCGATGCCGCCGTCGCGGACACCGCTCCGGAACTGTGCGAGCTGCCCGGGGTCGGTTCGGTGGTCGCTGCGTCCGTCTTGACGGCCTGGTCGCACCCCGGCCGGGTACGCTCCGAGGCGGCGTTCGCCGCGCTGGCGGGCACCTGCCCGATACCCGCGTCGTCGGGAAACACGCTGCGGCACAGGCTCAATCGCGGTGGCGACCGCAGGCTTAACCGTGCATTGACCACCGTCGTCATCGTCCGCATGCGCACCCACGCCTCGACCAAGGCCTATGTTGCCCGCCGCCGCGCTGAAGGCCGCACCACCAAAGAGATCATGCGCTCACTCAAGCGCTACATCACCCGACAGCTCTACCGAACCCTGGCGGCGGCACATCCGGTGCCCATAACCCCTTGACACGATATAGAAGCATCCCGCGTTTGATGCGCACCTCCTTTCTTGGGAAGGTGCATTTCATGCCGAGCAAGTACGACTGATTTCGTGCGCGAATTCTGGAGTCGTTTGATCGCGAATTTGGAAGCCGTTGAGGTGGCTGGCGCTGCTTGGCGTGATTACGTATCTCGGAGTCACCTGCCGAGATTTGGCGGAGGTGTAACTGGCTCGCCCGAGACCAGGCCACGACGGCGGACAAGTCATAGGACTGAATCTGTCCGCTACCCCTCCTAAACTCCTCCAGCATGAGCGACACGGAATTTCCGAGCAGAATGGGCGTGGTCGCGCCCCGCGAGTTGGCCCTCAACGGCATCACGACCTATAGGCAGCTCACCACGCTCACGCCGAAAGAGCTGCTAAAGATCCATGGCGTGGGTCCGAAGGCCGTCCGGATCCTTCGCGAGGAACTCGAGGAGCGGGGTCTCAGCTTCGCGGAGGAGTAGGCGATCTGCATGTCCGGGCGTTATCGGCGGCCGTGTTGATGTGCCCCGCACGCCCACTCATCGCCGTGGCTGTGCCAGACCGGTGACTCCAGAATTCACAGTCAGTGACTTCGCAGGGAATGACACCGACTCCCGAATTCGTGATCAAACTACTCCCGAATCCGCAGTCAAAGTCATACGACCCGGAGACGCGGGCGAAGGCCGTCCGATTGGTGGTGGAGCACCGTGAGGACTATCCGAGCGAGTGGGCGGCGATGACCGCGGTGTCCAAGCGGTTGGGTATGAGCGCCGAGACGCTAAGCAACTGGGTCCGTCAGCATGAGGTCGACCAGGGCGATCGTGACGGAGTCAGCGGTGAGGCCGCTGAACAGATCCGCGCGTTGAAGCGGCGTAACGCCGAACTCGAGCAGACTATCGAAATCCTCAAGGCGGCAACGTCTTTCTTCGTGCGGGAGAGCGACCCGCGCAACCGCCGCTGACCGCTGAGGTCTGCGCGTTAATCGTCGAGAACAGGGACCGCTTCGGGGTCGCTCCGATCTGCCGCGTGCTCACCGAGCACGGGGTCCAGATCGCCCCGCGCACGTTCTACGCGTGGGTCTCACGGGCGCCCTCGAAGCGTTCTCTGTGGGATGCGGCCATCACCGAGGTGCTGGCCGGCTTCTACGAACCCGATGAGCACGGCCGCAAGAAGCCGGAGTCGTTGTACGGGTCGGTGAAGATGTGGGCTCACCTGCAACGGGAGGGCTTCCCGGTGGCCAAGTCCACCGTGGAGCGCCTGATGCGACGCAACGGCTGGCAGGGAGTCCGCCGCCAGAAGTCGGTACGCACCACTATCGCCGACCCGGCCGCCGAACGTGCGCCCGACCTCGTGGACCGCCAGTTCCGGGTGCCCACACCCAATGCGCTTCTGGTCGCCGACTTCACCTATGTCAAGCTCGTCACCGGGATGTTCGTCTACGTGGCGTTCGTCATCGACGCCTACGCCGGGGCCGTCATCGGATGGGAGGCCGCCGGCGTCAAGGCGACCCGATTCGTGGAGTCAGCGATCCGTCAAGCCGCTGCATTGCGCGCCCGGCAGGGCCACCGCATCGACGGCGCCATTCACCACTCAGACGCCGGAAGTCAATACACTGCAATACATTTCGGTGAAACGCTATCGCTGTCCGGGTTGCGGCCATCGATAGGCAGTGTCGGCGATGCCTACGATAACGCCCTCGCCGAGACGACCATCGGGCTCTATAAGAACGAATGCATCCGCGCCGACTCGCCGTTCCGCCGCGGTCCGCTACGCAACCTCAGCGACGTCGAACTCATCACCGCCGACTACGTCAGTTGGTACAACCAACAGCCCCTCATGCACCGCCTCGGACGCATCCCACCCGCCGAAGCAGAAGCCCGCTACTACGATCAACTCGACGCCCGCCAAACGGCCGGCTCACAGAACCCCGAGGGTGCATGAAACTCGGGATGGTTCAGCTGCGATTTTCACGTCGGGTTGGTCGGCGTGGAGGTTGGGAGTGGCGAGGTCACGCGTGGAGTTGTTCGAGCAAATTCGTCGGGATCGGCGGCTGGAGGGCGTATCGATTCGGGAGCTGGCGGGGCGGCATCGAGTGCATCGGCGCACTGTGCGACAGGCACTGGCGTCGCCGCTGCCGCCGCCGCGCAAGCAGTATCCGGAACGGCGCCGGCCGGCGATTGACCCGTGGGCAGCCATCGTTGATGGCTGGCTGCTGGGCGATCGGGCGGCGCCGAAGAAGCAGCGGCATACGGCGCGCCGGATTTGGCAGCGGCTGGTCGCCGAATACGGCGCCCAATGTTCGGAGGTCACCGTGTCCCGGTATGTGGCGCGACGGCGAATCGAGTTGGGACTCAACAAAGTTGAGGTGTCGATCCCTCAGATCCATGAGCCCGGTGCTGAGGCCGAGGTGGACTTCGGTGAGTTCTGGATACGTATCGGTGGCGAATTGGTGAAGTGCTGGATGTTCGTCATGCGCCTGTCGTGTTCGGGTCGCGCCTTCCACGTCGCGTTTACCACCCAGGGCCAGGAGGCGTTTCTGCAGGGCCACGTGTTGGCCTTCGCTCATTTCGGCGGTGTGCCGGGCCGCATCCGCTACGACAACCTCAAGCCCGCGGTGGTCAAGGTGCTCAAGGGCCGCAACCGCACCGAGTCGGATCGCTTCGTTGCCCTGCGCAGCCACTATGGCTTCGACTCATTTTTTTGCCGGCCAGGCAAGGACGGCGCGCACGAGAAAGGCGGTGTGGAAGGTGAAATCGGGCGATTCCGCCGCAGGCACCTCGTCCCGGTGCCTGACGTTCTATCTCTGGGTGAGCTCAATCGCAGCATCGCCGCCGGTGATCTTCTCGATGACGCGCGGGTCATTACCGGACGGTGCCACACCGTGGCCGAGGCGTTCGCCGTAGAGCTGCCCACTTTGCAGCCGCTGCCCGAGGAGCCGTTTGATCCGGCTCTGCTGCTGCGCTCCCGGGTGGATCTACGGGCACGGGTGTGCGTGCGACAGTGCTACTACTCGGTTCCGGCCCGTTACGCGGGCCGCCGGCTGGCCGTGCGGTTAACGGCGACCACCGTCGAGGTATTCGACGCCGGGCACCTGGTCGCTCGCCATGAGCGCGCGGCGGGCCGCTACGTCGAGGTACTCGTGCTCGATCACTATCTTGAGATTCTCAAGACCAAACCGGGTGCTCTGCCCGGTGCGACGGCGTTGGCGCAGGCCAAAGCGACCGGCGCGTTCACCGCCCCGCACCAACGCTACTGGGAGGTCGCCCGCCGCGCCCGCGGCGACTCGGCCGGAACGCGAGCCTTGATCGAGGTGTTGCTCGCGCACCGCACGCTGCCCCGCGCCGCGCTCGATGTCGCCATGCGCGGGGCCATTGAAACAAATCTGGTTGACCCGCAGGTGGTGTTGATCGAAGCGCGCCGACAGAGCGGCGATCACGCAGATGCAGTCACCCCGATCGGGGCGTGGACACGCTATGACCGGCCGGCCCCGACCTTGACCGCCTACGACGAGTTGCTCACCGGAAGCGAGGGCTGAGATGGGCACCCGCAGCGACCAAGCCGCCCAAGCCGCCATCGGCGCGGCCGCCCGCGAACTGCGACTGCCCACCATCCGCACCGAAGCCACCCGCCTCGCCGACATCGCGGCCCGTGAACACCAGTCCTATCTTGTGTTCCTTGCCGAGTTGCTCGCCGCCGAAGTCGACGACCGCACTGAGCGGCGCCGCCACCGCCGAATCACCGAAGCCAAATTCCCTCGTATCAAACAGCTTTCCGAGTTCAACGTCGACGCCGTGCCTACTATCGAACCGGCCCAGCTCGCGACGCTGGCCTCCGGTGCCTACCTCGAGGCCGGCGAGCCGGTAGTGCTACTTGGTGACAGCGGCACCGGCAAGACACATCTACTGATCGGCTTAGGGTTGGCGGCCTGCGAACAAGGACGCAGAGTTCGCTACGCCACCACCGCCCAACTGGTCAACGAGCTTGTCGAGGCCGCCGACGAACGGGTCCTTTCCCGCGTGGTAGCGCGCTACGGCCGCCTCGACCTGCTGCTGCTTGATGAAGTCGGCTACGTTCAAATCGATTCGCGCGGGGCCGAACTGCTTTTCCAGATCATCACGGAGCGGGAAGAGCGCGCAAGTATCGCGCTGGCGAGCAGTTTGCCATTCAGCGAATGGGGATCGGTCTTCCCCGACCCGCGGCTGGTCGCTGCGATCGTCGACCGAATTACGTTTAACGCGCACATCCTCGAAACCGGCACCGATTCCTACCGGCTCCGCACTTCCAAGACCGCGTCACCACGGAAACGGGCACGCTGATCAACACCCGCTGCCTGTGATCAAAGGAGTCGTGCTCAGTTGTGCGGTAGGGGTTCTCCATGGCGGAGCCGAGATCTCTCGAACGGCCCGCTGCCGGCCACGGACCTTCGGCTGCGCCGCAGTTCGCGCTTAGTGTGCGGCGTGAATGCCAGCGTCGTTGAGGGCCACGCCGCGTGGCCTCGTTGCGCGGTGGTGTGGCATGCCAAATCCTCATGCAACCGGGACTTTCGTCCCTAGCGGTCAGCACCGCGCTCCGGCGACTCTGAAGTCGTAAGAACCGCTACACACGGAGAGCAGTGAGGACCATGAACGCTCGCTTCCCGGATCACGACACGATCCACACCGCGTTGTCGCTCGCCACCCGGGCGCCGTCGATCCATAATTCCCAACCCTGGCGGTGGCGGGTGGGCACCCAGAGTCTGCATCTGTATGCCGATCCGGACCGGCGTCTGCCCAACACCGATCCGGACAGCCGCGATCTGCTGCTGAGTTGTGGCGCATCGCTGAATCACGCAGTCGTCGCGCTGGCGGCACTCGGATGGCAGACCAAGGTGCACCGGTTGCCCAACCCCGCGGACCCGGACCATCTGGCGGCCATCGAGGTTTATCGCCACCCCGCCAGTGACCTTGACGTGGTGTTGGCGGCGGCGATACCGAGGCGACGCACCGACCGCCGGCGCTACAACGCGTGGTGCGTTCCGGACACCGACGTAGCGCTGATGGGTGCTCGCGCGGCGCGCGCCGGGGTGATGTTGCGGCAAGTCGCCTTGCTTCCGAAGCTGCAACGCATTGTGGCCCAAGCCGTTTGGCGTCATGCAACAGATCATGACTATCTCGTTGAGTTGTCGACGTGGAGCGGCCGACACGCGGCGTTGGCGGGTGTGCCGGCCCGAAACACACCGCAGTCGGATCCGACCGCCCCGATTCCGGGTCGGTTGTTCGCCGGGCCCAACTCGGCAGCGCCGCCGGGCGAACCAAGGGCGCGATCTCGACCCGGCAAGATTTCGCTGAAGAACGCGGCGTTATCGGCGAGGTGCCGCTGTTCATCGTCGGGCAGATCGGTTTCGTAGTAGATCGCCCCAGCCTCGCACGCCAGTTTGCACGCGCCGCAATCCACGCACTCATCGGGATTGATGTACAGGGACCTGTTGCCTTCATAGATGCAATCCACCGGGCACTCCTGCACACACGACTTGTGCATCACGTCCACACATGCACTGCTGATCACATAGGTCATGGCCGCAGTGTAAAGATCTCGCACCGTCGACATCTGCGGCCGAAGGCCTTCTCATTGTGAGGACCAAGGGCCTTAGCGGCATGTCTCGTTGCGTTTGGGGTGGGGGCTTGGGCTAGCTGGGGAGGAATGATCCCCTGCTGCCGGTTCCGCCGATGACAAAGTCGGGGTCAATGACGCTGGGCACCACCATGTAGGTTTCCCGGAGTCTCACCCCGAGTGTGACCAGTCGCATCCATAGCACTGGATCGGCTTGTTCTGTGCCGAAGTGCAAGCCGAATCTCGGCCCGGTGAGCACGAATTGGATGCTGCCCGCATCGGCGGGGCTGGCGACGGCCGTCAAGGCAGCTGGGCCCGGTTCAAGGCGGTACGTCTGGTGTGGTCGAAGTTGTTTGATGGCCGCTTGAGGTGAGTCGTCGTCCTCGACGTCCTCGACGGTGTAGCCGGACTCCCTTAGCTGTTCGATGACCTCGGGCAGTGCTGCTTTCCATAAGTCGTCAAGGGAGATGGTCGTTTTGAGGGTCATGAGACGGAGAAGTTGATCATGGCGCGCTACTCCTGTGACGCCGCAGGGCAAGTCAGCGGGTGTCCGCTGGATGGTTCGCTCGGTGTCCGCGCCGCTGGGGCGCCGACCGGAGGGTGGCGCTACTTGCTTAACGCCGCGGCTGCAATTGGGCGGCGCCGCCTGGCAACCAACAGGGCTGCAGCCTGCCCTCCGCGCAAGTTGAGATTACGCCACGACATGGAAACGAGCAGTGCTTCGCTGCGGATCCGACCACACGCCGTGGACCATCAGCTGGATTGGTCCACCGGCTTGGGCTCGGCCGGATGGTGGTCGCGGCCGACGTGCGCCTCGGCGCGCATCCGCTCCACGATGTGCGGGTAGTGCAACTCGAATGCGGGCCGCTCCGAACGGATGCGGGGCAGCTCGGTGAAGTTGTGCCGCGGCGGCGGGCAACTGGTCGCCCACTCCAGCGAGTTGCCGTAGCCCCACGGATCGTCGACGGTCACCGGCTCGCCGTAGCGCCAGCTCTTGAACACGTTCCAGGTGAACGGAATCACCGACACGCCAAGGGTGAACGCGCCGATCGTCGAGACGACATTGAGCCCCTGGAACCCGTCGGTGGGCAGGTAGTCGGCATACCGGCGCGGCATACCTTCATCGCCGAGCCAGTGCTGCACCAGGAACGTGGTGTGAAAACCGATGAACGTCAGCCAGAAATGCAGCTTGCCCAGCCGCTCATCCAACAACCGGCCGGTCATCTTCGGGAACCAGAAATACACCCCGGCATAGGTGGCGAACACGATGGTGCCAAACAACACGTAATGGAAATGCGCCACAACGAAATACGAGTCGGTGACGTGGAAGTCCAGCGGGGGGCTTGCGAGCAGGACTCCGGTGAGGCCGCCGGCCAGGAAGGTGACCATGAACCCCACGGCGAACAGCATGGGTGACTCGAAGGTCAACTGGCC
Organism: Mycobacterium sp.; assembly: GCA_020438865.1. Taxonomy (GTDB): domain Bacteria; phylum Actinomycetota; class Actinomycetes; order Mycobacteriales; family Mycobacteriaceae; genus Mycobacterium. Next base: position 14,759 of record JAGQTU010000003.1, read on the forward strand.
CCTCCACGAGGTGCCGGTCCAGTTGAAGAACTTGATCCCTGTGGGCACCGCGATCAGGAACGTCATGAACGAGAAGAACGGCAAAAGCACCGCGCCGGTGGCGAACATGTGGTGCGCCCACACCGCCACCGACAGCGCCGCGATGCTCATCGTCGCGTAGATCAGCGTGGTGTAGCCGAAGATCGGCTTGCGAGAAAACACCGGAATGACTTCGGTGACGATGCCAAAGAACGGCAAAGCAATGCTATACACCTCGGGGTGGCCGAAGAACCAGAACAGGTGCTGCCACAACAACACACCGCCGTTGGCCGGGTCGTAGATGTGGGCGCCGAGGTGGCGGTCAGCGGCCAGCCCGAACAGTGCGGCGGTCAGCAGCGGAAAGACCATCAACACCAGGATGGAAGTGACCAGGATGTTCCAGGTGAAGATCGGCATCCGGAACATCGTCATTCCCGGTGCGCGCATGCACACCACCGTGGTGATCATGTTGACCGCGCCCAGGATCGTGCCCAAGCCGCCCACACCCAGCCCGAGGATCCACAAGTCGCCACCGGATCCGGGGCTGTGAATGGCATCCGACAACGGGGTGTAGGCGGTCCAGCCGAAATCGGCGGCGCCGCCGGGAGTGATGAAGCCGGATAGGGCGATCAGGGCGCCGAACACAAACAACCAAAACGACAACGCGTTCAGCCGCGGGAAGGCGACGTCGGGTGCGCCGATCTGCAGCGGCAGCACCAGGTTTGCGAACCCGAACACAATCGGGGTCGCATAGAACAACAGCATCGCGGTGCCGTGCATGGTGAACAGCTGGTTGAACTGCTCGTTGGACAGGAACTGCAGCCCCGGCACGGCCAGCTCGGTGCGGATGAACAGCGCCATCAGCCCACCGATGAAGAAGAAGATGAAGCAGGCAACCATGTACATGATGCCGATCAGTTTGTGATCGGTCGTGGTGACCAGCTTGTAGACCAGGTTGCCCTTCGGCCCCAGCCGCGCCGGGAACGGCCGGCGTGGCTTGAGTCCTTGCAGCGGGGGTGCTTCGGCGGTCATCAGGGCCTCCAGACCGGCACCGAGCGGTGTCGGTGTCCTGTGTGTCGTTCCGTCAGACGCGACCGCCGCCGGTTGGTCAGATGCGCCGGCCGCAGGCCGATGACTGCCATCATCGTCGCGCCGACGGCTAGGGACAACCGTTGACGTCGACTGTTCCCAGTCCGATGGCGTGGTTAGCTACGGAATTCGAGCACCTCACCGAGCGGGCGGCGCGGCGTTGGCCGACCCTGCTGCTCATTGACCGGCGTCCTACCGACTCGGATCAACAGTTGAGGCAACCCGTGCTGTCCGGTGATCTGGCGGATGAGGTCGCGACTCGGGGAAACCTCGGTCACGTGGGTAAGGGTGCACGTGGCCAGACCAACGACGGTGCACTCGAGCAGCACCGCCGATAACGCCTCACCGCAGCGCAAGACGTCAACTCGGTCGTCGTCGCGGGTGGACAGCACGAGGATCTTGGAGTGGTCCTGCTCGATCTGCGGGCGACGCCCGCCGTATCCGGCGGTCGGGAACGATCGTGCGACGTCGACCCGACCGGTCTCCGACGCCGCGACCCGCGAACTCGGCGGCACACCCTGGTCGAGTTCAAACGGTGATGTCCACCAACGTAATTCGGACTGATAGGTGGGATCGTGGCGTCGCAGCGCCTCGGTCAGTCGCGACGCGTCTGCAAGCTGTTCGCGGGCATCATCGGGCACCACATCAAGCGTCACGCCATGCGCGCCGAGCGCATTGCGAAGCTGCGACTCCAGAGCAGCCCAGTTCCTCGGGACGGCAAACGGTAATCGGTCGGTGCGGCGTCGCAGGATCGCCTCCGCGCGCAGGCGTTGAGCCTCTGTCGGCGTCGGAATCCGAGCCAAGTCGAGTCTCGCCAGGTGGTCCGGTTGGTCGGCATTCGGGAACCGGTCGGTGTGGGCGTCCCAGCCTGCCGCGGCCATCGCGACCCGGAGGTGATCGAGCACCGCTCCACAGCTCAACAGCAACTCCCGGCCGGAGGGATCAGCGGCCCCTAACAGCCGTTGACGGTCGGCGAACAGGTGAAGGCACGCGCCGTCGGCCACCCATCGCCAGGGTTGGCTGTTGTGCAACGACGGCGCGCGGCAGGCCAGCATCACCGCGTCGTGGACCACGTGCCGTTGCGGCGCCAAAGGTGTCATCGCAACGACTAGCCTGTCAGACGCATCGGCCATCGGGGCGTGCTTTCTGCGGGCAGCCACCGATGTCTTCCTAGACGCCGTAGGACGCCAATAACGGGTCAGCCTAGAACGACCCGGTGTCGTGTCGGTGGCGGCGATTTCGACGGTGCGTCGCACAAAACACATCGCGTCGAGGTGACGGCCTTCACCATGGCCGCTCGTTCGCTGTTGAACGACGCGATGGCTGCCACGGCGGCCTGTCACCGACCCCGGTGAGTCCGGACACCCCGACGGACCGACGCGTAGCGTTTGGAGGTGATGTGCCACTACTGCGGGTGTCGAGAGATGCCGCTGCTGCGCGACTACATCGCCGAACACGAACGTGCCATCAACTCCGGCGGGGAGGCGGTGCGGGCCATCGATCGGGGCGACCTGGCCCAGGGCACGGCACCTGCTCGCTGAGATGGCGACCGAACTGGCCGCGCACTGGCTCGGCGAGGAAACCGGACTGTTCGCGGTGATGACGCGCGAGGAGCTCTACGCCGAGCACATCGCGCCACTGGTTCGCGAGCACCGCGAGCTAGCCGAACTGCTCGCCACGGTCGACATCTGCACAGCCGACGGCCAGCAGGCCATCCGCGACGCGGTGTCCGACCTGTATGAACACATCAGCAAGGAGGAGGACGGACTCTTCCCCGCCTCGCTGACCGCCCTCGACGGCGACGAGTGGGACGCATCGATCGACGCATGGCATGCCGCGCACCCAGGCAGACGCATGATCGCCCGGTGATTGAGTGCACCACCGGCCTACTCCACGAACGTGTCGCGCAGCGTGATCACGCGCGCGGAAGCTGCGCAACGACCGTCAGCAAAATCGCCGAGTCCTCAACAGCTGTCAGCGCGTGCCGCTCGGATGGGATCGTTACATGATCGCCCGTCTTCCCTTCCCACGCATCAGATTTCGTGTGGAGGCGGACGTGGCCGCGTAGCACCTGAAGCGTCGCCTCGCCCGGGCTGTCGTGCTCAGCGAGCTCCTGCCCGGCCGCCAACGCCATTACCGTCTGCCGCAATTCGTGATCGTGACCACCGTGAATGGTGTGCGCTGCCCGGCCGCTGTGCGCCGTGCGCGCCTCCGTCAGCTTCTCTTCGGCCATGTCGATCAGTGAAATTGATTCCATCTCGGGACATCTCTCCTGTTCAGCTGGACAGCAACAGTATTCCGCCGAGGGCAAGGCCGATCACCTTGACCACTTCGAGCAAAACGTACGCGTAATGCGCGCGCGAGCGGGACCCCTCGTCGCCCGCCAACACCGCATCCGAGCGGCGCGCCAACCGCGGTCGCACGCCCAGCAGCTGGGCGACCAACGCGACGACGGCGATCGCGAACGCCACGACGACGCTCACCCGCGGATGACCGGACGCCAAGGCGGCGAGGATGCCGACGGCCAGTAGCGACTCAACGGTGTTGAGCGCACGAAAGACCATGCGCCCGATGCCCAGTCCGATCTGCAGCGTTACGCCCGGAGCCCGGAACTTCAGTGGCGCTTCCAGGAACGAGATGGCTGCCACCATGCCCAGCCAAACGAAGGTGAGAGCGACCGCGAACGCCGACGCAAGACTCACGATGCCGCGGCCGGCGTGAGGTGGGCCAGACACAGGTCCGGCTCCACGAACGGATCCAGCCGGTCAACCGTGATCGGTGCATTCCACGTCGCCAGTGCCCCCTGCATGAGGCCCAGGTGGATCGGGCAGACGACCGCCGAGCGGTCCTGCGCCAGTTCGAGGAACGGGCAATGACGCAGCCCGATTTGCGGCTGTCCGTGAGCTGTCCGTCGTTGCGGTGCGAACCCGAGGTCGTCGAGCAGCTCGATCAGCCGATTGATCGACTGTTCGGCGCCTGGCGCCTTTCTCGTCGGGCCGGTCACCCGCCGTGCCCACGCCTGGCCGGCCTCGAGTGCCTTGGCGCTGGCGTTGCGGTCCCCGGCAAGGGCCAACGTGAGGATCTCGGCGAGCACTCGGTAGCGCCGGGTCCCGCCGGGGTCCATCCCACGCACAGCGCGAAACATCAGCGGCGGACGGCCCGGGCGCCTGCGGTCGGGCTCGACACGTTCGACCCGGCCCTCGGTGACGAGGGTGTCCAGATGGAACCGGACCGTATTCGGATGCACCCCAAGCTCATCGGCGATCTGCGGGATCGTCAACGCGCTGGCCGCACCCCTCAAAACGGCCAGCACACCTTCTCGGCTCACTCTTCTACCCCCGGCAGCCCCGACACCAGTGGCGTGTCCACCCCGAGCGGACCGACTTTCGCCGCACCGCCCGGTGATCCCAGTGGGCTGTCGCGGCCGGGCAGAGATTCGGTGAAGAACGCCGCATTGTCGGCCAGGTGAGGCCCCTGCTCTCGGGGGAGGTCGTCCTCGTAGAAGATCGCCTCCACCGGGCACACCGGCTCACACGCGCCGCAGTCCACGCATTCGTCGGGGTGGATGTACAACGCACGCCCGCCTTCGTAGATGCAGTCGACCGGGCACTCCTCGATGCAGGACCGATCCATCACGTCGACACATGGCTTCCCAATCACGTATGTCATGAACTAGAGTTTATACAACAGCACTTGTAAAAAGTAGAGGGAGGTCCCGATGTCCCGAGCGGACAGGATCGAATTCGCTTCCGCACTACCGTTCGCGGGTCGCGATGACGCCGCGGTGCAGGGCCACTGGCTGCTGGCCCGTCTCGGCAAGCGCGTGCTTCGACCAGGAGGGGCAGAACTCACCCACAAACTGTTGGCGCTGGCCGACCCAACAGCCAGCGATGTGGTTGAACTGGCACCAGGACTGGGTCGCACCGCAGCCGAAATCATTGCCCGCCGCCCGCGTTCCTATGTGGGAGTCGAGCAGGATCCCGACGCCGCCGCGGCGGTCCGGTCGATCGTGTCCGGATACGGCGACGCCCGCGCCGCCGACGCGGCAGATACCGGGCTACCTGACGGGAGTGCCGATGTTGTCGTCGGCGAGGCGATGCTGACCATGCAGAACGATAAAGCCAAGGCGGCCATCGTCGCTGAGGCGGCGCGGCTACTGCGGCGCGGGGGCCGATACGCCATCCACGAACTCGCCCTGACGCCCGACGAGCTGCCCGACGACGTCAAGACCGACATCCGCCAGGCCCTAGCCAAGTCGATCAAAGTCAACGCGCGTCCGCTCACCATCGCCGAGTGGCAACAGCTGCTGGCCGCCCAGGGCCTGCGCGTGGACCACGTCGAGACCGCCCCCATGGCGCTGCTGCAACCACGACGGCTGGTTTCCGACGAGGGCCTTCTCGGCGCGCTGCGGTTCGCCACGAATGTGCTCACCCACCGCGATGCGCGCCGACGTGTGCTTGGCATGCGTCGCACCTTCGTCAAGCATCGCGACCGATTGACCGCCGTGGCCATCGTCGCGCACAAAGCGGGAGACCTATGACGGATCTGGCCAGCCGTGCTGACGTGGAGGAGTTGTTGCGGCGCTTCTACGGCCGGGTGTTCCTCGACAATGTCCTCGCCGAACCGTTCACCGAGCTACGGGCCAAAGGGCTCGAGTCGCATCTCGCGGTGATGTGCGACTTCTGGGAGACCGTCCTGTTCCGCGCGGGGCTCTACCACGGCAGCGCTCTGGTGGTTCATCGGCGGCTTCACGATCGGCATCCATTGTCCGCCAACCACTTTGTGCGCTGGCTACAACTGTGGAACGCCGCCATCGACGAGAAGTACCAAGGTCCTGTCGCGGAACGCGCGACGATCCAGGCCGCCAGAATCGCCAAAGCGATGCACCGCCGGCTGCGAGGCGTCGACGCAAGCGAACTCGACGCACTTTTGGTGAGCTGAACGTGTTGGTCCCCGCACATGCATTCCAGTCGGCGGGTTGGTATCGAGGACGCTTCAGTGGTCATCGATACCATCGCAATCTGATCGGCCAGAGGAGCTGAGGCTTTGAAAATTGCGATCAGCGGAGCTGGTGTGGCGGGGCCGTCGCTCGCGCACTGGCTGCACCGAAGCGGCCACGAGCCGACGTTGATCGAGCGAGCGCCGCACTTTCGCACCGGCGGCTATGTGATCGATTTCTGGGGAGTGGGCTACCGGGTCGCACAGATGATGGGGATCGAGGCGGCCATCCGCGAGGCCGGCTATCAAGTGGAGTCGATCCGTACGGTTGGGCCCGACGGCCGGGTAGAAGCCAGCCTGGGTGTCGATGCCGTCCGGCGAGCGGCGGGCGCCGGTTTCACCAGCCTGCCGCGCGGGGACCTGGCCGCCACCATCTACGCCACCATCGCGAACGACGTCGAAACGATCTTCGGCGATTCCATCACCGCGATCGATGAACACCCCGATGGCGTGAGTGTCAGCTTCGCCCAAGCCAAGTCCCGGGATTTTGACCTCGTCATCGGTGCCGACGGGTTGCATTCCAACGTGCGCCGCCTGGCGTTCGGGCCCGAGTCAGACGTCGAACACTATCTGGGCTGCCGCGTCGCGGCCTGCGTTGTCGAGGGGTATCGGCCCCGCGATGACCTGGTCTACGTGACCTACAGCGAGCCGGGTCGATCGATCGGGCGGTTTTCACTTCGGGACGATCGCACCTTGTTTCTGTTCATTTTCCGTTCGGCCCACGCCGCCGACCCCGGCGACCTCGCAGCGCGCAAGGAGCTTCTGCGCCGCGAATACGGTGATGCAGACTGGGAATGCCCCCACATCCTCGCCGCGCTGGACGGCGTCGATGATCTGTACTTCGATGTCGTCAGCCAAATCCGGCTGGATCGCTGGTCGCGGGGCCGAACAGCCCTCATCGGCGACGCAGCCGCCTGTGTCTCCCTGCTGGCCGGCGAGGGCACCGGTCTGGCGATGACCGATGCCTATGTGCTAGCGGGCGAACTCGCTTGTGCCCCTGGGGATTACCGGCGGGCGTTCGACGCCTACGAAGCGCGACTGCGCCGTTTCGTCGAAGCCAAACAGGGCGCCGCCCAGAAATATCTTCCTGTCTTCGCGACACAGACGAGGCTGGGCATCTGGTTTCGCAACCTGGCCATGCGAACGATGAACTTCCGTCCGCTCGCCGAGGCGCTCCTCACCCGAAGCGTGCGCGACGACTTCGAATTGCCGACCTACCCGACCATGAGCACATGACCGGGAACGGGCCAACACCGGCAGCGCGGGGCCCGTCCGCATGTCGTCAACGATGCGATCAGATGGCGTCACCAGCGTCGGCGCCGGGGGTGTGACCCCACCAACTCGTCCTTGGCTGCCACCTCGCGACTGCGGTAGACGATGTAGGGCCGAAACAGATAGCCGATCGGCGCGCTGAAGGCATGCACCAGTCGGCTGAATGGCCACAGCGCGAATAACACCAACGCGATCATCACGTGCAGCTGGTAGTACAGCGGCGCCTCGGCCATCAGATCACCGCGTGGCTGCAGCACCCAGATGGAGCGGAACCACACCGACACCGATTCGCGGTAGTTGTAAGCTTCGCCAACGACGCCCGAGCCCAGCGCGGTGGCGTAGAGGCCGGCGACGATGGCCAGCACCAACACGACGTACATGATCTTGTCGTTGATAGTGGTGGCCATGAACACCGGTCCGCGGGTGCGGCGCCGGTAGATCAGCAGCGCGGCGCCGGCCAGGGTCATGATCCCGGCGATCGTGCCGAGGGTCACGGCCTGCACGTGATAGGCGTGCTCGCTCATCCCGATCGCGGCGGTCCAGGACTCCGGGATCAGCAGGCCGATGACGTGGCCGACGATGACCACCAGGATGCCGAAGTGAAACATCGGGCTGCCGATCCGCAACAGTCGTGATTCGTAGAGCTGCGAGGAGCGGGTGGTCCATCCGAACTTGTCGTAGCGGTATCGCCACCAGGTGCCGACCACGACGATCGCCAGCGTCACATACGGCACTGTGTTCCAGAAGGCTTCGCCCAGCATCTCACTGCCCTCCTTCGGTCCGCCGGGGCGGCACGGTCAACGTGAACGGTTGCAGCCCAACGGCTTCGGCGGGTGGCCCGGCCTGCCCGAGATGCTGCGCGCGTTGCACATCGCGGTCGGTGGCCGCCGGCAGCGTCTCACACACCGCGGCGACGCTGTGCGCGTACGGCGAACCCATGTCCGTCAACGCCGTGCACAGCACGTCGATCGCCACCCTGTGCCCGGTGAGCAACCGCCGCCCGGCGTCGGGGTCGACGGTGGCGGCGAACTCCAACACCACCGGCAGGTAATCCGGGGCCTCGTCACTGGGCGGTTCGACGCCGGCGTCGCGGTACGCCCGCGCGAAGGCAAGCATTTCACTGCCGCGGTTGCGGGTGTCACCGGCAGTCCAGTACGTCAGATACATCGTGGCGCGGCGCTGCAGGTCGAACGTCTCGACGTAGTCCGCGGCCGCCCGCAGCGGATCACTGGCCCGCAACGTCGCTGCTGTCAGTGCCAGCATCTCGGCCGGCCGGCCGGTGACCGGTGTCAGGAGGCTGTCCACGGTGGCCAGACGCTCGTCATGCAGATCGTCGGGGTAGGCCAGCAGTAGTGACGCCGACTGCCACACCAACCGGTCCTGCAGCGCGTGTTTCGGGGCGCGGGTCAGCAGCTTCATCAGCGTGGCCCCTGCCCGTTTCCGTGCCCGCCAGGAAACAAGCCCGACGGCACGCCGCGGCCGTCCCAGTTGAGGAGGTTCACCCGCGACGGGTGATCGGCGTTGGCGGCCATCCCCTCATCGGTCTGCCGGTGCCGCAGCGCATGGAAGGTTTCCACCGCCACCGGCACCGGGCCGCCGCTGGCCTCCCCGAACGGTCCCGACTCGTACATGCCGGGTCCACCGTCGAACGACAATGAGCAGGCGGATTCTTCGAGCTGCCTGCCTTCGGCGGCGTAGGCGGTCGGAATGACATAGCGCTCTTCGTATTTCGCCAGGGCCAGCAGCCGGTACATCTGGTACATCTGCTCTTCGGTCATCCCGACCGACTGCGGAATGTGGGGCTGTGTTTCGCGGCCCAGATTGATGTCGCGCATGTAGGACCGCATCGCGGCCAGCCGGCGCAGCACCCCCTCCACCACTGCGGTATCGCCGGCGGTGAACAACTCCGCCAGGTACTGGATCGGGATGCGCAGCGCCTCCAGCGCGCCGAACAGGTTGCCGAGCTCCTCCCCGTCATGGCCGTCGCGGCTGACCGCATCGACCACCGGTGATAGCGGCGGGATGTACCACACCATCGGGACGGTGCGGAACTCCGGATGTAGCGGCAGCGCAACCTTGTAGGTGTTGATCAACGCATACACGGGCGAGCGCTGCGCGGCCTCGATCCACTCGTCGGAAATGCCTTCGGCGCGGGCTCCGGCGATCACCTCGGGATCGGTGGGATCGAGCAGGATCTGCCGGTGTGCCTCGTACAAGTCTTTCTCGTCTTCCACCGATGCGGCCTCGAGCACTCGATCGACGTCATAGAGCACCAGGCCCAGGTAGCGAAGCCGACCCACGCACGTTTCAGAGCACACGGTGGGCAGGCCGACCTCTAGCCGCGGGTAGCACAGCGTGCACTTCTCGGCCTTGCCGGTCTTGTGGTTGAAATACACCTTCTTGTAGGGACATCCGGACACGCACATCCGCCAGCCGCGGCAGCGGTCCTGGTCGACCAGCACGATCCCGTCCTCGGTGCGCTTGTACATCGCCCCTGACGGGCACGACGCCACACAGGACGGGTTCAGGCAGTGCTCGCAGATCCGCGGCAGGTAGAACATGAACGTCTCTTCGAGCTTGAGGCGAACCTCTTCGCTCACCTTCTGCAGGATCGGGTCGCCGGGCAGGATCTCGGGTGAGCCGGCCAGGTTGTCGTCCCAGTTCGCCGACCACGACACCTTCATCGGTTTGCCGCTGATCAGGCTGCGCGGCGGGGCGACCGGCATCTGCTCGCCCAGCGGCGCGTTGATGAGGTTCTCGTAGTCGTAGGTCCAGGGCTCGTAGTAGTCGTCGATGCTGGGCAGCTTCGGGTTGGAGAAGATCCGCAGCAGCTTGTGGAGCCGGCCCCCGTCGCGCAACCGCAGCCGACCCTTGCGATCGCGGATCCAGCCGCCGCGCCAGCGCTCCTGGTCCTCATAGGTGCGTGGATAGCCTTGCCCGGGGCGGGTTTCGACGTTGTTGAACCACACATACTCGGTGCCTGCCCGGTTGGTCCAGGCCTGTTTACAGGTCACCGAGCAGGTGTGACACCCGATGCACTTGTCGAGGTTCATCACCATCGCCATCTGTGCCATGACCTTCATCGTCTGCCTCGCTCATGCTTCACTCGGCGCATCAGTACGTCACCTTCTGGTTGCGACGGCGGACCATCGTCACCTCGTCGCGTTGGTTGCCGGTCGGGCCGAGATAGTTGAACGCGAACGTGTTCTGCGCATAACCACCGGCCAAATGGCTGGGCTTGATCAGCAGCCGGGTCAACGAATTATGAATGCCGCCACGGTTTCCCGTCGTCTCCGACAGCGGCACGTCGATGGTGCGTTCCTGAGCGTGATAGACGAACACCACGCCCTCGGGCATCCGGTGCGACACGATCGCCCGGCATACCACCACGCCGTTGCGGTTGACCGCCTCGATCCAGTCGTTGTCGTGCACGTCGATTTTGGCGGCATCGGCCGGGCTCATCCACATGGTCGGGCCGCCCCGTGACAGTGACAGCATCAGCAGGTTGTCCTGATACTCGGAGTGGATCGACCACTTCGAGTGCGGGGTCAGGTACCGCACCGTCAACCCGATTCCCTCCTTATGGTCGCCGACCTCCGGTTCGCCGAACAACCGCGCCATGTCCAACGGCGGCCGGTAGGTGGGCAGCTGCTCGCCGAGTTCTTCGAGCCAGTCGTGGTCGACGTAGAAGTGCATGCGGCCGGTGAGTGTGTGGAAAGGCTTGAGTTCCTCGATGTTCACGGTGAACGGCGCGTAGCGGCGTCCGCCGGTTTCGCTGCCCGACCACTCCGGGCTGGTGATCACCGGCACCGGCCGGGCTTGGGTGTCGGCGTAGGTGATGCGGCGCTCCTCGCTGCCCTCGGCCAGATGTACCAGGGGGCGGCCGGTGCGCTTCTCCAGTTCCCGGAAACCCTCGACGGCCAGGCGCCCGTTGGATGTGCCCGACAGCGCCAGGATCACGTCGGCCATCCGCTCTGCCGTGGTGATTGCTGGGCGTCCTTGTGCCGCGCCAGAGTCCATCACGCCGAACTTGGCCCCCAGCTCGTCGACTTCCTTGGTCGGGTGGGTGGTGATGCCCTTGGTGGTGACGCCGAGCGTGTCGACGAGCGGCCCCAACGTGGCCCACTTGTCGGCGATCGCGGCGTAGTCGCGTTCCACCACCGCCACCGGGCCCATCGTCTTTCCGGGCACCGGCACCTCACCCCTAACACGCCAATCATGTTCGCTGCCACCGGGATACGCCATGGCACCGGGGGTGTCGTGCTGCAGGGTGCCGAGCACCACATCGGTGCGGCTACCCAGGTGGGTCTTCGCGAGGACGCTGAACGTGCGGGCGATCGCGCCGAACGCCTCATAGTCTGAGCGGGTTTCCCACGGCGGATCGATGGCGGGGCTGAACGCATGCACGTAGGGATGCATGTCGGTGCTCGACAGGTCGGCCTTCTCGTACCATGTCGCCGCGGGCAACACCACGTCGGAGAGCAGCGTTGTCGAGGTCATCCGGAAGTCGATCGACATCAACAGGTCCAGCTTGCCCTCCGGAATGTCGTCGCGCCACGCAACGTCGTTGGGCCGCAGTGACTCCTGGGTGAGTCCGGCCTGCACGTTCGAGGTGGTGCCCAGCAGATGGCGCAGAAAGTACTCATTGCCCTTGCTCGACGAGCCCAGTAGATTGGCCCGCCACACGTCGAGCACCCGCGGCCAGTTGGCCGGATCGTCGGGATCGGTGACAGCGAGCTTCAGGCCCCCGGAGGCCAGTTGCTCGGCGACATAGTCCGGTGTCTCCTTGCCGGCGGCGCGTGCCTCGTCGGCGACGTCGAGGCTGGAGCGGTCGAACTGCGGGAAGAACGGGCTCCAGCCCATTGCCACCGCGGAGGCCAGCACGTCCATGGTGTGCTTGTCTCGGAACCGGCCGCGGCCCAGCGGGCTGGCCAGCGCGTCGGCCCGGTAGCCGTCGTAGCGCCACTGGTCGGTGTGGGCATACCAGTACGAGGTGCCGGCCATCTGGCGCGGGGGCCGAGACCAGTCGCTGGCCATCGCCATCGTCGCCCAACCGGTGACCGGTCGGCATTTTTCCTGGCCGACGTAGTGCGCCCACCCGCCGCCGTTGCGGCCCATCGACCCGGTGAGCAGCAGCAGCGCGAGCACGGCGCGGTAGGTAGCGTCGCCGTGGAACCACTGGCAGATCCCGGCGCCCATGATGATCATCGATCGGCCACCCGATTCCTCGGCGTTGCGCGCGAACTCCTTGGCGACCCGGATCGCCTGGGCCGCCGACACTCCGGTGATCGGCTCCTGCCACGCCGGGGTGTAGGGCCGGTCAGGATCGTCGTAGCCTGTGGGCCAGTCACCCGGCAGTCCGGGCCGCGCGACGCCGTACTGGGCCAGCATCAGGTCGAACACCGTGCACACCAGATGCTCGCCGACCCGCCGCACGGGCACCCCTCGGGCGAGGGCCTCGCCATGCCCGTCGACGGTGTCGAAGCGCGGCAGCTGAATCAGCGCGGTCTCACCGTCTTCGCCGTGCGCCGGCGCGACGGTCAGCGCGGGAACCACGTCGCCCAGGTCGAGGTTCCACTTGCCGACACCGTCGTCGCCGTAGCGGAATCCCAGCGACCCGCGCGGCACCGCGACCTCATCGGTGGCCCCGTCGAGCAGCACCGGTTTGAAGTCCGCGTTCTCCACGTCGTGTCCGAGATCCGCCGCGGTCAGGTTCTTGCCTGGCACCAGCTCGCCGTCGCGCTGCTCGAGTTTGACCAGGAACGGTAAGTCGGTGTAGCGGCGAACGTAGTCGACGAAGAACGGGACACGCTGGCGAACAAAGCATTCCGACAAAATGACGTGGCCCATCGCCATCGCCAACGCGCCGTCGGTGCCAGCCGCGCACGGCATCCACTCGTCGGCGAACTTAGTGTTATCGGCGTAGTCCGGACTGACGCTGACCACCTTGGTGCCGCGGTAGCGGACCTCGGCCATCCAGTGCGCGTCGGGGGTACGGGTGACCGGAACATTGGAGCCCCACATCATCAGATACGACGCGTCCCACCAGTCCCCCGACTCCGGCACGTCGGTCTGATCGCCGAACACCTGCGGTGAGGCCACCGGAAGGTCGGCATACCAGTCGTAGAACGACGTCATCGCCCCGCCGATCAATTCGACGAACCGTGACCCCGCGGCGTGGCTGACCATCGACATGGCCGGGATCGGCGAGAAGCCCGCGATGCGGTCCGGCCCATAGGTCTTGATGGTGTGCACGTGCGCGGCGGCGATCATCTCCGTCGCCTCGGCCCACGTCACGCGCACCAACCCGCCCTTGCCGCGAGCGCATTGGTAGCGGCGGCGCCGCTCGGCATCGGCCTGAATATCGGCCCACGCCAGCACCGGATCACCGAGGCGGGCCTTGGCTTCGCGGTACATCTCCACCAGCACGCCACGGGCATACGGGTAGCGCACCCGGGTGGGCGAGTAGGTGTACCAGGAGAACGCGGCACCGCGCGGGCAGCCGCGCGGTTCGTACTCCGGCCGGTCCGGGCCCACCGAGGGGTAGTCGGTTTCCTGGGTCTCCCAGGTGATGATGCCGTCCTTGACGTAGATCTTCCACGAACACGACCCGGTGCAGTTCACCCCGTGGGTGGAGCGCACCACCTTGTCATGACTCCACCGGTCCCGGTAGAAGACATCGCCTTGTCGACCGCCGCGGCGGGTGACGGTGCGCAGGTCGTCGGAGAACTCGCCCGGCGTGAAGAATCGGCCGCTGCGCCCCAACAGCTCTTCGATCGGTCCGCCGGTGCGTGGTGCTGCGGTCACGTCGCGGCCTCCTTGCGTTGGGTTGCGGGTTCATGGGCATGCAGCCGCAATCCGGTGTAGCCCAGGGCGACCAGCGCGGTCGCCACCAGTAGCAGCAGGCCGATCGTATAGTTGTTGGCGACCGGGTCATAGGTCGCACCCATCACCAACGGCGGGAAGTAACCACCCAATCCGCCTGCGGCAGCGACGATTCCGGTCACCGAGCCTACCGACTGCGCGGGTGCACGGCGGGCCACCCAGGCGAACACACCGCCCGTGCCGATCCCGAGGAAGATCGCCAGCGTGATGAACGTCGCCGCCGACCACACATCCGGTGGGGGCTGAAAAACTGCGACGAACGCCAGCACAGCGACGCCCGTCAACGACGCCAGCACCACATACTTCGGAGCGATCCGGTCCGCCAGGGCGCCGCCGATCGGCCGGGCCAACACAGCCGCCAACGCGAAACCGGCCGTACGCGCACCCGCATCAACCGCGGAGAACCCGTAGATCGTCTTGATGTAGGTCGGCAGGTAGTTGCTGAACGCGACAAAGCCCCCGAACACGACCGCGTAGAGAAACGACATCTCCCAAGTCACCGGCAATTTGGCCGCCGCGATCAACTTCGGAACGACGCGCCCGGTATTCGGGGCAAAGGCGGGTGAGTTCCGCATCACGAGCACGCACGCCACCGCAGTCAGCGCGAGGGCAACCGCGACGATCACATGGGTGGTGAACAGGCCGAACCAGCGCACGAACCGCGGTGTGAAGAACGCCGACAACGCGGTACCGACCATCCCCATACCGAACACCCCGGTCGCGAAGCCCCGCCGCGACGCCTCGAACCAACTATTCGCGAACGGGATACCGACCGCAAAGATCGTTCCCGCGATACCCAGAAAGAAGCCGCACACCAGCAACAGCGGATAGGACCCTGCTGTTCCGGCCGCCCCGACGGCCAGAACCGGCACGATCGACGCCAGCGACACGGCGATGAACATCGTCCGGCCCCCGAACCGGTCGGTGAGCGAGCCGATGACGATCCGCCCCAAAGACCCGACCAGGATCGGTGTCGCGACCAGCATCGAGGCCTCGGTACTGCTCAAGTGCAGATCGCCCGCGTAGGTGGTGGACAGCGGGCCGATCATGTTCCAGGCCCAGAAGTTGATCGCCGAGACCCAGGTGGCCAGCACCAGGTTGAAGATTCTGCTGGCGCCGGTGCCCGGCGCGCTCGCCGTGTTCACATCCACCAGAGAACCACGTGGCGAGCACGGGATGAGCAGTTCGACCAAAACGCTTGTGGCCCAACGCCATACGGGTGTGAGGGTGAACTACCTCGCTGGCGTCTCATTATTTCGTTCTCGACGCCGGCGGCCACTGACTGTCGTGAGCGCGTATTGCGATCATCGGTCTCCGCTCCTCGTCCGCTCGGTCATCTCGCCAATAAGCAGAGCCCAAGGATGGCTCACCCACCGGCGGCGCGATACGGGCGTTGGGATTCATCTAAAGGGACAAACGTCCCTACCCGCCACACCCGGCGGTGGGTTCCCTCAATCGCGCGAAGGAAACACGGCAGGCGATGTTCAACCAGGTCCTCGCACTTGAGCCACCGGTCGGCAGCCAACCATGGCCGCTGCACAGCCCACCATGGGGCCAGAATTCGGGACTATCGCCGGAGCCAAAGGACTTGACGACACGCACGCGCGTCTCCGCTTCTCGGCGTCAGCAACGACGGGGCTCCCGAGGCCGGTTCTCCGCAGGACATCGACAGACGTCATCGACCGCAGAGCTGCGAGTTCGCGGCCCTGCCTGGCTAGGTTTGGGATTGTTCGAGTTGCCCGTAGAGGGTGGCGATGGTGGTGTTCTGCTGGGTGATCTTCGCTCGCAGCTTGGTGATCTCGGCTTCTTTGGTGGTGATTTGGCGGCGCAGTGCATCGATGATGCTGTTGGACGGTTGATCGGGGTTTTCGGGTGCGGGCGCCAACCGGCTGTGGGCGCGGATGCGGGCCAGGAGGTCGGGGTGCGCGTAGACCGCCTTGCGGGTGACGCCGGCACGGTTGGCCACTGCGGCGACGTTGACCGCAGCCCCACGGCGCCGCAGGTCGCGCAACGCACCCTCGATGCGCTGGCGGACGTCGTCGCTGCGCTGCTTGGTATAGCTGCGCAGGGCGGCGATGGAGGCGTCGTTGGCGCTCATCCGTCGGCCCGGGGGTCTGCTTTGCGTAGCGCCGACCCGTGGGCACCGCGGGTCTGGACGGGTGTGATCGGCAACCGCCTCGCGGTCCCCGCACCTGCCACGGCAGCGTTGACCTGAGGGCCTGCGGTGAGGCGGTCGATGATGGCCTGCAGCGACGCGAGTTCGCGACGCCGTTCGTGGACCCACACGTTGTCGTCGGTGAGTTCGCGACCCGTGCGGGTCAGGTATTGGGCGCGGCGGGCCTCGAGGAGGGCGACCGTGCGGGCCTGTTGGTCGCGCAGCTCGGCCAGGTAGGTGGCGTCGGTGGCGAAGTGCCCGCACGACAGGCAGGCGTTGCCCTTGTCGCAGGTCTTCAGCGGCGGCAGCAGACACACCCCGTTGGGCAGGACACGGTCGGTACGTGACCCGAGTTGGGTCATGTCGTACATGTCGGCCGGGCTGATCGCAATTTCGGTGCCGTGAGCGCCGATCTTCTTGTGCTTGAGGAACTCCGCCTCCGCGGTCGCTGACAAGGTCGCGGCGTAGCGCATCGTCATCTCGGGACTCTTGTGGCCAAGGTAGCGCTGCACGACGTGGATCGGGACGCCATCGTTGAGCAGTTCGGTGGCGCGGGTGTGGCGGAGTCGGTGAGTCTGGCTGAACCGCAACGGGTTCCCAGCGGCGTCGGTGAGGCCATGCAGCTCGTCGAGTTTGGTCAGCGACGCC
This sequence comes from Mycobacterium sp., assembly GCA_020438865.1. Taxonomy (GTDB): domain Bacteria; phylum Actinomycetota; class Actinomycetes; order Mycobacteriales; family Mycobacteriaceae; genus Mycobacterium. The sequence goes on from JAGQTU010000003.1 coordinate 31,824, forward strand.
CGGTAGGACGAGTAGGGCCGGTGTCGTTGACCGTTGTGTTGCTGGCGGATCCCGACGAACAGGTACTTCGACACCAACCCGGGGTGACGCTCGGCGACCCACTGCTGTTGTTCGGTGATGACGTTGACGACGGCCTGCTCCACGAGGATCGTCGGGTCCACCCCGTCTACCTTGGACTGCTGATAGCGCAGCTTGGCGACGAACACGTCGGAGGAGTCGCCATCGGTGGGCCTATCGGTGCCGGGGATCGCGTGCAGTGGGTGGTAATCGAGCATCAAGATCTCCGAGGCTCGGCGCCCGGTCAGGGCCTGCAGCAACCACACCCGCGCAGCCGAGGGGTCGCCGAGTCCGGCGACGTCACCGATGCTGCCATCGGGGTGGGTGATGGTGACGTGGGCGTCGCGGTCGGCGGTCAGGACGTCGAGGTAGGCCAGCATCTGCTGCAGCTCGGCGGTGGAGTACCAGCTCAACTCCCTGCCTCGGTTGGCGCGGCGGGTCCGAAACGCCGGCCCCCACAACCGGGTGTGCGCCGCGGTGATGTCGGCCCACCGCGGATTGCCGGTGGCGAGGGCAGCTTCGGGGGCGTGGTCGAGCATGAAGGTGTAGAACACCTGGGTCTGGGATTGCGCGGTGTCGATCGTCGCGGCCGTCAGCGGAGCGTCGGGTTTGGTGCGGGCCGCGGGTGAACGCAGGTAGTCGGTGAAGTCGGTGAAGGCCGCCCGCAGTTGGGCGGGATCGGTCGCCAGCAGTGGGTCGGTCTCGCCGCGGGCGGTCAGGAACGGTCCGAAGTGGCGGGCGGCGTCGCGGGCCCGGTCCACTGCGGAGGTCCAGCGCAGCAGTTCAGCGGTCAGCGCGGTGCGCAACCAGAACCGGATGCCCTCACGCAGCCAGAGCGGGGTAATGGTGTCCAGGCGCAGTGTTTGGTCGTGGCGGGGTTCGTGTTCGCGTTGAGGGATGCGTGGGTCCGCGCGCAAGTCCCAGGTGTCGTAGGACCACCATGGGATGTCGGTGCAGCGCACCGTCAGGTACAGGTGCAGATGATTGATCAGGCCGCTGACGTTGCGCCGTGTCCCCGGCGAGGGCAGCCGCTGGTTGCGGCGCTCGAACCGCAGCACCGCGTGCCGCAAGATCGCGTCGACGTCCAGATCGGTGATGCTCGCGGGAACGTGGTGGTGGCGGTGGTGGTATTCGGTGGCGGCCGCCCCGAGCGCGTCCGAGCACCACCGCAGCAGTGACGGTTCTATCTTGCGGGCACCCTCGGCGGCGCAGACCCACACGAACCAGGCCAGTTCGTCGGCGAAGCGTGGCGGGACGTCGGGCGGGGTGAAGTCTTGTTCGGCGCCGGCACGGTTGGCGCTCAGGTAGAACCGGTTTGCTAGGAATACGGTGTCCGCGGGTGCGGTGTCGATGCGGTAGACGGGTCGGCGCCACGGGTCGGGGACCGCGGCCCACTGCCGTACCCAGGACCCGCTCTCGGCGACGACGGGGATGAGAGACGGGTCATCACTGTTGGGCATCGGTGAGGCCCTTCCACCCGGCGGTGAAGTTCTTCCACTCGGCCAGCGATCGCATCTCGGCTTCCTGGGTGACCCATCCGTAGGTCGACAGGGTGGTCTGGACGTCGGCGTGCCCGAGTCGGCGCATCACCACGTGGGGGGCCACCCCCGCGAGGAGCAGTGCCGTGGCGTGGGTGTGGCGCAACCAGTGCGGCGTCCAGTCCGGTGGCACGGTGCCGGGGTGGGCGCGTTTGATGCTGCGGACCTTCTCGTAGACGGTTTCCGGGCGCATCGGCGCGAACCGGGGGCCGTGGGTGATGTTGACGAACACGAAGTGGGTCGGTAGGTCGGCCACCGTGACGTCGGCAGCCAGATCCACCAGCTGCCACACGTATTCGGAGTACAGGGCAGCGAGGTCGTCGCCGACGTAGATTCGCCGGGACCCGGTCTTGACCCGCACACCGTGCGGGTGGTCTTGGCGTTCGACGACCTCGATGGACGGGGTTTCACCGCCGCCGATGCGGATGTCGTTGTGCCGCAGTGACAATGCCTCACCGAGTCGCATCCCGGTTTCGGCCAGCGCCGCGAACAGCAACCGGTTGCGCAAACCCGACGGGCTTCCCAGCCACGCGCCGTTGTCGTCTTGGGTGGCGCAGGCATCGAGGATGGTGTTGACCTGGCCGGGCAGTAGAACCGGAGTGGTCGACCGGTTCGGGGTGCGGGTGCGGTAGATCGGATGATCACCGTGCTGCTGGGGTCCGACGCCATCGAGGAAGCCGACGTAGCGGTGCTGGCGGCGCCAGCGGCCCCGAGAGGTGAACAACCGGTCATAGGGTGCGTCGACGTGATGCGCGTCGGCGTGGTAGCGGTACATCGACAACACCGCAGCGGCCCGTTGCTGCACCGAGGAGGTGGCCAGCTTCTGCTCGGCGGGCCCGATCCGCGCGTCGGCGGGCAGATCCCCGGTCCGCAGATAGGTCAGGAACTGCCCGAACAAGCTGGTGGGGAAGTCATCCCAGGGAGCGCCGACCGCGGTCAACAACGTCCACCACTCCGCGAGCCCGTAGGCGTACCCGCGGACGGTGTGCGGTGACGCGCCGCCGTCGGAGAGGAACCGCAGGTACTCCCGGGCCTGCGGGATGGGTAGCGCGTCCTCACCGACCACGGTATAAGTGTCGCGACGTCCGTCGCCGAATCGGACCCGCTGCACCGTCGCCATCACTGCCCCGCCAGGCTCCGTCAGGCCCGCCGGGATCGGTAGGACGCGAAGTCGGCCACCCCGTCCCGGTTCGCAGTCTTACTGGGACGGTGTGCCGTCTGCTGCTGGGGTGCGCTGCCCGGGAAACGCTGACCGACGAGGAATTCGGCGATCACGTCAGCGGGCCAGATCAGCCCGTGGGCGGCCAACAGCTCTGGTGAGGCCAGCCCGAAGACGAACTCGATCCACTTGCTCAGCAGCCGTGGCCGTTCCGGGGTGCGGTCCTGCCAACCCGGCTCGGTGCGTCCCCAGGTGAACCCGGTATCGGAGTTGATCCGGGTGTAGAGCTGAGTGCGCAATGTGTCGTAGCGGTCGGTGTCCACCGCACCCGACTCGTGGAAGTGGCGCAGCAAGGCACCTAGGGAGATGCCCCACTTCTCCTTGACCGACAATAGATTCAGCAATGATGGGGTCCCCCGCACCGACGGTGCCACCACCGCGAACGGCGCTAGGAACTCCGAGGCGAACCGCGACGCCTCCGCTTCGTGCTCGTCGGTCATCTCCCCGACGCTTGCGTGCAGCATCAAGTGCCCCAGTTCGTGGGCCAGGGTCCAGCGGGTGCGTTCCCAGGAGTCAAGTTCCCGCATCACCACCAGCGGGCGTTCCCCAAACTCACCGACCCACGTGGAGCAGCCCAGGTGCTTCTCCAGCCGGCCGCGGCTGCCGAGTTCGGGCATTTGGGCGCCGAAGCGTTCGTTGCGCAACAGCACCGGAATCCCGCCGTGCTCGATCAGCCGGGTGAGGTCACCGATCGGTTCATCGGGCCCGACACCCAGGCATTGGCGCGCGTACCCGGCCGCCGCAACGTGATCGTCGCGATTCACCGTTCCCGGGGAGAGCCGCACCGGAGGCAACTTGTGGCGGTGATCGAGGTCCAGCAGGAAGTCCCCCGACAGCGCCATGAACTGCGCCATCCGGTTCTTCTCCGTCTCCGTGGTCGACTTCGGAGCTCGAAAGGACAACTGTGCAGGGGTGATCCGCGACACCGGCACCGAACGAAAGAACTGCTCGGGGAATCGTAAAATTCTTGACAGAGAGGCCAACTCGTCGGTGGTGACCTGCGCGGTCTCCGCGCGTTCCAGGCGCGAGAGCCGTGCACCCCTCCACCCGACGCCTTCGAGCACCGCGGTCGCGGTGAGACGTCGCATCAGCCGAGCTTGGCGAACCCGAAGACCGTAGATCTCATAGCTCGTTGTCATAGCGTCCCCGATTCAACACCAGCATCTCGCACGCTAACGATGGGGTCCGACAACCCCGTCACGCCGGTTCGGGACCCGAGCCCTCGTCGGCGTCGCGCCGGTAATCCTCGAAGTCGTCGTCGGCCTGGGCCGCCGACATTGGCAGGGGCGTCGACGCCAACACCACCACCTTCGACGGATTGTCGATGTCGACCACCGCCGCCAAGAACACCTTCGGCACGTGCAGGGCGTCCTTGCTCAACGTCCACAACACATACCAGCGGTACTTCGTCGGCACCGGCTCCAGCGCGTCGAACTCCGGCCCCAAGGTGGGCTGCTCCGCCAGCGCCTCGTCTGCTGAAACCTGTTGGCCCTCTTCGGCATCCTCGGTCAACGCCGCCTCGGCGACCTCCTGGGCGGCGGCGAGCGTCAGTTGTTCGGGTCGTGGATAGACCACCAGTCGGTCGTGCTCGGCGATCACCTCCGCCGGTGCCTTCCGAATTCGGAGCTGCGTACCGTGACGGTGCTCGATCATCGCCGACATGCCCTGCCCGTGCCGCGACGTCCACGCCAGCTTCACCTCGGGGTGCTCGGCCTCGTGCTTCGCTTCGCGGTCCTTGCGGAACTTGATCACCAACCCTCGCACCGACGTGCAGTGCAGCTGGCCGTGCAGATTGGTCGGATCTCCGAAGTCCTCCTCCCACACCTCGGCAGTTCGGCGAACCATCGCGACCACGTCGGAGCGCAACTCCACGAACATGGCGACATCCTGACGCACCAGAGTGTTGCACCTCTTCTGGATCTCCAGGTTCATGCCCGAAGGTTTTCATACATGTACCTACAGCGCAATAGGTAGAGGGGGGCAATTTATCCAGCTCTCAGAAATGTGGGCGCATCCATTAATACATGTATCCTACAATAAATAGCGTATTCATAGCCATAACATTGTGCAATTGTGTATTCGAGTTACTGATAAGCCGTCGCGAGCGTCCGGGAAAGGTTTTCCGGCCCGCAGGGACCGGGCCTTGCGCGGGCGGTCCGCCGGTCCACACTCGGAGGGCCAGAAAGGCCACTTCCGTAGGGGGCAGGAGCGTCGGCCCGCGAGGGCCGTCGTCGCGGTTGTTAGAGCAGTCCGAGCGCGGTGAAGCCGTCGGTAATACTGGCGAAGCGGCCGCGGTCGGTGCCGTCGGGCAGTGTCACCCCGCCAAGCCAGACTCCGATGATCTGGGCGCCGCCGTCACGGCGGACCCAGACCGCACCGCCGGAGTCCCCGCCGGCGCATGCCGTCATGCCGGGTGCGGTCAGGTATTGCATGGGGCCTCGCGTGCCCGCCACGACACCGCAGTGGGTGCCGGTGGTGGCTCCGGTGCGGCAGATTGTTTCTCCGGGCTGGGGACGTTCGAGGCCGTAGAGAAGCGGCTGGTCGCCTACGTAGCGTCCCGGGCTGGCGCTCGTTCCGAAGTCGAGGAGGGCGAAGTCGGCGCCGCCGGTGCCAGCGGGGTCCAGGGCGGTGCGTATGAAGGTGGCCACCGCACCGGTGTCGGTGCGGGCGGTGGGTGACCCTGGTTGTTGGCAATGGGCGGCGCTGATTCCGTAGGTGTGGCCGTTGGCGCGGCTCCGGAAGGTGTAGGCCAGGCTGCAGATGCCGTTGGCGCTGTGGATGCGCTCGCCGGCGCTGACGGATGTGGCGGCGGCGTGGGCGGGGTTGGGGAAGGCCGCGACGAGAAGTGTGGCTACACCAAACACACCGGCTGCGAGCCTGCCGCGGTTCATGATCGGCACACGGCGCGTTCGGCTCTGAGCAGGTGGCGGTGGCGGATTTCGTCGATGAGGCGTGCCGCGGTCGCAGGGGCGCTGCCGGGTCTGGTGAACCGCAGTCCCGCCAAGTGCTGGGCGGCCTGGCCGAGTATGGCCGTTTCCCGGGGGTCGGGCCGCCTCACCGGTCTGCCCACCCTGGCTGGGCGGCTGTTTCGGCGCGGCGCCACCAGTCGAGAAGTTCCTCGCGCACGCGGGCGAAGTGTTCGGTGAGTTCGGCTCGGTCCGAGTCGCTTTCGCCGATGGCCTGCATGCGCTGTCCGGCCGCGATGAACGTGCGTCGGTAGGCGTCCTCGAGGACCTCGCGGGCATAGCTGCCAGCGTTGTCGGCGCAAACGGTCTCGGTGTAGGCCCGTGCCAGGTACACCGACAGTTGGTGGTGGCGGTGCGCGGTGGGGGGCAGGGATGGGTCCGCGGCGATGCTGCAGGGCTGGTGTTTGGCGGTAGCGAGCACGACGACAGGGTCGGGCTTTTGTCCGTTCTCGGCCAGGGCGGTGATGAGTTCGTAGGCCCATCGGGTGGTGGGTCGCTCGATCGCGGCGGCGGGGACGACGGCTGCGATGCGGCGCACGGTGTCCGAGGGCAGCCACATCAGGGAGCCGACCAGTTGGTGCTCGGGGTTCCAGGGGGAGGTCGGCGAGTTGTCCGTTTCGGTTGGCTCGGCATCCAGCCAGCTGGTGTCGCCCTCGGCCGGCCTTTCGGCCCGGCCGCCGGGGAGGACCTCGAATCGTGCTGCGGCGGCGTTCATTACGGGCGTTCTTTCTCGAAGACGACGTGCAGGACGGCGTAGGCTGCGCGGGCGGTGCGGATAGCTGCGTCCAGGTGAGCGGCGCAGTCTCTACCGTCGCGTCCGTCGACGAGTTCGACGTCCTCTGCAGCTCCGCTGCGGAGATCGTCGAGGAGTTCGGCGGCGTGTTCCATCACGCGGATGCCGTAGGTCAGGTGGGTGAGAAGTTCCGCGCGCTTGGCGGTGACGGCGTCGTCGTGGTCCGCGTAGGGGTCGTGCAGCTCATCGAAGAGGTTGGTGACGTTCATGGTCGTTCGTGCCTTTCGCGGGGTGGATTAATTTAGGCGGCGAGGCGGCTGATGCGGTCGGGGCGAAAGCCCGACCAGGAATCGGTGGGGGTGACGACGACGGGGGCCTGGAGGTGCCCGAGGGACATCACGTAGTCGCGGGCTTGTTCATCGAGGCTGATGTCGATCGTGGTGAATTCGACACCCAATTTCCTGAGGGCCCGTGTAGTGGCCTCGCATTGCACGCAGGCCGGTTTTGTATAAACAGTGATGGTGGCCATGAAATATTCTCCTCAAATGGTGGGCACTGAGCCGTATGTATCAATTCTAAAGTGGGTCAAGAGTTATAGCGACACCTATATCCAACTTTTATCCATATCCTTACTTTCGCTTTTTCGATGCCCTCCGCCCGGCCTCTGTAGTGTCGTTATGCGGCTCCTGGTATCGAAAAGCAAGTAATTATCAGCTGCGGCCGGCCGCCATATGACATTCGTTATTGCGGCATCCGCGGACTGTGCAAAATCGGCGTGGGATTTATAACCGAAGAGTAAAGCGGACAACAGCGGGAAAATTGTTTCCATTGCCAGGAGAGGCCGTCATTCAGGCGGCTGAATAGAGTCGTTTGAGTTCCCAGCCGGGTGCATTGGCGAGAACGCGTTCACGCCATAGCAGGGCGAAGTCGAGGCAGTTCGAGCAGCTGCTGTGGGTGTGGCCCGGCAACGGCGGCCGCCTGCGGGCCTGAGCCGACCAGGCCAGGGAGTCGGCGGAACAGATCTTGTGGCCGTAGCGCGCAATACCTTGCCCCTTCGCGCCGAAAGTGTGGAGGGGGAGGCCGGGGTCCAGGCGCAGAAGTGCGGAGACCACGGCGTCGATCTCGGCGGTGGCCTGGCGCCGGCAGACCGATCCGACGCCTACGAGCGGGAAGTTCTTCAGGTCGATTCCGGCTTTACCGTACATCTCCCAGCCCCGCCGGTACTCGTCAACGGTGTTTCCCTGTATGACTGGCATCCAGGGCTGGTCGTCATCTCCCCAGCACTGCTGCAACTCGAGGAAGTTCTCGACGGTGAGGCGCTGATGATCCTCGACGGAAAGCCCTGTTTCGGCAAGGACATTGCTCTCCACCGGCCAGTCTTGCGGAGCCGCCCAGGCCACGCGGCCGATCTCTGCGTCGTAGCGGCGGATCGCCACGCAGTATTGCTGCGGACTGACCGTCCACCGACCGTGAAGCAGTAACTCGGTGTAAGCCCCGGAGTCCACTGCGTACTCGGCGATTGCCCGCGGCAAGCACTTCCGGCCGGCGAGTCGGCGATGCGAGACGAACAACGGCACTCCTGCGCGAGCGAGATGATCGACCTGGTGGGTACCGAGATAGAAGATGTCCACAGCTATACGCCCTTCCAGTTCGGCAGCGACTTCTATTGGCCGCCTGCGCTTTTGGCCTTTCTGGCGATGACGAAGTGGGCCGGGATGAGGGCCGTCGTAGCGCAAGGTTCGGCAGGGAGAAGTTTTCAGCGAGCGAAGCGAGTGGCTCGGAAAAGTTCTCCCGGCCCGTAGGGACCGGGCCTTGCGTGGAGTGGCCCACCGGCCACACTCGGAAGCCAGAAAGGCCTCCGACGACGAAGCCGCCACGCCCGTAGGGGGTTTGGCGGCCAAATGCGAGCAACGCCGCAGGCGTTTCCGATTAACCGCCCGGACGATCAGGCGGGTGTTTCCACCATTTCGGGCAACCGTCAAGCATGCGCGACCCTGGGTGCTCAGTCTGGCAAAACTCGCAATAGAACGACGGGGTGTGCTCGTACATAGGGCCCTTGCGCAGACCATATGCACATTTACAGCAGTAGCGTCGCGGATCTGCGTCGGGATTCAGGCCGGCGTTGCCGTGCTGACAGCACAGATGGTGGGTATTGGTCTCACGACCGACAAGTGCCCGAAGGCGACCTGGGTGCATGGCGGCCGCCGCGGAAACGATTTCAAGGGTCACCGGCCAGGGAGCGACCACGGCCGATCCTTGCCGAAAACTGGCCGTCGCCTTGACCCAGGTGGCCGGCACCAGACCGGTGGCATCGCTCAGACGCGCGGAGTCAGTAACTCGGCAGGCACCCAGGGTGCCGGTAACCATTCGGGCCCCGTGGGCGCCCAGCAGCGCCGCAAAGACGATTCGTGCCATCCGGAAGTGGGGATCATCCGCGTCTGGCCGAAGTGCAACCACCCGATCCCAGAGCAGAGCCCGCCGTCGGAATTGGCTGTCGAAGTCCAGAACGTTATCGGTCATCACGCAACGGCGGTGGGGAAGGGGTGGCGGAATAGAAGCAGATCAGCGCCCAAGCGGCATCCAGCGCAATCGCTTCGACAGCAGCCGCGTCCCCTCCGATCTCACGAACACGGGGCTCAATGGCATGGCGCACCACATCAGTGCTCAGACAGGGCATTGGGCGCACTTGACTTCGTTCTCCGATCCAGCCGAGGAAAGAGGTGGCTGAACCGACCGTAAGCCGGAGGTTTAGTTGTTACGACCAGGGTGCGATCGCCGGCGGCCCCTAGCGAAAGCGCCATACAGCCTGGCGGCAATCGCACCGCGGGGACTGTTCTGCCCCAATTGCGGCGACAGCCCCCTGCCCGTGTGAGAGCTGGCGGGAGATGTCGGTGCCGCGCCCTACAGTCCGGCCTAGGAGCGGGGCGATAACAGAGCACTGCGCCACCGTGAGCAAGGAGAGAACCGATGGAAGAGTGGGGACGCCGACCGCGCAGCAGCATTGCCGGGGTACTGCCGCACCGCAAGGTTCCCCCCGGGACTGAATCGTGGGAACCGACGGACCGTTGCCCCACCGGCGAGTGCGAATCGAGGGCAAGGATTCTGAGGCGTGCGGGAATCCACCCTGAGAGAGATTTCGATGCCGTGCAGTGTTATCACTGTCTCCACGGGCTCTGCCTTGAATGCGGTGCCAGCCCCACGCCAGGGCTTTTCGAGTTTTGCGATGCCTGCAGTTCTGATTTCCTTCTCTGCGATATCTGTGGTGACCGCCATGCCGGGGATTGCTGCGCAATTTGGGGCAGGGGTTGGATGCTCGCGCTCGATACCGAAACGACTGGGAAGGACCCGCATAGCGCCGAGTTGGTCAGCGTTGCGCTTGTCGAGTATCGCTCCACGCCGGCGGGCGAGGAGGAGTCGGTGATTCACCGGTGGCTCGTCAACGCCGGGTGCACCATTCCCGACGCTGCGACGCGAGTACATGGGATCAGCACCGCCGACGTGCGTCGCTCGGGCCGGCCGATTCGCGAAGCACTCGCTGAGATAGGTGATGTCCTCTCCGATAGGTGGACGAGCGACACACTGCTCTGTGCGTTTAACGCCCCTTACGACCTCACCGTGCTGGACAACGCGTTTCGCCGCTACATGGGCAGGGGCCTCGCCGTTAGCGGACCGGTGGTTGATCCTCAGAGCATCGACTTCGGAATCACGGCGTGGAATGGCCGGCGCCGCATTCGAGTTCGCAATCTCACGAGCACGTGCAACGCCTATCGGGTTCATCCGCCCCGGGAAGGATTTCACGACGCGGCCGAGGACGCTTTGGCCGCGGCCCGACTTGTTTGTGCCCTATCCCGTGATGCACGGCTGGCCGATTACTCGCTCTATGACCTGCAGCATCGGCAGCGGAGTTGGAAAGGCGGGCTTGAGGCGATGTTTGGTCACCCTCGCGCGCTGGTGGAAGCCGCGTGGCCGCTGGAGTATCCGGCATCGCGTGGTGCCCGGATGAATTTGTCCCGTCGTTCCTGATTGCTACGGTATCGGCATGGCGAGGTTGCGAGTGCCCCACAGACCGTAGCCCCGGCTCGTCCCTCTCCCGAGGGCGTTCGAGCGGGGCTCTGCTGTGAAAGGCACTTGCCTATGTCTCGTACCGATGCACACGCGCCGTTTCGTGTTCGACTTGCTCGTGGAGAGTTGGCCGCACGGCCCGTGCACGCGTGCGCCGACCGCGATTGCGATCTCCCCGACAGGCCGCCAGCGCGGTGGTACCCCGGGTGCGCGCCGACCCACTGCCACTGGGAGTTTCACTACACCGGCGTAGGCGTCTGTGCATGTCAAATGTGCCATGGGGGTGCGGATAACCGGGCCGAGAACCGGCGGCGGCGCAGGCGTTCCAAGGTGTATCTGGCCGCTGGTGTCCACAATGATCGCATGCGGGACGAACTGCCGTGAGGGTCAGTCATTGTGACGCACCGCGCGCGGCATGGCGCATTAGGACGTGGGCCAGTTGCTCGGCCGGCCCCGTCAATCCCGCGCGGTTCATGGATTGAACGGCACGCCAGGCCGCCTTCCGAACTGCGACCAGATCACGGCGGGCAATTTCAAGTTGATTGGTGTCCAGCAAATCCTGGGCGCCTTCGCACCACTGGCGCAGGATGTCACGCATGGGTTTGCCCGAGCTGCGTGACAGGTCATTCTCTTCGGCCTCTCGCGGCGAAGCGACGAGTCGTGCCCCCTCAGAACGGCTTTCATACACCCAGATGCCGTTGACGGCCTCGTAGCGGGCGTGCGCCTCGTCGGCGTCAAGCGACTTGAGTAGCACTTCGGAGTTGCGTCTGGCGACCGCCTGTGCCACTGAGTAGGTCGCGGTCCAGGACGCGACGGTCGATCCGTCCGATTGCCGAAACCCGGCAGGGTCTTGCGCCCACACAGACTCAGGGAGGCCGGTCAATCTGGCTAAATGTTGCGCATCGTGAACCACCAGAACCGGCCCTCGGGCGGAGATTTGGCCCTGAATCTGGGCAACACGCCGGGGTACCAACAGATCAAATACTTGGTGGGCCGCGGCCTCTTCGGGGCTGTCCTTCGCAGGGTTGGCTGCCGAAACACGTTCCCACGCCGTCTGTTTGGCGAGGTAGGAATCCAATTCCGCCCAGCGTGACACCAACCTGTCGGGCCGGACCCAGCCCTCGGCCTCGGGTTGCCCGTCGGGAAAGCGAACTTTGACACATCCGAAACGGGGAGGGGTTATGCGCCGGCCCCACTGCAGAACGGTCACCCCGACGAGGGATCCGTCGCTGGATCGCCACGCCCATGTCTGACCGACCTGCGGGGCCGACTCGTCTCGGTTGATCGGCAATCCCGCTATCGCCTCTACTTCACTTGGCGCCAACACATCAAACCGCCTCGGTCCAAAGACTCGCTCCGACGCTGGCCACACAGACCAGCCCGGTAATCGACGCTTTCCTCACGGGTTCCCTTTCTCTCGACCTATCCGAGCTACGTTTCTCAACGTTCGATCGGAGGTCTGCGTGAAAACGTATGCCGCGCTGCGAGTTCTTATGACCACCCCGATCTGTGGCCGCCAAACCGCACGGCCTCGCCCACCGCCGCCGGTCGCGCTGGTTGCAGCGGCGGTGCCCTTTTGAGGCCCGTTGGGCCCGCTTCAGTTGTTGCGGCAGTGCCTGCGGTGGGCGTAAGAGTCTTTATCGCTGCCGCACTCGCCGCACAGCCTGAGGGCTGCCATCTGTTCGGCGTGGTGGCGTTCCTGCATCTCCATTTGCAGCTGGAAACGACCCTGCTCTGTTTCCATTAGCTCCGCGACCCTGGCCTGCTCTGCAGCTTCGGCGGCCTTCTTCTCCTCGGCGGACGAGATCATGGACCAGACCACGATTCCAATGACAACGAGAACGATCAGCGCTTCCACCGACCCCCACCTCCACGCTTCGCGCTTTCTGGATGCCTACGCCTGCGAACGTATCGGCGCTGCCGCGGTTCTTACGACCACCGCAGGCTGCATCCAGCGGAATCCGATCCACGGCGCGGTGTCACCGCCCGTCTCGCGGCGCGCGGGAATCCATGGAACTATCTGGCGCCTCAGCCCCAGACGAATACGTCACAGTGACGGATTAACCTGGAGGGCGTCCCTGAGCCGGCAGTCCCGTTGTCGGCTGAATTTCGAAATGCATGTCGGCCCGCTCCTAGCGTCTCTGGTGCATGAACGACATATTGCCCACAATTACGGCGAACTACGCTCAAGTAAGCACAGGAAGGAACATTGCCTGAGAGCGATGGGGCCGTCAACACGGAACGGGCGCCGACCCTGCTCGACGACGGCACTTCACCTTGCCGCGGCTCAAAGTCCCTGGATTTCAGCAACCCTTAGTCTCGGAGCAGCCACGATCCGGGAACTTCCTGGCTCCAAACGATGGATAAGCGTGATTATCCATCGTTTGTCGATCACCGTCGGAGGATGGCCAACCGAACCTCCCCTGCGTCCGTCGACTCCGCCGGCCCGTCCGCCGAGCCGCTGCCGTACCCGCAATGGTTCGCCCGGTTCCTCGCCGACCGCCAGACGCGCAAGCCGTCGGCGCACACCATGAAGGCCTACCAGCAGGACTTCGTCGCCATCGCGTCGCTGATCAGTGACGGCCGCCCAGCCGCACTCGACATAGCTGACATAACGCGTGATTCGATGCGTGCGGCGTTCGCCGCGTACGCCGCTGACCATGAGGCCGCGTCGATTCGCCGTTGCTGGTCGACCTGGAACGTCCTGTGCACCTTCCTCTACACCGGTGAGGAGCTGGCCGCGAACCCCATGCCGCTGGTCGGTCGGCCGAAGCTGACCAAGTCGATCCCCAAGGCGCTCCCCCGCCCCGCCGTCGAAGCGCTCCTGGAAACCGTGCGCTCCGATGAGGGCTCGAACCGCCGCACCGACTGGCCCGAGCGCGACCTCGCCCTCATCCTCACCAGCCTGCTGGCCGGACTTCGGGCCGACGAGCTCCGCCAGGCCGATGTCGGCGACATCCGCCGCACCACAGAAGGTGCCAGCCTGATTCACGTCCGCGGTAAGGGAGGCAAAGACCGCACCGTGCCGATCGAGGCCGACCTCGTCGCGGTCATCGAGCGCTACCTAGACAGCCGTGCTGCCCGCTTCCCCAACACCGCCCGGCGTGCCGCCGGCTCCTCAGGTCTGGCGCTGTGGCCGGCCCACGCCCCTCTCTTCGTGGGCCGCGACGGTGACCGCATCACCCGCGGCACCCTGCAGTCCCGGATCAAGCGCGCGTTCCACCGCGCCGGCCCCGAGGCGCAGCCGGTGCCGGGAGCCCTTGTGCACGGCCTGCGGCATACCTATGCGACCGAGCTAGCCGAAGCCGATGTCAGCGTCTACACCCTGATGAAGCTGCTGGGCCACGAGTCGATGGCGACCTCGCAGCGTTATGTGTCCGCGGCCGGCTCCGAGACGCGCTCCGCCGCCGCGCGAAATCCGCTGTACGGCATAGTCAGTGAGCTGATTGGAGAGAACAGCCAAGGAGCGTGAAGAAGGCTGGCTGCCACTGGCGGTTCCGGGGCAGTTCACGCCATTCAGTGACTCGCCGAAGGTATGAGATGGACGTCCTTCCCCGGTGAAAGTTGCGCTAGCACTGGTGGATTCCAGTTAGGCGGCACATCCTAGGGTCCTTGGTCCCTGGACCAGTAGTGCTACTCAGGCTCGCGTTCGAAAACCGCCGCCTTCTTAATGGCGGCTTTGAGTTCTTCGTATCTGCACCGGCGGGCACCGATCTCTTCCAGCCGATTGAGCCCAATCGTCTTGTGGGTCGGAAAGTGTCGGTTGAGCTGGCTCGTCGGCAGCACATAGAACGTCCAGTGCGCGGTGTCGAGTGGGTCGATGCTGTCTTTCACCTTCCCCTCGAGTAGGCAGAAGACGTACACGCCGGCGCTTCGCCTCGGGCTGTCCGCGTAGGTGTAGGTGTCGCCGTCCCAGCCCTGGGCGCGGCGGATACTGAAGACGATCTTGGAAGGCCGGGCTTGCTTCCACGCTTGGACGTAGGCAGCCGACTTCACCTCTATCCCGACATCGCCCATCTTCAGGTCGTACTGATCCCACTCGCGGCGCTTCGTCTCGTCAAGGCCGAGCGCTGTGGCCACGATGTACTCGGCCAGAACTCCGCGGGTGGTGTTGGTGAACAGGTCGCCGTACGCCCAGGCATAAAACTTTCGTGGCTTTAGCCGGGGCATCCTTGAGTCTCTGCCGAAGCTAAATAACTGACGTCGCCACCGCCGACGACGAAAAAAACGCTGGGCCACAACGCCTCTCACCGCCGCCACACCGTCACTCTTTCTGACAGCTCAGCTTCAGGATCTCCTTTCACGTAGGGGGAAATCCACACCGGGCGTCGCAACGCACGCTTCGGCCCGACCCGGGCATCCCGCCAATGCCCGGACACCCACCAGCGTTTCTCGGAGCGTCGCCGCTGCCCGCCGTCACCGCCGCCGTCACGCCCGTCGCGGTCGGGGCGGCGCAGCTCGATGAGGCTGACCGCCGGCGAATCCCGCAGCGCCCCAGCGGTGTCTGCAGTTCCGGGCCCGCCGATGGTGCGGGTCTCGACGATGCGCCGCTGCCCCATCAAAAGCCAGGCCGATCCCAACACCGCCAGCGGCGCCACCTTCCCGTCCTCGACCCGGTGGGCGACGGGTTCCTCGAGGTCCCACATCCCGACCGGGTGCGACAGCAGCGGCAGCCGCGCCAGACCGGGGTTGAGCTTGTCGGCGATGCGGTCGGTGCGGAAGGCGCAGCTGACCGACACGGCACCCTCGCGGACGCCCCAGCAGAGCGCGTCCACCGGCATCGGAATCCGCTCGGTGCCGCCGGGGACCGGCCAGTCGAACACCCCGGCGGGCTTCGCCCACGCCAGCAGCCCGAAGGGTTCGGGGATCGCCGCGGCCGGCGACCACTCCGGCAGGCTCTCGGCCGCCGACGTCGCCAGATCGGTCATCTCGCGGCTCACCCAGAACATCGCACTAGCCCGGAGCCCGTCGAGGTCCGCCTCGGCCTGGGCGGCCAGCTCCTCCCCGCCGACCTGATCGCGCAGCCGCTCCACGCCGTCGGCGAGCACGTCGCACCACTGACGGCGCATCGGCGGTAGCGAGGTCGGCGCCCACGGCAGCCCAGAGCGGCGGCTCATTAGTGCCGCTTCCTTGGCGTCATGGAGGGGATCGTAAGCGGAATCGACCTGCGGCGTATCTCCCGCTACTTCGACTCGGGGGCCTCGTCTTCGGCTCTCATCTGCACCACTAGCTCTTCCACCTGAGCGCGCCTGTCGGGGTCAGCAAGCAACTGCTCAAGCCGGCCATTGCCGCGGATCCACTTACCGCCCATGATTTCATCCCCTCCCTGGACTGCACTTGGAGTATGGATGGCGCCCCTCTGGAACGACCTTCGCGGGTTAGCGACAGCCGTCTGTGCCCGAAGGAAGTACGTAAGCGCGGCAGGCGCTTCGATCACTGAACCGGTCTGGGCAATAGTTCGGCCCGCTGCGAACCTCCCTGGCGCACCAGCCACGTGCTGGGCACACTGGCTGGGTGACCGCCACCGCTCCCCCGATGCCGTCAGGGCCGATGCTACTGACCCCGGGTAAGCCGCGAACGGGGCCGGAATGGCTGGTCGAAGCCAAGCTCGATGGCGCGAGGGCGTTGGCCCGCGTCGCCGGCGGCGAGGTCACAATCCAGAGCCGCCCAGGAAACTCATTTACCGCACGGTTCCCCGAGATTGCCGACGCGTTGGCCTGTCAGTTCGACGGCCACACCGTCATCGTCGACGGAGAACTTGTTGCCCTGGATGCCGCCGGGCTCCCGAACTTCGCACTGCTGCAACGGCGGCTGCTGACCCACAAGCCGACCGCGTTGCACCGCCGAACGATCCCCGCCCGGTTGTGGCTGTTCGATTGCCTCCACCTCGACGGGCACGATCTGACTGCACTCCCCTATCGCACGCGCAGGGAGGTCCTTGAAGACCTCGTCCCAAGCCGCAGTGGAACACTCGCGGTAGCCCCGGCATGGAGCGACCTCGACGCCGCCGCGCTCATCGAGATCACCGCCGAAATGGGGATTGAGGGCACGGTTTCGAAGCGGGCCGACTCGCTGTATCGGCCGGGTCGCCGCACCCGCGACTGGATAAAAAGCCCTGTGCGCCATCGGAGGCCTTTGTTGTGTGCGGGCTTCTACCGCGGCCGGACCATGCCGATTGGGGCGCTCATTCTGGCCGGCCACGACCCGATCACCGGCAAGCTGCGCTATGCCGGCACGGTTTCCGCTGGCCTCGGTGCACACGTCAGCCGAAAACTGGCCGACCAGTTTCGCGACATGCACGCGCCCACACCACCCTGGGCACACCGGTCCGCCCGCGCTGGTGATGGGAGTGGCAACGCGGTGTGGTTGCGCCCGGCCTGCGCCGCAGCGGTCGAGTATCGCGAATTCACCACCGGCGGCCGCTTCCGCCACCTGTCCTTCAAACACCTCCTCGACACCTCGCAGATCGACCTCGACTGGCTACCGCTGCCTCCGCTGCCGCCCCCTGCATCGACTGCGAGTTAGCGCCGTCGGCGTCCCCACCAGTTGAACCATCGCCGCAATCCAACGTGACGTTGGTCCCAGGTTCGGAGACCGCTCCCCCGATAAGATCCCGCGCATGACGTTGCGGCCGGGCGAAAGCTTCGCCGGCTACACCATCGTGCGCCAACTCGGTAACGGCGGTATGGGGGAGGTTTACCTCGCTCACCATCCGCGACTTCCCCGCCAGGAGGCCGTGAAAGTCCTCCGCCCGGAGATTTCCAGCGACTCCACGTTTCGTCAGCGCTTCATCCGCGAGGCCGATTCCGTGGCCAGTCTGGAACACCCCAACATCGTGACCGTCCACGACCGCGGGGAGACAGCCGGACAGCTGTGGATCGCGACCCAATACGTCGACGGCACCGACGCCGCCAAACTGCTACTCGACCGCTATCCCGCGGGCATGCCCGCCGACGAGGTCGCCGACGTGACGACCGCTATCGCAGCAGCCCTCGACCACGCGCATGACCGCGGCGTCCTGCACCGCGACGTCAAGCCCGCCAACATCTTGCTCTCCCATTCAGACCGGGACGGCGTTCGGCGCGTGTTCCTCGCCGACTTCGGCATCGCCCGGCCCTTTGACGACCCCGCCGGCCTCACCGCAACCAACTTCACCCTCGGCACCGTCGCCTATGCCGCTCCCGAACAGCTCATGGGTAATGCCATCGACGGGCGCTCCGACCAGTACGCCCTGGCAGCGACTGCCTACCATTTGCTCACCGGCACAACAATGTTCGGTGATTCCAATCCGATCGCGGTCATCAGCCGCCACCTCACCGAACAGCCCCCGCCTCCCTCGACCACGAATCCCGACCTGGCACCCTTCGATGCGGTCTTCGCCCGCGCCCTGGCCAAAGATCCCAGCGATCGTTTCCCGCGATGCCAGGACTTCGCCCGCGCCCTGAATGCCGCAATGGCATCTACGGGGCTGAGCTCTCCGACGGCTGAGACTCAGCAAGCACGCATCCCGCACCCCACCGAACCCGTCCCGGGTGACCGCGCCGGCCGGACAGCGACGATCCTCGGCGCGCTCATCGTCGGCCTGCTGCTGGCCGCGGGTTTGATCTGGTGGCAGCCATGGGTCGGCCAGCCACACCGCGAAACCGGCCCCAACACCCCGCCGACCAGCACAATGCCATCACCCGCGCCGTTGACTCCGCCAAGTCCGGCAGCGACGAGCCTCGCGCCGCCGCCACCACCACCAGTGACGACGACACTTCCCCCGCCCCCAGTGCCGTCGACACCCCCGCTCCCGAAGTACCCACCGGCTGGCGCTCTCGGGGAGTGGTGCACTGACCACGGCGGCACGGGCATGTGGTCAGACGGCACGATTGTGTATTGCTCGCGCCTGGAGGGAACGGACGGATACCAGTGGTCACTGTCCCCGGACGTCATCGAGAATCCCGCGTTGGATAAGCCGCTCGACATTCCACCCGGAAGCATCTGCATGGTTCCCGGCAGCACAGTCGACACCTATTCGGGCCCGTTGACGTGCCGCCCCTACTCGCCAGGAACGTGGCGTTGGCTGCCGTGACGGGCGCCGTCTCAAGCGTTCTGCTGCAGTGCGTTCGAGTCCGCACTGCCGATGACCCGGAAAGGGTCGCCCGGTAAGAGCATGAGGTGTCGTCCGTCGTCCCAACGGACACCGATCTGGCGGGTCCACTCGTTGCGCCAGTTGCCGATCCAGTAGACGGTGCCCGTCATGCCGACGGTCAGGGGTGCGGGGTCGGTCAGGGTTGCGGTGACGGCGACGCGGTCACCGATCCTCACGGGCGGAATTGGTTGGGTCATTGCGCGCCGCCGTCCACCGAGCGTGACCGGCCCGGGTGCAGCAACCGGGACACCAGTGCGTGATCACAGTCCACGTGCCGCATGCCGTGGGCGCTGCTGCCGTTGAAGTGGCTTTGAGTGGTGCACCCCGGGCGATAGCGGCTGGTGGGGTCGCGCAGAACAATCACCGGGGACAGGAAGGGCCCGTCGATGGTGTTGGCGATCGCGTCGGCTTCGCCGTCGAAGTCGCCCAGTGCGTTCGGATTCAGCGCCGCGGCCCGCCAAATCACGGGTGCCTGCCAGCCGTCACCGCAACGGACCAGGACGAGGGCGGCCTCAGCGGGTGCGGCCAACAGTGTGGTCCGAATTTGGTCGTGATCGACGAGCGGGGTGAGCCACTTCATGCGGTGTCGCTTTCTACTAAAACGTTTGGCGGGTCAGGTCGCAGAGGACGTCGATGAGGGCGGTGACCGCGGCGGCGGTGACGGCCGGCATGGCCATGGCGGTGTCACCTGTCCAGCCGTCTTTGACCTCAAGGTTGCTGATCCGGCCGCCATGTACTTGGAAGCTGACGGCCAGACCGTTGGGTGCTGATTGGCGAACCCGCTCGGCGGGGTCGGATCGGGTGTTCCACTCGGCGGGCCCGAGCGGGCGGATCGTCATCACTGGGTGACCTCCTTTAGGAACAGTGCGGCGGCTCCGGGAAGGATGCGGCGGTGAAACCTGATCTCCAGTCGTATTCGCAGCAATGCGGCCGTGCGGGCCAGTGCTATAGAGAGGGGTTGGTTACCACCACCGTGCGGTGTTGGTGAGACGCTAAAACCTGGTGGTCGCTCATTACAACCTCTATGCGACACACCGGTTGCGATTACCCGGGCACGGTACCCACTCTTGGTATGAGCGATGCACAAGATGACCTACGCTGCTCCGTGCCGTCGGGCGAAAGCTTCGCTGAAGCTGACCGTAGCGGGGTCGCGAACTCGCAGTTCCATGCTCTCGAAGATGACCCGGCCGGCGCGCGACTGGCCGTTATCTAGACCACTAGCTGGTAACTTCATGCAGGACCGGGGGCCTTTAAGCGAACTCACCCGGGCCATAGATGTGCTTGTCCAGGTTTGCAGAGGAAGGCTCACTCAACGATGAAGACGTCGACTGCTCTTCGGCTCGGACTGTTTGCGTTCGGCACTGCGGCAGCTTGCGCCTGGGCTCCGACCGCGCTCGCCGACGACGCTAACCAGACAGCACTGGGCGCCCAAGCCGATGTTGGTGGCGGTCAGATGTGGACGGTGACCCAATTGCGGCCGAGCCAAGACTCGATCCCGTTCCAGACAGACGGCACGCTTTGGGAGGCCACAGCCACCGCGGCGCCGGTCAATGGTGGCGTACCGGTGGTGCCAGGGTTCGTCGCCCGCGGCGGCGCCGACAGTTACCCGGTGCTGTGGCCGGTACCGACGGCCCTCGGCGTCAATCCCTCGGCGCTCCCCGCAGGCGGGACCGCGACCGGCAAGCTCTATTTCGACGTCGTGGGCCCCGCCCCCACGAGCGTTGTGTACAGCTCCAATGGGCACGACACCGCCGTTTGGGTCCAGCCCCCGCCGGCGCCAGCGGTGCAGCCTTCGGCCGGCTCCTCCCCCGCCCCCTCTTCGATGGGAGCGGCTTCGGCCGCCACGCCGAAGGTGACCGCCCCCGCCGCCCCCGCTGCTCCTGCAGCAACGGGGAGCAGCGGTACCCCGCTGCCCGCTGCCAGCGGCAGTTCCGGGACTCCACTCCCTGCAGAAAACAGTGCCACCACTCCCCCGCCGGCCGGTAGCTCCGGCACTCCTGCCGCGGGCAGTTCCGGCACACCGGCGTCAGGTAGCTCCGGTACCCCGGCAACCGGTACACAGGCGCCGGCGGCGGCATCGTCGTCGCCGGCGGCCAGCCCCGCCCCCGCCGCCGCCAGCCCGGCCGCAACGCCTAATAGCCCGGCGGCTGCGCCGGCACCGAGCACCGCAGCGGGGAGCGCGGGTACCCCGCTGACCGCCCCGACAACCACGATGGTTCCGGCGGGCTAGGTATTTGGCAGAGCGCTGAACAAGCGGAGGAAGGCCGGGCCGCAGGGCCCGGCTTTACTCTCTGGCGGCTCAGCTGTGGGACGACCACCACTTGAACGCCGCCACCTCGCCGCCAGCGGCGGCGTCCACAACCGACAGTAGGAGCCGGGCGTCGTCGGTCCAGGCGATGATGGGGGTTCCATCATCGCGGGTTCCGCAGTAGAGCTGTCCTGCCACTTGATCGGGTGTGGCGTTGTGCCTCCAGGGTCCTGGCGATTGGATGTTGCCAGGGCAGATTTGTTGGCGCGTGGTCGAGGTGATCTCAGTGAACTGAGCTTGCAGGGCCGGTAGGTCGGCCAGCAGCGTGTACCGGGCTGAGCGCGGGCCGCCGGGATCGGTGTTGACTCCACAGGTGACTGCGCCCAGCGCTCCAAACGGCACAGCGACCTCCGGGGTGCAGGCCTTCTCCGGGTAACCGACAGGCAGTAGCCGGAGCACTTGTTCTGACGGGGCCGACGGGGCGACAAAAGTTGGCGACGGCGTCGTCTCAGTGGCTGATGGCGAAGGCTGGGCAGGAGCGGAAGTGCTTGTGGCCGCGATGGTTTCGCCGCTGTCGTCCCGGTTGAGCGACCACGCGATGAGGCCGATGAGGCCCGCTGCGGCCAGAACTATTGCCGCGATCAAGCCCAGCCGCGCCGGGTCGCGCCGCGATAGCGGTCCGGCCGCTAGGTCCTCGACCGGCGCGCTGACCCGCGGTTCGCTGATAGCGCTTGACTTGGCGGCCGCGGGGGAAGACGCCGGACTGTGCGAATCCGCGGCTCCTGATAGCGGCCGCCTTGGTCGTGGCTCCGCGACGGGAGGAGGGGTCGGCTGCGAACGGTCCAGGGCTGGCCGCAGCCGATCGGAGTTGGTGACTGACGGCACGGGCATCGGCGTGTTAAGGCCGGGTGCGATGACTGGGTTCAGATCGTCTTCCAGCTCGTCGGCGAGGGGCGGCAGATCAATCAGCGGCCGGCGCCCTTCGATCGCGGCGGGTGGGGCGGCGGTCGGCACGGTAACTAGTTCTTGATCGCCCTCAAGCTCGTCGGCCAACGGGGGCAGATCAATCAAGGGTCGCCGCGGCGGCTGGCGCGATGAAGTCACTGTCTGGGGCGGCGGCGCTTCGGCAAGCTCATCGAAGTCGAGATCCCGGTTGCCGATGACTGTAGCCACCGCCGGCGCAGCGGCCGTGTCGTCGATGTCGTCGATGAACCCGATGGCCGTGAAGAAGAGCGCGGAATCGTCGATCGTGTCGCTTCTGCGCATCTCCGGGTCGAGAACGTAAGCCAGTTCAATGGGGAACCCACGCATGCCGAAATGTGGGGCGGCTCCCGGTGTGGTAGGTCGAAATACGATGTCGGATACCCAGACGAACCGTCCGGAAGGGTCTTCCCCACAGCGCGCCGGCGTGAACTGGTCAGGGTCAGCAGTGCGGTCACGCAGGGGCTCGTCGAGAACTGCGTAGTAGACCGTCTCCCCCTGTGCAGTGGTCCGCATGCCGATCGTGTCGCCCGCCAAAGGAATTGCCGCGTAAAGGTCCCTCGGGCCCGATTCCAGGGCCGACAGAATGAACCGCGACACGTCTAGAAACTACCGTGCAGGGCGAGCCGTTGGGGTCATGAAACATCACGGCCGTGGCGTGTTCTGGCCTGTTTCGGGTCAGGATAGGCCGGCCATTTGGTCGGCGCCGAGTAGGTCGCGCAGCGTCGCCACGCCCGACTCCCCAAGCTGTTCGCGCAGCGCGTCGGCCAGGAGCTTGGGCTCCTTGTCGAACCGGCTCAGGGCCCTGCTGATCGACCGCGACGGCGACGGACGCGGCGGGGCGGTCGGCTTCTTGTCTTCCTGCTTGCGGTCCAGTGCCGCCTGCCATCGCAGCACCTGCTCCTCGAGCGGCACACGGACCAGCGTCCGCGCCTCCCGGATCGCCAACTCCCCGCGGCGCAGCGCCGCCTGCAGCTCCGGCGCCAGCTTCAGCAGGGCCAGCCGTTGCGACACCCAGGCGCCGGTCCTGTGGAGGCGCTCGGCCGCGTGATCGGCGCGGCCGCACTCGTCGACGAGTGCCTGCACCGCCTTCGCCTCCTCGATGACGTCGAAGTCCTGCCGGTCGACGTTCTCGGCGATCGCCGCGGAGATCAGCGTGACCCGGTCACGTGCAACGGCATCGTTGACAGATATGTCGAGCTCGGCCCGGCCGTACTCGTGCGCCGCTGCGAGCCGCCGACACCCGTTGATCACGACCCAGCGAGCCTCGATCTCGTCGTCCGGGTACAGGGCGAGATACGCGGCGCGGCTCACCACGGTCACCGGTTGCAGCTGAATATCGACAATCGAGGCCAGCGCGCTGAGGTCTCCGACGCCTTCCCTCGGATTGCGGGGGTTAGCGGTCAGATCGGCTAGCGGTGCGGTGCGCGGCGGAGGCCCAGCGGATGCCTGCTCGACCGGCGAGTGCTCCCCCACCGCCGCGGTCAACGAGGCCAGATCGGTGCGCTTCCCCCGCGCCATCAGGCTGCTCCCCCGGCGACGATCTCCAACGCGAGTTTGTAGAAGTCTTCCCTCGCCTGCAGCGCAACGCGGTTCGCCGGGTACTCGGTGACGACTTGACCGTCCGCGCTGGCCCGCGCGTGCAGCTTGTAGTGGCGGATCACGCTGGAGGCCAGGGGAAAGCCGTTGGCTTTGACGAATTCCCGCGTCTGATTGAGGTCGTGCACGCCGTCTCGCGGATCCCAGTTGTTGATAACGACCTTGTACGGCAACTTCCGGGGGCGGATCACCTTGTTGATGGTCCGCACGGTCGGATCGAAGCTCAGCGGCTCGGTCTCGATGGGCACGATGACGTCGTCAGCGACGTCGAGAACCGCACGCAGAGCGTCAGCGGCCGGTCCCTTCCCCAGCGGGTCCGCGCCGTTGTCGCCGGCGTTGAGGTCAATCCACCCCGGGGTGTCGACGAACACCTGCTTGATGCCGGGCAGGTTCTTGATCCGCTTGAGGTTCTCGATGTCATCGTGCGCCTGAACGATGTGGAACGGCAGGGCGTCGATCCGCGATGCCCACCACACCGCTGATCCCTGTGGGTCAACCGAGATCGCCGCTACCGGCGAGCTGGCCTCAGGGTCGTCGTCCTGGTTGAGGACGTCTGCGGTGACGGCCGCGAGATTGACGGCGATGGTGGACTTCCCCACCCCGCCCTTCTGATTGAGAACAACGTGAACAGCCACAATGGCCCTCCGTATGCTTCGCCCGCACGGCGGGGTACTTCGGATTGGTCCCGCTGATGCTAACGGCCGGCATTCCCCCGCCGCCGTCAACACGCTGTCGGCGGTAGCCGGGATGTGGCGGAACTCTCCTGCTGCCCAACGCGCGAGCGGCTCACTTAACCGCGGTTAAGTGGACACGCTCCGCCACTTATCTCCCTGTTGTGATCGGGTGATTCGGTCACGCAATCACCGGGTCACCAGGTGACAGCCACACCGCGCGTTCGGATCACCGGGTGATCCGGCCTCCGGGTGATCCGGTCACAGCGTCACCGAGATCGCCAGGTGACAGAAACACTCGGTCACCACGTGACGAGGTCACCAGATCACACGATCACACGATCACACGGAAACAGGATCACCCCGTGATGCCGTCACGAAGTCACATAGTCACTAGATCACCGCGTCACCGGCTCACCTAGTTACCAAATCACTGAATCAGTGGGTCACCGCGTGACTCGGTCACCCGGTCACTCGGTCACAGCATCACCTGATCACAATGTGACTTAGTCACCGCGTCACCTGGTGACAGCATCACGCGGTGACTCCGTGACCACATCACCCGGTCACAACATCACGCTGTGACGGCATCACGCAGTAATCAGGTCACGGAGTGATCCCGTGACCGCATCACAGCTGTCACATCCGGGCGACACGCCACCGCGGCCGCGTCAGCCCCCGCCTGGACCCGGTTCCATGGCTGCTATCGACGCGACCGAAGGAGTTCCAGTGAAAGCAGACGTCATAGCCGTCGCCAACCACAAAGGCGGCGTGGCCAAGACCTTCACCGCCGTCAGCCTGGCGACCGGACTGGCCCGGGGCGGCTGGCGGACCCTGCTGGTGGACTGCGACCCGCAGGGCAACGCGACCACCATGTTCGACCCCGACGACGACGTCGAGTTCGACCTCTACGACCTCATCAAGGACCGGGACACGGTGCGGAAGGTCGTCCGGCAGACCCGCATCGACAGCCTCGACCTGGTCCCGTCGACCTTGGCGGTGGCACGGCTCGACCAGGAACTCGTCACCATGCATCGACGCGAGTACCAGCTCGCGATGGCTCTCGAGCCGCTCTACGCCGAGTACGACGCCATCGTTCTGGACCTACCACCCAACCTCGGGCAGGTCGTCATCACCGCCCTCAATGCCGCTGACTGGTTGGTCGTCCCGACCGACGCGACGAAGTGGGGGAGGCGCGGGGTCAACATGTTCCTCGGCTGGTCCGACGTCCTGCGGAAGGCCGAGGTCCTCAACGCGGAGGTCCTCGGCGTGCTACTCACCAAATACGAGCCCCAAACCCGTGCGAGCCGCGAGGTCCTCGCCGGCCTACACGCGGACGGAGTGCCGCTGTTCAACACCCTGATCCCGAAACGCACCGCAGCCGAGCGCATGATCAGCGGCCTGCACGTCATCGGGGACCCCGAGGCCGACCCGGACCTGGCCGAGGCATACGCACACTTCACCGTCGAGGTGATGACGCTCATCAATGAAGGACGCCAGCGGAAGGGAAAGCACCATGCCTAAGAAGGACATCAGCGAGTCGGTCCTCGGAATGCTGTCGACGGCCGGCTCCAGCACCCGGCCCGTCCGCACGCCCGCCGAGAAGGAGCAGCCAGCGGCCGATCCCGACCCGAGCCCCGCCCTCGAGGTGGGGGAGGAGCAGACCGCCCCGCCGATCGACGAAGTGCCCGCCCAGGACCCAGAACCGGCGCCGGAGTCGCAGCCGGAGTCGGTCGAGCCGGCCGAGCAGCCGCGGCCGCTGACCGCCCGCCCCACGCGGATCTCCCAGACGGTGGACGTGCCGCGCACGTTGCGGTTGCGGCCGGCCGCGGCCCAGGCTCTACGGGCGGCGTGGATCGAGGCCAAGCACGACGACGTGATGCTCACCGCGCAGGACTTCGCCTCGGAGCTGATCGAGGAGATGCTGAAGATCCGCAAGCGGCGGGAAAGCCGCGCGGCGAGCTGATCACCGTGGATCTGACCCCGGCCCAAGGTCTGGTTTCACCGGCACGTCGGCCTACGCTGAACGAAAGTTGCTGAGTCTGGGGGGTACCGGTGTCTGAAGCGTTGAAGAGCGAACAGCCGAGATGACGAATAAGCCCGCGCCGAAGTCGCGGACCCGGGTGTGGCGCATGGGCGATCCGCCCGGTCCCGCGCCGGCTTCTACGCCGGCTTCCGGTGATTCCCCGAAGCGGCCGTCGCTGCGGGAGATCAACACCGAGCTCTCGGAATTGGCAGCCCGCAAGCAACTGCACCCGGACAACGTCCATCGACTGAAGCAACTGCTCGCACAGATCGAGCAGATCCTCAACGACGCGGCGCCGTTGGTCGCCAGCAGTCCCGGTTCCCGCCGGCTGTACGAGCGGGCCTTGAAGAGCCAGCGGCGGGCGCTGGCACTGGTCGCGGGGCCGAACCGGGGCGCCCACCCCGCCGGATTCGCCAAAGGCCGGGGACTCACTCAGGGCGGGCGGGAAGTTCTAGGCGGTGCGCCGGGATCCCGCCGCCGGCACTGACTGAGCGATTAACCGCGGTTAAGTGTCACTGTGACGCAATGGATTCGGTAGATCAGTCCTGGTCTTTCGATTCAGCCTGAGCGTCTCGTCGCAGCGTGTCGAGGATTTCGCGCAGCGTGCGTGCGGTGGCCTGGGCCTCGGCCGCGAGCAGCTCGGCGGAGTGCGCCGCGGCCCGTGCGTCCGCCGCGTCCCGGAGCGCCTGGGCGGCGATGGACTGCTGCTCGTCGCGGGCGGCCTCTGCGGCGGCGCGCTCGTCGGTCATGTGGTCGAGCTTGGCGCGGAGCTGATCGACCGCGTTTTCCGCAGCCTCCAGGCGGGTCACCGTGAAGGCCAGCTCCGCCAGCGCGTCTGCCTCCGCTTGCACGAGGACGGCCCGCTCGGCGGCGTCGGTCTCAGCCTGCTCGTCGCGAGCCGCGGCGACGGCGGCCGACCACAGCGGGTCGAGGACGGGCGCCAGTACCTCGGTGGGGACGGGGGAGACGTCGCGGGCGGGACGGTTTGTGCGCAGCCACTCGCTGGCTGCGTCGGTGCTGACCTTAGCCCGCTCCCGCAGCGATCGGACGGTGACCGGCAGGCCCTCCACGGTGAGCGCGGCGAACGCGTCGGCCAGGGCGGCCGCGGCGGCGGTGGTCTTGGGGGCCATGGCGCCGGACTCCTCGGGTCAGGGGGGGACGTGACAGGATCAGCCTCGCAGCTTGCGGCGGGTCTGGAGGCCCGACTCGCCGCGACAGGTACAACAGTAACGTACCCGGTACGAGAAACGTACCTGTCTGTTCCTGCCATTGCCGCGCCCGGCCGGCTACGCACCAGCCAGGATGCGGGCGCCCAACACGTCGGCGAGCAGATCCAGCGCCGCGTCTTCGTCCATCTCCGCTGCCGGCGGGGGAGCGTGGGCCAGAACGGCGGCCAGGTACTCGTCCTCGTCGGTGAAGACCGGGCTGTTGGGGACCGGTACGGCGTCCTCGGGGATCGCCGCGACGCCGCGCAGCTGGTCCTGAAGGGCCAACCAGTCGTGCCAGGCGGCGCGTTCCCGGCGGAATCGCGCGATCCGCTCCTCCATGGCTTCGTCGAGGTGGTGGGCGGCAGCGATGTCGTCGAGGGTGACCGGTCCAGGGCCCACTGCCCTGCCGGTGCGGGTGACCAGCCCCGCCGTGGCCAGGGCCGCGATGCTGATTTGGCCGGTGCGGGCGCTGACTCGGGCGGCGGCGTAGATGTCAGCCGGCCGAGTCATGCCGGTGTGGACGATGAGGTCGTGCACGAGCCGGTGGTGACGTCCCACCACACTCCAGGCGGGATGAACGTCGGCCACTTTTAGTCGCTCCAGCGGGATCGGAGTGAGTCCGGAGGGGTTGCTGGTCGTCAGTGCGTAGAAGTCCGCCTTCCTGCCCACGCTGTGCCGCACGTGGACGATGGGGGAGCCGTACATCTCCCGGATCTGGCGCAGCACGTCGAACACCGTGGTCGGAGCGGCCAAACCGACTGAGAGTGATACCGACCGGCCGCCGACACCGACGACCGGGGTTCCGGCGTTCATCGTCCCGGCTAGCGCTGCTTTGACAGCAAGGGCCTGGAGGACGTCGCGGACCATCCAGCGCCCCGGACTGCCGGCGAACTCGTGGTCCGCCCAGGCGAGCGCGTAAGCCAGCCAGTGCCCGAAGGGACCCTCTGCTGGGATCACCCCCTGTGTGTAGTTATTCCTGTGTGCGGGTGAGTTCGCCTTTCGGGCCAGTGGCGCGGTGTGGTCGAAAACTTTGTGGACGTCGACGGCGAGGAGCTCGTCGGCGGTGCGGGTGTCGTGCTGGGCCTTGATCCGGTACGAGTCGCCTAGGCCGCTCCACCGGCCACCGGGCTGGCTGGCGGTGCGGATGTCGGACAGGCTGCACCCGCGGAGGACCGCGTTGAGGACAACCGCCATGCGTGCCTCCGAGGGGCTTTCCCACAGCCCAGGCGTCTTGGGGCCTTTCGGGCGAGGCGCGCGCCGCTTCGGCTCGGGCAGGCAGGTCATGGCCCCGGTGGCGGCGAAGGCGGCGACGTCGACGGGGAAGGGTTTGGTCCAGCGGAGCGCTTCGATGAGGCGCTCGTCGTCGCCCGTACCGGTGGTGTGGTCGCGGGAGGCCGGGCCCACGGCTGCCGACGGGGCCGGCGCGGGGGCGGGGGCGGGCAGCATCCCCATTAGGGCGCCCAACGCGGGGATCAAGGTGGGGGCGCTGCGCTCGGTGAGGGCGGAGACCGCCTCGTCGAGGGAGCCGTCGAGGACGCGGTAGCCGCCGCCGGCGCACGGCGTGCCGGGGACGCTGATGCAACCCTCTTTGGCGTTCTGCATGGGCTTGATGTCCAGGCTGGGAAGCCGGACCTGCAGGGCCCGCATCAGCTCCTGGACCTCCTCGAAGCTGGCGGTGGTGCCGATGGCCAGTGGGACGAGTAGGTGGCGTCCGCCGTTGGTGGAGCGGTCGCTGACGATGCGGGCGCCGCATTCGGTGAGCCAGCCGCGGGCCCGCTCCGCGTCGCGGTCGACCTGGGCGGCGCCGTGGGTCTTGCTGTCAAAGTCCAACGCCAGCAGCGTCGTTCGGCGATGGGCGTAGAGGTAGACCGCGGCCATCGTGGTGGGGAGCTTGTCGCTGATGCGTCGGGTCTTCAGGTACTCACGGGTGTCCGGGTCGAACACCTTGACCCGGTCCCGCCCGGTCGGGGAGAGCCGGCGGGCGAGCGCCTTCCACACCGCGGCTGGCGCGGCGGGGGACATGCCGTTGGCAATCACAGAATCACCGGATCACCCGGTGATTAGCCCGGTGAACGACGATGGAGTACGGGTGACCCGAAGCGGGGCAGGTCTGGTTGGACGTGTCGAAGTGGCCGGCGATGTTGCCGTTCCGAGTGGGCCGAGCAGTGGCCCAGCACACCGGGCACACCGCGCGTTCCGTCGGCTCGACGCGTGCGCCGCCGCGTGCTCCGCCTGAGTCACCCAGGGGGATGGAGGTTCGCGCGGAACATGTTCGATCACGAACAAGCGTGGCGCCCTGAGCTGTTGGAGGGCGTCGACTACTATGAGAACGTCTCATTAGGACAATTCCCTTCGGGGAGTGGGGTGCGAGCCCCGCAAGGATTCGAGTTGCCGCTCGAACCCGACAACTTCAGATCGAGGCCCCTAGCCCGCCAGCTGGGGGCCTCGGTGTTTTCTGAAAGCGGTTGTCTCGCATGGTGTTTAGTTGTGCCGGCCTCTACCACCCACCGTCCGCGCAGATCCTCGGCGCCTACCCGATCGTGGGCAAGGTTGATCCCGGGAGAAAATCAGCGAATTATTGCGGTGAGAAGTCGAACGTCAACGGCGCTCAGGGCCGCTGCAGGTTTCGACCTAGCAGAGGTGAGAGAGCTGAACGCGCAGCGGTGGCCCGGGTGCCTTGGCGAAGTGGTCAGTCATGCGAACCTTCCCATCGGTGAACGGTGTGTTCATCTGGGATGGTGGCATGCGGGTGCGGGTACCCACGAGCGACACGCGGTGTGGGTACCCGAGAAAATGTGAAAGCTGTGACTTAAGAGGCGACGATCTCCGGCAGCTTCGCCAGGAGGAACGCCTGGATCGTCGGGTGGCCGCTCTGCTCCACGGCCAGGCGCAGCTTCTCCTCCTCCTGCGGCAACAGCCGGAACTTAACCTGGCGAGTGCGCTGACGGTTCTCGACCCGGCGCTTCTTGGTGTTCTCGGTGACCGCGACCTCAGCCATGGAGTAGCCTTCCGATCAGAGCATGACACTTTGTGAACTGCTGTTTTGCACTGTGTAGCGCAAGTGTAGGGAGCGCCTACCATCAATGTGGGGACCCACTTCGGCGTGTCGGGAATCCTGATGTTGTTTAATTGTCGCTAACAGCGCAACATGCCTGATCAGCAAGTGCAACTGTGGAGAACAGAGGCGGCGATGGTGGGTAATCGGAGAGAGCCCGACCCGAATCGTCCATGCATCAGCACCGGGGAGGCCGGCCGCGTCCTGCGGTGTCTGCCGATCACTGTCCGACGCCGAATCGAGCGTGGCGAACTCGAGGGCGGCCAGAAGCCCAGCGGTAAGTGGTACGTCTACACCGACCAGGTCCCCGCAGCGGCCCTCGTCAGGGCACGGCTTGGGAACACCGGTGCGGATGATGCCGTCGCGGCATCCGAACGCCTCGCTCGCGACAACGCCGAACTACGCGCCCAACTCGCCGAGCTCAAAGCCGAACGTGCCGAAGAGCGGGCCCGAACAGTCGCGGATCAGAACATCCAGCTCATCGCCGCCGTACAGGCGATGACCGAAGTGCTGGGCGAGTTCCAACAGGGCACCGAGCACTTCAAGTCCGGATCTGAGCGACTGTCGAATGTCGTCAGTGCCCTACTCGAGACCATGGCCGCGTTCAACACACCCGACAGCCCCGAAGGACTCTGAACCCCACTCCCAGGAGAGCCTTCTCTGATCTCTAGTGGATGTGTGCTCAATCAAACGGAGGCCACGATGCCGCCTGTGCTGGCTGACGAGGTGGCCGTAACAACTCGGCTTGTCTGACAGCGTGAAACGAACCGGGAGCGCGCATCCACCAGCCCCCGGGGCAACTTGTAGCGGAAGGCGTTGCGCATGACGAGCAGTATCGGTGCCCAAGAACTCCAAAAAGGAGTCAGCAGCGTCCACGACGGGCTGATTGCAGCGGCGGGTCGGCTTCTTGTTCCGGTGCCGGCTACTCCGGCGAACCCCAGTAATCCGGATACGGATACGGCGCCTGATGTATACGGCGGGCCAGGAGTTCCCTCGCCTGGCAAGGTCACCGATTCTCAACCCAAACCGCCGCCGTACCCAGGTACCGACGGCGGATCGCCGTATGGCGCGCCCATAACTCAACACGGGGCGACGCCGCCTCCCTTGATCGGCTCGGGCGGTAACGGGGTACCGCAGGTCAGCCCGCCGGCCGGCGGCCCACTCGGAACCGCACCGCCGCCGCCACCGGGGTCAGGCGGGCTCTCGACGGGCGCTGGCCAGGCTGGTGAGGACTACAACACCAGCGGGACTCAGGTCCAGGGCCTCGATGACCGGCTCACCCGAGAGATCAATGACGCGGTCGCGCAAAATCAGCAGGCCAGGGACAAGATCACCGCAATTTTGAGCGAGATGAAGACCTATCAGGCCGGGGTCGCCGGCTCGGGTGATCCGCTGGCGCTGAGCAACTACCAGAAGTACCTCAATGACAAGCTGGCCGCCGTCCAGCAGGTGCTCGATGATGCCCACGTCAATGCGACGGCCAAACAGCAGATCCTCAAAGACATCGCCGCGGAATACAAGACCTCCGGCCCCCCGAATCCGGCCCCGGCCGCAGCGGACCCAGCGGGGACGAGCGGGCAGGAGAGTCGGGCATCGGGCAGCGACCCGGCCTCGGACGGCACGTCGGGCTCAGGCGGGGACGCGTCGGGCAGCTCGGATGCCGGCCTGACGGATGTGGGGGCCGCCCAGGGCGGGGCAGCGCAGGGTCTGATGGACCCGTTCGCAGGCCTGGGCCCGATGCCTGGGATGAACCCGATGATGGGTGGGGGCCTCGGTGACGCGTTGGGCGCGCTCGGTGGATTGGGTGGATTGGGTGGATCGTTGGGAAGTTCGCTGGCCGGGCTGGGTGCGGCTCCGCTGAGCGCGTTGGGTCCGGCGCTGGGCAGTCTTGGGTCGCTGGGACAGCTGGGTGGCACCGGATTCACCGACCAGCCGGCGGCTGCGGTCAAGGACGCCGGGGCGTTTAAGGACGACAAACCGGCCGATCCGGTCGCTTCGAAGGATCCGGCGAGCGCTACCGCTGATACTGCGGCTGATAAGTCCTCTGACCCCTCCAAGGCGGACAAGCCGCTCGCGGCTGAGGCGGGCTTTAGGGACGACGGTGCCACCGGCGCCGGCGGGCAGGGCGGTACGGCCGAGCAGGCGGCGCGAGACACGGCCGCCGGCGACCCGGGTAAGGCAGCCCCCGCCGCCGCTCCGGCCAGCGCGCCGGGTGCCCCGACATCCCCGGCCGACGCCGCGAAGACGGTCACGCTGCCCGACGGCACTCCGGTCACCGCGCCAAATGAGCAGGTGGCCAACGCAACTCGTGCGGTTTTGGGAGGCCAAAGCGTCACCGATGCCTACAAGGCGCAGGGTGTCGATATTCCTCCACCGGGTGCGCCGGTGACCGCTCCTGTTGACCCGTCGCATCTGCAACCCGGCGACATTGCCCGATTCGAGTCGCGGCCTCCTGTGATGGCGTTGGGTAACGGCAAGATCTGGATGGATGGCCAGGTGCAACCTCTCAGCGCTCTAGGGAGCAGCGGCGATTTCCTGGGCTGGAGCAAGCCCGCGGCTCCGACGGCGGTCAGCGCGCATGCCGTCACCCCGCTGGCCCCGGCAATGCCGCCTGCTCCTGGCGGACCTTCGCCGTTGATCCCGCCTGGCAGTCCGAGACCGTCGTAGGGTTTGAGCCATGCAGACGCAGACCGAGAGCCCCACGTATGTGGAGAGTTCCCGCGATGGGGCGGTCATGGTCGAGATTGACAGTGACGGCTTGGTCCAGCGCGTGCAGATCGAGCCGGAGGTCAACGCTGAGTGGACCGCCGAGGTGCTTGCTGAGCGGTTGTTCCACCTCTACACATTGGCCGTGATGAGAGCCCGCTGCGATCACTTGAAGCGGATGAATGAGGCCGGCGCGGATTTGCCGCCCAGCGATGCGTGGCCCAGCCAGGAGCAGGTCGCCGCCTATCGGGCCCGGTGGGTTACCTTTTGAGGAGTCACCACTTGAGGTGGCTGCTGTAAGTGCGGGCCGCCCGTACCCTTGGGTTTTGGGACCATAAGGTCAGACAACAGGAGGGTTTGCCGTGGCGAAAGATTTGTCGGTCGATGCCGATGCGTGGGAGGACCACGCCCGCTGGTGGGACGGTGAAAGCCGCCGCGCAGCCGAGGCGATGGATGTCTCCGAGGACACCCTGACCGCCGCCCGCGGCGCGTTCGGCAAGTTGGGCGCCTCGACGGTGGGTGCGGCCTATGCCGAGGTGCTGGTGGCGCGCCGGGAAGCCGGCCAGCGGCTGGCGGCGTACGCACAGGGCGTCGCCGAGCACATCCGTCGGGATGTTCAGGGATACACCGACGTCGAGGCGGACGCCGCCCGCACGCTGTCGAACTGATCCCGAACCGGACTGTCCGCTACCCATGCCTGCCTCTCTCAACGTCGATACCGACGGGGTTCGGGACGCTGCTGCGGCCACTGCCGCAGCCCCGGCGTCATCGGCGACTCCGGCTGTCGCGGTGACGCCGTGCGCCGCTGACGCGGTGTCGGTGCAGATGGCGACGCGGTTGAGCGGAGCGGCTACGGCGCTGAATGCCGGCACGATCGGGGTGCACGCGCGCGCGGCCGCGGCCGGGGAGCATTTGGCGGCCACCGCACAGTCCTACGACGCTCAGGACATTTCCGCGTCCCGCGTCCTGGCCCGCGGGGTGGCCGGAGGCGGGGGAGTGGTTCCGGTCGCCGCGATGGCAATCCCCGTCCATCCAGCTGCCCCGGCTCCGCCTGGTGTTCCAGCGGGAACGGAGCCGGTAACCGGAGTCCAGGCCAGCGCGCTGATTCACGGCGGCCCCGGAGCCGACGGATTCGACACTGCGGCAACGATTTTGGCGCACCATGCCGCTGATCTCGAGCGGTCAGCGGATAAGGTGCGAGCGGCGCGAAACACCTCTGAGTCCAGTTGGGCGTCATCGGCCGCAGACACCGTACAGAGTCACCTGCATCGGCTGGAGGCCGATTACGTCGCTCAGGCCGAGTCGGCTCGTCGCCTCGCCGGGCAGTTCCGCGCCCATGCCGACGATTACCGGCGCACCAAAGCGGCGATCCCAACACCGCAGACGTTCGACACGCTCACGCAGCGCCTGAAGATGGCCGTCGCCGCCAACAACACCCCGCCGACTGTCGGGCTGTACGGGCCGTCAATCGCGGCCTTGCAGGGACAGCTCGCGGAGGCCAATCACACAGCCATGGCCGCCTACCAGCAATACCGGACCGCCGCTGTCGGCTCGTTGATTCCCGACGTGTCGGGCAATGGCCAGGGGAGTGCTGCTGATGGGTCGGATTCGGCGGATCAGGGCCCCGCCGAGGAACTCAGTGCGGCCGCTGCGGCCGACGCCGCCGCCGGGGGGGAGCTCCCCGGGACTGACACACTCTCGTCAGGTGCTGATCCAGCAGCCGCCGCGCTGGGAGGTGATCCCGGCAGCGAGTTGCTGAGCACGGTAGTCCCGGCGCTTTTGGGCGGCGTCACGGGTCTGGTCGGAGGGTTGGTGAGCGGCCTCGCCGCGGCCGGCCAGGGAGTCCAACAGGCCGGAACGCAACTCGTCGGCGGACTCACCCAAGCCGCTACCTCAGCGGCCAATGCTGCGGCCGCTAAAGCGAACCTCCCCGATCTCGCGGCCGACTTCGGAGGTGACCCTGGGTCGCCCGAGCTGGGCGGTGCCGGTGATTTCGGCGGCGGCGGGGGAGACTTCCCCGGTGCCGGTGACTTCGGCGGCGGCGGTGACTACGGCGGAACCAGTCCGGCATCGCTGGCTGGGGGAGCCCCTGGCACGTTCCCGGCCGCTGCGCCGGTGACCGCAGCCCCGGCGACCTTCAGCGCGGGTGGGGCGTCGGCGCCAGCCGCGGCCGCCAGCGCTGGAGGACCCGGCATGATGCCACCGATGATGCCGATGGGGATGGGCGGCGCAGCAGCCGGGGCTGATGCCGACCGCCGGCTGTACCCCGAGCGGCGGCTGCGGGTCGAATCACCCGCGAACGCCGAGCCGGTCAAGGGACGCCGTGAGGCACGCAAGACACGCGCCAAGAGTGGCGAGGAAAACAGGGAGGGCACGCAGTGACACCTGATGAGGAGGTTCAGCAGGTTCTCGACGCTGTTTCACAACTCCGCGCCCGCCACGCCGCCTTCACTGTCGCCTGCCAGGGAATCCATGGTGACCAGTTCCACCCCGACGTCCAGGCCCGCTGGGACAACGAAGGCAACCTGCGGGGCATCGACATCGCTCCGAATGCGTTGCGGGACTACACCAATCTTGAGCTGGAAGACATCATCTCCGATGTCATGCGGCGTACCCGACTCGATGTTGGCGACAAGTTCCAGGCCCTCTTCGACAAGTACCTTGGATTTGACTCACCCAGCTTCGACCCCGACATCCTGGGTGTCCCTATGGCACCGCTGCTGCGGACCATCGCCGGCCAGTGAACCCGCGAGACGAAGCGCTCGCCAACGCCGAAGCCGGACAGCCGATCTCGGCGGCGGAGGTCACCGCGATCGAGACCCTGCTCGCCGCGCTGGGCGGCCGGTGATGGCCGGGCCGGTGCAGCCGCCGCAGCCGCCCTACGGGCCTCCCCCGTGGCCGATCAACCAGCCCCCGCATCCCAGCGGCTACCCGTACCCCTATCCCGGCGCCTACCCGCCGCCGCCCAACCCGCGGCGCGTCGAGTACGCGACGGCAATGCTTCTGTGGGCCGTACCCGCCGGCGTGCTGCCGCTGTTCTGGTTCTATTCGCTGTTCGCGATGATGGGCGTCGACGTCTGCAGCAACACCTCCCCGTGCCAGTACGGCTTCATCTACGGCGCCTACGGAATGGGCTGGGCCGGCGCCGCCGTCGCAGCAATCGCCTCGTTCCTGGCGATTCGGAACGCTAAGAAGAGGGGCCGCCAGGCCTTGCCATGGGGGCTGGCCGGCGCTGTGGCGATGGTCGGCTGCGTCGTCGGGTGGTACCTGCTCTACAAGGCCGGGCTGCCGTACTAGCTCCTCCTCTCTCCCCTCCGGCTACGGCCGTGCCAGGTCACTGAACGTGACATAGGCCGACCGGTGAGCAAGTGAGAGGCGTACTGGGGCCGCTCCCGCCCGGTTTTTCGCCAGTGTGACCTCGACTTCGCCGGCGCGGGGATCGTCCGGTTCGTAGGCGTCGGGCCGGTGGAGCAGAAGCACAATGTCGGCGTCCTGCTCCAGGCTGCCCGAGTCGCGGAGGTCGGCCAGCATGGGCCTTTTGTCGTGGCGCTGTTCTGGTCCGCGGTTGAGCTGAGACAGCGCGACAATCGGGATTTCGAGTTCCTTGGCCAGAAGCTTGAGACCGCGGCTGAGATCGGACACTTCCTGCTGTCGGGACTCAAAACGCCGCCCGGATGACATCAGTTGCAGGTAGTCGACCACGAGAAGCCGTAAACCGTTGCGTTGCTTGAGCCGCCGAGCTTTAGCGCGGATCTCGGTCAGGGTGAGGTTGGGGGAGTCGTCGATATAGAGCGGCGCGGAACTGAGGTCGCTCATGCGTGAGGCCAACCTGGCCCAGTCCTGGTCGGTCATTCGCCCTGCCCGCATGTCGGCCAGCCGGACTTTGGCGTCGGCGGCGAGCAGCCGCATTACGATCTCGGACTTGCTCATCTCAAGGGAAAAGATGACGCTAGGCAGTCCGTGCCGAATGGAGCAGGCCCGCAACACATCACATGCCATGATCGTCTTCCCGACGCCCGGCCTGGCCGCTATCAAGGTGAGCTGTCCCGGGTGCAGGCCGGTGGTGACTTCGTCAAGGTCTCGGTATCCGGTAGGTACGCCTTTGGCGAGGCCGCCGTTGGAGGCGATCGCGTCGATCTCGTCCATCGTGGTGGCGAGGAGCGCTTCGAGCGGAACGCAGTCGCTTGCAGCACTTCGTTCGGTGACGTCGTAAATCTCGGCCTGGGCCCGGTCGACAACTTCGGTGACTTCCGCTCCTTCGGCACCGGCGTAGCCGTATTGCGCGACACGGGTTCCGGCCTCGACGAGGCGGCGCAAAATGGCCTTTTCGGCAACGATTCCGGCGTAGTAGCCGGCGTTGGCGGCGGTGGGGACGGTGGCAATCAGGGTGTGCAAGTAGGGGGCGCCGCCGATGCGTCGGAGCAGGCCGTGGCGGTCGAGCTCGGCGGCGACAGTGACGGCGTCAGCGGGTTCCCCGCGGCCGTAGAGGTCGAGGATCGCGTCGTAGACATTTTGGTGAGCGGGTCGGTAGAAGTCGCCCGGGCGGAGGCGTTCCAGCACGTCGGCGACGGCGTCCTTGCTCAGCAGCATGCCGCCCAGCACCGATTGCTCGGCGGCCAGATCCTGTGGCGGCTGGCGGGGGGAATCCTCTGCGCGAGCAGCGTTGTCGCGGAGGTGGAGCGGGGGGAGATCGTTGACGAGGGCCATGGTCGGGTTCACTTTCTGAGCGAGGGGGCGACAGGGCGGCGGGCCGCGGGTGGGGGAGGGGAGGGGTTCATGGCCGCGTTCCCGTCCGGCGGGTAGCGGCGCTGGCGGCGGCGCTCGAACAACTCGGCCAGGATTTGGCGGCACTTCGCGTGACCGGGACCGTTGAGCGCGGCCCGGCCTGCATCGCGGGCCTTCTCGTGGTGGCGGTGCTCAGCGCGCGCCAGTGCTCGCTGGATGCGACGCTGGGCGAGTTCTTCGCGGACTCGGGCGTCGTCTGCGGCGGTGGGCCGCTCGTCCAGGGGGCCGTGGCTGGTGAGGATCGCGCCGAGCAGGCCGATTGGCTTGTGCGGATTGTCGGGGATGCTATGTCCGGTTGCCAGCCAGTCGGTGATGAGCTGGTTGAGGTCTCGGGCGTTCCAACCGCGGCGGGCGGGGCCAGCCAGCAGCGTTGACCATGCTTCGGCGGAGTGTCTCCGCGCCCAGGGTGGCGCGTTGTCGTGGGCCCGCCAGGCCAGGGCCAGCCGGGTCCCCGCTTCGTCCGGGCCCACGCGCCGGCAGGCGCGCCGACCGCGGCCCGAAGGGGTGCGGCGGGTAGTAACCACTCTCTGACGAGAGTTAAATCCTTTCAGGACCCTATCGGGTTGGGGTGTCATAGATGCGTTGTCGCGCAGGTCAATTGGGTTGTCGTGCAACACCCAGACCGAGGCCCAGCCGCGGCCGCGGTCACCGACGCGCCAGCTGGCCATCCGCTCGGTCAGTGTGCGCTGACGGCCACGGAGCACCTCGGTGGCGACACCCAACAGGCGCAGGGCCTCATCGGCACGTTGCACCTGACGTAGTGAGAGCCCGGTCATTTCGACGAGGCGGGCGTTGGAAGGCCGGCAGTCCCGGCCAGTGCGGTGATCGGCGTGCGCCGCGCGTGCTGCCGCGACGGCCAACAGAGCGCTGCGGCTGATACCGCCGCTGCGCATTTGGGGGCGAATGTCTTTGTATCGCAGTTCGTATGCCGCGGGAACGGTGATGGTCAGCCAGTGCTCTCGTGATCTCCAGCAGGCGACGCCGCGATGGATTCCTTCGGGCAACTCCAGGACGACCCGTTGCGACGGCCGCCAGTCGCGGCAGGACCGTTCACCGCGCCGGGGCCGCCGCCGGGTTGTGGCGGAGACGGGCCGGGAGCGCAGGGTTCCTCGGCGGGGATTCGTCGAGGTGCAGCCGCGATAACTGCGCGGCGGCAAAAGGTTTGGGCGCCGCGGCGGTGCTGGACGCACCTCAGGGCGTGCTTTAGTATTGAGGAGTCCTGACACGGACAACTCCCTCTCAAGGGCAGGCGCGTGGGTCGCCTGTAAGGGGCCGGCTGGTAACCGGCCTCGAACTCACACCGCGAATGCGAAGCCCTCGGGTCCACAGCCCGGGGGTATTCGCTTTTCGGGGCAAGACCCACGCGATCGTTTAGGTGAATGTCGGCTCAGCGCTAGGCGCTGAAGGTGGGATTCTTGATTGGCGTCACCGCCCTCTCTGCCGCTCGGGTGCCGATACGGGAACGAACTGGGGGAGTGGCGGTCAGGCGGCCGGCTGGCGGCGGCGCAGAAAGTGCTCGTCGGCTGCCAGCGGCTCGACGGGGACATCGCCGATCTCGGCCTGACGGCGCTCCTCGAATTGCCGCAGGAGGCGCTCGTAGACCGGCGTCAGCCGGCGGGCACGGTCACCCGGCAACTCGATGCCACCCCAGATTCCGTGGGTGGCCCGCACAGCGACCGCGTTGTAGGAGCACCGACCGCGGAACGGGCACGCCTGGCAGGCCATCACGGCCAGGTCCCGCCCGCCGATCTCGTTGCCGAACCACATCTCGATGTCGTTCTGGTCGACCGACTGGCAGGGCGTGGGCTCGTCAGATACAAAGAGCTTCACCCGCGGTCCGCGGTGTTCGGTCGGCGCCCCGACCGGCCGGCCCAATCGATAGTTGATGTCGTCGTCGACGTCGAGCGAAGGCAGAAAAGCTGTGGTCATGGGGTCTCCCCTTTCTCCGACTTACCGGTTCAGATCGGTAAGTTACCGGTCAAGTTACCGGAAATCTACCCCAAACGGTAAAAATCGGTAACTCGACACCGGCAACTTACCGGTTGCGGGCTGGGGGCGGTAACCGAGATGAGACCAAACAGCCAGTTCAAAGGTGTTATGGTGACCAAGTTCGCCGAGTCGTGAGGCCGCGAGATTTTTTCCCGGCGGACGGCTCGGAACCGGCAGGTTCCCGCCAAGTTACCGGTTCATGGGGCAGGATGAAGGCGACATGTCGATGCAACAGCTCGCTGGATGGGTGCGGGATCGCCGCGCCCAACTCGAGCTGACCCAGGAAGAGGTCGCGGCCCTCGGCCCGATGTCGGACAAGACGGTCCGCACTGTCGAGTCGGGGAGAGCTACCGGCCTGCGGCGACACACCAGGGCGGCGCTGGAGCGGGCGCTGCAATGGCAAACGGGCAGCGTGGTCGAGGCGATCGAGCATGGCCTCAAGCCGCAGCCCATCGCCGAGAAGACGCGGCCGTCCAAGCGGCGGGCCAATGCCGCACACGACGCTGACGCGACACCGACGCAGTCCACCGCGCCGGCGGCGGAAGACTCGCTGGCCGACGTTGCGCCCTCGGCTACAGGGGACGATGCCGACGCGGGCCGCCCGCAGCCCGCAGCGCCCGTTGCGCCGGTTATCGAGACGGCATTCGTCAACGGGCCGGCTTCGGCCGGGGCGAGCTTCGCGGTAGCGCGTGCAGCGCTGAAACTTCGTAGCGCCGTTGGCCTTATGCGCGAAACCATGCCCGCATCACAGTTCGAGACGGCCTTGGCCGAACTGCTGGAGACCCAACGCGAAGCAGAGATCGCTCTGAGTCAGGCGATGCAATGGATCGTCAATGACGACGCCAAGCGGCGTGAGGCAGGCCAACTGCTCTACGAGCTTCAACAACCGCTGTAGCGTCCCCGCTTACCGGCGGCGCCGGGCTCACCGGGCTTGGGGATAAGCCACATCCGGTGCCCAGAAACCGGGCAGGTACTCGATGTAGCCGTTGGGCGCCAACTGGCCGGCCGGAACCTGGATCACGTCGCGGACATCGACGGGCTGCTGCGGAGTCGGCCAAGGCTGAGCCGCGTCCAAGCCCTTGATCGACGGGGCCCACCGGCCGGGGCTGAGCTGCTCGTATCCGTTGGGGCCCAGGCCTTTCGGGGCGGTGGTCACCATGTCTGCGACATCGAGAGGGTGCTTTGCCGCACCGGGAGCGCTGCCGACGGGTAACCCGGGATCGGGGTAGTACAGGCCGGGTCCGATCTGCTTGGTCCCGTAAGGCGCCAGCTGTCCAGGCCCGACGTGGATCACCTTGTCCAGGTCCAGCCAGTAGCGAGGGTCCTTGCCGTGCGGCGGGTCTTGCGGCTTGGGCGATAGCGGAAGGTCGCCGCTGAGTTTCTGGATTCCGCTGTGCGGGTGCGGGGGAGGGGACTGGGGTTCACCGGCCACGTCGGGTCGGGCGGTGGCGGCGTACTCGCCGTAGCCCTGGACAGCCTTGGCGTTAAGGCTGGCGCGTTCGGCGACCAGTTGATTGATGACCGGGGTGTAGCGCCCCAGCGATCCGGGGGCGTTGTTGGCTGCCACCGCCATCCGCAGCCGTCGTTCGTTGTCGTCAAACTCCTCTGGGGTGGGGACTGCGGATTTGGCTCGCGCGTAACTGTCCAGGTGACGGTCAATGGCGCTGGCCGCGGCACCGGCATGCTCGGCGTGACCGCCGTACCAGGTGCTCAGTTCTCGGATGCGCGCGCAGGCGTGCCCAGCGGCATCGGAGGACCAATGGTCTTCCACGTCGCTGGCCGCGCTCTGCAAGGCGGTGCTGGCGCTGTGCAGTTCGTCGGCGTGCGCACGTAACCAGGCTGCCGTGTCACTCAAGCCCGTGGTGCTGCTCTTGGCGTGAAGTAACTCGGCGATCGCCTTTCCATCCCCGGGGATGCCAGTCACCGCGGGAGCGGGAATCGGCGGAACTGTGAAGTCGGGCAGCGGGGGCAGCGACCCCGTGCCAGGGCGGGAGCCCACACCGCCGGCACCGCCCAGCGCCGCGGCCGACGCGTCGTCGACCTCGGCGTAACTTGCGGCATCCGCGCTCAACCGCCCACCGTGATGTGCGGCGACCGCCGAGCCAAGTGCGCTGTTCGCGCTGACGGCCCCGGCGCGAGCAGCTAGCGTCGCGGCTATCGCGACCGATACCGGGTCCGCCGCCGCGGGATCCGCCGTCGCGGGCAGGCGGGTTGAATGCGACCCGGCCCCAGCAACCTGGCTACCTGCGGCTGCGACGGCATCAGGATCAATGCGTAGGGATACCACCCCGTAAGCCCCGTTCTTTGCCCAGTTCAGCGTCGATTTCGCTGTCTCCAGCTTTCCAGGGTAGAGGGACCCTGCCGCACTTGCTGCCACCCGGCAGCGAAGAACTCCCCAATCGGAGGGCTGGCCGTAAGAAGTCCGACGCGGCCCAACACTGAAGGTATGACAGGAGTGCACCCGGGCCAATTGACACCCAGGCCCACCGCCCGCACCGCCGCGACGGCACGCGACGAATGGGCGTGGTGGTGGGAACACGCGCGTACCGTCGCCCATCAGATCTCTCACGGCATCGCCCCGCCGACCGTCGCTGTCTGGGGTCCGGTCATGGAACCGGACGAGGTCGCCGTCATGACCGCCGAGGTCACCTACGCCCGCTTCTACGGCGGCGACGGCCACTACGAACGCACTGCCACCTACCTTCTCGGCAGGCCCGCCCTGATGATCGGCGCTCTTGCCGCCACTACCGCGATCAACCACCGCCGCAGAGCCGTCGCCCGGCGCGACGCCGTTCCCACCTGGCGCGACGTACAGCACGCGCCGGTCATCGTCACCACCAAGCGCGTGCTGACGGCAACCGATGCCGGTTGGGAATCGGCCTGGTGGAACACGATCTGCGAGTTCCAGCCCGACCTCCCCTCTTGGACGCTGACCTTGGGTTTCGGGTCCGGATACTCACCGATGCGCCTGGCCGGTCCTGCCGCCCCCGCACTGTCGGTCTGGGCCGCCGCCGGCGTTCTCGGCCACCAATGGAGTGCCGATCCGCGTCTAGCTCCCCTTCTTGGAACCCGCGCGCGGCGCTGAATCTTGCCGTGGATGTAACTGGCCGCGCAGGCAGTTACCATCGAAGAATGTCCACCGACAAGTTCGCTATGGAGCCAGAGGCGACCCTCAGTGGTCTGATGAGCGCCGGTCAGGA
This sequence comes from Mycobacterium sp., assembly GCA_020438865.1. Taxonomy (GTDB): domain Bacteria; phylum Actinomycetota; class Actinomycetes; order Mycobacteriales; family Mycobacteriaceae; genus Mycobacterium. The sequence continues at coordinate 75,001 of JAGQTU010000003.1, forward strand.
GCGTGCAGCCGCACTGGCGACCGGTTTGCCCGCCATCCAGGCCGGCAACTACACCGCCGGCTATGCGACCGCAGTTGAAGCCGTCCTTGCCGCCCACCACGCCGCGCTCGCCGAGAAGACCGCGACGGGAACGGCCACTGCAGCGGCCTCTGTCGCCTCAACCGAGGCGGTCGAGAGCCAGTCAGCCGCGACCCTGTCGACCTAGCTGACCCCGGAGCTTCGCGATGACTAGCACCTGGACCCCGCCGCCTGGCCCACCTCCCGTGATGCCCGGCCCAGGAATGCCGCCCCCGCACAAGCCCAATGGGTCTAAGCGGGCGGCTATTGCCCTCAGCGCGGTCGCTGGCCTAGCCGCGGTCATCGCCGCCACCGCAGCGATCACCTACAGCGTCACTCGCCAGCCAGCAGCTTCCACCGGTTCAACCGCCTCCGTTGCCACCGCAACTGCTAGCCCTGAGCAGCAAGCCGCTGCGAAGAAGAGGGTCTGCGAATTGTTCGACTCCGGGACCAAAGGACTAGCAGGCAAGGGCGGCGCACGTGTAGACGGACAGGTGAATGTCCCCGTGGTGCTTCGCATGGTGAATAGCGCATCGGCTGTGCAGAGTGCGCTGACTCCGGAGGTTCCGTCAGATGTTGACCAAGCAGCGCGTGAGTACGTCGCTCGGACCTTCGACCTGACAACCGAAGCGACAGGCGAGGGCAATATCGAGACCCTTAATCGGCTGAACGATGAGGCCATCAAGGCGATCGACTCGCTTGTCGGCGTCTGCAACCTGCCCCGGTAATGCCTGACGCCATTCATTCCACCAACTCCAGCGCGACACCGAACGGCGCTGGGGGGCAAACGGTTTCGGCGGCCGAGCGGATGCTGCATATGTTGTCGACGGTCGCCGCGAGCGCTGCGGGTGACGGCTTCGATGCGGCAACGTGGACACCTGGGATGGGCGATGTGCCGCGCCCACACGGCCTCTTCACAATGGCGCTTCTCGGAGATCTATGGCCCACAGAGTCGGAGTCCTCACTGAAAGACACCGCGGGAGGCTTGAAGGGAAGGGCCGAGCGGCATGCCGACGCCGCCACGGCGGCCAAGGCCAATACCGACAAGGTCTTCAATTCGGAGTGGACCGACGGGGCCGGCGCCGAAGCCGCCTACGCCCACTATCAGTCGGAGCACCAAGTTCACTACGCCCTGCACACGGCATTGGATTCGGCTGGAAAAGGAACGGCTACTATCGCCGATAGCGTGGGTAAAGCCAAGCTGCACATGCGAACAGCTCATGACGCCGCCCATCAAGAAATCGAAGAAGCACTTCGGGCAACGCCAGCTGGTGGCATCGTCAATGTAGCGCCGATTCTGGCCAAGTACCGAGCCCAGATCCAGTCCTATTCAACAGAATTGCACACGATCGTCGGCGACGAACTGGGCCTGTTCGGCGCTTCACACAATGTGCCGCCCCTGGCTCCAAGCGGAACGGGAAGCGACGCCAACGGGCACTCGACGGACGGAAAGGATTCCCGCCACCCCGACAAGTCAACGAGCCAAGGCGGCAAGGGGGATCAAGCCGAAAGCGGTAAGCCCGCTGGCAATCAAGGAACGGCACCCCCTGACCAAGGAGGAGAGTCACGCGACCCCGATCAGTCGACCGGCAATTCAACCAGCACCGGAGACCCCGGGCAGTCCGGCCTCCCGCCGGGATCGCGCAGTCCCGACGGATCGTCCGGCAGTCCGGTGGGCGACAAGACGCCGGGTGATATGCAGATGATGCCCGGCACTGCAGCAGGCAGTGTTCCCAGCCGGGCTCCAGATCCCTCAACAGCCGCCGGCGCGGCCAAATCCGCTGTCCCCCAGATGCCGTCACTTCCCTCGACCGGGGGTGGAGCGTCTAGTTCACCGCTGAGCGGTGCCGCGAGCAGTGGCGCGGGGCCGCTGGCCGGTTTGATGGGGCAGGGCCAGTTGGGGTCGGCTGGCTCCGGTAACTTGGGGTCGGCAGCGGGGCTGTCGAACCCCTCATCGCTGACGCAGTCGGCCGCGGTATCGGCGGCCTCGTCGTCGGTGGGCGACAGTATGGGTAAGGGTATCGCCGCCGGGTCGCAGGCGGCAGGCGGCGCGGGCGCTGGCGGCGGCGGAGCCGGTGGCGGTGGGGGACCGGCCGGACTTGGCCAGTTGGCGAAAGCGCCCTTAACGCCGTTGGTTCCACCGCTGAGTACCGCGAGTGCTCCGACCTCTGCGGCACCGGCATCGACCCCCGGTGCGGCAGCGCCACTGTCGGCGTCGTCCGCTCCGGCAGCGTCGTCAGGTTCGGGCGCTGGCGCGGGGGTGTCACCTGGGGCCGGGATGGGTGCAATGGCGCCGGCGGCAGCGCCGATGGGCATGCCTGCCGCGCCTGCCACGCCCGCGTCCCCTCCGACTGCCGGGGGTGGTCCGTCCGCTCCGCTGTCACCGTATGGTTCGGTGCTGCCTCCATCGTCGGCGACGCCGACGGCACCCCCGTCCGGGTCGGCGCCTGGGCCGTTGTCCTCGGGTGGAGCTGGCGCGGCGGCGGGTGCGGGCGGGGCAGCTGCCGCCGGCTTTGTTCCGGCGCTGAACGATTCGGCGGCACGGTCCAACCGGGTGTCACGTGACGTTTCAATGTCCGACCTTGAGCTTGCCCGCGCGGCGGTCTCCGACTTGGCTGCGGCGTCGAGCGTGGTCTATCCGGTCCTCCAATGGGCCGTCGCTGTCGCCCGAGGCTCCTCGGGATTGCCGGAGTTGTGGGTGGCCACCAACGAAGGCAATGGGTTCATCCCGGCAGGGGTGTTCATTCCTCGCGCTATGGCACTGGCTGCTCGATTCGACGCCGACTTCGATTTCCGATGGTTCGGGTGGACCCATCCCGCCGAGACGGCGGTGCGGGCGATCCAGGCACGCGGCGACACCGTGTCGGCCGTGGCGACCTCGTGGCCGCACGATTCAGATCTGGTCCGAGAGTTGACGCCCGACTTCGCGATCGGCGTGACACCCCGAGGGAATCCGTCAGAAGCGACCGCGGCCACGCTGACGCGGTCGCGCGCACACCGCCTGGAAACGCTGGATGCCTCACTGTTCCTCGACATGCAGCGCAGCGAGGACGTGGTCGTCGATAGCTATGCGCTCCTGGTCACCCAGGAGGCGGTGTTCAATGCGGGTCCCGAGCTGCCCGCAGTGGCGCAATCCGTTGCCAGAGGGATACTTTCACGTCACTGGCCCTCTGAGGCCGACTGGTCGGCGCTGGCCTCTGAGTATGAGGGGACAGTTCTCATGGCCTCAGCGCAGCGCCCGGGACTCTTCGGCATCGAGGACCACACCCAGTTGGAGACGTATCGCACGGAGTTCATGCAGTGCCGTCGCATGGAGGTGCTGATGGCCTGGCGCGGCGGCAACGTGGTCGACGTGATCTATGCGGCCCGCTGCGCCGGCGTGGCGTTGCCCCTCGCGGCCGTTGCCGGGTCGTAGAACCGGGGTTCAGCCCTACCTACCGACTGTCGGTGCCTCGGTAGATGCGCGGGTCGGCCGCCCCGGACAGGAGGCGGCAGTTCTCGCCGAGCGGCGGAGCGTAGGTGGTATGGCCGCACACGCACGCCCAACCGAGGTGGCCTCCACAGTTGCAGGGATGGTGGCCGATCAGACAGCGCCGTGGTCCGAGGACGTGGCCCGCGCCGCACCGCGTCGGCGGAACCACCATCCAGCCGCCGGCCATGTAGGGCACGACATCCCCAACCTCAGCCACAGGATGACGGTACGACGAGCCCCCGACGGCCACGAGAAACAGCATGTCAGTGTGGTCGCTGTAAGTCCGTGGTGCCGTTAGCGTTGGTGGGATGAGCGGATCGGTGGGGGCGTATGTCGCCCAGGTCGACCGCGCTTTGGGCAGTGGTCAAGCGTTGTATCCGGCCTCCATCAGCCCGGTCGGGGTGGCCACCGACCTGCCCCCATCACCTCCGCCGCCGCCAGGCAGCAGTGGCACCGCCGAGGGTGCCGATGCCGCGGGGGGCCGCTATCAGTCTCAGTGGCAGGCCGCCCGCGGTACCGATGGTCAGGCCAGTAGCGCGGCCTCGGCCGGGCAGGCCGAGGCCCAAGCCGGTCGGGCGGGGGCTAGCGGGGTGCGCGGGTCCGCCCAGGCTCAGGCCGCCGCGATCGCCCCAGCGACCGGGTCCCCGGCCGGGGTGAAGTTGTTGGTCTCGGCGATGGACGACAAGCTGGCTGCGATGCAGCGCCAACTGACCACCACCCAGGAACAAAACCGGCTCCTCGCCATCCGCATGCGGCAACTAGTGGGCGCATACGGCCAGATGGGCGGTGCTGGACCCGCGAGCGGGATGAGCGCGATGGGCGGAGGCGCAGGCATGCAAAGCCCTGCCGCTGCCATGCCCGGCCTAAGCGGCCTTGCGGCCGGGCCACTGTCGGGCCTCTCGACTGACCTCAACACCGTTCTGTCCCAAGCGCAATCCGCGTCACCAAGCGGCATCGCCGGCGCGGCTAACGAAGTCGTTCGCGGCCCCGGAACGGGAACACCCCTTGGGCGCCTGACGGCTAACTCAAGTCCGCGGGAAGTAGCCGCCGCAATCATCAACGAGGCCCACCGACGCGGCTATTCGCCGCAGCAAACGGTGGCCATCCTGTCGACCGCAATGCAGGAATCAGGGCTTCGGCCGAACGCGGTATCGCCCAACCGGGCCTGGGTAGGTATCTTCCAACAGGACACCTCCTACCCCGGCCGCGGAAATCCCAACACCGCCATCGCCGAATTCTTCAATCGACTTGACATCAAGGGGGGAAGGTCTTCCCCGGAAATCTACAAAACGATATTCTGGTTGCAGCAGGCACCGGGCCACCCCTCGGCGGAATACGCGTATTCCCATGGGAGACAACACTATTTAGCGGAAATAATGTCGCAGGAAAGCCGAGCTGCGGCACTATACCGTTCCATCACCGCATAAATGGTGGTGCTGTAGGTTCCGCTTTTCGATGGCGGAATTCCGCTTTCGGTGGCGGAAGGATGGCGGATCCGCCGGAAAGCGCTTAGAGCGTCTAGCTGAGCATTGACGATGGGCCTGTCCCAGGGCAACGCTAGAGATCCGGGGGCTATCACCACCAACGCGCGAACCTCTTGAGAGATGTCAATGATTGAGGTCATCGAAAAGACTGCGTCTCCGGGGCGAACTCCGATTGTGTTCGTCCATGGCGCTTCAAGCTCAGCGGACGTATGGGATGGGAACTTTCTGGACTTCTTTGCGGAGCGCGGTTATCGCGCGATCGCGCTCAGTCTGCGAGGGCATGGTGCCAGTACCCTAACGCAACCCCTGAGGAGGGTTTCGATTGCGAACTACGTCGAGGACCTCACCGCGGTCGTCTCGGAAATTGCGCCGGCACCGGTGCTCATCGGCCACTCAACGGGATGCTGGGTGGTACTGAATTACATCGCACAGCAATACGTTCCGGCGGCGGTACTGATAGCGCCTGGTACGCCGCAGGGACTGCGCCGCTGGGCCTTCCGCGCGTTCCTGCGCCATCCGTGGCTGATGTTGCGATCCAACACCCTCGGTAATCCTGTCGATTTGTTTCATACCCCAGGATTAGCGCGCGAGATTCTCTTCGCGCCTAGCTGTCCAGACTCAGTTGTCGAGGCGTTCGTGTCTCGGCTGCAGCCGGAGAGCCCACGGGCCGCTAGGGATACGGTCAAGCCGCTGCCTTCTCCTTCCGCGATTTCGGCCCCCATGTTGGTAGTCGGGGCAGCCCAAGACGCTTCGCGCGTGGAGGAGGATGCAGCTGCTGTGGCCGCACGCTACGGAGCCCAATTGGAGATCATCATGGGGGTGGGTCACGCCATGATGCTCGAACCCCGGTGGACGACGGCGGCCGAGCGAATCGCCAGCTGGCTGAGGGGGCAGGGAATCTCTTGATAAGAGGAAAGGCCACTCGCCCGGGAGGGTGGCAATTTTGCCGGAAGGTTCTTGGGGGCGGCTACGTAACTGTTAACCGTCAGTGGTGGTTCCGTTTTTCGGTGGCGGAGGACTCCGCTTTTGGCGGCGAAAGGATGGCGTATCCGGCGGAGCGAACCTTGACCCGCTCACTTTCACAATTCTTTCAGTGCGTAGATCAGCCGATGCATAGTTTGGCCGGCTTCGGCGCTTTCCTGGCGGTTCACGGGGTGCCACGATGGGTGAGTGGCTCCAACGGTGGGCCCATCCGACGGTGAGGTCCGGCCATGACGGCTGGGTCGCTGATTTGTGTGCCCTGCGGTTCGGAGTTGGGCGCCAGCGACAGGTTCTGCGCGCAGTGCGGTGCGCCAGCCAGTGCGCCCGCTCGCGCGGCGGAACTTAAGCAGGTGACGGTGCTGTTCGCCGACGTGGTTCGGTCGATGGACGTCGCCGCGGTGGTTGGCCCGGAGCGGCTGCGGGACATCGTGGCGCGGCTGCTGGAGGTGTGCGCGGCGGTGGTGCGTCGTTACGGCGGCACGCTGGACAAGTTCACCGGTGACGGGATCATGGCGGTGTTCGGGGCGCCAAAGGCGTTGGAGGATCACGCTTTGCGGGCGTGCCTGGCGGCACTGGCGATCCAGAGCGACGTCACGGTCCTCCGTGAGGAGGTGCAGCGCGGCGATCAGGTTGAACTCCAGCTGCGGATCGGGCTGAATTCGGGGCAGGTCGTTGCGGGGGATCTCGGCGCATCTACCTACACGGCGATCGGCGATCAGGTCGGCCGAAAGCCGACCCGATTACCCGGGACTTCGTGACGCGTACGGCGAGTTCGCGCATCGCCTGGGATTTCAGGGACACATCGCAATGGCCGAGGCACTGCCATGACAGCCCGCCAAACAAGCCAGCCGTATCTGCAGAAGGAAGTGAAGGCATGTGATGGATTCCTGGCTCTGTGTGAATCCGGTCGGTCCTGGGAAGGTTGCGGATCTGTCCGAGGAAGACCGCACGCATGCTGTCGCGCTCGACGCGCGCCGCGCAGGTGGCGACGACGTCGTCGGGCGTGGATGCGCCTTGCTGGTCAGCAACGACATCGAGGCGGTACCGGTCGGCAGGGTGGTGTACACCGGGATGCTTAACGCCCGCGGCACCTACGAATCCGATGTCACCGTCACCCGCACCGGCCTGCAGGAGTACCTCATCGTCTCCAGCGCGGCGACCACCGAGCGCGACAAGGACCACATCCGCAAGCACATGGCTCCGGGGTCGCAGGCGTGGCTGGTCGATGTCACCTCCGCCTACGCCGTCTTCGGCGTGATGGGACCCACATCGCGCGAGTTGCTGAGCCGACTGACCGACGCCGACCTGGACAACGAGGACTTCCCCTTCTCCACGTATCAGGAGATCTCACTGGGTTACGCCACAGTGCGGGCCACCCGGATCACCTACGTCGGCGAATTAGGTTGGGAAATCTACGTTCCCGCCGAGTTCGCGGTTGGGGTGTACGAAGACCTGCTGCGGGCCGGCGCGCCGTTGGGTGTGCAGCGCGGCGGCTATTACGCCATCGAGTCGCTGCGCCTGGAGAAGGGCTACCGTGCCTTCGGCCGGGAACTGAGCCCGCGAGAGAATCCGGTCGAGGCCGGTCTGTTGTTCGCCTGCAAACTCAAGACCGTCATCCCCTTCCTGGGCCGTGAAGCGGTGGAGAAAGCCAAAGCCGAGGGGCCACGAACCAGGTGTGTCGGCTTCGCCGTCGAATCCCCGGAAGCGATGCTGTGGGGCGGGGAGCTGATTCTGCGCGACGGCGCCGTCGCCGGGCAGGTCACCTCCTCGGCATGGGGCCAGCACACCGGAGCATGCGTCGGGCTCGGATACCTGCGGGACGCCGGCGGTTCAGTGATCGACGCCGGGTGGATCAGGGCGGGCAGCTACCAGGTCGATGTCGGCGGCCAGCTCTACCCGATCTCGGTGTCACTCACGCCCATCTACGACCCCGCCAACGAGAGAGTCCGCGGCTGACCCCGTTTCGTCACCCGCGGCTCTCCACTCCTTGAGAGCAGCACTCCTAGAAGGTAACTGGGCGCCTACAATCGGCTGATCGACACGCACGACGCACCTTTGCCGCCGCCCGGAGTGACCTGGACCGGCGAGTGGGATGCCGATCACGGCGACCGCGTCTACGGCACCGACGCCGTAGCGATCGGCAACGCGGCCGCTCTGCTGACCGGCATCCAACATCGCAACGGGACCACCGTCAGCGGCATCGCCTTGCGTGTACGGGGAAGCATCATCCCCGGGCCGCCGCACGCAGCCGTCGTCACCGACCTCACGCCGGCCCAAGCCCGAGAACTCGCCGACCTCCTCGTCGAGCTCGCCCACCGGGCCGAGAAGCTGGACGGCCTGCGGTCCGGCTGAGTGATGCTCAGGTCGCTACCGGCAACGGCGCGACTTGGCGTGACTGCGGGCCGAAGTGCTCGTCAGTACGACCGCTCGCCCCAGCGCTTCTTCGCGTCATGTACTCCGTTCGGGGACAACAGGGTCATCCCCCAGAGCGGCCGTCCGGCGGACACTCGCCACCAGCCACATCCCTGAGAGTGGTTCGTACAAGCTTTGATCCACCCGAGGAGTTGAGGACCATGAAGAGCATCACGATCATCACCGAGCAGGTGTCGGCGAAAGCCTTGGCCGCGGCTATGCCGACCACCGGCGTCGCCTCGGTGTTCGTGAACCCAAATCCCGCTGCCACACCGCGTGACCACCGGTCGATGGAGAGCTACCAGGCGCTGCGCAATCCCCGGCGCTTCCGCCCCGATTACCGGATCGACGTTGTCGTCGACGACGACGCCGTGGACGCGGTCTTCGACGGGGTCTCCTTCGCCTACGGCGCAGGGTTGTTCACCGATGCGGAAATGTGGGTGAATCAAACCGCCCCGGCGGCGGCCGCCTGACGGTAACTGTGACGTCGCCGCCGGAACCGTCGACGTGCGGGATGGCCTTGGGTAGCGTCGAGGCCTCACCGACTTCCGGCCTGCGAGGCGCGAATGACATCTTTCCCCTACGCCCGTACCGTCGTGCTCGCCGTCGGGGCGGCCGCCGTACTCACCATCCTCCTCAACCTCCGCCTGCACGATTGGCCGGCGGCACTCAATGTGGCGACCGTCGGTGTCTTCGAAGTCATTACCCTGGTTCTCGCGGTGCGGGCACTGGTGCGCTGGATCATCAACCGGCGCAGGCCCGACGATGATCCGCCGGGCTACCAGAAGGACTTCGGCTTGGCCGCCTGACGGCACACCGCCACCGGCCGGGAAGCGGTACACGCCGTTGTCTCGCCCCGCCCGGTGGGTCCCGATCCGGCGAATCTGCCTCAGTTGGGCTGCTGCGTAGGGGATTTCGGACCGCTAGGCGGTCACGATCTGTCCGTCGCGAACCGCCACCGGCCGCGACGCCAGCGGAGCGGTGGCCGGCCCCTGGAGCACGCTGCCGTCGAGGCCGAACTTGCTCCCATGACAGGGGCAGACGATGCTGTCGTTCTTCACCGCGACCGCGCAGCCGAGGTGTGTGCACCGCGCGGAGAAGCCCTTGAAAACCCCCGGGCTGGGCTGGGTGATGAGGATGCCGTCGACGACTTTCGCCTCTCCCACGTCTGCCGCGGGGGTCAGCGTCTGGCCGGCGGCGGGGGTCGCGGGCTGTGCCGGGGAGTCGGTGGACTTCCCGCAGGCGGCGCGCGCAGAACGCCAACGGCGTAGGCGCGTCCTGACCGCGCCAGACTGGGAGCGTGCACGCATCGCAACCCGTCATCGGTCCCGCGCTGGCCATCGTCTGCATCCTGATGGTGACGGCCGCCGCGCTGGTCTACCGCTTCGCCGCGCTGGGATCGGCGTGGACGGTGCCCCGAGCGGCGCTGCGCGCGGTGGCGCAGTTGGCGGCGGTCGCCGGCGTACTGGCCGCGGCGATGAGCCGGCTCTGGTCCTCGGCGCTGGTGCTCGCGGTCATGTTCGTCGTCGCCGCGGCGACGGCGGCGCGGCGCAGCCAGGCCCACCAGGGTTCGTGGTGGCTGGCCGGATCGGTCGGTATCGGGCTGCTCTCGGTGCTGCCGCTGCTGCTGCTGTCAGGGGTTGTCCCTCTCGACGGCGTCGCGATCGTGCCGGTTGCCGGCAGCGTTCTCGGCGCGACGATGACCGCGACGGCGGTGGCCGCCCGACGGGCCCTGGACACCCTGGGCCTGCGGGCCGGCGAGGTGGAGGCGGCGCTGAGTCTGGGATTCAGCGACCGAGCCGCGCGGATGGAGGTCATCGGCCGCTCCGCCGCCGATGCTCTGCTTCCCAACGTCGATCAGGCCCGCACGGTCGGTGTCGTGACGCTGCCCGGTGCCTTCGTCGGAGTCCTGCTCAGCACCGGCTCGCCGCTACAGGCCGGCGCCGTGCAGATCCTGATCCTGATCGCCATCCTGTTGGCGCAGACCTGCGCGGTCGCCACGACCATCGAACTCGTCGCCCGCGGTGCACTTACCCGCGACCCGGGAGTTCGCCCCGAGCCCCGCGCCCAGCCATGGCGGAGGGCGAAGATTCAGGCCCGGTGATGTCGCCCAAGGCCTGCGGAGGATCGGCGATCTACTCTCGGATTGACGGACACCGTCCCAGGCTTACCCTGCAGCACAACCGAATTCACAACGGTTTGACAGGCGGCGTGGCCGTTGATAACGACACCGTGACGCCACCGCCTGGCCGTACCCTACGGCGCGCCTGGCCCCTTACGCTGCGATCCAGACACGCGGCTACCGATGGCGGCGGGCCCCACCAACGAGGAGTTATCCACCCATGTCCCGACGCACGATCACCGTCGCCTGCACAGCGGCGCTCGCGTTCGCCGATCTGACGGTCAGCTAGGACTCCGGCATGGTCGAGATCACGCGACGAAATGTCCTTATCGGCGCCGCGGCGGCGGCACCGTTGGCCGCTTGCCGTCAGTTCATGTTCCACGGTTCGCCGTAGGTGGTGACCGTTTCGCCGGACTTGGAGATGAGTCGGGCGAAGGGACGCAGCAAGACGCCGCCGGCGGCTCCGGTGACGCTGCCGTGGGCGTTCGACACGGCGACCGCGCCGTGAGGCCCGGTGACATCGACGGAAAACGTCGCCACCTCCTGCACCCCCGGACCCGTTTCCGAGGTCGGCACTGATCGAGAGCCCGGGGAAGAGGTTCGGGGTGATGACGCTGCCCAGAGGGTTGAGTCCAAACGGACTCAGGTTCGCCTTGTCGAGCAGGATGTTGGGCGTCGTGTAGCTGAAGTTTATGCCGACACCCAGTGAGTACGGGAACCCCACCTGATAACCGAGTTCCAATGTGCCCGCAAAGTTTTCGGCTCCGGGCCCGATCACGTCGTAGATCGCCCGCCCGGAATGGAACCATTCGCGGGTCAGCCGGTTGCGGTCCAGGGGTGCGACACCGTCGAGGAAGGTGTCCCATTGCGCGACCTTCAACGTATTGCCGGAGTTGTCCATCTGGGTCATTTGGTTATCCAGCGCCGCCGACGCCGGCGACGTGGCGGCCGGCATGAGGAGAGCCGCGCCGCAGAAGATAGCGGCGGCGATTCGGCACGGGCGAAATTTCATTCTCACACCTTAAAAAAACGAGCTTGGGGGCCGCTTTATGGGGACTTGTGGAATTGCTGTGTGTCAGAACTTCTCGATCTTGACGGCCTGATCCCGTTGTGGCGGTTGGCCTTCCGTCACGGTGAGGATGAGCCCGACGCCTTTGGCGAAGAACTTGTGCTCGGCGGGAGCGCTGGGCTCGAGCATGTCGGCGTCTTTGGTGACGACGAGATCGCGCGCCGCGCCGGTGAGCGGGGTGGTGTCGGCGCCGTGCAGATCGACCACCTCGCCGGTGTCCTCGGCGACACCCTTGGCGTACTCTTGGCGGAACTTGTCACCCACCTGGGGGCTGCCGGGCATCACGATTCCCGGCAGCGCCCCGTCCACACCGGCCTCGAATGAGCCTGCGGTGTCGACCTTTCCGTCGGCGAACTCCTTGGTCTGTTCCCCGAAGTACCAGACGCTGCCATCGCGGGCCTGGGCGAACCAGTCAAAGGTGTCCTCGGTCTGCTCGCCGTCGACCGAGACGCTGTCATGGACGACGACGGTCTTCACGCCCATCACGGTCTTTGTGTCGCGGGTGACCTCGGTGACGGTGCGCTGCTTGCCGTCCGGCGTATCGGCCTCGTAGATCATCCGGGTGCCGGGGACCATCGGCATATACGGATTGTCGATCGTGGTACTGAAGTCCGCGGGATCGATCTTCGGGGCGTACGGATCGGTGATGCTCAGCGCTGCGCGGGTGCCGGGCGCCGCGGCGGACGTGGACGATTGGGTGGTCGACGACGGCGTGGTGCTCGAGCTGCAGGCGGTGAGCACGGCGGCCACCGCAAGGCAGGGAATCCAGTGGAATTTCCTCATGGTCAGCTCAATACATGTCGTAGGTCGGTCAGGGCCTGGGTCTCGGTGGCGGGGTCGGGTGTGCCGGCGCGCACGGCCTTGAGCACCGTGTCGATCTTGCCGTCCAGGAACGACCACGCTGTCTCGTTCATCGGCTGCAGCCGTGATTGCGCGTCGTCCCAACCGGTTTCGAGATCCTTGATGCGGGCCTTGGCGCCCTCTTGATCGCCCGCGGAGACCTTGGCGAGGGTGTCGGTCACGATGGTGCGGAAGTTCTGCAGGTCCTCGGCGGGGAAGGCCTTGGTGACCTCGCCCGTGGGCAACGATTCGACCACCGGCCCGGATGGAGCCTCGGCTAGCGCCGGCGAGGTGCCGTGCGGCTGCGCCGAAGCCCACGTGAGCAGTGCGGCGGTGCCGACGGCGAGGGCGGCGAAGTATCCGAGCATCACCCGTTCCCGCGGGTGCGCCACGTGAACGGGCCGTTCGACCTCGGGGTCGTTGATGACGTCGGCGCGGGTGCGGGTCAGGTAGACGACCGTGGCCAGAATCGCCGCGAGGAACAGCACGCTGGTGCCGGCGGTGCCCAGGCCCAGGCCGCCCTCGGCGCCGGTCCGGGCCAGCCAGTCACCCAGGTTCGCGCCCAGCGGGCGAGTGAGGATGTAGGCCAGCCAGAACGCCAGCACGGGGTTGGCGCCCAGCCGCCAGCCGATCGCGATGGCGGCGATCAGTCCGGCGGGCAGCAGCACCGCGACTCCGGGCTGCCAGCCGGTGAGTTCCAGCGTCCAGTCGCCGACGGCGGTGCCCAGGGCGAAGGTGACCAGGATCGCCAGCCAGTAGAACCCCTCGCGGGGGGTGGTGACGATGCTGTGGATCGACAGCGTGCGCTCACGGGCGTACCAGATGCCGAACACCACGGCGAGGATCGCCGTGAACACCGCGCTGCTGACCGCCAGCGGCACACCCAGTGAGTCGGTGAGGATATCGGTGTAGAGGGTGCCGGTGACGCTGAGCACGACGACGGTCAACCAGTACACGAACGGCACGTACTTGCGCAGACTCATCTGCCAGGCGAGCACCGCCGCCAGCACGACGGTGAAGATGACGGTGGTGTTCTTCAGGCCGAACCCGAGGGTGGTGGCGATCCAGTCGGCGAAGCTCTCACCAACGGTGGTGCACAGGATCTTGATGATCCAGAACCAGAGGGTGACCTCGGGGACCTTGGACAGCATGCGACGCGCGGAGGCCTCACGGTTGATCGTCATGGCGCACATGGTTACCAATCGGCGCTGAGTATTCGCTGAGGGGACAACCTCAGCGCTTTCACAGGACCGCTTCACACACTGGCGGGGGTAGGCGCCGCACCGGCGCCGGACGAATCAGTCGAGAGGAATACCGTGACGTCGAGAAAGAAGATCGCCACCGTCGTTGCCGGGGCGACCATCGTGCTAGGAGCCGCCGGCGTGGCCGGCCTGGCCTACCAGGGTGAAATGCCGGGAACGTTGTTCGGGCACGGGCAGTCCCAGCAGGGACCGGACACCCCGGGTGTCCCCGACCTGCCCGAGCCGGGTGACACACCGGATGCCGGCGACTGACGCGCTCGTATCCTTCGGTGCTGGGGGCGGTGTTGCGCTGCCCTCAGCACCGGCCTTCGTCCCCGAGGAGCAACCAGCGATGAGAGTGCTCGTCGTCGAGGACGAACCACGGCTGGCCAACACGCTGGCGGTGGGTCTGGGGGCCGAGGGCTTCGTCGTCGTCACCGCCGACAACGGCACCGATGGTCTGTGGCGTGCCACCGAGGAGACCTTCGACCTGGTGGTGCTCGACATCATGCTGCCCGGGCTCAGCGGCTACGAGGTGCTGCGGCGTATGCGCGCTCAGGGCGTGTGGACTCCGGTGCTGATGCTCACCGCCAAGGACGGCGAGTACGACGAGGCCGATGCCTTCGACCTCGGCGCCGACGACTACCTCACCAAGCCGTTCTCCTTCGTCGTGCTGACCGCGCGACTGCGCGCGCTGATGCGCCGCGGGGCACCGGAGCGCCCGGCGGTTCTCGGCGTCGGCGATCTCACCCTCGATCCCGCCCGGCGAGTGGTCCACCGCGGCGGTACACCGATCAGCCTGACTCCCCGTGAGTTCGGACTGCTGGAGTACCTGCTGCGTAACCAGGACAACGCCGTCACGAAAAGCCAGATCCTGCAACATGTCTGGGACTCCAACTACAGCGGGCCGGACAATGTGGTGGAGGTCTACATGGGGTATCTGCGCCGCAAGATCGACACCCCGTTCGGCACCAACACGATCCACACCGTGCGCGGGGTGGGCTACCGCATCGACTCGTCCGACACGGGCAGCTGAACGACGATCGCCGCACCACCCTGGGGGCTGTCGCGCACCGTGACGCTGCCGTTGTGGGCGGCAACGATCTCCGCCACGATCGCCAGGCCGAGTCCGCTGCCCCCACTGGACCGCGAGCGATCGGAGTCCAGGCGCACGAAGCGTTCGAACACCCGCGCCCGCTCCCCATCCGGTATGCCGGGCCCGTCGTCGCTGACGATCAGCGTAGCCGTGCCACCGGCGGCGCGCAGCGACACCTCGACGCGGCTGCGGCAGTGGCGCACCGCGTTCTCCAGCAGGTTGCGGAGCACTCGTGCGAGAGCCTGCGGATCGCCGGACACACGGACGGGGACGACGCCCGTCAAAACGCTGTGTACGGACGAGGCGGCAACGCGCGTAACCTCCTGTGCCACAACGTCATCGAGGTCGACGTCCTCGCGCCGCACCGGAATCCCGAGTTCGTCGGCGCGCGCCAACAGCAGCAGATCGTCGATCAACGACCGCATCCGGTTGGCCTCCGGCAGCAGCGCGTTGTCGACGAGTTCCAGCTTGAGCAACTCTGGATGCGCCGCACCGACCTCCAGTGCGGAGATGATGGTGCTCAACGGGCTGCGCAACTCGTGTGAAGCGTCACCGACGAACCGCCGCTGCGCGGCGTGCCCGGCGTCGATGCGTGCCAGCATGTCGTTCATCGTCACCGCCAGCGCGGCGATCTCGTCACGATGCGCGGGCACCGCGACGCGCTCGGACAGGTCATGGCTGCTGATCTCCGCCACCTGCGCGCGTATGGCCTCCACCGACTTCAGTGATCGGCGGACGAGAACGAAGGTGGCGGCCGCCGCGCCGGCAACAACGACCGGCATCGCCGCCGCCAGCAGCAGCGCCACGCGCCACACCGTCGTCTCTCCCGGATCGGTCCTGGCACCCACCAATACGGTGTATTGGCCCGCGGGCTGCGAGCTCACCCGCACGTCGACGCCGTCCACGGTCGCGCTTCGCTGCGTGCCGGCACGATCGATCAACGGGATTCGCGGCCCTCCGTCGGAGGCCCGGACCACCGCACCGGAGGGATCGACAACCTGAATCACGCCGATCTGTGCGTCGGTCAGCAACAGCTGACTGTCCAACTCCCGCGGTGAATCCCCCTGTAACCCGACGGCGACGTCGCGGGCACGCCGGTCCGCCGCGGCGTCCACGTCGGCCAGGACCTGTGCGTGGAGGATCCCGATCACGGCCGCCCCCACCGAGAGGAAGGCCAGCAGCACCACCAAGCCGGCCGCGAGTGCCGAACGCATCGGGATGCCCCAGGTCGCCGGATGCAGCCAGGCTGCGCGACCGGAGTCCGGCGCATCCGCAGTCATCGGGCCATTCTCACCTTTGGTCAACCTGATCCGGCCGAGCCTGACCGAACGGCGCTGAAGAACCGCTGAGAACGATTGGCTTGCGCGGCAACCGTCTGCCACGGTGTACCCGACACACCGAAGAAAGGCGCCCCCTGGTCGTGACCGCTGACCTCAGCTACGCCGAAGCCGTCATCGTCGGATTGTTCCAGGGTGTCACCGAACTCTTCCCCGTCTCCAGCCTCGGCCATTCGGTTCTGATTCCCGCCCTCGTCGGTGGGCGGTGGGCGCAAGACCTCAACGTCTCCACGCCGGAGTCCCCCTACCTGGCCTTCATCGTCGGGTTGCATGTCGCCACCGCGATCGCACTGCTGCTCTTCTTCTGGCGCGACTGGCTGGTGATCATCGGAGGCTTCTTCAGCTCCCTTCGACACCGCCGGATCACCACGCGCCCCGAACGGCTCGCGTGGCTGATCGTCCTCGCCACGATCCCGGTCGGCCTTTCCGGCCTCGCCCTCGAACACCTGTTCCGCACAACCCTCGGCAAACCCATTCCAGCTGCGGCGTTCCTGGTAGTCAACGGTGCCATCCTGCTTCTAGGCGAACGTCAGCGGCGTGCAGCGCCGGTGCCGGCGAATGCACTGTCCGCCAATGCTTCTGGGACCGACGACCGATCCACGCTCGGTAACGCGGTGGACGACCGGCTCGCAGACCAGACCGTCAAACAAGGTGTCCTGATCGGCTGCGCCCAGATCCTCGCGCTACTGCCGGGCATCAGCCGGTCCGGCATCACGATGGTCGCGGGCTTGCTGCGCGGACTCTCCCACGAGGAGGCGGCGCGGTTCTCATTTCTGCTCGCCACGCCGATCATCCTCGCCGCAGGTCTGTTCAAGGTGCCCGACCTGTTCGGGCCCCTGGGCGACGGCATTCACGGCCAGGTGCTCGCCGGTGGCATCGCGTCGTTCATCGCCGCTTACCTTTCGGTCCGCTTCCTGACCAAGTATTTCGAGACCCGCACGCTGACGCCGTTCGCGATCTACTGCCTCGCACTCGGCGGCATCGGCCTGTTGTGGCTCACGCTGCGCTGACTACGCTGAGGGCCGATGGCAGCATTCGGCAGGGACACCACCACCGACGAGGTGCTCGCAGGACTGGACCTTTCAGGCCGTCATGTGGTGATCACCGGCGCGGCCGGTGGACTCGGCCGGGAGAGTGCACGCGCGATGGCGGCCCACGGCGCCTCGGTCACGGTGACGGCCCGCGACCGGCGGCGGGCGCAAAACGCCGTCAGCGAGTTGCGTCAGCTGGTGCCGGGCGGGCGTTTCGACGCGGGAGTCGTTGACCTGGGCGACTTTTCGTCGATTCGCTCCTTCACCGACGGGTTCCTCGCCGACCACGATGCCATCGATGTGCTCATCAACAACGCCGGGGTGATGGCTTGCCCGTTCGGCCATACCGTCGACGGCTTCGAGACCCAGTTCGGCACCAACCACCTCGGGCATTTTCTCCTCACGGCCCGACTCGCCCCCGCTCTGCTGCGAGGTGAGTCGCCGCGGGTGGTGACCCTCTCCTCGGCCGGGCACTCGCGCGCCGACGTCGACCTGGCGGACCCCAACTTCACAACGACGCCCTACAACGCCTGGATCGCCTACGGCAGGTCGAAGTCCGCCAACGCGCTGTTCGCGCGGGAATTGGCTCGACGCGCCGGGCCCGCCGGTGTGTTGTCGTTCTCGGTGCACCCGGGCGCCATCGTGACCGAACTGGGCCGCCACCTGACTGAGGAACTGCTGATCGACGTCATCAACGACACCCGGCAGCGCAGCGCGGCGGCAGCACGTACGTACGTACCACTATTTCCCCACCGCTGAATCTTGGTACCCGCCTCAGCACGGACGGCGTCCTTTCGCAGGGCATCGCTGAGGGTGGCATCAGCAGTGAGCGTTGTGTTGCGGTGACATCGTCGAGGATGCGTGAAATGGTGGTGGGGTGGTGCGCTGTTGGTGTGTTTTTGTAGGAGCGATTGCTGCTGCTCTTCTTCTTGTCTTCTAGAGGGTCCAATCGGGGCCGATCTTTGGTGCTCGCTTCTGACCACCGGTGTCCCATGCGCGGCTGGTGGGCCATTCGCCGTAGAAGGCGACCAGAGCTTCGTCGGGCCAAGTGTCGGTAGCGGTGTCGCCGAGTCCCATCGCATGAGCGACGTCCCGGGAGCGGTCGAACGCGGCCATACGCTCGGGATGATTGTCGCCGTAGGAGGTGGGGCACTCCTGTCCGGGCGTTGCTCGACACCGTGGGCAAGTCACTCGCTGCCCGAACACGCGACGGCGTCCAGTTCGGTCGAATGCTTGCCACGGTGAGGGGGCGATGCCGATCAGCACGTCGTACCCGAGAGATGGATCAGATTCCATGTGCATTCCGAGCTCGACGATTCGGCCGTCGAGCGGGTGGTAGGGATTGTCCGGATAGGTGCGGCCCAGTAGCGGATCGAGCGCGTCAATCGTCGGTTTCCACAGCGGTAGCCAGCCCCGATTGCCGATGACGAAGGACAGTTCCAGTCTGACGGGTACGCCGTCGGGAAGCATCTGCGCACCCGCCTCATAGACGGCGGCTTTGATTTCATCTTTGAACGCGTTTTTTTCCACCGATGCAGTGGTTCTCACCATGAGCACCTGTTCTGGTGGAGATGCCACCCGGGCATCGGCAATTCGGACATACGAGCGCTGCTGGGCGTCGCGCTGTTTGGTAGCCCACACCGAGACGAGGTAGGGATTCTTGAGTTCGTTGGCGATGGGGTGTGCGTAGTTGTCCAGGTCCGCCACGTCGGACAATAGATCCCGGGAGTGTGGCGTCCCGACGTCGATTCGCAGGGCCCATGGTCGGTCCGAAATCCGAACGGCCGCAACGAGTTCTGTGGTGTCGGCGACGTATGCGCGCAGTCGGACTTGTTCGGGATCGCTGTTGGCGTTCCGCGACATTGGCCGGGGGGTTTGCCGCAGTTGCAAAGGTTGGTTGTCGGGGCAGGAATACCAGCGCACCCGACCAACCATAGAGCCGAGTCGCGACGCAGGTTTCGGTTCAGGGTTCAGCCCAGCAGCAATGCGGGCGAGCAGCTTCCCCCCTAAGGGAAGCTGTTGAAGAGCAACGCCCAGCGGCGCCGCGGTCCGTTGATTCCGGATGACTGGGGTAGGCGGTCCCTGCTCCTTTACACCGCTGCGAACGACTGGTCCTGTTTGGGCTGCAAGTGTCGGGTTGGCTGGCTACGCTGCCGCCCATGTACCGGGGGAGATCGTTGATTGTTGCGTCGGCTGTGGTTGTCGGCCTGTTGGTCGCACCACCGGCTCATGCTGATGACACGCAGGACCAGATCTATCTGACGTCGTTGGGGAACCGCGGGGTCAGTTGCGCCTCGCTGCCGGGTTGCGGCGGAAATGATCAGCTGTTGGGCTTGGGTCAGGCGCTGTGCAAAGACATGGCCATCAGGTTCGACCCCGCGTTAGAGGCCAACTCCTTGATCGCGAACCAAGGGTTCACCAAAGAGCAGGCCGCGGTGGTGGTCGGTTCTGCGATCGGCGCGTATTGCCCGCAGTTCCTGGGGGCCCTTCACCAGCAAGCGGCAGGGAACTAGCGGGCGCGCCGTTAGGGCTGCTGCGCGCCAGCCCGGTACTTGTTGACCTGGGCCTCTAGCAGACTCATGACTTCGTTGGCGTTTGCGTTGAGCAACCCGCCACCGCCGGTGTTGAGAGGACAGGCCCGACGACGGCGAAGAATTGGAGGAGGCCGGTGTCGCCGGCGGTGATTTTGATCCCGAGGGAGCCTTCGCCGACTTTGGGTGCGGACATGGGGGCGTACGTGCTTTGGACCCCGTTGTAGGTCTCGCCGGTACAGGTCTTGAGGGCATTGGCTAATGCGTCGAAGGATGCCTTGGCTTGATCGGCGTTGGCGTACTGGCGCAGCCCCAGGCTGAGGTACTCGGCGGACATGCCGCCGCCTTTGGTGAAGTCGCGACGAACGCGGACGCTCTCCTCGAAAGGCGGTGGGTAGTCGCAGAACGTCTTCGACGGACCCTCGGCGGCGGGTGGGTCTTGGCTGTAGCCCGGGGGGAGGTCCTGCAGGTCCAGGAGGGCCTTGGCGAGTTCCTCCTTGGGCAGGATGCGGTAGGCCGGCGCGGCGGCGGTGGTGGCTGTCAGCGCAGCGGGGCTGCCGCTAGATTGCGATGTTCCGCTGTGGCCGCAGCCAGCGACCAGTAAAACAACCAAGCCGAGACTCGCCAGGGCACGTCCCATCAGATTCCCCCCGTCGCTAGTACGCCAGCGCATCTGAAGAAGGCCCGCCAACACGACGGTCCCCTTTAATGCCGTCACCGCGGCCGGCCAAGCACCTGGTGATCCTATTCTGTCCCTATGGACGCAGCGCGGTACGTCGACCAGATCGACCGTGTGCTGGCTGCGGCGTGCGGTCTGTTGCCACCGCCGGACGGCACCTTAGCCAACCTCGACCACCCGCCAGCCCCGGCGGACATTCCCGAGGGCCGAAGCGGTCTAGCGAGTGCGGCCGCGGCGGCCGCAGAGCGCTACCAATCGGCAGGGGAGCGGGTCCGGGCAACACATGACGGGGCTTCCGGCGCTGTTGAAGGCGCCTTGGAGGCGGCTCGGGAGGCGGCCCGCACCGCAGAGGGCATTCGCAGTGCCGCTCAGGTACGGGCTGCGGCCCTTCTGCCGGTCGCGAACACACCCGCCGGGCTACGAACGCTCGTGGACACGATGGCGTCTTCGCTGGCATCCATGCAGAACCTTCTGAGCAGCACAAGAGCGCAGATGGGCACCTCAGCAGGGGAGATACGCCGCCACAGCGGGGACTGGCGCGGCATTTTGGACACCTGATCACCCGGGGAGTGCCTGGCAGCAAACTTTGGCTCCCGTCTCGGACGTGGTCGCTGTAAGTCCGTGGTGCCGTTAGCGTTGGTGGGATGAGCGGATCGGTGGGGGCGTATGTCGCCCAGGTCGACCGCGCTTTGGGCAGTGGTCAAGCGTTGTATCCGGCCTCCATCAGCCCGGTCGGGGTGGCCACCGACCTGCCCCCATCACCTCCGCCGCCGCCAGGCAGCAGTGGCACCGCCGAGGGTGCCGATGCCGCGGGGGGCCGCTATCAGTCTCAGTGGCAGGCCGCCCGCGGTACCGACGGTCAGGCCAGTAGCGCGGCCTCGGCCGGGCAGGCCGAGGCCCAAGCCGGCCGGGCGGGGGCTAGCGGGGTGCGCGGGTCCGCCCAGGCTCAGGCCGCCGCGATCGCCCCAGCGACCGGGTCCCCGGCCGGGGTGAAGTTGTTGGTCTCGGCGATGGACGACAAGCTGGCCGCGATGCAGCGCCAACTGACCACCACCCAGGAACAAAACCGGCTTCTCGCCATCCGCATGCGGCAGGTGGCGATGGCCTATCGGATGGGCGGGATGGGAGGTATGTCTCGCGGGATGTCGCCGATGATCGGCGCTGGGGTCAATGCCGGCATGGGCATGGCAAGTCCGGCATTGGGCAGCATGGGACAGCTCGGCGGCGGTTTGGGATCGACGGTGTCTTCGGCGATGTCTCCGTTCGCGCAGGCCGGATCGTGGGCGTCGCCGAGCTCGGCCGGCCTTGACCGCATCTTCGGCAGCGAGGGACGCGGCTCTGACGCTGGGCAACGGGCCGTCCAGTTCGCCCGAACCAAGTTGGGCCTGCCCTACATCTGGGGTGCGACCGGACCTCGGGCGTATGACTGTTCGGGTTTGGTGCAGGCGGCTTACCGGGCGGCGGGCATTGGGTTGCCTCGCACCACTTATCAGATGATTCATGTCGGTCAGCCGGTGTCCCGATCGGACATACGCCCCGGTGACCTCATTTTGAGCAATTTCAGTGCCCCGGGCCGGCCTGAGCACGTACAGCTGGCGATCTCCTCGTCGATGGTGATCGAGGCACCACGTCCCGGCGGGCACGTCCAGATCTCGAGCATTCCGTCCGGCCCGATCGCCGTTCGCCGGATCGCGCGTTAGATGGGAAGGGAATAGGGGTGGCGCAGCACAACGCGATGACACCGCCAGGCGAGGACCCGCGGCGCACAGGCCGCGGTTTGGGGTTGGCGACCCGCGTCCAGGTCGCCGCTCACTCGTTCATGGCCCGGCGTGCAGACCTGGGCCTCACCCGCCGACGGGTGCGCATGGAATCCGACCCGGGCCGTCGTGAGTCGATGGCGATCATCGGCTCCATCACCTTGACCGCGGTCATCTGTCTCGCCGCACTGTTCTGGAGCTTTTTGCGACCTGCCGGCTCGGCAGGACAGGCCTCCATCATCGCCGACCAGAAGACCGGTGCGCTCTATGTGCGCGTCGGCCAGACGCTGTATCCCGCGTTGAATCTGGCCAGTGCCCGACTGATCGCCGGTCAGGCCGATAACCCGGTTCGGGTGCGGCGCAGCGAGATTGACGGGATGGCGCGCGGACCGTTGGTGGGTATCCCGGGTGCGCCGTCGATGCTGGACGCGACCTCGCCGACGACCTCATCATGGCTGGTCTGCGACGCGGTGACCAAGACGTTCGGCGTGAACGCCCCCGAACCGGTGGCGGTGACCGTGATCGACGGTCAGCCTGAGCTGTCCGAGCGCCGCAGGACGCTGCAGCCAAACGATGCGCTGCTGCTGCGCTACGACAACAGCGTCTGGTTGATCCGAGAGGGCCGGCGCTCGCGGGTGGATCCGGCTCAACGCCCGGTGTTGTTGGCGCTGGGGGTTTCCGACTCGGCCCTAGCAGCGGCGCGCACGATGAGCCAAGCGTTGTTCGACGCGATCCCGGTCGGCCCGTCGCTGACCGTTCCGGTGATTCCCGGCGCGGGAACACCAGCCGGTTTCCCGGGCGCTCCCGGCCCGGTGGGCACCGTGGTGAGCACACCGCAGGTCGGGGGACAAACCACGTACTCAGTGGTGCTCCCGGCAGGCATGCAGGAAGTCACTCCGATCGTGGCCCAGATCGTGGAAAACGCCAACCGTGCTGGGGCGGCGGTGCCGGTGGTCGCTGGCCCACAACTGGCCGCGCTTCCCGCGGTGACGACCCTAGATGTGTCCGGCTATCCCGATGCGCCGCTGAATATCGTTGATAATCAGGAGAATCCGGCGACCTGCTGGTGGTGGAAGAAAGCCGATGGTGAGGACCGAGCCAGCATCGACATCATCTCGGGGGCATCCATTCCTATCCCTGAGGACCAGGTCGACAAAGCGGTGGAGCTGGTCAACGCCGAACGCAGCCCCGCCCAGGCCAATAAGGTCTTCTTCGGCCCGGACTACGCCAATTACGTGATTACGACCGGCAATGACGAGACCGCCTCAAGCCAGGAGACCCTGTGGTGGGTGTCGGACTCGGGGGCCCGCTTCGGTGTTCCCCGCGATGAGGAAACCCTGCGCGCCTTGGGGTTCAGCACACCGCCGAAGCCTGCACCCTGGTCGGTCCTGCGCCTTCTCGCCCCGGGGCCGGCGCTGACGAAGGCTGGAGCCTTGGTTCGTCACGACACATTGCCGGCCAACGCCGGTGGGAAACTGGAGCAGCCGAAATGAAACTGGGGTTTCCGCGGTCACAGCCCGGCAGCGTCAAGCCGCCGACCGAGATCAAACCCGAAGCTGTCGGACTTCCGGCCCCATTGAAAGTCCCCCCGCCAGAACCGAAGCCGTGGTGGATTGTTGTGGTGGCGGTCGGCGTCGTCGGCATCGTCGTGGGCATGGTGGTGGTGTCGTTTGCCTCGGGCGCGAGGACCTTCAATGGGGCGTATTCGATCTTTCCGCTGATGATCATCTTCGGCGTGGTGAGCATGCTGTTCGGCGGCCGGTTCGGCGGCGGCCAGCAGATGAGCCGCGGCAAGATGGACGCGCTGCGAGCCCGATTCATGTTGGTGCTCGATGATCTGCGCGAGCGGGTGGGCCGCGCCGCCGACGCTTTGGACACCAATTACCGCTGGTATCACCCTCCGGTGGACACCCTGGAAGCGGCTTTGGGCGGCCCGCGGATGTGGGAGCGCTCTCCGACGGGCAAGGACTCCTGGTTCGGGGTGGCCCGCGTCGGGGTGGGCATGACGGCCTTGACCGAAGCCGAGGCGGTGGTGTTCTCCGAACCCCAGGACATGCCGACCGAGATCGAGATGGAGCCGGCCACCGGAAAGGCGTTGCAGGAGTTCGTCCGCTACCAAAGTGTCTGCTACGGCACCCCGGCACTGATTTCGCTGCTTGTGGAACCGGGTTATCGCCTCGACGGCGAGCGCGATCACCTACTGGCGTTGATACGGGCGGTGCTGGCCCAGTTGACGTTCTCCCACGGGCCCGACCATCTGCGGCTGATCGTGGTGACTGACGACGAGCAGGAGTGGGACTGGGTCAAATGGCTTCCGCACGCGGGGGATCCGAAGATCGAGGACGCCGCCGGGCCGGTGCGCATGGTGTACACCTCGGTCGGCGATTTCGCCAATGCCCAGTTCGATGCGGTGCTCAAAGGCCGCGACGCGTTCCGGCCCCGCCATGCCGCCGTGCATGAACCGGTCTCACCGATGCCGCACACCGTGGTTGTCGCCGACATCGACGACAACAGCGGGTGGCAGCAGCTCGTCGGGGCCCTCGGGGTGGAGGGTGTGACGTTCTTCGATCTGCGCGGGGGAGTTCCGCCGTGCCGCGGTGGGTCGCGGATGCTGCGGATCGGGCAGGACGCCGTGGTCCAGGCTGTCCCGCGCGACGGCCAGACCTGGGCGGCCTACGAGGAAGACGGTCTCACCTTTTTCGCCCTGGCCGATCAGCTGTCCCGCGAGGACGCGGAGCGCTTCGCCATGCACATGGCGCGATGGCGGTTGACCGAGGCCTACGAAATTGGCGATGTGGCTGAGGATCTCACCATCGGCAGACCCCGCGATATTCTGGCCTACTGGGGAATCACTGACCCCGCGCACATCGATTTCCCGAAGCTGTGGGCGCAGCACTCCGACATCAATTCTCCTGAGCGCCTGCGGATTCCGTTCGGCAATCGCACCGATACCGGCGAGCTCGTTCTGCTGGACATGAAGGACATGAATCAGGGGGGCGACGGCCCTCATGGCGTGCTCTCGGGCACCACGGGATCGGGAAAGACCACCGCGCTCCGCACGCTCATCACCTCCATTTTTCTCGGGCACCCGCCGGAGAACGTGCAGGTTGTACTTGCCGACTGCAAGGGCGGCGCCGGGGTCAAGCCCTTTGAGGGCTGCCCGCATGTCAGCCATGTCATCACCGACTTGGAGAAGGATCAGGGCGGGCTGATGGACCGCTTCATCGACGCGCTCTGGGGGGAGATCTCCCGCCGCAAGCAGATCTGCGACTCGGTGGACGCCGACGACGCCGAGCACTACAACATCATTCGGGAGAAGGAGGCCCGCAAGGGCAACATGCTTCCCCCGCTGCCGGCGCTCATCGTGGTCATCGACGAGTTCAAGGAACTGTTTCGCATCAAGCAGTCGGCCCCCGAGGTCCTCGACCAGATCGGCCGTCAGGGACGCTCCTACTGGGTGCATATGTTGATGGCGTCCCAGGACATCGACAGCCGCGCTGAGAAACTCTTGGAGAACGTGGGCTACCGGATGGTGCTGCGCGCCAACACCCCCGCCAGCGCCGCCGCCGCCGGCGTGCCGCAGGCGGTGAATCTGCCCCGCGAGGTCGGCGTTGGGTATCTGCGCACAGGTGCGGCGGAGAAGCTGCTGAAGTTCAAGGTGGAAAGCCTCTGGCGGGAGTACCGGAAGCGCCGCGACAGTGACGAGCAGGAGACTGTGGTAGCCACCGCGGGCGTGGATTACCTTGAGCCGCAACTGTTCACCACCGCCTTCTTGCCGCTTCCTGAGTCCATCACCAGCATTGGTGACCATCCGGCCGAAGCCGCCGCTGAGGCCGCCTCCGTGGATCGTGGCCTGGAAGGCGTTGCGGGCATTGACGGCGAAGCCGACCGCAATGGGCAGGGCAGCGGTGACGGTGAGGACGAGGACCCCTCGACCCCGACGGTCGGGTTGGTGATCCGCGATCAGTTGCGTCAGATCGACTTTGAGCCGTTCCGGTTGTGGTGCCCGCCGTTGGATGAGCCGCTGCCGATCGACGCGGTGGTGCAGATGTACCGGGGCAAGCCGTGGACACAGGATTACGGCACCCCGGGCGATCTGGTATTCCCGATCGGCATCATCGACCGCCCTTACAAGCAGGACCAGCAGCCGCAGTTGGTCAACGCCGCCGGGGAAGGCGCCAACGTGATGGTCGTGGGCGGCAACGGGTCCGGCAAGACCACGACGCTGCAGAGCCTGGTGTGCTCGGCTGCCTTGACTCACACCCCCGAGGCGGTCCAGTTCTACATCCTGGCGTTGGGTTCTCCGGCGCTGGGATCGGTCGCGGAACTGCCGCATGTGGGTTCGGTGGCCTACGCCCTTGACGAAGACGGTATCCGCCGGACCGTCGCTGAGTTGATGGAGCTGCTGGCCTCGCGTCAGCGCAGCTTCCCGCAGTGCGGCGTCAACGGTGTCGAGCAGTTCCGCCGGCGCAAGTTCGGCGACGAGCCCGGGCCGGTGCCCGACGATCCCTACGGCGATGTGTTCCTGGTCATCGACGACTTCAAGGCCTTGACTGAGGACACCTCCACCATCCGCGGCCGCGAGGCGATCGTCGCCCAGATCAGCACACTGATCTTGCAGGGCCGAAGCTACGGCATCCACGTCATGGTGTCGGTGCTGCGGGAGAACAACTTGCCGCTGGGTGCGCGGCATGCCTTCCCGTCGCGGATCGAGTTGAAGCTGGCCGCCGACATCGACTCCCAGAACGTCAAAGCCCGTGAGGCGGCGAAGGTTCCGGTCGGACGACCCGGTCGGGGGATGGTCGCGCAGAACTACCCGCGTGAGGGTGTCGAGCCAGTCGGTCTGCACACGATGACCGCCCGCCCGGCGTTGTCGGGCACGCCGAGCGAGGTGTTCGACTCCTCCAGCGTGGTCGCGGCGGTGCGCCGTGTCGCGTCCGGCTACAACCCGGCTCCCTCCGTGCGCCGCCTGCCCGACGCGCTGTCGTTGGCAGACCTGCGAACCCTGGCCCGCACCACCAGCAGCGGCTCACCGTTGGCCTCAGTGCTATGGGGGATGGACGAGTTCGCCCGCCCGGTCAGCTTCGACGGCCCACACCTGTTGGTCACCGGCCAAGCCAAATGCGGCCGGACGACCCTGTGCCGCACAGTGCTCTCCGAGATCGCGCGTGTGTATGCCCCCGGGGCCGACGCCGCGATCCCCGATCCGGCCGATCCGCGCGAACGGGCTCAGGTCTGGCTGGTGACTCCGCGCCGGGAGCTGCTCCAGGAACTCGGCGGCGACTTCCTGCAGGGCTGGGCCTACCAGCCCGACGGGATCAAAGCCCTAATGACCGACTTGGCCGCCCGGCTGGCCGAACGAGCTCCCGCGCCTGGATTGTCACTGGAGGAGAGCTTGGCCCACCAATGGTCGGGGCCGCGGATGTTCCTCATCATCGACGACGCCGAACGGCTCGGCAGCGGGGCGTTCGACTCCCCGCTGGACGTGCGCGCCCCCAACGGGATGACCATGGCACAACTGGTCGCCGGAGCCAGCGACGTCGGCCTGCATGTGCTCTACACGCGTTCGTTCGGCACCTGGATCAACGGTCAGAGAGCAGACCCGGTCATCGCAACGATGGTTCAAGCAAACGCACCGCTCCTCATGATGGACAGCAACCCCGACCCCGGATTCATCATCGGCCGATTCCGAGGTCACGCCATGCCTCGTGGCCGTGGCCTGCTGATTTCCTCGTCAGAGTCGGCCCGCTACACCCAAGTCGCCATCCCGTCAGGAGGTCAGAATTGATAGCTGCAGCAAATAAGATTGGTTATGCCTGGCAAACGTCAGGTACGCTGTGTCCAGCACCACAACACGGGGAGGTATAGGGACGTCATGAGCTTCTTTTCAGTGGAACCCGCGGAGATGACCGCCGGTGCGGCGACCATGATGGGACTCGGGTCGGCGATGACCGGAGCGAGCGCCGCAGCAGCCGCACCCACCATGGGTGTCATCCCCCCGGGCCTGGAAGAGACCAGCGCCCTGCTGGCGGCGTCGTTGTCCACCCACGGCGCGGTGTATCAGGCCGCCGCCATGGTGGCCGACATGTTCCATCAGCTGGCGGCGGTGAACCTGGCGACCAACGGGGCCGGGTACGAGGCGGTCGACGTCGCCGCGGCCACCGGCGCCCTGCTGTAAGGGGTTTTCCCGCTTGACGGGGAGTGCACCGTGACCTTGCCTGCCTTGGCGCCGCCGGACTACGCGGTGTTGCCGCCGGAGATCAACTCGGGACGGATTTATGCCGGCCCGGGCTCGACCTCGCTGGCGGCATCGGCCGCGGCGTGGCAGGCGCTTGCCGCACAACTCGGCTCAACCGCAGCGGCCTTCCAGGCTGTGGTCAACGGGTTGGCCGCCGGCGCCTGGCAAGGACCGTCCTCGGCGAGCATGGCCGCCGCCGCTGCACCGTACGTCGCCTGGATGACTGCCACCGCAGGCCAAGCCGAACAGGCTGCCGCCGCCTCAGCACAGGCCGCCTCGGCTTTCGAGACCGCACGGGCCGGGGTGATCCCGCCACCGGTCATCGAACTGAACCGCAACACCTTGGAAACCTTGATCGCCACCAATTTCCTGGGCGTGAACACTCCTGCCATCGCCGCAACGGAGGCCGCCTACCAGGAGTTCTGGGCGCAGGACGCCTCGGTGATGTACGCCTACTCCGCCGATGCCGCGGCGCTGACCGGGTCATTGGTGCCGTTCACCCCACCGCCGCCCATGACCGATCCGGCAGGGTTGGCCGGCCAGGCCGCGGCAGTGGCACAGGCCAGCGGGCAAGCGGCCGGTCAAGCCGGCCAGCAGGCAGCCATGGTCTCCCAGGAGACGTCGTCGCTGCCGGGCGGGATGGACGCCCAAACGATGCTGACCATGGGCCCCCAACTGATGTCGGTCGTCCCGCAACTATTGCAAGGCCTGGCCCAACCGGCCATGCAGGCCTTCAGCGGGCCGTTGCAGGGCGTGGGCCAATTCCAGTCCCTGCTGAGTCCCTTCATGTCGATGGCGTCCAACCCGTCGATGATGGGCGGCGCCCTAGGTGCCGTCGAGTCGGCCCCGCTGATGACCGCGGCCGGCATCGGCGGCGGCGGGTTCGGATCGCTCGCTGCGGGGTTAGGCGGTGGAGGCATCGGCGGCCTGGGTGGTGCAGGGCTCGGCCCGATCTCCGCAGGACTGGGCGGGGTGGGCCGCATCGGCGGTCTATCGGTACCGGCGAGCTGGGCGGCGGGCGCGCAGACCGGCGCCAACGCACCCGTACTGACCGCGGCCCGCGCCGCGGCCTCAGCGGCCCCGGCCAGTGTTGGCGGCAGCCCAGGGGTGGCTCCGATGAACGGCATGGGCAGCGCTCGCGAATCGTCCGGCAGCGACGCGGGACCGCGCTACGGAACGCCGGTTCGCGTCCTGCCGAGGCCACGCTAATGGCCGGCAGCACTGCCTGGCAGGCAGCCCCAAAAAGGGGGGAGTGGACTGGTTAATCGCCCAAGAAGACGGTGGCAGCAATAAGTCCCAGTCCACCTGATACTCGAGATACACAACAAAATACGAGCCCGCCAGCAACTCAGCCCGGGCCACACTGAGACACAAGGAGCAACTCTTCCATGAGCTTGATGACCGATCCGCACGAGATGCGCAGCTATTCCACGAAGTTCCGCGGCCACGCCGACGAAATCCTCGCCGAGGCCACCCGCGCCTTCGCGTCGTCGCAGAACATCTCCGGCGCCGGCTGGAACGGCCTGGCGAACACCGCGTCGTTCGACACCATGACCGACCTGAACCGCGCGTTCAAGAACATCCACGACATGATGCAGTTCACCAGCGACAACCTCGCCCGCAGCGCGGACGCCTACGAGGCCAACGAGCAGGACGCGGCCTCCAAGCTGAAGAACGTCTAAGACCCGATTCCCTCTCACAGAGAAAGAGACTCAATACACATGAGCATCACCTGGCATTACGGAGACGTCGCCCAGCACGCCTCCACCATCGGCAACTCGACGGCCAACCTGGAAGCCGTCCACAAGGCCATCATGGCCGACGTGCAAGCGTGCGCTGAGTTCTGGCAGTCCCAGGGCCAGGGCGTCTTCGACCAGTTCGTCAACGACCTCAACCGCAACTTCGCCGTCATCGCCGAGTCGATGGGCAATCACGGCACCAGCGTTTCCTCGACTCTGGGTAACACCCAGGAGCACGACCACATGGTCGGGCAGTCCTGGAGCGTCTGACCGCCGAACAACCGGTCGTCAATCGCGACTAAGTCCTAGCGGCGGCATCCGAGGAAATCGGTTGCCGCCGTTAGGCTTTGAGCCGCCTTCGCAGAGGAGTTACAACCGTGCCCACCGACAACCACACCGTGACCGGCCCGGCCCACGTCAATGTCGACGCACTGTGGCTGCTGCAGGCCCTATGCGGGATCGGCCGGTTGGCCCCCGAGCTGCGGGCACGGCCCTACGGTGCAGCCCGTACCAACGAATGGCTCGACCAGCACCCCGGCGTGGACAGCCTTCGGGAAGCCGGCTTGGTCGACGCCGACGGCGCGGTTCTGCCCGACCTCGCCAGCCGCTTGTCGGTGCTCACCGCGCCGGACGTGGAAGTGGTGATGGTGGTCTCCCGCGGCCGGATCGAGTGGGAGGCAGAGAAAGTCGCCGACCCGTCGACCTGGCGTGCAGTGCCCGACAACCAGTTGCGGGTGGTGCTCGCGCGCCGAGACGGGCGCTGGGTCTCGGCCGCGCGCGCCGCCGAGGACATCACCATCGACACCATCCCCGACGAGGCCGGCGTAGGAGATCCGCCCTGGCTTGCGGCTACGCTGCTCGCCCTGCTCGACAGCGCCCATCCTTCCGAGCCGTCGCGGATCACTCCGATCAATGTTCCTGCTGACCAACTGATTTCAGTGGCCGCCGAGCGCGCCGCGGGAGCTGGAGTCGGTCAGGCCGGATTGCGCGAGTTGGGACTTCGGGGAGCGGCGTTGACCGAATTGGCGGAAGTGCTCGACCATCCCACCGCCGAAGCCGTCCTTTACGCCCGCGTCTATGACGACGCCGAAACCCGTTCGGCCACTGGTGCGCTCGACATACGCGCGACCGATGCCGGCCGGGTAGCGATCTACCGCCTGGCCGCGGTTCGGGGCTCCGACCAGGAGTGGATGACCATCGCGCCGGCCACCCTCGGACAGACCGAAGCCGGTATCAAGGCGGTGTTGAGCAGCCTCAACATCCGCAACTGGGCTGAGCACACCCGCTTCTGAAAAGAGCGCCGCAGCAATGGTCCTAACGGCGTCCGAATGCATGTTCGGTTACTGGTCGTAAGCCGCAAACGCCGCACCTAGAATTGCAACTACCAACCGTGTCAGACAACTACAGAACCAGGGGAAACCCGATGGATCCGAATTTCCAGAGTCGATATCTGGAGAGCACCGACGAGGCCGGCGAGACCGCTGATCCGCTGGCCGAGCCGCAGATGCCGCCGACGCCCACCCTTGATGACCCGTCCGTGGCCGAGCCGATGGCGTCCTATCGGCCCGAGGACCAGTACACCGAAATCTTGCCCGCTGTTCCGGCGGCGCCACCCCACCGACATGCCGCCGAACCCGCCGCTCGATCCGCACCGCCCGCGGCCGCGGCGCAGTGGGGAACACGGCCGGCAGCAACCCCACCCGCGGTCGCACCCCGCGCCCCTGCGGTGCGCCCGCAACGCGACTGGAATCCCTCCCCGGTCGGGGGGTCTGCCCGGACGTCGACCTTCCAGACCGGCAGCGCCATCCTGCGCGTCGAGGACGTCGCCCAGCCTCGCAAGCTGCCCCCCGAGATGGGTTGGCGCAAGACGGTGTACGTCGGCAGCGGCAAGCTGGTCAACCTCGGCGCCGGACCCGCCGAGTTGGAGTTGCGCGCCAACATCGACGCGATCACCGCCAACATCCCGGGGAACTACACGATCGCGGTGGTCTCCATGAAAGGCGGCGTGGGCAAGACCCGCGTCACCGCTGGGCTGGGCACCGTCTACGCCAACTACCGCACCGAGCCGGTGATCTCTCTGGACGCCAACCCCACCTACGGCAACCTCGGTCGCCTCGTGGATCCATCGGCGACGGCGACCGTCCGGGAGTTCATGAGCGACGATCAGGTGACGACCTATCCCATGGCCCGCTCCTACACCGGAAAGAACCGGCAGGGCTTGGAAGTGCTGCCCGGCAACCAGAACGTGGCCAACCCGATGGTGTTGACCGACGATTTGTTCAACGCCGTCATCGCGCGAGCCCGCCAGTTCTACCAGCTAGCGTTGATCGACTGCGGCCCACATATTGAGCACCGGGTGATGCGCAGCGTGCTTTCCCAGGCCGACGCCCTGGTGATCGTCGGCACGATGGGCTTCGACGGCGCGGCCGCCGCTGAGACCACGCTGGACTGGTTGGATGCCCGCAATAGCCACGAGCTGCTGCGCCGATCGGTGGTGGTGCTCAACGACGGTCACAACAACGCCGATAGCGAGTTTCTGTCCACGGTGGAGAAGAGTCTGTCGCCGCGGGTGGGGGCCGTGAAGAGCATCCCCTTCGATAAACACCTGCGCGACAGCCACACCCTCGATTTCACTGCGCTGCAGAAGCGCACCCGGCTCGCATTCATTGATCTCGCGGCCTGGCTGGCGAAGGGATTCACCGGCAACGTGGGTGCGCGGTGACCTCCCTGCAACCCGTCTCAGCGGAGGCAGAGCCTCTAGGGGAGCCGCAAGCCAAGGCCGGCCACCGGGTTCTGGTGGGGCTGATGGCCGGCGAGGCGATGCTGGGCATCCGCATGGATGCGGTCGCCGCGATCGGTATGCAGATCTCGGCGCTGGTGGACCTGGTCAACGGCCGTCTTGTCGAGGTCAACCGCCCCCGGCTGGCTCCGCCGCAGGCCGAGGGGGGCACCGCTAAGCGGGGCCGATGGGCGATCTGCTGGGTGGACGGCACTCCGCTGCGCAGCAACCGGTCCCTGCAGGACCAGGGCGTGCTCGACGGAACCCGGCTGTGGCTGCGTTTCGTCGAGGATGACGAGGCTCGCATCCCGGTCATCGAGCACGTCACCTCCGCGATCCCGGCCGAGCTGCGCAAGCGCTGGCCCGCAGTCTCCCCGGCCTGGGCGTCCCGGGTTGCGATGACGTTGGTGAGCGTCGGTGTTCTCGCGGCGCTGGGACTGCTGGTCCGGTGGCGCAACCAGCACCACGACTGGCTGGCAGCCGCCGTAGGCATCAGTATCGCGGTCGGCCTGCTGGCCGCCGCGACGGTGATCCTGCTGCGCCCAGACACCAACACCGATCTGGCTCAACCGGCCCACGGCCGGGGGCGAACCTTCCGGCTTCTTGCCGAGGTGTTGCGGCTCAACGGAATTGCCGCGCTCGCCGTCGGCATCGGAGCGGCCGTTCCCGGGCCACTGGGCGCACCCCAGGTCGCCCTGGCCAGCGCGGTGCTGCTGGCCGCCGCCGCGTTGAGCCTGCGATTCGTCGGCGGCCCACTGGCTCTGTGCACCGCCGTGATCGTGGTGGGCATCGCCACCCTGAGCGCTGGGCTGGCGCGCATGATCCTGATGACCTCGGCGACGACACTGCTGTGCTGCGCCCTTCTCGCGGTCACCCTGGCGATCAAGAAGACACCGTCGCTGGCGCGGTGGGCCGCTCGACTGCGCCTACCGGTGTTTCCATCGGCGTCGGGCCGCTGGGTCTTTGAGACCCGCGCCGATCTCCCGGCGGCGGTCGTGGTGGCCGGGGGCGAGGACCCCGCACTAGACGGCCCCAAATCGGTGCGCGAGACGATTTTGGCGACCGACCGAGCCCGCAACATCATCACCGGACTGCTCACCGGCTTGGGAGCCCTGCTGGTGGTGTGCTGCGGATGGCTGTGCGATCCCACGCGCGACCAGCGGTGGTTGGCGGTGGCGCTCGCGCTCACCCTGAGTGGAGCCGTCCTGCTGCACGCCCGCGGCTATGAAGACCGCACACACGCCACGATCCTGGCAGTCAGCGCTGTAGCGGTCGTGATCGTGCTGGCGGTGCGGTTCGCTGTGCAGTTGCACAGTGCTGCAGCGGTTTTGGCAGCCTGCGCCACGCTGGTGCTTGTCCCGGTGGCAGGTCTGATCATGGCCGCTGTTGTACCGAACACCATCTACAACCCGGCGTTCAAGCTGACCGTTGAATGGGTCGGCTACGCCCTGTTCTTCGCGGCCTTCCCGCTGGCGTTCTGGCTCATGGGGGTCTTCGCCGCTATCCGGTATCGGGCATGAACCCACGGAGTGGCCTGCAACGTGTCTCAGCGGTAGGTGCGGCGACGGCATTGGTGGCGATGTCCACCCTCTGTGGGACGCCGACCGCCGCGGCGGTGGAACCGCCGACGATCGACCCCGCCGCTCTGCCGCCCGACGGCCAGCCCGCACCGGCGCAGGCGATGCGGCAGGGGGCGCAGTGCACACGGGTAGGAACACTGCCCGGCACCGACTACCGGGTGCAGCCGAAATACATGGATCTGCTGAACCTGCCCGACGCCTGGAAGTTCGGCCGCGGCGCCGGGGTTACGGTGGCCCTGATTGATACCGGCGTCAGCCCGCATC
Organism: Mycobacterium sp.; assembly: GCA_020438865.1. Classification (GTDB taxonomy): domain Bacteria; phylum Actinomycetota; class Actinomycetes; order Mycobacteriales; family Mycobacteriaceae; genus Mycobacterium. The sequence goes on from JAGQTU010000003.1 coordinate 109,710, forward strand.
CTCGGCTGCCGACCTTGGTCGGCGGCGGGGACTACATCGAGGGCGGGGACGGGCTGACCGACTGCGACGCCCACGGCACCTGGATCGCGAGTTTGATCGCGGCCTGGCCCAATGACGGCAATTCCCCGCCACCTCCGCCCCGGGAGGGTCAACCGCTGCCCTCCCCGCCGGGAGACACGCCACCGCCCGCCGACGACGGGGGCCAGCAGCCCGCCGCACCGCCTCCGCCGCCACCACCGCCGACCGGGGGGCCGGCCGCGCTGACGACCACTGACGCCGTCCCCGGCGTTGAACCCGCCGCGATGGCCCCAGCGCCCCTGCCGGAGGCTCCCGCCCCCGGCTCCGATCAACCGGCCGCCCCGCCGCCGTGGCCGCCGCCGGACGCCTTCTCCGGTATTGCCCCGGAGGTCAAGCTCATCTCGATCCGGCAGTCGTCGCTGGCCTGGAGCCCCGAGGGGGCTTACGGCGATCCCGATCCGGTCACCCGCCGCAAGGCTGGCGATGTGGCCACCATGGCTTCCGCGATCGTGCACGCGGCGAACATGGGCGCGAAGGTCATCAACATCAGTGAGGTGTCCTGCATGCCGGCCACCAAGATCGTCGACCAGCGGGCGCTGGGCGCGGCGATCCGCTACGCGGCCGTGGACAAGGACGCGGTGATCGTTGCGGCCGCCGGCAACCTGCGCGGCGTTGGCGACAGCGATTGCAAGCAGAATCCCCTCAACAATCCGCTCACCCCCGACGATCCGCGCAACTGGGCCGGGGTGACAACCGTGGTTACACCGGCCTGGTTTTCCGACTACGTCCTGACTGTCGGCGCGGTCAATGCTGCCGGAAACCCGTTGCCCGACCTGAGTATTGCCGGGCCGTGGGTGGGGATCGCCGCACCGGGCACCGACGTCATGTCCTTGTCGCCGCGGGATGCCGGACTGATCAACGCCGAGGAGGACCGCGAGCAGCAACTTGTCGCCCCGGCGGGGACGAGCTTTTCGGCGGCAATCGTGTCGGGCACCGCGGCCCTAGTGCGGGCGAAGTTTCCGAATCTGACCGCGCACCAGGTCATCAATCGCCTGATCGCCACGGCCCGGCCTCCTGCGGCCGGGGTGGATAACGAAGTCGGTCATGGCATCGTGGATCCCGTCGCCGCATTGACCTACGACCTGCCGGCCGGTGAACCGCTGCCTCCGCAGAACCGGTCCTCCCCGCTGGTGTTGCCGCCCCCACCGCCACCGCGCGACATGACGCCGGTGTGGGTGGCCCTCGGTGGGGTTGCCGCGGTGGGGGTCCTGGCGATGGGCACGGTCGGCTTGTCGGCATTGTTGAGGGAGAGGAGGGGCCGCTGATGCGCGCGAAATCCCCACTGGGGGTATCTGCATCCTGGCCTCGCTGGGCCGCTGCTTTCGTCACTGTGACGGGGATCCTGTATCTGGGAAGCCTTTTTCGCGGCCCAGGTCCGATGTGGGGTGCGATCGTCTCAGCCGTAGCCGCCGCAGTCCTCATCGTTGTGACCTGGCGGCTACTGCCGTTGACGTCGGTGCTGCGTCGCCGCCTCTCGCCGGCCCGTCCGCGCCCAGCACTGCTGGACACCACCGCGCCGGCTGACATTGCCCCGCTGTGGGATAACACTCCGGCCGCGGTGCGCGCCGTCGGGGACGACGTGGTGGCCGTTTTAGCCATCGAGGGGCCCGACAACCCGCCGTCGGTGTTCGACCGCAATCGGGTGGAGTCGGCGACGTTCATCCCACTGGACGCTTTGGCGGTGGCGCTGCGCCAGTTCGATGTTCGTCTCTCAGGCATTGACGTCCTGAGTGTGGGCCGCCGACGCGCCTCCCGCGCGCACCACCCGTACGCGGCCACCTACACGGGCATGATCGGCGATCACGCCGCGATGGGTCAGCGCCGCAGCTGGTGTGTGCTGCGCATGAACCGCATCCAGAACGCGACAGCGATAGCGAGCCGCGATTCGGTGGCCTCCACGCTGGCCGCCTGCGCCGCCCGCCTGGCCGCGGAGCTCTCGGGCCGCAAGATCACCGCGCGGATGCTCGATGCCGCCGAGCTGGCCGACGTCGATCTGCTGCTGGGCGCCGGAATCGGTGCCGAGCCGCGGCCGGGGTGGGGCGATCTGCGTCATGGCGCGGGATCGGTTAGTGCCTACTGGATGACCCCGAAGGACATCACGACCGAAAACCTCGACCGGATCTGGGTTCCTGACAGCGACTCCACGGCGGTCGCGGTGCAGTTGCGCCCCACTGAGGACGGAGGCGCCGAGGTAGGGGTGATCGTGCGGTACTCCACCCCGACCCCGCTGGCCGCGCCGCCCGTCGATGGGCTCAACCCGTTGTCAGGCCGACACGATCTTGCCGTGAGGGCGGGGCTGGCCGACGCACCGGATCCGCAGCTGCGTGTTCCGCACCGCCGGGTGGGCGACGATGAGGACATCCATGTTCCCCTCGGCGCGACGGGAATCCTGTTGGGAAGCTTGCCCTCTGGGCATCCGCTTCTGATGAACTTGGCGGCAGCCTCGCCCCTGGAGTCCTCGACGGTCACCGTCGCCGGCGAGTTGGCGCTGCTGGTTCAGGTGGCGCTGCGCAGCGCGGCGATCGGGTACCAGGTCATGGTTGTCTCGGCCCAGCCGGATCGCTGGCGCGATGCGACTGCCACCGGCCTGCAGATCATCACGGCGGGGGCATCCCTTCCTACTGAGGGGCCGCCCGTCATGGTCATCTACGACACTCCTGGCGCGGCAGGAACTCTCGGCGGACCGGCTCCGGCGATCACCCTACGTGCGGTGCGACCGGCCGGCGCCAGCATCGCCGATGTGCACCTCGAACAGGAATCGCCCGACACCGCCACGGTGCGCACCGCAGGGTTTTCCACCCGGATCACGATCGACGTCAATCCGGAACGCAATCTCATCAAACACGGCCCTCGGGCCGCCTGACTCGGCAACCCGAGGGGAGAGGATGACCATGACCAGCGTGGGCGCGGCGGCGACTGAGGCCGCCCGCAACGCCTTCGCCCGGGGCCTTCTGGCCTCCGGGGTGTCGGTGAACGGGCTGATGGCAAGCAACAACCCGGAGGCGGCGTCGCGGCTGTTCAGCCAGGCGACCGAACTCGACCCCGGCATGTGCGATGCGTGGCTGGCCCGCGTGGTGGCCGGGGACGACAGTGTCGCAGCATTGCAGGGCGCATGGCAGTCCCGGGAGACCCTGGGGTGGGAGACCCGCCGGTTATCGGTGCCGGCCGCGCAGTTCTGCGCCAGGGTCTCCGACGGCTTGTTCGTCCTTTTGGAAGTCACCTCGCAAAGCAGCCTGGGTGCGGCGCTGGCGGTCGCGTTGGCTCGCGAAGGCCGCTACCGCGAGGCCGACACCTTGCTCAAGCAGGTCCGCCCCGGCGACCCTTTTGACGCCGATCTGCACACCTACGCCGAGGGTGTTCTGCATTTCCGCACCCAGCGGTGGCCGGATGTGTTGCGCCTGTTTGCCGCCGATAAGCGTTGGCGCAAGCCGGTTTACGGCGCGGCGGCAACGGCGATGGCGACTACCGCCTTGGCCTCATTGGGAGTGTTCGAGGATGCGTTTCGCCGCGCGAAGGACACCGTGGATGTCGACTTGGTACCGTCCGCGACCACGATCGCGCTCTACACCCAGGCGATGTGCCTGCGGCACCTGGGCAAGGCTGAGGAAGCCAACCAGCTGCTGCGGCGGGTGTATTCGCGGGATGCGAAGTTCACCCCGGCCCGGGAGGCCCTTGATGATCCCGGCCGTCGACTGGTGCTGACCAACCCCGAAACCATTGAGGCGCGCACCGACCCCTGGGATGCCGATTCCGCGCCGAACCCCAAGCAGGCTGAAGCGGCCAAGAATGCGGTGGAGGCCAACCGATTCCTGGCTGAAGGAGAAGCGGAGCTGGAAGCCATGCTCGGCATGGAGCAGGCCAAAAAGCAAGTCAAGATGATCCGGGCCACCACGAAGGTCAACGCCGCCCGCGAGAAGGTCGGCTTGCCGGTCTCGGTGACCTCCCGGCACACACTGCTGGTGGGTCCGCCCGGATGCGGCAAGACCACGGTGGCCCGATCGTTGACCAAACAACTGTGCGGCCTGGGGGTGCTTCGTCGCCCGACGGTGGAGGAGACCAATAAGTCCCGCCTCATCGGTGAGCACCTCGGGGAGACGGAAAATGCCACGCGTGCATTGCTGGAAGGGGCTCTCGGCGGCGCGGTGTTCATCGACGAGATGCACAACCTCCACGACCCGGGCTATTCCAAGGGAGATCCCTACGGCACGGCGATCATCGAAACCCTGCTGCCGTTCATGGAGAACCACCGCGACGATCTAGTGGTGTTCGGCGCCGGGTACCCCAAGGCGATGGAGCGCATGCTGACGGCCAACCAGGGGTTGCGCCGCCGGTTCGCGACGACGATCGTCTTTGAGTCCTACAACCCCGACGAACTCTGGAAGCTGACCGCGTTGATGGCGGCGCAGGATGAGGACATCGTCGATCCCGAGGCCGAAGCTGTGCTGCTGCCGGCGTTCTCGCACTACTACAACGAGGAGTCGCTGACACCCGAAGGTGACGTGATCCGCGGTATCGACTGGCTGGGCAACGCCGGCTTCGTGCGCAATGTCATCGAGAAGGCCCGCGACCACCGCAACGCTCGACTCTACGAAGGCGACGATCTTGACGCCCTGTTGTCGGCCGAGGAGGTCGATCTTAACGACGAAGCCCTGATCCGACGCCTCCGCGAGTTGACTGCTGCAGACTTCGCTGAAGGGTTGGCCTCAGCGGTGGCCGACGCCAAGAACCGTCCACAAGAAGCCCTCTGACCGGGACGTCTTCGAATACCTGACTAAAACCCTGGCGAGGCGCGATTTCAGCGGTTTCTTGGACGTCCTGGTGCCGTGGTCGGCGTCGCGACGGTGGGCGTCGTGTAGTCGAGTCCGGCGGGTGCGAGTGTATCGGGCATGACAATGGCCACGCGACGCGTGGGCGTCCGTGGGCAGCCTGGGGCCGTTCGTTGTGGTGGCCGGCGTTAGGCTGCTCGCTCGTCGGGGTGTCGTCGTCGGTGCAGGTAGGCTGCGATTGCGTTGCGGCCCAAAGCGAATCCGAGCATCACGGTGAGCTGACGGACGGCGGTGTAGGCGATCATGCGCCCGCCGTAGAGGGTGCGGTCGAGGGTGTTGTTCAAGCTTTCGGAGTCTTCGCGCCAGCCATAGCAGCGGTCGTAGACGCTGTCGCCGTCGTCGGTTTTGATGTGCTGGCGCAGGTGCTCGGCCCGGTTGTAGCCGCGCTTGCGGTCGCCGTCGGTGGTGTCGATGCGCTGGCGGTGCACGGTGCCACATGAGGGAGTTGCGAACTCGATGTACCAGCGGTGGCTGCCGTCGGCGTTGCGGCGGGAGAAGATCTTGCCGACCGGGCACGCCTGCAGGTGCTTTTCTCCGGTGTCGAGGATCTGGCGCTCGCAAATACGGCCATCTTCGGTCCACAGGTCGTGCACCTCGCCGCATGGACAGGCAAGGGGTGCGAGCGCGGCGGGTTTGCGGGTGCCGTCATGGATCGGTGAGAGGACGGAGAGGCCGCGTTTCATGGCGTGGTCGATGTGGGTGCCGCGGAACGCGCCGTCGTAGCACACCCCGTCGCAGCGGACGTCGGGGTCGGCGACGACGCGGTCGATCATGTCGATGGCGACGCGGGCTTCGCCGCCGTAGCCTTTGCCGGCGGGCACGGGTGCGATGTCGAGGATGACGCGGTTGTTGCGGATGGTGTCCGGGCGGGTGGCGAGCATGGCGAACTTGATGCCGTAGCGGAACTCGCTGTCCTCCTCGCCGTTTTGCACTTCGATGCCGGCGTGGATGCGGCGTCCGCCCTGTTCGGCCCACCGGTCGGCGGTGGCCTTACGCACTGGTGCGGCCACCACAGTGCCATCGCCCACGACGAATTGCCCACGGGCGGGGTTGGTGTGCGAGACAGGCGCGGTGTGGGCCAGGCACCCGAGTTCAGTGGCCAGCCGGCGGGCGAGCGGCCGAAACGCGTTGAGCAGCTCGTTGGCGTGGTCGTCGAGCAACCGTTGGGCGTAGTTGTGGTGCCAGCGCTGCGGTGGACGTCGGGGTGGTCTTGGTGCGCTGTGGGTTGCGGCGTGGTGGCGGATGGTGCGCCAGTAGGCGGGGTGGGCCATGGCGCGGGCGGCCTTGCTGTGTGAGCCGAGCACCCCGGCTAGCGCCTTGTGCAGCACGTGCACCCACGGCGGGTAGTGCGGGCGTCGGCCCGGAGTTCCCGCCTCGTGGACGGGAAGGATCGCGGCGAGTTGATAGATGACCTCGTGGGAGGCGACGGCTTCGATGGTGTCGATCTCGAGCAGTGTGAGGTCCACGGGGGTTTCGAGCTTGTGCAGCCGGCGCTGCTCGATGCGCTCGGCCCCATAAGCCGGCGTCGGCGCGGCGCTGCCGTGTTTCATGGTGCGCCGCCCGGGTCGTGCCAGGTGTAGCCGATGAGGGCGGCGGTGGTGTCCAGCGAGGGTGAGCCGATGAGGTGGGCGGCGTCTTCGATGCGGCCGGTGCGGTCGAATTCGCGGCGTGCGGCGTAGGCGGTCAGCGAGGTGGGGCGTATCCCGTTGTCGTCGGATAGTCCGGCGCGGGTGAGGATGTCGCGCACGGTGACGCACACGCGGGCTTGTTTGTGGGCGTTGCTGCCGTGTGCGCCGGTGCACAGCATTGGCGGGTGAGCGCCGCCAGGGAGTGGGTCGGTGAGGTGGGCGGCGCGTTCGGTGAGCACCCGCACCGACCAGCTGTCGAGCCGCAGTATCCGGGGGCGATGCTTGCTCGACCCGTGCGCCCACACCGTCGCGGCCTGCGGGTCGATGTCGGCGGCGCTGATGTGGCCCAGCTCGGCGGTGTGCGCGCCCGCGAGCAGCAGCGCGGCGGTGGCGGCGTGCCGGGTTGGGGTGGCGTGTTCGGAGAACAGCCGCACGAGTGCGGCTTCGTCATCAGACAGGGGTCGCTGCGCTGACGATGTGCGGGCGGGGACGTCGATGTCGGTGGTGGGGTCATCGAGGGTGAGCTGCAGCCGGCGGGCGGTGCGGTAGAACGCGCGCAGCGCGGCGCGTCGGTTGTGCATGGTCGCCACCGCCGCCTGCGACACGATGCCGTGTCGGGTGCGGCCTTTGGCGGCAACGAATTTCGCGACCAGCCCTGGATCGACGTCGGCCAGGGTACTGACGTCGTGCGCGGCGGCGTAGCGGGCGAACCGCCGGATCAGCAACCCGAACTTGTCGAGGGTCTGTGCTGCCAGCACTCCGTCGCCGATCCAGGCGCCGGTCACGGCCGCCACCGCGGCGCTCAAGCTGTCGTCAGCCATGGCCGGCCCCCAGCCCAGCGGCAACAGCAACTGCCCGCCGGCGGTTACCATGATTTGGCGCCTTTGATAGTCGGTTGTTCATGCCGCCCCTCTCCGTATCGGTGCATGTATGCACCACTTGACCAGAGGGGTCTGACAGGTTGCCCATCCGCGGCGGGGCTGCGGGATAGGGTGGGCCTATGCCGCGCAGCAACGGCGACAAGCCGCCGATCAGCTACGTGCTCCGTGGTAGTTGGCCGACCGCCGACATGACACCCGATGCCCCCCCGTCGGCGGCCGCCGCGCAACACCTGGCCCGCACGCTGAGGGCGGCGATGGCCGAGACCGCGACCGGTCAGCGGGCACTGGCCGTGGCCAGCGGGGTTGCACACACCACCATCGGACGCATCCTGGCGGGCACCGTCTTGTGCGACATCGGCTCGCTGGCTCGCCTGGAACACGCCGTGGGCCAGCGGCTGTGGCCCGAACACCCCGACGTCGCCACCCACCGGCGCTCCGACCGTAAACCGACCGCCCACCATCGCGATGCCGTCTGACACATGAGGCAGGTTACAGCAGTGTCATTTGGTTGTGCCGTAACCGAAACCGCGTGTTGCGCTTGACTCGTGTTCCACGCGCCGCAACAATGGGTCTCGCGCGCGCACGCGCGCGTCAGCGTAACCGGGGAGTGGGTGTGAGGCCATGGCCAAGACCAGCAAGTCGCTGATCGACCTGATCGAGATCGCCGCCACACGGCACGACGGGGCGTCCGGACGCCGCCTGGCCGAGCTAGCACAGCGCGCCGGCCACGATATCTCGCATGCCACGCTGAATCGGCTGCGGCAGGGCACCTACGCCACCCGCCCGTCGGATGCGTCGATTCGGGCGATCGCGTATCTGGCCGACGTGTCGGAGAACGTCGCGTTCGCAGCGGCGGGGGTGAGCGCCCCGGCTGCTGTGGTGTATCAGGCTCCGGCCGAGGCGCAGCGGATGACGACCCGACAGCGCAAGGCGCTCGACGAGCTGATCCGCGCGTTCGCCGCCGGCGACACACCGGCACCGGGCGCGGGGCTCGACTTTGGCCGGCTGCTGGCCGCGCGGGAGCGTCTCACTACCGCGTTGACCGCCGCGGGTGAGCACGTCGCGGCCGACCGGCTGGTCGAAGCGGCGCGCGAGGCGGTGGCCGGCATCGACGAGGTGATCGACGCCGTGTTCGCCGCCGCGAGCGACCAGGACCCCGCCGACGATGGATCGCTGACGGATTTCACGGGATTGAGCACGGATCACCCCGTCCGCGCGGTCGGATAGAGGCAACAGGCCGCGCGGCAGGAGGGGCAATGGTGTGATTCCGGAGTTGGACCCATCCGGTGGGCTACTGCCGCCCGGCCGCTACCGGGCCAGCCGGGCCGAGGTATACGAGCGATTCGTCAACGGGCGCGGCGAGCACCGCCAGCGGGTATGGCGGGACTGGGAGTCGGCGACGAGCCTGTTGGGCCGCCACGTGCACGTCAACGCCTGCTGGCTCTACGGGCGGTTCCTGTCCGATGAGCCCGAACCTGAGGTGGTGTCGTGTGTGTATTGGGCCGAGGACCTGGAGTTGTCCAAAGCCCACCTGGACCCGGCCAGCGCCAACATCCTGCGGGCGTTCGCCCAGCGCGCGACGCTGCGTCGCGTTGTCGGAGTGCGGGTGGATACTTCTGTCGTCGCCTGGCACTGCCAACCCGACACCGAAATCGAGGACCGCTACCTGCCCCCGTATTGGGAGCGACGAGGCCGGGTCGATGATTACCTGCAGCGAATGCGTTCTGGCCCAACAGGTTCGCCCCCGGCGCGCCCGGACGCGCTGCCACGCTGCGGATATGTGGAGGTGATCGTCGATGACTACCAGTGAGGATGACATCGACCGGATGCAGGCGGCGATCCTGGCGGCGATGACCGACGACGACACACCAGCCTGGACTACGCCCGATGACTTGTCTCGCATCAGCGTCGAGGCCCTGATCGCCGACGACACCCTGGGGCGAACGTTGCCGTCGCGTGGCAGCATCCGCCTCAGCGGCGACGGCGTCACCGGGGCGTCGGCGCGGGTGTCCGAGGTCGCCCGGGTGATGGCCGGATTTCAACGCCTGGCCACCGCGGTCGGGGCTGCCCACCAGGGTGATAAGGCGCTGGGACGCCAACCCAACGCCGAGGTGCGCCGCCGCACCGACTTGCTGTTGCGAGCCTCACCCGGGCCCGGATCGATCATTTTGACCCTCACCCCGGCAACCTCACCGATCACCGAAACCGGCCACGGCGACGGCAAGGTCGGCATGTTCGCCGAACTGGAAACCGACGATCAGTTGCTCGACACCGCGATCGGCGCGGCCATCGAGGTGTTCGCCGCCGGCAACGACATCGGGCCCAGCCCGGCACAATCGCGGTTCGTCCAACAGCTCGCCGAGATGGGCCCGCGTACCGCCTCAGCGGTACGCGACTTGTCCAAAACACTGGACCGTGCCGGATTCGACGTCGACATCGACTGGCAGCAGCCATTCCGCGCCACCCGCCGCGTCACCGTGTCGGCAACGGCCGCCGCCTACATCGCCGCCACCGTCGAAAACGCCAACCTCGACGAACAACCCGTCCAAATTACCGGCGAATACCTCACCGTCAGCGCCGTCTCCTCCTGGCTCATCCAACAAGACGACGGAGACACCGTCACCGTGAAGCTCGGAGAAATCAACAAAGACGACACACGCGGACTCGCTGTGGGTGACCGAGTCCGTATCGACGCGCTGATGAAAGTCGAAACCACCCCCGGCGGTGCGGTCAAAACCACCTACACCGCCCACGCGGTTCACCGCCTCGGTAATCCTGGGTGACACTCGTGCTGGTGGCTAGCGCGAGGGTGTGGGTGTGTGTGTTGGGCCACCAGCTGGCGTGGCGCAGGAGCGTGGCGATAGCGGGGACGGTCAGGGTGCGCACCAAGAAGGTGTCCAGGAGCAGTCCGCAGCCGATGATGAGGCCGGCTTGGATCATGATGGCCACCGAGCCGGCCATGAGGCCGAACATGCTGGCCGCGAAGATCAGGCCCGCCGAGGTGATGACGGAGCCGGTGCGGGCGACGGTGCGGAGCACGCCGACGCGGATGTTGCGTCCTGATTCTTCGCGTAGCCGGGATACCAGGAGCATGTTGTAGTCGGCGCCGACGGCGACCAGGATGACGAACGCCAGCAAGGGCACTGGCCAGGCGATCGGGTAGCCCAGTCCCCATTGGAAAATCAGCACGCCGATGCCCAGCGAGGCCAGGTAGTTGAGCACGACGGTTCCCAGCAGGTAGAGCGGTGCCAGTACGGCGCGCAGCAGTAGTACCAGGATGAGGCCGACGATGAGCAGGGTAGCGATGGCCAGTTGGGCGAAGTCCGCGCGTAGCAGGCGTTGGATGTCGGAGTTCACGGCGGGAAATCCGGCAATCGACATGGTGGCGTGGGCCAGGGCGGTGTTGGGGCGGGCGGCGTCGGCGACCTCGGTGATCTGGTGGGCGAGGTGGGTGGCCTCGGCGCTGTAGGGGTCGAGGTTGGATTCGACGGCAAAGCGTGCGGTTTTGCCGTCGGCGGACAGGAAATGCCTTGCCACGTCGCTGAATTGGCGGTTTTCGAAGATGTTGGCGGGTAGGTAGAAGCCGCTGGCGGCATCGGAGTGGGCGCTGGCGCGCGCGGAGTTGTGCAGCGCGGTGGCGATCTGGCTCATCCCGGACAGCATGTCGATGTTGCTGTCGGCCAGGGTGTGCACCCCGGTCGCCAGTGCCTGGGCGCCGGCGGCGAGTTGGCTGATGCCGTCTTGGAGGCGGCGGATATTACCGGCGAGGTCCGAGGGGTTGCCGCGGGTTCCGGCGGGGCTGTCCAGCGTGCTGAGCGTGGATTGGATTGCGGTGAGGGTGCCGGTGACGGTGGCGTCGGTGGCGGGGTTGTAGCGGTCGCCGAGGTCGGCGACCTGGGTGAAAAAGCCGTTGTCGCGCAGGCTTACCAGGGCGTGGACTTGGTCGCGGATCTGGGCGCACTGCGCGGTGGTGGCACACCAGGGGGAGGCGTTGAGGGTGTCGGCGAGGGGGTCGAGGGCGGTGACGGCGTTTTGGGCTTGCTCGGCCAGTGGGCGCAGCCCGGGGCCGGACTGGATGGCTTGGTCGACGGCGGGGGCGCTTGCAGACAGGTCGCGCAGCAGGGGTCGCAACGGTGCGGCGCGGGTTCCCGCGGACGGGGTGTGGGTGAGGATCGCGGCCAGTGGGCTCAGGGCGCTGCGCAACGTGGTGTCGAGTTGGGCCAGTCCGGCGGCGAGTTGGTCGGCGCCGTCGGTGAGTTTGGCGAGATCGCCCTTTCGGGTGTTGCCGTCGGCGACGGCCCCGGCCAGTGTGTCGCCGATTTGAGCGTTCTGCCAGGACAGTTGAGCTTGTTCGAGTCGCGCGCCGGTGGGGCGGGTGACTCCGGATACTTTGGTGACACCGGGGATTTGGGCGACGCGGGCGGCCATTTCGTCGAGATCGGCCAGCGCTTTGCCGGTGCGCATGTCGGTGGGGTTTTCTACGACAAGAAACTCGGTGATCACCGTGTCTTTGCCGAAGTGGCGGTCCAGCAGGTGGTAGCCCTGGTTGCTGGCGGTGCTGTCGGGTTGGCCTTTGCGGTCGTCGTAGCTGATTTTGATCGTCGCGGCGACCGCGGACAACGCGAGCAGGATGGCCAGGCTGGCGATCAGCAGCGGCAGGGGCCGGCGTACCACCGCGACGGCGATGCTGTTCCAGTAGCGGCGGGTCCGGTCGGATTTCGGTTCGCCGATGCCTCTTGTGGCGGCCAGCGCCAGCACCGGTGGCAGTAGCGTGACGGTGGCGGCGAACCCGACGAAGACGGCGACCGCGCAGGCTGGCCCGAGCGCGGCGAACACGCTCAGCCGGGCGAACACCATGGTTAAGAACGCGAACGCGACGGTGGCCGCTGAGGCCAGGATCACCCGGCCGATGCTGGCGGTGGCGTGGATGACGGCGTGGTCGGCAGGCATCTGGGCGCGGCGCTGCTCGTGGTAGCGGCTGATCAGAAACACCGTGTAGTCGGTGCCTGCGCCGAGCAGGATCGCGGTCATGAACGCCACGGTGAACTGGGAGACGGGCATGCCGCTTTGGCCCAGCGCTGAGAGCACCCCGCGGCCCACGGCCAGGCTTACCCCGATCACCAACAGCGGCAGCAGCGCGGTGAACACCGACCGGTACACGATCAGCAGGATCAACGCGATCAGCCCGACCGTGGCGATCGAGATCAGCAGCAGGTCGTGCTCGGCGGAGTCGATCATGTCGCTGAACGTCGTCGGCGGGCCCGTCACGGACGCCGTGACGGATGAGCCGGTGAACACGTTCGCCACGATGTGGCGAACGGCCTGCACGGATTCCGCGGCGGTGGGATCGCCCAGCGTGCCGGCCACGCCTACCGGCAGATACCACGCTTTGCCGTCGCGGCTGACCGCCTGGGTCGCGGTGACCGGGTCGGCCAGCAGATTTTGCACCAGCAAGACGTGGCCGGTGTCGGCGCGCAGCCGCGACACCAGCTGCTCGTAGCGTTGTCGCGCCGGGGGAGTCAACCCGGCGGGGTCTTCCATCGCAACGAACACCATCGTCTTGGAACCCTTCTCACCGAAGGCGTCGCTCATCCGGTCCACGGTTTGAAACGACGGAACATCGCGTGGAAGAAGGTTCACCGATTGCTCACGCACCACGGTCTCCAACTGCGGAAACAGCATCGCCAGCAGCACGGCCGCACCCCGCCACCCCCCGATCACCAGCGCTTTATGCCGCACGGTAAACGCTGCCAGGATTGCCAACCCGGCGCTGCATTCGCTGGATCCAGCTGAATCGGCCGGACGGCCGCTACGTGAGAGAAGTGCCGTCGCGGCGCCCGAAAAGTCCGAAGAACCGTCGGTCACCCGCACCTCCACGATTAGGGAGACTATCAGTATCGCTACGCTACTAGGAGTATCACGGTGCGCGCGAGGTCACGCGACGATTCACTTGCCGCTTCACCTCGCCGATCAACTCGCCGCGTTACTGGCACATCCCGCGTCCCGCCCGGGACGCGAGCTATCAGCGGTGTGAGGGGCTGACTCGCCAGATAGCATCCAGCACCTGGCGACGGTTGCCGACTGGTTTCAACGACATGGTAGGCGACCGTGAGGCGATGCAGCGTGGCGCGCGCAGCGTAAGCAGGCACTGACGACGTTGCTGTCGGCGCGGCACCGCGGAACGGTTCGCCAAGGCCCGCCGTCTGGCGCTGCCGCGTACCCGGTTGGGCTCGGCTAAGTCAGCAACACCTCAATTGAAAACAAAGGCTGGCTCCTGCTTTCTTCTGTGCACCACGAGAAATTGTCCAGGCGCACTCGCGGCAGAAAGTAGCTCGTAATCAAACTCAAGCTCACCGCGGTCACGATGCCTCAGCCGTTTGACCTTACGGTCGCAGACATCAATGTCGTGACTTTCCCACATCCGGACGAAGTCGTCGCTCTTGTCGGAAAGTTCGTGGATGATCTCGGCCACATCTGGCTGGTCGATATCAACTCCCACGATGCGGTGCAGGATGGCAATAGCTGTTTTGGCATATGACTCCCAGTTGACCCAGAGGTTTTTCGCTTCTGGATCTAAGAAAAGTAGGCGCAGGATATTTTCAGTTATCTTAAATTCATCGAAGAACAGTGATGCCTGGACGTTTTTGGCCAGGACGTCGCAGCGACGGTTCACGATGTAGGCGGGACCGAGTGTCCACGACTGCATGAGAAGCAGCAGATACTCCACCGGGGCTTGCTGCGAGCCAGATGTCCACCGCCATCGGTGGTGTGGAATCGCGAGATCGTGCAAATACGCGGCCTCGTCCGCAGACAGGCAAAGCGCGGCGACCAAGGCGTTCAAGACCTGGACGGACGGGTGTTTTTCTCGTCCCTGTTCCAACCGGGCGTAGTAGTCGGCGCTGATTCCGGCCCGCGCGGCCACCTCTTCACGGCGCAACCCCGGGGTTCGTCGCCGTCGCGCAAACTCCCCATCGTGGCCCTGGCACGGCGCCATTGCCTCGCGACGTGCACGAAGGAATCCTCCCAGTGTCGTCGCCACGAAGTGATGCTACCGCCGGCGTTTTCCTGGGTGTCGCACTCCTAGGTAAACGTCGGCCATTCCTGTGCCCGCCGCCGTCGGGCATCATGTGCTGGCGGGGCATGCATCGATCGGTTGCGTCCGACGCCGTCCCGCGAGTCCGCGGCGATGGAGTGGCATTGTGCAGATGCGGTGCGGGCGCTCCCTTCCAAGTGGGTATGACGAGAGATCGGCGATCCGCTCACGATGTTGCGCGAAGCCCCGACGGGTTAGCGGAAAGATTTGGGCTCCGGTCGGCCGTCGAGATGGGTTGTGATGGTAGGGCTTCTCAAGGGGATGTGGATTCCGCTGGTCATCGCGGCGGTGGTGATGGTGGGTGGTTTTGTCGCCTATCGGTTGCACGGAATCTTTGGTTCGCACCGCCTTTCGGCAGCCGGCCAGGTCGAAGCGATTGAGCCGATCAACGTCAAGCGGGTGACCTACGAGGTTTTCGGTCCTGCGGGCACGGCAGGCCACGTCAACTATTTGGACGCGGACGCCCAGCCGCAGGGGGCGAACTTCGCCACGCTGCCCTGGTCGTTCACCGTGACCACGACCCTGCCGGGAGTCTTCGCGGCTGTGGTCGCCCAAGGCGATAGCCCGACGATCGGTTGCCGCATAGTCGTCGACGGCCGGGTCAAAGACGCGGAGTCCAGCAGCAACCTGAACGCGCAGACCTTTTGCCTGGACAAGGCCGCATGAGCGGCGATCACGTCCACGGGTCGTTGCTGTCGCGGGCGATCCACCGGCTGGCGGTGCCAATCATCGTGGGCTGGCTGGGGCTCACCGTCGTCGTCTTCGTCGCCGCGCCGAACCTACAAGTGGTCGAACGCGACAACACGGTGGCCTTGTTGCCCCCGGACGCCCCGTCGCTGGTCGCGATGAAGCGCATGGGCAAGGTATTTCACGAGTTCGACTCCGACAGCGTCGCCATGGTGGTGTTAGTCGGCGACCAGCCGCTGGGAGCCGAGGCGCGCCGCTTCTACGACGGCCTGGTGCGCGACATCGAACACGACACCCATCATGTCCAGCACGTGCAGAACTATTGGGGCGATCTGATCACGGCGGCGGGCAACCAGAGCGCCGACAGCAAGGCCGCCTACGTGCAGGTGAACCTCGCTGGCGACCAGGGCACGACCTTGGCGGACGAGTCGGTGCACGCGGTCGAGGACCTGGTGGCGCACTCGCACCCGCCGCCGGGGATCAAGGCGTACGTCACCGGGCAGGCGCCGCAGACCACCGACACCACCGAGGCCGGCGACAAGAGTATGGGCCAACGTGTCGCGATAACAATCGTCGTCGCCGCGATCATGCTGCTCATCGTCTATCGGTCCATCACCACGGTCCTGCTTGTGCTCGTCGTGGTGTTCGTCGAACTCGGCGTTGCGCGGGGAGTCGTCGCGGCGATCGGGAACTTTCATGTCATGGGGTTCACGACGTTCGCCGTCAGCCTGCTCATGTCGCTGGTCATAGCCGCGGGGACGGATTACGCGATATTTTTCATCGGCCGCTATCACGAGGCGCGCCACGCTGGCCAGAACCGCCAGACGGCGTTTTACACCACCTATCGTGGGGTGGCCCACGTCGTCTTGGGCTCGGGTCTCACCGTTGCCGGAGCGATGCTGTGCCTGCGGTTGACGCGGCTGCCCTATTTGAACACGCTGGCGATTCCCTGCGCGATCGGGCTGCTCGTCGTGATTGCCGCCTCGCTCACCCTGGTTCCGGCCGTCCTCGTCGCGGGGGGTCGCGTCGGTCTGCTCGAGCCGAAACGGCCGAGCAACGTGCGCGGGTGGCGGCGAATAGGTGCCGCGGTCGTGCGCTGGCCGGCGCCGATCCTCGCCGGCGCTCTCGTCGTGTCCGTTGTCGGCGGACTAACGTTGCCGGGGTATAAGACCGCCTACGACAACCGCCGCTACATTCCTGCCGGCATGGAATCCAATGTCGGATACGCCGCCGCCGAAAAGCATTTCAGTTACGCCAGGCTCAATCCCGACATATTGCTCGTCGAAGCCGGCCACGATCTGCGGAATCCGGCCGACATGCTCGACTTGGACCGGATCGCGGGGAGTATCTTCCGGGTGCCCGGCATCGCCAGGGTGCAAAGTATAACCCGGCCGTTGGGGTACAATATCGAGCACGGCACAATCCCGTTTCAGGTGGCGATGGGCCCTGTCCCCATCAGGGACAACTTGCATTATCTGAAAGACCGCCTCGACGACATCCTCAAGCTGAGCCGCGACGACCTCGGCACCCAGATCGCGACTTTAGAGCACATGTACAAAGTGCAAGAAGACCTGTCGAATTCGATTAGCGACAGCGCTCAAGTCACCGCCGATACCGCTGCCATAACGGACGAAATACGCGACCATGTCGCAGATTTTGATGATTTCTGGCGGCCAATTCGCAGCTACTTCTACTGGGAGAAGCATTGCTTCGACATCCCCATGTGCTGGTCGTTGCGCTCCATCTTCGACGCTTTGGACGGCTTCGACAAACTCGCCGAAAATTTCCATCTGCTAGCCAAAGACCTCCAAAAAAGCGCGGACGCGAGCCGCGAGATGCTCACGCTGCTCCCGCCGATGATCGCCGTCGCAAAGTCCATGCAGACCACGTTTTTGACCCTCTACAGCAGTTTTTCGGACCTGGTCACTCAAATGGACCGGATGACCGACACGGCGACCTTGATGGGCAAGTTTTTTGACCAAGCGAAAATCGACGGCTTGTTCTACATTCCCCCGGAAGTGTTCAACAGCCACGACTTCAAGCAGGGGCTCAAACTGCTGGTCTCCCCCGATGGCAAAGCCGCCCGCATGATCATCACCCACGACGGCGATCCTGCGAGCACCGAGGGCATCTCCCACGTCGACGCCGAACTCAAGGCAGCCCGCGAGGCCGTCAAGGGAACCCCGCTGGCAGACGCCAAATTCTACCTAGGCGGCACCGCTGCCTCCTGGAAAGACATCCAGGAGGCCACCAAATACGACGTGATGGTCGAGGCCATGGCCGCGCTCATCCTGATCTTCATCGTCATGCTGGTGCTCACGCGGGCACTGATCGCCTCGCTGGTGATCGTCGGCACCGTGGTGGTCTCGTTGGCCACCGGGTTCGGCATTTCCGTACTGCTCTGGCAGGACCTCGTCGGCCTGGACTTGAACTGGATCACGCTGCCGTTCGCGGTCACCATCTTGCTGGCCGTGGGCTCCGACTACAACTTGTTGCTGATCTCGCGGTTCAAGGAGGAAATCGGCGCCGGTCTGAAGACGGGCGCTATCCGGGCCATGGGTGGCACCGGTGGAGTCGTGACGGCCGCAGGCCTGGTGTTCGCCTTCACCATGGGAGCGCTGATCGTCAATAAGCTGCACACGATTGGGCAAGGCGGTTCCACCATCGGCCTGGGTTTGCTGGTCGACACCTTGATCGTGCGCTCGCTGATGACACCGTCAATCGCGGCGTTGCTGGGCCCGTGGTTCTGGTGGCCACTGAAGGTTCGCTCCCGACCGCGCCGCGGCGGGGTCCCGGACAGGCCACGCGTCGACGACGCCGCCACCGCACCGCTGGCCGTGCCCTCGATCCCCGGACCCGACGACGAGATCAGGTGATACGCACCGGCTGTCGACACCCGCCGGACCGCGATGGCCCATTCGGGTCAAGGTTGACCCAGGTGGACCTTACAGACGGTGTGAGGGGCGTCATACGGTGGCGTTACCGCAGAATTGCTGGGACGACAGCGAGAAGGGCCGTCACATGACCGAGATACTGACCCGGATGCAGGCAATGCCGAGTGAAACTCCCCTCGAAGACGAGGCTTTGGCCGCTTACGAGAAGAAGTTCCGCGAGGACAACACCATCTGGGCCGAACTCTTGCAGGAAAACCTCGACCGCCTTGGGCGCGGGTCGTTTTCGCTGCACTGGATGGACACCGACAAGGCGAATTGGGGTGTAAGGGCGCGGCCAAGTTCGCGGGGTTTGACCTACACCGACATCAACCGTCCCCCGGCCTACGGCACGCTGCCCGAGCACAATGCGACACGCAACTTCGCCCCGCGCGGCTCGGTGCGAGACCCTTATGCCGATCAGATGCCGATCATCGACGCCTACGACATCCTCGACAAGAAGGATGCGTGGGCAGATAACGTGATAACGCTGTATGAGGAGGCCAAGGCGCGGCAGTGGAACTCCACCAGCGACATCCCGTGGAGCGAGCTCGAGCCGGTCAGCGAGGACCTGGAGAAGGCCGCGTGCCAGCTGGCCACCTCCCTCACCGAGGTCGAGTTCGTCGCGGGCGACTTCCCGTCTCGCTGGGTCTATCGGACCTCACCGGATTTTTTTGAAATCAAAAATTTCCTCGTGACGCAGATGATGGACGAGGCCCGTCACATGGAAGTGTTCCGCAAGCGCGCACTCGCCGGCGGCGGCGGCTTGTTGCACGCCAGCCCGGCTTTGGAGTGGGCGCTGAAGGCGATCCTCGAATCACCGACCCACACCCAGGGCACTTTCCTGCTCAATGTCCTGGGCGAAGGGCTTGTCCTCACCATATTCCGGGCCGGCGAATTCCTGTCCAAGACCCATGTCGACAAGGAGATCTTCCGGCGTTGCATGCAAGACGAGGCCCGACACGTCTCGTACGGAACGCTGGAGTTGAAGAACTTCCTCGACTGCTCGACCGATAGGGACAAGGCGCTGTCGGATATGCACCGCTTCGCCGATCTTGGCGAGCAGATCATCCTCACCGCGCTGAGCAGTCCCGGATTGCTGGAGCCGCTGGCCGTTCTGATGGGCGGTGGGGTCGACAAGATCGACGATGGCATGGAGGGTGTGTCGTTCTTGTGGGGGACGATTGTCGAGGAGTATCTGCAGCGCTGTGACCGCGCCGGGTTTGACCGCCGCGAGAAGGTGACGATTCCGTTGGAGATGCCGTGGACGGCGTGAGCACGAGCACAGACCTTCCTACCGTCGAGTGGCTGCTTAGGCTCGCGGAGATCAACATGGCAGATCTCGCCGAGTTTCGTAAGCTCGGCGAGATGGACTGCCGGTTCGCCGTCGACATCTTCGACGGCGGCCCCGACGGGTCTGCGTTGATCGTCCAATTGTTTTTCGATGGCTTCGATGTCAGGGAGATCAAGCAGATCGGCGAAACCGAACTGGAGTCGATGGACTTTGTCATCGAGACCGATCGGGATTCGTGGCAGGAGATGGTGGATAACATCCGCGCCGGAGACGGCCAACCGGACCTCGATCACACGCTCAACGCACTGAGCATGGCGGCGACACCGATCCGGGTCTGGTCGTCAGACCCGCTGGGGCGCGACATGTTTTTCCGCTACAACCAGAGTTTGCAGCATTTCATCAACAACTGTGCTCGGTTGTGAATCGCCCATCAGGGAAGAGAAAAACCTATGAGCCGGACGCGGCGAGGCCATTTCTATATCGATGACACCTGCATCGGATGCGGAGCGTGCGAGCACTCATGTCCGGGTCGCGTCGATGCCATATCGAAGAAAGCCGACGATTTCCTGGGCCGATTCGTGATCGACCTCGAACAGTGCATCGACTGCGGGAAATGCGTGCCGCTGTGCCCGGTCGACTGTATTCACGACGGCCGTGTCGAAGCGGACTTCGTGCCCGACAATGGCTACACAAAGATCGCAAAGCTGCACGAGTGGGCGGCCCGCAAGGACAGCTGAGTGCGTTCAACGATTCAGAGGGTTGAGGGACGTAAAAATGGGCGTTTTCAAAGATAGTGACGAGGCGACAAAGTACATTGCCGGGATCTTCGAGGAGGCGATGTCCGACGAATCGATCGCCGACCAACTCGCGGCGTCCGGCGTCGTGCTGCAACTCAACTGCTCGGACCCGGACATCCAGATCACGGTCGACATGCCCAACAAGAAGGTGATCACCGGCAGCTGTGAGCTTTCGCCCACCGTGGCGATGTCGATGACCTCCGACATGGCCAACCGGTTCTGGCAGGGCAAACTCAACCTTGCTGTCTCGCTGGCCAAGGGCCAGGTCCGCGCAAAAGGCCCGGTGCCGAAGATCCTCAAGCTCGTGCCCGTCGCCAAGAAGCTTTTCCCCCGCTACGAGGAGTCGCTGCGGGCCGAGGGGCGCACCGACTTGCTGGCTGTTTGACCGAGGGCGGCGCCCGGGGCGGATTCGAACCCTTACTGGGACCGGTCGGCCTCGGAGAGGTCGTCGAGCAATCGGTACCGGCCGGCCATCGCCGCGGCGGCGATGCGATTGGTGACGGCGAGTTTGTGCAGCAACGCGGCCACCATCCGTTTGGCGGTGCGCTCCGATACCACCATCCGCCGCGCGATGTCGGCAGTCTCCATGCCTGTGGCAACCAACCTCCACAACTGGAGTTCCTGCGTGCTGAGGCTGTCCAGCAACGCCGATCGCGGTGCGCGGGACTTCGCGAGCAGTGCGTCAAGCAGCACGCCGTTGATGACCCGCAAGCCTTCGGCGACGGTCCACAGCGGCCCGGCCAGCGCTTCGGGCCGCGCCGTCTTGGGCAGGAATCCGTCGGCGCCAGCGCGCAGCGCCTCCTCGGCAAGCTCGAGATCACCGGTTCCCGACAGCGCCACGATCCGGGTCTTGGGATGGCGCGCCTTAATGTGCCGGATGGCGGCTATCCCGCCGAGTGGGGGCATGGACAGGTCGATGATCGCGACGTCGGCAGCGCAGCGCGCCACCAGGTCGGCGGCCTCCTCGACGTAGGTGGTCTGCCCGCCCACTGTGAACAGCTCGCCCCATTGGCGGTCGAGCAGCAAGGCCAGGCCTTGTGCGAAAAGCTCGTGGTCGTCGATGATCACCACGACGAACGGCTTGCCGGTCATTGCTGTGACGCTACCCCGGCCCTAATGTCGGCCCGGTGAGATCGGTCGATCAGCGCCGTTGGACGGCGCAGGGGGACGGCAGCGGCTACGGGTTGGCTCGCACCGTCGTCGCCGTGCGGGTCGCGGTGGTGATCTCGATCGGGGTGCTGTTGCCGGTGGAGCCGGCAGGGGTGCGCGTGTATATCGCGATCCTGATGGCGGCGGCGCTGGTCTACGCGGCGATTGTGTTCGTCCACCCGCAGTTGGAGGTGCGCCGTACCCGTTACCGTTGGCTGGTCACCGGCGTCGACTCGATGTTCACGCTGGTGTTCATCGCGCTGACCGGTGGGGTGCACAGCCCAGCGGTGTCGGTGCTGGTGCTGGTCGTCATCGCCTCCGCGGCCCGGCTGTCGTTTGCCGAGACACTCGCGTTGGGGGTGCTCCTCGGCGCCGGGTACATCGGCGTCGTGCTACTGGCCTCCTCTGACAGTGCCGCGCTCGCACCGGTGCCACAAAGTAGCTGGTGGGCGCTGTACCTGCTGTTCACGGCCATCATCACGGCGGGGTTGTCGTCCCTGGTCGAACGCGAACACCGATCCAGCGTGCGGGCGCTGGTGGAGGCCGAAGCCGAACACGCCGCCGCTGAAGAGGAACGCGATCTGCGAAGCCGGTTGTTGCAGTCCTACCAGTCGCAGCAGGACGGGCTGCAGGTGCTGGTGCACGAATTCCGCACCCCCATCGCCTCCTTGGGGGCGCTCACGGCGGCGCTCACATCGGCGAGGCCGATGTCGGAGTCCGACCGTGCCGCCAGCCTGCAGCTGGCCGCCCGGCACGTTGAGCACCTCGGCGACATGCTCGACGCCTTGTCCGACGTCGCGTTGAGCCGGCGCCCCGCCTTCTCGGCGGGCCGGGTCCGGCGCGTCGACATGGCCGGCCTGATCACCGCTGCCGCCGACGCCGTGGGCCTGGTTGCACCGCAGCTGCGGTTGACGGTGAGCGACGACGTCGGTGCGGTCGCGGTCAACGCCCAGGGGTTGCGGCGCGTGCTGACCAACCTGCTGGAGAACGCTTCCCGGCACAGCCGCGATGCCCCCATCGACGTGACGTGCACGCGCACAGGCGACGACATCGTCATCGAGATCGCCGACCGCGGTCCTGGCATACCCGCTCAGAGTCTGGGCCAGCTGACGGCCAAATACGTCAGCGCCGGTGACCGGCGCGGCACCGCCGGGCTGGGCCTGTGGATCGTGCAGCAAATCCTCGAGGCGATCGGCGGGCGGGTCGATTTCAGCGCATGTGACGGCGGGGGGCTCGTGGCGACCGTTCGCGCCCCGATCGGGTGATTCGATCGCGCGGCGATTGGCCCGCGAAGGCCACTGATTGGCACGCGCGCGACTGGCACGGCGCTGTTGTGATCGCGACCATGGCTAGGGCACTTTGGCGGCGCACGACACAATGCCGCGCCCGCGGCGACGCCCGCACACCCGAGCACGTCACCTGGTGCACAGAACGGAGGCCGGGATGGCCGTCTTCACCGATGAAGATGAGGTCTACACCTACTTGGGTGGGATCTTCCGGCGTGGCCTGGATAAGGAGGGGTTGGCTGACAAGCTGGCCGGTTCGGGCGTGGTGTTGCGGATCCATTACAGCGATCCGGATGCGGTGGTGACGGTGGATATGCCGAATAAGGTCGTCGAGACCGGTTCGGGAAGCACGGCGGTGCCCAATGTCGAGTTGTTCATGTCTGCGGACATGGGCAACCGGTTCTGGTTGGGGAAGGTGAACTTGACGATGGCGATGGCTCGGGGCACGGTGCGGGCCAAAGGCCCGGTGGCCAAGCTGATCAAGCTGATCCCGCAGGCCAAAAACTTGTTCCCGGAGTACCGGCTGATGCTGCAAGCCGCGCACCGTGAGGACCTCATCGATGCATGAGCCGGGTCGGCCGGCTGGTCTGCTGGGTGGGATGGTGCCGCGGTGAAATCGACGATGCAGGACGTTGCGCTGGGTGTCGCGGGCGTCGTCGAGCACGCGGCGACGGTGCATGGCGAGCGGCAGGTGTTCACCGCGCGCGGTCCCGGCAACATTTTTCAGGTGACGTATGGAGAGTTGGCGGTTCGGGCGGCCCGGCTGGCCCACGCGTTGCGTGAGGTCGGTGTCTGCGGTGATGAGCGGGTCGCCACGTTGCAGTGGAGTAATCAGGAGCATCTGGACAGTTATGCCGCGGTGCCGTCGATGGGTGCGGTGCTGCATACGTTGAATCTGCGGCTTCCGCCGCAGCAGTTGGCCTGGATCGCCAACGATGCCGATGACCGGGTGGTTCTCGTTGACGACACGGTGTTAGGCGTGCTGGCTGCGGCGTTGCCGATGATGGCCTCGGTGCACACGGTGCTGGTCGCCGGTGAGGGTGATCTGTCGGCGCTGGACGGTTGCGGGAAAACGGTGCTGCGCTACGACGAGCTGGTGGCGGGCCAGCCGGAGACCTTCGATTGGCCCGAGGTTGATGAGCGGTCCGCGGCGGCGATGTGCTACACCAGCGGGACCACCGGTCATCCGAAGGGGGTTGTCTATAGCCATCGTTCGATGTGGCTGCATTCGCAGGCCGCCTGCACGGCTAACGCGTTGGGTATCGGCCATGACGACACGGTGCTGGCCATTGTGCCGATGTTTCACGCCAACGCCTGGGGGCTGCCCTATGCGGCGATGATGGCCGGTGCGCAGCTGGTGTTGCCGGATCGCTTCTTGCAGGCCGCGCCGCTGGTGCAGATTATTGAGGCGACGCGTCCGACGATGGCGGGTGCGGTGCCGACGATTTGGGCTGATGTGTTGCACTATCTGCGCAGCCATCCCGGCCATGATGTGAGTTCGCTGAAGCTGGTGGCGTGCGGGGGATCTGCGGTGCCACGGTCGCTGATGAGCGCGTTCGACGAGTTGGGTGTGCGGATCGTGCAGGCGTGGGGGATGACCGAAACCTCGCCGCTGGCCTCGGTCGCGCTGGCGCGCCACAGCGACCCGCCCGAGACGGCGTCGCGGCTGCGGGCCACGCAGGGTCGGGTGGTGGCCGGTGTGCAGGCGCGCATCGTCGACGACGCCGGTGTCGAACAACCCTGGGACGGAGAGTCCGTCGGGGAGATCCAGGTGCGAGGCCCGTGGATCACTGAACGCTATTACGGGCAGGACACCGCGGCGGTCTGCGTCGACGGGTGGCTGCCCACCGGTGATGTCGGCACCATCTCCGCGGATGCGTTCATCACGTTGACCGACCGGGCCAAGGACGTGATCAAGTCCGGTGGTGAATGGATTTCCTCGGTGGAATTGGAAAACGAGCTGGCCGCCCATCCGGCGGTCCGCGCCGCGGCGGTGATCGCCGTGCCCGACCCCAAATGGCAGGAACGGCCGTTGGCGGTGGTCGTGCTCGATGACGGGCACACCGCGACCGCGGCGCAGCTGGCCGATTTTCTCCGCGGCCGGGTGGCTAAGTGGTGGTTGCCGGAGCGGTGGACATTCGTGACCGAGATGCCGTTGACGTCGACCGGCAAATTCGACAAGAAGACGCTGCGCGCACGGCACGCCGACGGCGCGTTGGTGGTCGAAACCCTCAGCTGAATTCCAACGTCGGCGACAAACCAGAAGTGTTCAGGGTAAGGAGTGAAACGGTGAAGACACGCGCTGCGATTTTGTGGGATCTGGGCCAGAAATGGGAGGTCGAGGAGGTCGAGCTCGATCCGCCCGGCCCCGATGAGGTGCTGGTGCGGTTGACCGCGACCGGGTTGTGTCATTCCGACGAGCACCTGGTCACCGGGGATCTGCCGATTCCGCTGCCGGTGGTGGGCGGTCACGAAGGTGCCGGCACGGTGGCCGCGGTTGGGCCCGGCGTCGACAACGTCACCGAGGGCGATTCGGTCATTTTGACGTTCCTGCCCGCCTGCGGGCGCTGCTCGTACTGTGCGCGCGGCATGGGCAATCTGTGCGAGATGGGTGCGGCGATCATGATGGGGCCGCAGATCGACGGCACCTACCGCTTCCACGCCCGCGGCGAGGACGTCGGCCAAATGTGTTTGTTGGGGACGTTTTCCGAGTACACGGTGGTGCCCAAAGCCTCACTGGTCAAAATCGACGACGGCACCCCGCTGGACAAGGCGGCGCTGATTGGGTGTGGTGTGACCACCGGGTACGGCTCAGCGGTGCGCACCGGCGAGGTGCGCGCCGGGGACACCGCCGTCGTGGTCGGGGCGGGCGGCATCGGCATGAACGCGATCCAGGGCGCCCGCATCGCCGGGGCGTTGACGATCGTGGCGGTCGACCCGGTCGCGTTCAAGCGTGAGCAGGCCACCCAGTTTGGCGCGACACACACCGCCGCCACGATCGACGAGGCGTGGGCGCTGGTCAGCGACCTGACCCGCGGCAAACTGGCCGACGTGTGCGTGTTGACCACCGACGTCGCCGAAGCGTCCTATGTCGGCGAGGCGTTGTCGCTGGTCGGCAAGCGGGGTCGGGTGGTGGTGACCGCGATCGGGCACCCCGAGGACGCCTCGATGTCGGGATCGCTGCTGGAGCTGACGTTGTATGAAAAGCAGATCCGCGGCGCGCTATACGGCTCGTCCAACGCCGCCCACGACATCCCCCGCCTGGTCGAACTCTACAACGCCGGCCAACTCAAACTCGACGAGTTGATTACCCGGGAATACACCCTTGAGCAGATCAACGAGGGCTATGACGACATGCGAACAGGGCGCAACATCCGCGGACTCATCCGGTTCTGACGAGCGAAGGGTTTCAAAGGCGTTGGCCACAGGACAGATTGCCTACCGGCACCGGCCGGGTGGACATTGCGGGTCCTCGGCGCTGCGGGATCTCACCGAATGGGCCGAACTTGGCTGGGGATCTGAGCCGCCAGCCGAGGGCTTGGTGTTCGCTCTCGGCGGCGCCGTGGACTTCAGCTACGTGCGCTGCGCCCGGCTGCGGCCGCAGATCTATCTGGTGGGGCGCGGCGGCGGGCTGGAGGAGGGTTATCTGACCCGTATCGGCGCCGGGGCGCGGGTGGCATCGACCGATGACGCCGACGTCGGCTGGGCGTGGGTGACCGCTGAGATCGACGCCGGCCGGCCGGTGATGGTGTGGGCCGATATCGCCGAGCTGCCCTACCTTCGGGTGCGGTTGAGCATGAGCCGCCACGACATCGTGATCGTCGGCTACGACGAAGCTCGCCAAGTCGCGTACGTCGTCGACAATGACCGTGACACCACCCAAACCGTCGGCTACGAGAACCTGCGACGGGCTCGGTGCTCGACCGGGTTCCCCATGCCGACCCGTCACACCACCTACCTGATCGATTGGCCACGCCAGGTTCCCGAACTGGGCGTGATCGCCGGGCCGGCGCTGGCAGCCAGCGCGGCGTCGATGCGCGGCGACGCCGCCGGGTCGCCAACCCTTATCGTCGAGGATGCGGACCTGGAAGGGGTCGGGTTGGCGGGTGTGCAGGTTTTCGCCGACGACGTGCGCTGCTGGCCCGGCAATTTGGATGACGACGCGCTCGCCGAAGCTCTGTTTGGGCTCGGCGCGTTCATCGAGAAGGCCGGCACCGGCGGCGGACTGTTCCGCCGGCTGCAAGCTCAGGGCTGCCAGGATATCGCCGACCTGCTGGACAGCGACGCGGTCGCCGGCGCGGCAGCGGCAGCCCGCCGGGCCGCCGACCTGTGGAGCGCTGTCGCCGAGAAAGCCGTGGATACCACCCTTTCGCTGCGGGACCGATGTGCCGCGGCCGCCGACCTGGCCGCCGGACTGCCCCAAGCCGAGCAGCATCTCGCCGACGCCTTGGACCACGCGGCGCGATCACTGGCAAGCCCCACGCCGAGCGAGGCGATGACGAAAGGCGCTTAGTGACTGACTCATCCACCGGTCATGATCCGAGTTTTCTGGCGACGACGGAGTACCTGGATTGGCGCCACGACAACGTCCAGCGTTTCACCCAGGCGGCGATCGGCGACAGCGATGATCCGGTCACACGTGCCCAACGCGTGTTCGCCGCTGTCCGCGACAACATCTGGTACGACCCGTACAGCGTCGACGACGATCCCGACCACTACCGCGCCAGCTACGTCGCCACCGCCGAACGCGCCTACTGCGTCCCCAAGGCGGTCCTGCTCACCGCGGCGGCCCGCGCCGCGGGCATACCCGCCCGCCTCGGCTTCGCCGACGTGCGCAACCACCTGCAAACCGACACGCTGCGCGCCCGCATGGGCGGCACCGACGTGTTCGTCTACCACGGCTACAGCGAACTGTTCGTCAACGACCGCTGGGTCAAGGCGACACCGGCGTTCAACGCCGAACTATGCGCCAGATTCGGCGTGCCCCCCATCGACTTCGACGGCGAACACGACGCGCTACTCCATGCCTTCGACAGCAAAGGCCACCAGCACATGGAATACCTTCACGACCGCGGCTGGTATCACGACTTGCCTTTCACCGAAATCGTTACAGAACTCCATCATCGGTATGGCCCGCTCATGCGAACCACCCCCATCGAGCGTGACACCTTCACCGAATAGCCGAACACAAGCGGCGGCATAGGTCTGTACCAATTCCCTCGATCAGCAAAGCCAACAATGGTGTGGGTGCCTACCTGGCCGCTGCTGCGCGGCCCGGCCATCACAGGTGAGCCCGGCATGCAGTCAGCGATCTGGCATGCCGGGCATCGCAGCACGTAATCCTGTGACACGCAGACTGTTTGACATCGCGATGTACCAACGCCGACTATCGACAAGTTCAGCAACGGTGGAGGCGAAATGCCAGCCAGGAAATCAATCCGATGGGCTCCTCGCGCGGGTGGTCATACATTTCCCTGTCCATCAGGTTGTCGTCCAGGTACGAGCAGCAGCGAGGCGGGTAATGGCGCGGGCGCACGCGGTCGTCATCGGTAGATGCCGATTGCTGCACGCGCCTGGTACTACGCCGGGCAAGCCTGAGATCCCGGATCTCATGCGGCCACGGGGGAACTTTGCTTAGCGCAAGCGGCAGATTCATCGCAGACCAGCGCCCCTGTGTCTGCGCGATCTCCTGCGGCACGAATTGGGAAAGTACATTCGACACCCACCTGGACGGGCATCTGGTGCCAGCATCGTGGAGCTTGCGAACCAGGGATCGTTCGAGCCGTTGCCTGATCATCAACCCTCCTGCGGAGCGCAGACTCGCAGGGCTAAGTGTACCGATGGTAGCGCTACGATACCACTAGTATCGTACGGGTCTGCTGATGCGATTGATCGATCGGCGCCGGCACCTTCGGTGGGCGGTTAAGCGCTGTTTACGGCGGCTACATGGAGGGTGATGCACCAGGGTTTTCCGTCAACGACGACGACGAACTCGACCCGCGTCGGCTGCGCTCACGAGCACGGTTGCAGGTGGCGGTGGGTGGCTTCTTGCGCGATGAATCCCTTGACTGCCTCCTGAAGGTCAGGGTCGCTGATCTGGTCACGGTAGTGGCGCACTGACCCCTTGGGTCATCGCCTTCGGGAAACGTCGCCGACAAGGTCGAAATAAAGTGGCTCATCACCAAGTCGTCGCCGACGAAATGCTGGAGAGTAGTTGCCCCGAGGGCAATGCGAAACGTACCCGGCGGGCCTTCGGCAGCACCCGTGTTCTCGGCGATATCGACGACTCGTTGCTCATGCTCATCATGCTGCCCCTTATTGGTAGTGATCACATCTGAGAGCGGAATGTCGGCCGAGCAGCGTCATCGCCGCCGCCGCGAGGGCTTGATCGATGCTGCGGTCGAGTTGATCGGCACCCGGGGAGTGGCGGCGGCTACGGTGAGGCGGTGTGCGCGACGTCGGGGGTGACCTCGCGGTATTTCTATCAACATTTCACTGATCGGGACGCGCTGTTGCGGGCGGTTTATCAGCAGCTCTACGCCACCTTCCAGGAAGTGATCGTCCGGGCGATCCCCGACGTAGGCGCGACTCCCGACGTGTTGGCGCCCGCTCCGATTCGCGCATTGGTCATGATGATCGAAAGCGATCGGAGGCTGGGCCGGATTTTTTTGTCGAATCGGCGACCGAGCCGCTGCTACGTGAGTTGCGCAGCCAACTCATGGCTGGTTTTGCCGACCTTGTGCTGCGCGAGGCCAGAGCGCGCCTCGATATTGCCGACTCCGCGGTCGCCGTGGCGCATCTGGCGTCGATGCTGGGGGTGGGCGGACTGTTCGAGGTGTTGCGGTGCTGGCTCGACGACGAACTCGACTTGGGCACCGAAGAACTGGTCGCTCACTGCGCAGGTCTCCTCGGAAGCCTCGGTGCCTACGTGCTGTCGCCCAATACCGGTGAGACGACGCCGGCAGCCGCTCGACGTGGCGCCGGCAGTGCAGCGGCAGGCGACTCGCCGTAGGGCGGCCGTCAGCGGGCAGCGTCACGACCTTACCGCCATGGTGCGGTCCAGAAAGTCTGCGACTACCGCGGTGAAGACGTCGTTATCGTCGCCGGCGACCATGTGAGCCGTGCCGGAGACGTCCACTGTCTGGGCGTGCGGTACGACTTGGAGGAATTCATCGACCGACTGCGCTGATGTGACGTCGGAGAGCACGCCGCGCACCAGCAACGTGGGCGCCTGCACCCGGCGGGCTCCGTCGACCAGCAGGTCGGTGATGGCACTGAACTCCTCGGCGCCTGTCGCGGGATCGCCTCGCAGGAAGCCGAAGTTGGAGGTGACAAAGGCCGGGTCCCAGCGCCAGATCCATCGATTGTCCTCGCGCTGACGTAACACCTTGCGGAGTCCGTCCAGACTGCGCGGCCGCGCGCGGTGCGGGTTGTATTCGGCGATGACCTCGGCGGCTTCGTCGAGGGTGGCGAACCCGTCGGGGTGGGCGGCCATGAACGACACCACACGGCGTGCCCCGTCGAACTCCATGCGCGGGGTGATGTCGACCAGCACCACCGCGGCCCACAGATCCGCCGGTGCGAGCCGGTGTGCCCCCAGGACGGTCATGCCGCCCAGGGACGCACCCACCACCGCAACGGGGCGCTCGCTGGACGCTTGCGCACGCACGGCCAGCAGATCCGACGCCAGCACGTCGAGATCGTAATGTCCGGCGGGATCCCAGGCGCTGTCTCCGTGACCCCGCGCGTCATAGGCGATGACGGTGTAGCCGGCATGGTGCAGGCAGCGCGCCGTGGTCGCCCACGCCTGACGGTTTTGACCTCCGCCGTGCAGCAGAAGGACGTCAGCGCGGGCATCGTCGCGCCGGTAGCAATCGGCGGCAAGCGTGACGCCGTCGTCGCCGTGCAAGTGCGTGCGCGTCATCGGCGCACCCGAGCGAATCGGGCAGCTGGAGCCGCGAGGGCAACGGTGGCTTTCGCCTTCATGTCGAGCCGGTCGTCGGGCGCACGACGGTCACGGTTCCCTGGGCGGCGCACACCGCGCGCCCGTCGTTGCTGATGTCGATCCTGGCGACCCCGCTGCGCTTTCCCAGCGCGATGATCTCGGCCACGGCGACGCACACGCCCTGTGACACCGGCGCCAGCAGGTTCAGCTTGAATTCCGTCGTCGCAACCCATGATCCGGCCGGAATCACCGGATAGAACACCACACCCAGGCAGTGGTCGACCATCGCGGTCAAACATCCGCCATGCAGATTGCCGAACGGGGTCAGCAGGTCAGCGCGGGCATCCATCTCCACCACCAGTCGCCCGGGGGTGAACTCGGTGTGGCGAAACCCCAGATAACCCGACAGCCCGCCCGTGACCGCCAAAGCGTTCTGGAGTTGTTCGGCAATGGCCGGGTCGAACTGCGCGAACTGCACGGTCAGCGCTCCCGGGTGACGCCAGAGTCAATCGTCATACGATAAGACACTACTTGGGGTTTGTTGCATACCGCCAGACTCCGCGGCGCAAAGCAGCGACGGCAGCAGGAAACGGCGCAGGAAGGCGTTCAGGCCGTCGGGACTACGCTGGCGGGGGCCGCGCACCGAGATCAGACTGAGGATGACGCGCAGAATCCACTCGGCGGCGTCGTCGACTGACACCCCCGACTTCAGTTGATCCCACCGCTGCCTGAAGACCGGTCGTAGGAATTCGGCGACGAGGTCGAACAATGCCACCGACGTGCCTTCGGTCAACCCGACACCGGCTAGATCGTTGTCGCTGCCGAACAACACGCCGATGATCGGCTCGCGGTGCGCCGCTCGTACCGTGACCTCGACGAAATCGACGATTGCCGAACCTAAATCGGCATGCTCAGCGATACGCGGAGCGATGCGTCGAAGGTAGCGTTCGGTTGCCCGCAAGATGACACCGGACATGACGGACTCGCGATTGGAGAAATAGCGATACACCGTGGCGCGCGATACCCCGGCACGGCCGGCGATGTCCTCCATGGTGGTGCCCGACTGCCCCTTATCCCGCAAGCAGTCTTCGGCGGCGTCGAGCAGACGATCCCTGGCCACCGCGCGGGTGGCCGCGGGGCCCTCAGCAGGAAACGGTGATGCCCTCGCCACGATCCCTTCACGTTGACCCGGGCCGCCCAGCGGCGACAGCGAACGGGCGGCGCAACCGCTATACGGTGCGACATTAGCAGTATTTTGTCGCGTCGACACCGACACCAGCCACCGCCGGCAGAGCCCTCAGCGATGCCGCGCCGACGGGCGTGCCTTACGCCGCCGCCTGGGTCGCGGGCGTCAAGCCGTTGATGACAATGCCAGGTTGGCCAGTATCCGCCGGGTGGCTTCAGTGATGCGTTCGCGGGTCTGAGCCGCCGTGGCCCGTTGGCCGATGAACGCGGTCAAATTCGCCAACCAGATATCGGCAATGACCGCGGCGACACGCCGATCCACAACGGTTGGCGTGCCGCCGGCGAGGGTCCGCGCTAGCAGGTCTTCGATAATTGCGGCGGCCTGGTTCACCACGTCGGCCGCAGTGCGGTCGGTGACCCGGAAAGCTTTGACCATCGCTTCGGTGAGCAGGGGGTCGGTCTGCCAGCGGTCGTGCAGATAGTCGCTGAGTTGATCGAGGCGCTGCGCGGGCGTAGCGGCGCTGGCCGTCCATCCCCATCCCGCCTCCACACGTCGAAATTGACGCGTCAGCGCGGCGGCCAGCAGATAGTTCTTCGACGGAACGAAGCGATACAGTGTGCCCACGGCCTGACGGCGTGTTTAGCAATCACCCTCATCTGGACGGCGTCGTAGCCGCCCGCCGAGGCCAACCGCACCGCCTCATCCAGCAACGCTTCCCATCGGTCGGCCGCGAGGTGCGCAGCCGCGCTGACGCCGCACATCGACGACGCGGTGGCGCCGGATTTCTGCCTGGCGGACTGAGCGCGTACGTCAGGTGAGCTCATCGCGCCAGGCCGTTTCGCGGCACCCCATCGCGGCCGAATTGCTCCAACAGGCCACCAAAACCGGAGACGTCACCGTGAGCAGCGAAGTGTTCGGCGTCGACCGCCACGAACACCGCTTCGGCGGTGAACCGGATGATCCCATCGCCGACGCCAGCGGCTCGGACGTGCAACGCGCGGCCCTGTCGCATCTCAATGTGGGCCGTGATCCGGTGGGGCTGGTTCAGTGGAACCGGCAGCAAGTACTCGACGGTCAGACGGCGAGTGACCGCCGGCGTTCCAATGAGCCACGGCGTAAAACCCAGCACGTCGTCGCACGCCGTAGCAACGGCGCCGCCGTGGGCAAGCCCGGGAGCGCCGACGTGGCGGTCGGTGAACGTCACGTCGGCGTACACCGAGTCGGCTGTGCGGTACGCGACCAAATGCAGGCCATGCACATTATCTGGCCCACAACCCAGACAAGTCGAGGTGTGGCAGGGCAGCAAATGCGGGACCGACACCGGCGAGCCGCCGGCCACGCTACCCTCGTCGATCAAGCGATCAGTCACACAGACCGCCTTTCGCTACCATGAGTTTCGCTACGATACTGCCGGTACTCTACCGGCATCCGTTTGGACCCGTACGCCGGAGGACGGGCAGCCGTCAAGCGAGGAAGAATGAGCAACCCGCAGCCGCAAGTCCACAGCGACGGCGCCGACGATGTCGACCCACGTCGCACCCGATCCCGCAACCGGCTCCTGGACGCCGCGGCAGCATTGCTCACCAGCGGCGGCATCGAAGCCGTCACCGTCGATGCGGTGACCAAAGCCTCCAAAGTCGCCAAAACCACCCTCTACCGCCACTTCAACAGCTCGTCACAGCTGCTCGCGGCCACCTTCGAACGGCTGCTTCCCCAAGTCGAATCACTGCCACCCGCCCAAGGATTGTTGCGCGAACAACTCATCGAACTCCTGACCCGCCAGGCCGGCCTCTTCGCCGAGGCGCCGCTGCACGTCACCATGCTGGCCTGGCTCGCGCTAGGCCCCACCACGCCGGGTGATCAACACGCCTCCACGGCCCTGCGCGCCCGCGTCATCGAGCAATACCGACGGCCCTTCGACACCGTTCTGCAGCACGCCACAGCACGAGCCGAACTCGACAACGTCGACCCGCAACTAGCGTTGTGCCAACTCGTCGGCCCGCTGGCATTCGCGCGAATAACCGGACTGCGCGCCATCACCGCCGACGACTGCACACGCATCGTCGAGGACTTCCTAGCCGCCCACCGATCCGTCGACAGCCCCCCACACATCAACACCGCCGAAGGGTGAGGTGGCCCATCCCTCACGACCACGCAAGACGAGCTTAAATCAGAGAAACTTCCTTCAAGAGAGTCGATCTCGACCAGGTGGTCGGTGCTTTACGCGCGACGTCTACCCCTGTCGGCGCGTTCCGGAACCGGCGAGATCACGTTCTTGGCCTCAGTGCCTACTACCAGCGAGCAGGCGCCGAATAATTTTCGTCAGGTCCCCTCTGACCCGCACCGCCGTACGCCGGTACTCGATTTCCACCGGTGCTGTTCCTGGCCTTGCTTGGCCTATGGAAAGTCATGCGCTGCAGGCTCAGACGCCCAACACCAGTACCGCCGACAGTGGCTGATGAGGCCTCAGCCTGCTTGCTCGTGATCGTTGGGCGGATACGGAGAACGCCCGTGGGCCGGGCCCGCAAAGCCGTCGTCGTCGGGTCGGCCGTTGAAACCCACGCCACCATCGGGACCGGCCGTTTCAGGCCGAGTCGGCCACTGGGCGCCATGATTGGTGGGCGGTTGGTTGGCGCCGGCGAGACCGCGGTGCGGCGGGGGGATCGGCGGTGTTGCCGCACCGCCGCCCTGACGGCCCGCGGCGGCACCAGGAGGCATCGGGCGGGTTCCGTCGCGGCCTTGCTGAACCGTCGAGGGGTCCCGCCGCGCGATGCTGGCAGCCTTGCCGGCCGCCCCGGCGGCAGCGGCGGCCTCGGGCGCGGCGGCTTTGGCCGCGGTGGTGGCGGCGGCCTTGGCGCGGGTACCGCGAGCTGACCCGGCCGCGGGGGCGGAACCGGTGCGCTGTCCCGCACCGCCTTGGACTGAAGACTGCGGTTGGGGCGCTGCGACAGGGCGATTCCCCGGCGCGGCCACACCGGGTGGCCCCTGCGCCCGCCTGCTGCCGCTGGTTCGTCCAGCGGCAGGGCGGCGGCCGGGGCTGGGCGTGCCGGTCAGCGGCCCACCACCACCTGCTGCGCCCCCACTAGTGGCCGCACCGGCTGGGGGGGCAGCCTGGCCCGCGCCGCTCATCTTGATGGCCGCGGCCTCGATCTTGTCCTTGGCGCGCTGTCCCTTGTGCCAGCCGCTCTTAGTGTGATCGACCGAGCTGCGGATCTTCTGGGTGAGGCTCTGGCGGGTGTGGTCGCCAAGCTGCTTCTTGAGCCAGATGAAGGTTCCAGTGGCGGCGACGGCGATGAAGCCGACCATGAACATCAGCGCCACTGGGCTGGTCATCCCAACCTGGGCGGCGTAGCCACCGGGGGCCGCCATTTTCAGCACGATCACGGCCGCGAAGGAGATGTAGAGGACGTAGGCGAATACCAGCACGACGTGGCGGAAGAACTGGGTCAGCCGGTACAGGGCCCGCCGCCTGGGTGCTCCCTCGATCATGGCCAGCGGCGCGGCGAAGAGCAGCATGACGGCGTTGATGAACGCAGCGCAGGCCACCATGACGTAGCTGTAGGCGACGTAGAGAACGAAGAAGGTGAACACCGACCCGAAGAGCAGATAGAACATACCGAGGCCGAAGCTGGACCCGTCGAGGTGTTGGGCGTAGGACAGGGCCTGGGGGGCGCCGCAGCTGGTCATCGCGTGCGCCGGGCCGTCGGTGTCACCGGACATGATGGCCGTCGACCAGGCGTTGCCGCAGGAACCAAGGTTGTCAACGACAGTTCCAAAGTTGAAGAGCTGCAGTGGCATTCGCACAGTTGCATCAGCGATGTGCTGGATGAGAGTGGACATCTGTGCTGAACTGCCGCCGGGGGCGATGCCGCCGTTGTTCAGTGCGGCCGACGACACAGTCAGGCCGAGATTGCGGGCCTGGGTGAGCATCCCGTTGTCGTTGGCGAGCTCGGAGATGGGGTCGCGCGTGACGGTCCACCCGAGGACCGCGATGACGATGGTGGACAACATGACCCGCCAGCCGTGGCCGCGGTGATTGTTCGCCACAACATGGAACGCACCCACTCCCAGTGCGGCCACCAGACAGATGGGAAACAGGTAGAAATCGGCGACCATGCGTTGCAGGGTGTCGAACACCGGCCGGAACCAGGTGGCCAGCCAGTGCAGCCAAACCGAGCTCATCACGAACTTCAGCAGCCACAGCGCCAGGGTCAGCATGAGGATGTAGATGGAGGCTTGCAGTTGCAGCAGCATGGCGATGCTGTCGTGGCTGAATCCGACAGTGACGGCGCTGGCCAGCCAGCTGACCCAACTGTTGGGGTCCAGGCTCAGATCGGGGCCGGCTTCGGTGATCGCTTCAGCGGTGCTGACCGTCGACAGGTAGTAGGCCCCCAGGGGCACGCCATGGCTGTCGGTGATGCCGGTCCAAGCCATCGCGTTTATGACGGGGTAGGCCAGCGCCTTTGGCGCGGTCAGGACCGCCCACAGCGTAAGCATGTGGGTGGTCAGCCAAATCATGCCGACACGGCGCAGCGCCGGCCGCACCGCCATCTGATAGCCGATCCATTCGGCGGCCCTGTTGAGGGTCACGGTCGGGGTCATGCCGCTCCTGGTGTGGTGTCGAAAGCGGAGTGGATCGCGGGATCGGGCTGGCGGATCACGCGAATGGGTGCGGGCCGGCGGAACTCGTCGACGAAGAATCCGAACCCCTCGCGGTCACCGCGCTGCGGGGTCGCGGCATCGCCGGTGAAGTCCTCGGCGTCGAACGCGGTGGGATCACGCATCTGTTCGACGGCCGGCTGAGCCAGGAAATACTCTTCAATGTCTGGGTAGTCCTCGATGCGGATTCCGGCCAGGCTGACCACTTTTCGGGCCAGCGGTTCATCCTCGAAAGGCATGATGAGTTGCTGGGTGATGAATTGGTCGCCCATGAGCGCCAAGTCGGCGACGGGGTCCTGAGTGATGAGCAGTAGTCCGGTGAAATGCTTACGCGCCCGGCGGCTGATGAGGTGGCAGTCATCGGCTCCGGCGCGAGAGTTGAGCAGGCCGCCGGCCTCTTCGAGGACAATCAGGCCGAACCGCTCGCGGTTGGCGAAGAAGGCCAGGCGGGCCAGTCGAACCAGCATCCCGTAGATCGCGACGGAGGCAAGTTTGCGTTCAGACAGGCTGTTGTAGAGGTGAGGGGTGGCCATTTCCTCGGCGGTGGGCAGGTCGAGGCTGCCGGTCAGCCAGATACTCACATCCAGTGACGCCAGATCGGGGATGGGCAGGGTCGGGTCGAAGATGGCGCGGGTGAAGTCGTGGGTTGCCCAGGACTGCAAGCTGACCAGGACGCCGCGCAACTCATCAGCCAGCGCGGCCACCTGGGGTGGGCGGGTGTCGACACCATTGCCCGGCGCCTGGATGCTGGCGAGGTAGTCCACAAGTGCTGCCGTGCTATGGATGCCGAGCCGTTCGCGGGCATCGGGAGCGAGCAGGGTCCGCAGTCGCGCGGCGGGAACGCTGCGCGGGTCGATGCCCATCATGGGCAGCATGTAGTCCAGCCAGTAGCCGCCGGCAACATCGGGCGGAAAGACACGCAGCGGGTCGCACCCGAAGTCGTTGCCGGCCATGTCGATAACGGCGGTGTTGGGACGGTCACCCAGAGCGGCGGCCCACTCGGTTCCCGGGTCGACGATGAACGCCTGGGCACCGCGCTGGATCTCGGCGCGGGTGATGCCCTTGGCCGCATAAGACTTGCCGTAGCCGGGAGCACCGCTACACAGCAGAACCGGGTTGTGGTTGCGTGTGGCGGTGCCGGGTAGGTCGAGCAGCACGGCGGCGTTGAGGGCGTTGGACTGATTGAAGCCCAGCAGGATTCCTGTGGTGTTACCCACCGCTGAGGAGGTCAGCGGAACGAAGCGGCTCCACTTGCCGGTGGTGGTGGGATAAGCGAATTGCGCTACGCCGCTGCGGTGCAGGGGAGCGCCCGGGTTGAACGCGGCCCACAGCCGGGTTTGCGCGCCCCGGTAGTGCCGGATGACGATGTGCCCGGAGTTGGTCAGTTCCTCGCGCAGCCGTTTGATCGAGTAGTCGAGGGTGGCGGTGTCAGGAGCGCCGACGCCGATGAGAAAGGCCGCCTCCAGGGGCCGCTCGTCGACGCTGGCGGTGAGCAGTCTGTTGTACTCGGCGAGTTGGCGCCAGGTGGTGGACAGTTCGTGGTCGCCGTTGCGGACGTCGCGGCGTTGTTCGAACTGGTCGCTAAGGTTGCCCTTGGCACGGTCGTTGCGGATGAACTCCGTTTCCCGGCTGCGCATTTGAAGTGAAATGGCGAAGTCGAACACCGCACCGGTGTCGAGGTCGTCGAGGGCGTCGAGGAACTCCGAGCCGGGGAAGGCGATGCCCTCGCGCGGCATGTCGACCACCGGCAGGATCGCCTGGTAACTGTCGGGGAGCATTTCATCGGGGCTGCTGGTGCGCAGTACGCGCTTCCATGACGGTAGCCAGGACAATAGGGCTGGGCGTTGGGGGCGGTGTGCCTGGTCGCCGTCGTCGAACTCGGTGGCAACAAAACGGCCTGCGGGGTCGGTGCTCACCGAACGCAGTTGGGGCAGCGGCTGATCGAAGACGCCACGGAAGGCGTTGCGTTTCCAAAACCAGTCGATCATGTCCTCGGTGACCGGTGTGGGCGCGAACTCCTCGGGCAGGGCGGAGATGATGTCGTAGGCGAGTCGTTGATAGGCCTCCAGTGAGGATTCGCTGTCCTTGTCGCGGCCGGCCAACCAATCCTTGAGCTTGGTCGCCTGGCCGACCGGACTGTGGCCGCCGCGGCCGGCGTCGACGGGGATCGACAGCCAGTAGACTCGGGTGCGGGGCCGGTTCTCGGTGAGGAGCGGCTCGAGCATCTGGCAGGCCCGGGCCCACTCCAGTCGGTCGCGGTGACCGTGCATCATTGCTCGTAGCAGCTGTCGGTCGTCCTGGGGTACCGACAGCCCGTAAAGCCAACTGCCCGAGGGGAGTTCACGGGCCAGGTCGCGGTGACGATCGGCGACGCCGGTGCGCCGTTTGGTTGATTGCAGGTAGTAACGCAGCCCCACTACGAGGAAGTCGGCGTAGACGCCGTGCTTGGTGAACCGCAGATTGCCAATCACCTTCTCCGGCGGGCTGATAAGCCCATCGGCGCTGCTGCGACGGAGTTGCGGCCGCACGGTCCGCCACACCGCCGCGGCGCGGAACCCCAGGCCGGGTCGGCCGGTGGGCAGAATGGCACCGAGGCCGGCTGCGAGGCCGGTCAGCGCCAGCCCTGCCATCAGTACCGCCCGGGCGTGACCGGAGTCCAGCATTCTGACGGTGAGGACGAAGGTGACGGTCAAGCCAAGCGCCGCCGGTGCGGCGACCCACAGCCGCAGCGGCTTGCGGAACAGGAAGTCGGTGTAGACGGGGGTGTCGTGGATACCGTGGAAGAGCTGGGCGGAGTCCGTCATTGGCCGAACTGCCCTGTGGTGATACCGGTCTGATCGGTGGTCCGCTTGGTGCTGGTGTAGATCGCGTAGCTCGACCCGACGATGACGGCCACAATCACGCCGACGACTGCCCATGACACGGTCTCGCCGATACGGCCGCCGAAGAAGGCCGCCATCGCCCGTGCGCCGGAGGCGACCAGGATCAGGATGACGATGACGCCGACCATGATGTTGTACAGCGAGCGGCTACCCGAGACGAGATCGGTCGCGGCCAGCACGGTGGTTGTGGCCTGGGGTGTGGTGGTGAGAAGTGTTGCAAACATTGCGATTTCCTTTCCGGGGTAGGTGGAGGGCAGCTGCCGCGCCGGCCTCCGGGGTAGGAACACTCCCTGGGGTTAGGGGGTTCCCGTACCGGGCAGCACTGGGGTCAGCTCTGCGTCCGGTGCGATCTGGGGCGCCAGGTCAAGACCGGCGATGCTCCACCGGCCGCTGGCGACCGTGAGCGTCAGGGGATAGTCCAGGCGCAGCGGGGCGAACTGGCTGGTGACCACATCCACGGTGGCGACGGCGTGGACGCTGGCACCCTCGGCGGGAATGTCCTGATCGGGTACGGCGCGGGTCGAGACCAGTTTGGCCAGAGTCGCCGACCGGTAGGTGGCGGCAGGGACCAGTCCCGACTTCGGTGTGACGTAGCGCTCCAGGTTGCCCTGGGCGGTGAGGTAACTGTTCAAGAACCCGCTGACGGTGGTGAACAGGACCGAGTTCGCCGCCACGGTCACCGGGTAGCTCAACGGCACGTCGGCCCCAGGGCCGGGGCAGTTGACCAGAGCGGGTCGAAGTGTGGCGCGCAACCCGTATCGGCTGTAGAGAACCGGCAGTCGATAGCAGCTCAGCCGCGGCGACGCCGAGGCGAAGGGACGCTCGGAGACTGACACCACGACCGACCACTGCTGGGAATCGCCACGGTCGTCCTGGAGGGTGACCGCCGAGATTCCCGGGGTGTCCACGATGCTGGCCGGCGTGGTGGGCAGTCGGGTTTGATCGCTGGCTGGCCAGCAGTTGGCCAGGCTGCGCTGCTGGCTTTGGCTGGCGGTCAGCAGCCGTACCACGCAGTCGGAGGCGAAGGTTCCCACCAACATGGTCCGGTTGACCACGCTGCGGGCCGGCGTTGCAACATCGACGGGCTTGCTGAACACCCAGCCCCACATGGTCGACAGGGCCACGATGGTGCAGGAGGCGAAGGCGACGATCGTCGCGGCTTTGCGGGCAAGGCCGCCGGAGGTGGTCAGCCGGTTTGTCCAGGTCTGAGTGAGCATCACGGACGCTTTCTGTCGCAGGAGGGTCGGACGGCTAGGCCGGGGGGTGGCCGAGCACTTTGATGGCCGATACCGCGAAGGTGGTGTCGACCGGATCGGTGGAGGCCGCGGAGCTGGGAAGCCCCGGTAGCGAGAAGGTTTCGGTCGGGGCTGCGGCCGGTGACGGTGCCCCCGGGGAGGGGAGCGCGGGATCAAAGAATCCGCCGGTGGCGCCGGGGGTGGGTGTGGGCGTGACGTCGGCGGGCGGCCGCGAGGTCTGCAGGACGATCATGGTGATCTTGGAGGCCAGCACCCCGCGTCCGGGAACGGGCTGAATCGCTTCGCCGCGGATGTTGCCGGTGGTCTGAGTGATGACGGTCGAGGGGTCGCCATCGAAGACCCACTGGACTCGGGTGAGCACCCGGTGGGCCAGCCACTGGTCGGTTCCGGTCGCGTCGGCGCCCACCCATCCGGGGGTGATCGACAGAGCGGTCACGAGCATGGTGCGGCCCAGGTCCAAGGTGAGGACCTGGCCGTCGACACCGCCGCGAACACAGACCCACGCCCGGGTGGGATCACCACCGGCGACGGACTGGGCGGGTGTCGAGCCGGCGGGGCAGTCTGCGCTGGCCACGAAGGGGATCGGTGCGTCGCCGCCACTGGGGTCGGGGGCCGCCGACGGTGCCGGGGCGGCCACGACGCTGATTTGGGTGGAACCGTCCTGGTCCATCGCGGCATCGGGGGTGTGGTCGGGCCGCATGCCCAGCAGGACCGAGGTAACCGCGAGGGTTCCGACCACGGTGGCGGCGACGAATCCCAGCGCCAGTGCCTTGTTGAAGCGAGGAGCGCTGCGACCGGGATCGTCGCCGGCGAGGACCGGTGCGGGTGTTGTCGCGGCAGTCAGCGTCGCGGTCGAAGTGGGAAGTGTGCCTGCCGGCTGCGGCATCCAGGCGTCCTCTGCGGCGTCGAACCCCTGCTCGAGATCAACAAGACCTGGTGTTGGCGCGTCGGCCGGCAAGGGATGTCCGTTGCGCCGCGAGGATGCGCGACCGGTGGCCCGCCTGCCGCGCGGCTGCGGGGGGCCGAGGGGTTCATCGAGGTCGACGGGATCGAGATCGGGGTAGTCGAACTGGTCCGGCGGGGGCTCCTGCAGCCACCAGGAGCCGTACTCATCGGCCGCGTCGTCGATGGCCTGCGCCGGGGTTTGCGCCGGGGTTTGCGCCGGTTGGTTGGGTTCATCCTCTTTTGAAGTCGCGGCGGCGACATGGGCGGGCGAGGGTTCGGGGGTTGTCATGTCGAGGTGAGGGAAGGGGTTCGTCGGATCGCTCAGGGTGTCGTCGGCAACCTCGGACTCTGTGGCAGCGGCAACAGATTCCTCGACGTCGGGGGTGGTGGGGTGTGGGTGCGGCGGTTCGTTAGCCGACACCGCCTCTGCTGCAGGCGATTCCGTCACCTCGGTGGCGCTGGTGGAGTCGCTGTAGAGGTCGTCGAGCCACAGCTGTGTTTGATCCCAGGTGTGTTGGACCGACGGGCGGATGCCGGTCATTGGGCCGGCCTCGGGGGCAGTGCACGAGCGTGCCGGGCAGAGGCCGTGTATGGCATGCCGTAGGGCATCGTGGCCGCCGGCCCGGGAGTCATCAGCGCGGGCGGGGCGAGGGGCGGGGCGGATGGGCCGCGCCGGCGTCCGTATCCGATGATGAGGGCCAGCAGCAAAGCCACGACGCTCACCGCGACGAGGTGGGTGGCGAGCAGCGAGACCACCGCCATCGCGGCGGCCACCGTGAAGAACACGGCGGTCGTCACCGCTGCGACGATCACCTTCAAAGCGGTCATAACCGCCTCCTTTCCTTGACCTTTCCGTCACGGTAAGGGCGGTGGGGTAGTTGTTACGGCCACCGACAGGGCTGGCAGTAACAAGTCGCGAGCGGCGTTACGTTGCCTGTGTGGACGGAATACCGGAGACCGGCTGGGCACGCCTCAGCTACTACATCGACGTGCGCTTGGCGCAGCTGCGCTGGTCGCTCGACGACCTCGCCGCCGCGGGCGGGCCGGCCCCCGGCACGCTGTACAAGGCACGCCGACAAGCGCGGCCGCTGAGGGCGCGCACCGCGACCCGTTTGGAGGCGGCGCTGGGGTGGCCGGTCGGGTCGGTGCCCAGAGTGCTGGCCGGGGGAACCCCGGAGTTCACCGCACCTGTGCCGCTGGAGGCACGGGTGGGAGATGTCGCTGCGGAACTGGCAGCCGCGGGCGGCGTGAGCGCCTCCCATCGTGAGCTTCTCATCAAGGAAGTGCTGCTGGCCGTGGCCAGCGTCCTCAACGGACCCGATGCCACCAGTCCCGACGATCCCGGCCGAGAGGTGGCCGATGCCCACGCCTCCTGACCGGTTCGACGAGATCCGGCGAAAGTGGATCGCGCGATACCAGCATGGGTTCACGTTCCAAAAGCGGCGTCAGGAGGTTCTGGCGCGCCAGATCCGCGATCGGGCGCAGGAGAAGACCGGCGCCCGCGTCGATCCCGCCGACGACGACGTCATCCACTCACTGTTTCGGCGTGGCCACACCACCGTGTACGCGGTGCAGGACCTGGCGCTCATCGGTGTGCTGGCGATCGCCGCGCCGGTGGGGTGGGCCTTGGGAAAGGCGCTGTACCACAGCGTGATCCAGCTGATTCCTGATGAGCTGCGCTCATATCCGATCGCCGCGTTCGTCTGGTCGGCTGTCGCCGTGGGTCTGCCGTTGCCGCTGCTCTACAGCCCAGGGCATTCATGGGTGTCGACGCTGGCGATCCCTTGGGTCATCGCGCAGGTGCCAGCTGCCCTT
Organism: Mycobacterium sp.; assembly: GCA_020438865.1. GTDB lineage: Bacteria > Actinomycetota > Actinomycetes > Mycobacteriales > Mycobacteriaceae > Mycobacterium. The sequence continues at coordinate 153,047 of JAGQTU010000003.1, forward strand.
TTGGCTGCGGGCATCTACGGCATCGTCGAGGGATGGCTTGCTGTCGACGGGGCCCGCGACTGGTGGCCGATGCGGCCACCGGAGGACCACGACATGGTCGACTTCGGATTGCACGCCGACGACATGACCATGCCTCCGACGCCGTTCAACACGATCGGCGAGGCACCCTTGGGGGAGCGCACGCCCATCCGACGCGACGCGGAGCATCATGTTTAGGCCGCCACAGACTCCGTATTGCGGCTTCATCCGCGACGAGAACGACCATCTCCATGTCGTGCGGACCGCGGCGCATGTTCTCGTCTCTGGACCGACCGAGATCGGCAAGTCCCGCCGCATCCTGCTGCCGGCCGCCCTGCTGTGGGGCGGCCCGGTGGTATTCGTGTCATCGAAAGACACCGAACTCCAACTTCTTTCGGCCCGACGCTGTTTTGGCCCCAGCGCGCTGATTGACCTGCGGCCCGACTACGACGCCGACTACTTCGGCGTGGACAACCTGGCGTTTGACCCGACCACGCTCATCACCACACCCGACCAGGCGGTGACAGCGGCGAACACGATGATGCAGATGTCAGCCGTGGGCCTCGGCTCGGGTGCCGATCAGGTCTCCGACGCCGGGATCTGGGAGGCCAACACCGAGGGGCCACTCTCGGCGATGCTCTATGCCGCATCGCCGATGGGCAACAGCAAGGGGATGGACTGGGTTCTGCTGGCCGTCGACAACATGGCCAAGCTTGACCCCGACGCCGACCGATCACTACTCAAGGAGCCGGGCTGGGCGGCGGCGGCGCACATTGTGCGCGACATTCCGTACTGGTACAACGCGCTCACCCGGACCCTCGACATGGACGCCCGTCAACGCGACAGTATCGCCCTGACGATGCGCAAAGCTGTCGCGCCGTGGATGCGACTTGCGTTGCGCGGCAGAACATACCGGCCTTTCGACGCCACCTTCCTCGATGATCCGCAAGCCACCCTGTATGTGCTCTCCCCGCCGGAGGGTTCCATCGCCGGCGCTGCGGTCACCCTCTTAGAGCACCTCATCAAGGTGTGGCGCGCCAAGACGGCGCGCAAGGAGATGCTGCACCGCCTACTCATCGTGATCGACGAGGCGGCCAACGTCGCACCCATGCCCGCGCTTCGTCGCCATGTCAGCGAGGGCCGCGGCCTGGGCGTGAATCTGCTTGTGGCGGTGCAGGCCTCGTCGCAGTTGGACACCGTCTACGGCAACAACTATGCGCGCGAACTGCGCGACACCTTTCCGGCATCGCTCATCATGTTCGGCGCCCCCGAGTCCGACCTACTGCGCCGCGCTGAGGAATGGACACTGCTGACCACACGACGCCAGGAAAGCTTCGATCAGGCCAGTAGCCAGAAGACGCTGTCCTCCCATGAGGGATCGACCTTGGAGTACCGGCGGCTGCTACCGGAGAACACCGAACACGCGAGATTACTGATACGCGGCACAGCAGGTCATCAGACCGAAATACCTGACTGGACAGAGTTTTTGAGGCGATACGACCTCGAAAGAGAACGACGCATCGCAAATTCTCACGCCGAGTACCGGCGACACCTTAATGATAAGTCGGGGGTCGCGTGATGGTCAATACCGTCGGCCTGACCGATGTCCAGAGGGAGCTTCTCGCGGCGCTACGCGCGGCTGCGGTGCCACTCACCGCGACCGAGCTGCGGACGCGTCTTAACGCCGGGCGGGTGCAGCCGTTGATCGCCGAACAGGTCTACCGGCGGCTGGTGGCCTTGGAGCGGCGCGGCTTAGTGGGGCGGGCAGCCACGGCGTCCGGTCGACGTGACACCTCATGGCGGGCGATCGCCGTGGCCGGCGGAAGGGACTGCGGAGTATGAGGAAGACCCGGCGAGGACCGTGGCTGAGCGGTCTGGTGGTCGCTGCGATCGGTGCGGTCTGGATGGCCGGTCAGGTGATCGGCGGCGTCATCGGCATGGTCACCGGGATTCTGCACGCCGACGACGAGTCGCCGCCGGCCAGCCTAGCGGCGGCGGCCATCCACGCCAGGCGAGGACAGGTGAGCGATGCCTCTTGGTGATGCCGCGCTGCGCAGCTTCATGGCCGAACACGGCTACCTCGACCCCGCGTGGCGGGCACCGTTGGGAAGGACAATATGGGCAAGCGACCGCAGGACCCCGCGCAGGGGGATCTGTTCAGCCTCCTGGAGGAAGGAGACGGCGATGAGCCGGGAGTTTTGGACCATCCTCAACGAGGTGTACCCCCGGTATCTGCAGCTGCCCGCCGAGTGGACCGACCAGGAGCAGCAGCATTACCTGGCCCAGGAAGCCGAGCGGCTGAGCCGGATGGTGGCCGAATTGGCCGATCAACTGGCCGACCAGTCGGTGACCCAGTGGACCCGCAGCCACGGGCACCATCCGGACTACCTGACCAAGGTCGGCCTGATCAACAGCGCGCGGATAGCGGCCCGGGAGCAGATCCTCACCAGCGAGCTGTACGAACAGATTCCGCCGGGCGTGGACGAGACGGACGAGGACCGCGACGCGATCCGCGAGGAACCGGCACCGGTCCACGACGAGATCCCGTGGGACCGGAGGTGGACAGACCCGGACTGGCGGAGCGAGCCCAGCGAGGCGACGGAGACCTTGATCGAGCAGATCTGGCCGGAGCCGAGATTTTCGATGCTGTTCCGGATCAAGGCGGGCTACCTGCTGGCCTCCCGCGAGGAGGACGGGCTGGCGATTCCGACGACCAGCGACTCGACGTTGGCGCAGGAACTGGCGGCGATGATCTACCACGATCTGCGCAGCGACGGCCTGCCGGAGCGCTAACCGACCCGTCCTCGCCGTTGGACCCGGCGACCGACCGGCCCACCGATCCGCGCAGGATCGACCCTGGCGGCACCGACCTGCCGCCGCCGGCACCGCAAGTCGACGCCGACCCAGTCGACGCCGCCCTGCTGAGCCCGGCCGATTTCGTGCCGGGCACCGAGGTCCTCGTGCCCTCCGGCGCCAAAGCGCGGGTGCAGGCCAACATCGCCGCGTTGAAGGTGGTCACCGGCCTGCGTGAGACGGCTCGCGCGGCAACCCGCGACGAGCAAACCGTGCTGGCCGCGTGGTCGGGCTGGGGCGCGGTACCCGAGGTATTCGACAAGCGAAATGACCGCTTCACCGCCGAACGCGCTGCGTTGGCCGAACTGCTCAGCCGCGATGAATACCAGCGTGCGGAGGCCTCGATCCTCAACGCGCACTACACCGACCCTGCGGTCGCCGCGGTGATGTGGGAGGCGCTGCTTCAGGCCGGCTTCACCGGGGGCCGTGTCCTTGAACCCGGTTGCGGCAGTGGCACCTTCATCGGCCATGCCCCTGCTTCGGCGGTGATGGTGGGGGTGGAGGTCGACCCGATCACCGCGGGAATCGCCGCAGCGCTCTACCCGTCAGCACAGATCAGAAATGAGGGGTTCGAGCAGACCCGGGTACCGGAGGGCTCCTTCGCCGCGACCATCGGCAACGTCCCGTTCGGCCGTTACGTGGTGCATGATCCCGCCTATAACCCGACCGGGCAGCACTCGATCCACAACGCGTTCATCCTCAAGTCGCTCGCCCTGACCGCACCTGGCGGCGTCGTCGCCGTCCTTACCAGCCGATGGACCCTCGACGCCGTCTCCGACAAGGCCCGCGTAGAGATGGCGCAGCGTGCCGACCTCATTACCGCCCTGCGACTGCCCTCCCAAGCCTTCTCTCGCGTCGCGGGCACCGAGGCGGTCACCGATCTGCTCATCCTGCGCCGGCGCACTGAGCCGCGCGCCGCGGAGGACAAGCCGGTCTGGCTGCAATCGACACCGATGGAGATCGGCGAGGAACGCCTCGACATCAACGCCTACTTCCAGGCCCATCCCGGCAACGTGCTCGGCCAGATTGCCATGGGGCACGGTCTCTACGGCAGCGCCAACCTTGTTGTCGCCGGCCGGTCCGGCACTGAACTGGCCGAGCAGATGCGCGAACTGCTCGAACCCATCATCGCCGCTGCGGTCGCCGACGGACGGGGCCTGACGGCAACGCCTGAAACGCTGACCACCGTCTCCGAGCGCTCCTTCGACCCCGGTCTGCTCACCCCCGCAGACCACGGTGAACAGACCCCGCTGTACACCTTGCGCTACAACGCCGAGCAGCGTCGCTTCGAGGAGTGGACCGGACACACCTGGGAGTCCCGCCGGGTCCCCAGGTCCCGCGAAGCAGAGACCCGCCAGCTCATCGACCTCCGCGATGCCGCCAACACGCTTATCACCGCCCAGCGCGACGGTCGCAGCGTCGCCGAACGCCACCAGATCCGCGGACACCTGAACTACCTCTATGACCGTTACGTCCGCGTCCACGGCCCGCTCAACCGGTTCACCTGGGTCATCCCCGCCGACATCACCCAGGACGTCCACGACCGCAAAGTCGCCGAGCTTGAGTCCAAGTGGCGCCAGCAGGAAGGGGAACCGGGCAGGCCCTACACCGGCGAGGTGCCCCCGCAGTTGGCCGAGGAGTGGGACACAAAGGCCTGGCAGCAACGCGACCCGCACAAGCGCCGCGCTCACCTCGACGCCTTCAAGGACGATCCCGGCTGGGCTGTGGTCTCCGCCTTGGAAATCTTCGACGAGGCCACCGGCGAAGCCCGCAAGGCGGCGATCTTCTCCACCGACCTGCTCAGCGCCCCGGTCGACGTCAGCCGGGCAGGAAGCCCCGCCGAAGCGCTAGCCATCAGCCTGCACCGCAGCCAACACGTCGACATACCCCTGATCGCCGAGCTGCTCGACACCGATACCGATAGCGCCCGAGCGCAGCTGAACGGGCTGGTCTATCCGAGCCTGGAGGACCCCGCCGAACTCATCCCGGCGACAAGGGCGCTGTCGGGCAATGTCCGGGTCAAGCTCGCCCAGGCCATCGAGGCCGCCCGCGAGGAACCACTGATCTACAACGACTACATCACAGCGCTGAAGGCCGTTGTCCCCGCCGACCGCAACGCCGAGGAGATCAAGGCCCGCCCGGGAGCGCCGTGGATTCCGGCTGACGTGGTGGCGCAGTTCGCCAGGGAAACCTTTGGGACACAGTCGGTCTCCGCCGAACACTTGGCCGGCCGCTGGGTCGTCGAGGTGACCTCGTGGATGCGCCGCGGCCGGTTGTTGACCGAAACGTGGGGCATGGAAGGAAAGGGTCTCGACGCGGTTAGCCTGCTCGAAGCGCTCTGCAATTCACGCTCGGTCGTGGTCAACCACGAGGACGGGACCCTCAACACCGAAGCAACCTTCGCCGCCCAAGCCAAGTGCGCCAAGATTGGTGAGGAGTTTCAACGCTGGGTCTTCGCTGACGAGGAACGCCGTAACCGCCTTGTCGCCGAGTACAACCAACGCTTCCGTTCTCTCGTCGCGCCCCGCCACGACGGTCAGCACCTTCCGCTGCCGGGTCTGTCGGAGAAGATCACGCCACATCCCTATCAGCGCGACGCCATTGCCCGGATTCTCGCTGAGCCAACGACGTTGATCGACCATGTGGTCGGCGCCGGCAAGACGGGCGTCATGGTCGTCGCCGCCTACCAGTTACGCCGTCTGGGACTGGTGCGGCAGCCCTGGGTCGTGGTTCCTAACCATATCTGCGAACAAGCTGGCAGGGAGGCCCTCGGCTGGCTTCCTGACGCGAAAATCCTTCTGGGGCAGACTAACACCGATGCCGACGGTCGCCGGCGGCTTATCGCTCAATCGGCGGCCTCGGACTGGGACATGGTGATCGTGCCGCAGTCGATGTTCAAACTGATCGGCGTCAGCGAGGCGACGAAAGCCAACTACATCGAAGAACAATTGCACGCGCTGCGGGCGCAGATGGAAACGGCGCAGACACCGCGTTCCAAGAAGCGCATCGAGTTGGCGATCAAGAACGCCAAGAAGCGCCTCGACCAAAAGCTCAGCCAGGCCAACAAGGACACCGGTTTGACCTGGGAGGCAAGCGGGGCCGATTACCTATTCGTCGACGAGGCGCACCACTTTAAGAATCTGCAAAGGCTCTGCAACATCGAGGAATTGAGCTACACCCAGTCCTCGGAGCGCGCCGAGGACCTTGCGCTCAAACTTGAGGTGCTGCGCCAGCGCCGACGCGACGAAGCCGCCATCGCCGGCATCCGCGGCGATGAGTACGTCGAACGGGTCGCCACCTTCGCCACCGGAACGCCGATCGCCAATTCTCTCGGAGAGTTGTGGGTGATGCAGCGCTACCTGCGCCCGGATCTGTTGGAGGCCGCCGGGGTGGCGGAGTTGGGCGATTGGGGCGCAGCCTTCACTGCGACCCACAGCACCGTCGAAGTGAACTCGACCGGAACGAAGCTGCGGCCGGTGACTCGCGTCGGCAAGTACACCAACGTCCCTGACCTGCTGGCCATCTCGTCGGTGTTCACCGATGTCGTCACGCGCGACCAGGTGCCCACCACATTGCCGGCACTGCGCGGCGGACGCCGGCAGGTCATCTCCCTGCAAGCCGACACCGAAGTCCGAGACTTCATCGCTGATCTGGGCTGGCGGATGGACAACCTCGACGCCCGAGAACCCGCGAGGGACAACGCGCTCAAGATCGCGACCGACGGACGTAACGTGTCGCTGGACCCCCGGCTGGCCCACATGGGCGCCCCCCAGAACTCCCGGGCCGCCGCCGTCGCCGATCAGATCATGCGCATCCACACTGAGGCGGCTGATCGGGTCTATACCGACCTCGAGACAGGTCAACCTCTCGCCGAGCGCGGGCCCCTGCAGATCGTGTTCTGCGATCGGGGCACACCATCGAAAGACCCCGACCAGTTCACTATCTACGCGGCGATCAAAGACGAGCTCATCGACCGCGGGATACCCGCAGACAAGATTCGCTTCGTCCATGAGGCCCGCAAGCCCAGCGAGATGAAGGCGCTGTTCACCGCCTGCAATCGCGGAGACGTATCGGTCATCATCGGCTCGACCGAAAAGATGGGCACCGGCGCGAATCTTCAACGCCGCGCCCTGGCCCTGCACCACGTCGACGTCCCGTGGCGACCCGCTGATCTGGAACAGCGAGAGGGACGAATCATCAGGCAGGGCAACCAGAACCGCGAGATCGAAATCCTGACCTATGTCACCGAGGGAACCTACGACACGGTCATGTGGCAGAAGGTTCAAGCCAAAGCATTGTTCATCGAACAAGTGCGCCGCGGCGACACCGTGGACGCCGAAGTCGAAAGCCTCGACGGGGGAGATATCGGCACCGCCGCCGCGGAGACCAAAGCAGTTGCCACCGGCGATCCGCGGTATCTTCGCCAAGTCGAGCTGGAGGACGAGGTCAAGCGCCTCGTCGCCCTGGAGCGCGCCTACCACGAGTCAATCCGCCGCCGTGACTGGATCGTGTCCGGGCACGAACGCTCGATTCCGCGACGCCGCGCCCAACTGGCCGAGTTGGAACCGATCGCCCAGCAGGTGAGCGCGATGACCGCCCAAGGCCACGCCCCTGATATTGCCGTCGGCGTCACCCCCTTTCCTGACGCGGCATCGGCGGCCAAGGCGTTCGCTGCCGCTTGCCGGCAGGCCTGGGATGACGCCCGCAACCGGGCCTCCAGCCAGTTCGAGCCGATGGGAGCCTCGATCGGTGGCTTGGACCTCGTCGCCACCCGTGACCACATCAACGGCTGTTTGCTGGTGCGCCTGGCGGTACCGTCCCGCCTGGCCGAGATCAGCCGCGAGGACCTCATGGGGGCCACCGATGAAGCTGGGGGCGCTAAAGCCCGCGGCCTGATGAGGCGGGTCGAGAACATCTGGGCGCAGCTGCCGCGGCACTACGACAGCCTGCGCCTGGACCTCGACCGCGACCAATCCGAGTATGACGACCTCGTGGCCCACCCACCCGAGCCGTTCGAGCACACCGCCACGCTGACCGACCGCCAAGCCGAACTTGCCTCGCTCACCTTGGAACTGAAGTTGGCGGCGCAAAGCCCCGAAGCGCTGGCCCGCGCCGCCGCCGCCGAAGAACGTATGGCGCAACGGGGCCGCAAACCGGGCTGGTCACTGCTGCACAACCCCACGCCGTACCTGGTGGATCAACACGGCTTCCCCGACGCCGCGGCGATGCGAGAAGCCGTCAAGGCTGCCGAACGCGCAGCCCTACGCGAATCCCTCGGCCCCGACGCGATCGTCGGCTATCCGTTACCGGGAGAGCTGCACCGGATGCGCACCGAGCTCGAGATTATCGAGCTCGCCGGCGGCCGCAGCCCGGCCACCGTCTACGACGGACCACGCGAATCTGACCTGTACTACGGCAACTCCATGATGCGGATGTCCGATCAAGTCCAGGCTGCGGTGACCCGAATCATCGACAGCGACATGAGCGTTCAGCCACTGCGGGTCCACGAGCGATGGGAAGTCATCCCCGCCGAACGGCACGCCATCATGGACGCCCTCGCCAAGACGGTATGGCGGAATGACCTGAAGCTGCTCACGATTCCGGCGAGCCCGACCGCTGCCCTGCTGGCCCGCAGCGCACGCTACTGCCGCAAGCAGGCCAGCGCCGCCGAGGCGATCGCGAACTTCGATAGCGGCCAGTGGAAACTCCCGCCCGGGACGCTGCTGATCGTCGATGACGCCGACCACCTCGACGCCGACCAGCTGCGGTGGTTCACCCGCACCGCCACGGCGACCAACACCAAGCTGCTGCTGGTCACCGACGAGGCTGCCGCCCCCGGTGTCAGCCGCCCGCTCACCGCGGCCCTGGCCGAAGCGTTGTCGTGGTCGCACTACCTCGGCACACCGCCGGACCGCGAGGTCGCCGACAGTGCCCTCAACCGTGCCAGCCGCTATCTCAACGAGCTCAGCACACCGCCCGACGATGACGCACACCGTGAAGCCGCCGCGCTCATCGCGCGCCGCGACACCCTCGCCGCCTCCTACGCCCGACTGGCCGCACCACTGCACTTTCGCGACGCCAGCCGCCATGGACCGCAACGCGACACCGGCCTGAGCCTCTAAGCGACTCCCGGAGTCAGCCGCAACGAACAGGAGAATCCCCGTGACCCAACTCGAAGATGACTTCTTACGCCGCCTCGACCAAGAGCCTCTTGACGCCAACCGGCTGGCAGACCGCTACCAAAACCTGCGGGCACGCGAGGAGTTGCTGAACAGCCAGCACCACCGGCTGCGGGCGACTGTCGAGCGCGGCACCGCGGCCAGCGAGCTCAAAACGCTTGCCGAAGCGATGCACACCGAATACCAAGCATTTCTGAGCGCATTCAGCTGGCAAGAGCGCGGGGAAATCAACCGATTCCCTGCGGGCTATCCCACCCCGTGGCGTCTGGCGCAACTACACAGCGATAGAGGGGATCTAGAAGCCGCCGGCGGCCGCAGCCCAGCAGCGGTGTACCGCGAAGCACCAGAGGCGGCACTTGACGGACTATCACCGCCCGCCCGCCAGGTCGTCAACGCCCTCATCGACAGCGACATGTCGGTCCAGCCACTGCGAATCCTCGATGACCCCCACGGGTACGACCTCCTCGGCTCGCGCAGCATCGAAGGACCCTTCGACGCAGCCGAAACACCCCCCGATCCCTACCTCACCCAGGCAGCGCGCCGCATCAGTCGGGAGGGCCGCCAGGTGCTGCGGGCAGTCGCCCTGGCCGCCCATTACAGCGGCTCGCGCGTGCTCGCCGTCCCTGCGACCAACGCAGCGCACTCTGCGGCCCACAACCAGCGCTACGCCCACCACGTCGCCGACGATCCACGCACCGCTGTCGCCAGACTCACTAACGGACAATGGAAACCGCCCCCGGGAGCACTCATCGTCGTCGACGACGCCGACGAACTGGCCTCCGACGACGTGCGGCAGCTCTCCCGCCTAGCCGGCCGCACCAACACCAAACTTGTTCTCGTGACAGCCGATCGCGCCGGCCTGGGGACCGCCGCCGACACCCGCAACCGCGAATCACGCGAAAGCGCGGACGCACTGCAACACCAGCTGCCCTGGAGCCAGCACCTCGGCGAACCCCGCGACTACCAGCTCTGCGCGACCGCCGCCGACAACCCCGGGCGACTTCAGCGCTACCTGTCCAACCTCGATCTCATCCCTGACGACATCGCCCACCGACAGGCCGCAACGCTGCTCCAAAGCCACCAACAGATCCTCGCCGCCTACACCACCCTGGCCGCGCCCCCCAAAGCGGTACAAGCCAGTCGCGAACTGGAGGACAACCGCCAGCACGGGCTCTGCATCTAAAGGACCCACGCAGACCCCAGTAGGCGCCGATTCTCAGGCCCCGAGTCTGATCACCACCGACCCGGCGCTTATCCAGCCCCGCGCGCCGACACGCCGTCCAACGTGCACCTCCACGGAAATGCCCGATCGGAGCGGTACGGTTTTGCCACCCAGGGGGCACAGGGGGGACCGGCAAAGCCCCGACAAACACCTAAAGAACGAGAGGTGCATTCACCGTGCCCAGAACTGTCAACACAAACCTCGTCATGACCTTCAATGTCATGCAAGGCGGTGGAGCCCGCCGCCCCCGAATCATCGACCAGATCGCGCAAAGCAACGCGACGATCGTCGGGCTGACCGAAATCCGCTGCAACAACCTCGATAGGTGGATCGACGGCCTGACCCGGCTCGGCTACACCCACATCGAGCACTCCTGCCCCGAAGCCGCCGGGCACGACAAAACCCACAGCGTGCTGATCGCTTCGCGTGTGCCCGTGCAAAGGGTCCCGTTGGAAGCCGTGGAAGACCCCGCTCGGTGGGTGGCCGTCTACGCCCCCAGCCTCGACGTTGACGTGCTGTGCGTCCACATCCCCGGCACCCCCGACGACAAAGTGCGGCCGGGCACCCATTCGCTGCTGGGCGTCGAACGCAAGCAGATGATGTGGGAGGCAGTCATCGGGTACGTCCGGCCGCGAAAAGACAAGCGGCTGATCGTCATGGGGGATTTCAACACCGGCCGCAACGACATCGACAAGACCCCGGACGGCACGCCGTACAAGTGCGCCGAATTCATCGACCAACTCGACGCACTGGGACTGGTCGACACATTCCGCGCGCTGCACCCCACCAAGCGTGAGTACACCTGGTACTCCCGCTCCAAGCGCAGCGGACGTGAACTCAACGGCTTCCGCCTGGACCACATCTTTGTGTCCACCGCGTTGAGCTACGGCATCGTCGCCACTGACCACGTCCACCACGTCCGCGGCCTTGTCGCCAAGGGGGGACTGTCCGATCACGCCATGGTAATGGCTGAACTGGACCTCACCGTCATGGCGCTCGATCTGATCGCGTAAGCCGCGACGACCACGGAGAGCCGCATGCCCTGGTGCCAGGATGTGCGCCCCGTGGGCGGGGCGACTAGCGGTTGGGGTGGCGCGGACCCGCACCAGCGGGAGGATCGGCTAGCGATCTCCAACCGGTGCCCCCGTTCGCGATCGCCTTCGCCATTCGGTCGTAGGCCTCGAGGACAAGGCGTTTGGTGCGGTAGTCGCCGAAGTCGCGTTCCTCGTACTTGCGGACGACACTGAACGAATCCAGGACGTGTTCTGCCTCAACCCGATTTAGTCCGTACACGTGGAGGAATCCCGCGTCGAGGTCGGCGCGTAGCAGAGCTCGCCGTTCAGGGTCCCAGCGGAAGGGTGGCCCGCTGTCGCCGAGATCTTGGGCGTAGGGCCGGAGCCGCCAGGAGGTGTAGGACAGCTCGAGAACAACGGGGATTACCCAGTCCGCTAGCGTCGAGTTGGGCTGCCAGGGTGCATCCCGAATAAAGAAATCCGGCGCCGGACTGACTAACTGCTTAACGAGAAAGTACTGCATATTGCTGCCCGAAATCTTCTGGCGTGCAACATAATCAAAGACGATCGACGACATCGTCGCTAAGAGCAACGGCGCTTGTCTGGAATCTTTGGTGAACCAGAGCAAACAACTGTCGCCGGCGGCCGCAAGTGGAAACACGAAAGGCACAAAGGTTCTTTCGTTGCCAGAGTTCGTTATTTTCCGCCAACCGTGAAGACAGCGAAAACCTGATCTCGCCTGGAGAGCGGCTTGTACGTCGGACCGTTCAACCCAGTAGCGCGCGAGGACTTCCAGGTCCGGGTCGTCGTGTTCCTTGGCTGAGAGACGAGGTAGCGCGCCGACATTCAGTTGGGCTTGGGTGGCGCCACGGTAGGTGGAGAAGCGGTGGTCGAAGATGTTGACCATCTTCGCTTCGTAGAGCGGCATGTATTCAGTGTGGCCATCAGTATAGGACCAGCCGTTGAAGTGATCGTCAGTGAGGTCACTGGGCTGGTGAAACCGGTTCGCATCCGACGCCATGTTGAATAAGCCTTGGTTGAAAGACAGGCACCAGGGATTGCCTTCGGGATCGTCGTCTCGAATGAGAACGGGATGTCGGTTGTAGATGCCAAGGGTGATGTCAGCGTCGGTTCGGGTGCGGAACATTGGCAAAGTTCCGGTGTTGGGATTCATCTTTAGGACTTCGTCGGCGCCGAGGGCAAAGCGTCGTGCGGGCAGGTCGGCGATGTGCCGGGTGAGGAATGCGAACCGGGTCTTGTCGATGCGCCGCCCGGGACCAGTCATGACTGTAACGGCGAAGCGCATCCGATGATCGACATCAGCGAAAATCTTGGCTTCGTTCTCGAAATCGTAGAAGGCACAGAGCCGTCTGCCTCCTAGCGTGTCGGAGAAGAAGACGGAGGTCGTTTTGTCAGTGGCGAGACCAGTGGGTGTGATAATGCCGGCGATTCCGCGGGGGTTGACTATGCTTCGCGCAGTTTCCGCAAAAATACTGTAGGTGTTGATTTTTCCGGTTGCGGTGAGGGGATAGCGGCCGCCGCGGACCAAGTGCGTTACAGCTTCGGCGTCCCGTGCTGCCGCGAGGTATCTCCTGTGGAGGGGAGGATCGTCGTTGGCTAGGCCGTCTATGAGCTTCTTGCGAATCGCCGCGTTCGTCGCTCCCGCAATATCAGGTCGTCCGAGGTTGGCGAAGAACTGCTTGTCCTCTAGCTGAAGCGTCTCCCAGGGCGGATTTGAAGCGACCGCGTCGAAGCCGCCGCTCCAGCCGGTGACGGGGTCATCGGTAGCGCTGCCGGCGGTGAAGATGCCGGGAAACTCTAAGTGCCAGTGGAAGAATCGGTAGCGGCGCGCGTATTCCTTGATGACGGTGATGACCTGGTCGGGGACAGTGTGCGGGTTCTCGGCCAGTGCGGTGAGGGTGGCGTGGGTGATACCCAGGCCGGTGGCGTTCAGGCCGAGTTTGCGTTGGACGAAGGCGGCGCACCAGGCGTCGGCGAGCAGCTTTTGGGCGTTGAGTTCGGGGTCGTTGTCGATGCGCCGCCAGGCGTCGGCGCGGGCGCGTAGTTGGTCCAGGGTGGCGGTGGGATAGGCGTCAGCGGCCTGGGCGGCGTGGTGGATTTCGGTGGTGGAGACATCGAGGTTGTCGGGTCCGAAGTCCAGGGTGAGTTGGTCGGCGGCGAGCCGTTCGGCTTTGTTGCGGGCTTTGAGTTTGGCGGTCCAGTCCTTGCCGTCGTCGCCGAGGACGGCGAATGCCGTGTCAGGGATGTTCTGCTTAAGGAGGGCGGGGGTGGTGCCGAGCAGGGAGTTGCCTGCGCGGAAGTGGGCGTCGAGGAAGGGCAGGGGCCGGTTGGCGTCGAACGCTTCCAGCCAAAGGGCGGCTTTGGTGATCTCCAAGGCGAGGTCATTGAGGTCCACGCCGTAGATGCAGTGCTGGATGACCTCGGCGGTGGCGGCCCGGACGGCGGCCGGGGCGGGTTCTGTATCGCCGGTGCGGATTTCGGCCAGTGCGCTGCCCAGGCGGCGTGCGGCGGCGACGACGAAGTGGCCGCTCCCGACGGCCGGATCGACGGTGCGGATGGCGAGTAAGGCTGTCTCCCTTTGATTTTGGTCACCGGCGCTGAGCGCTTCGTCGATAAGCGGGTCAAGTGTTTCGGCGAGGACGACGTCGATGAGTTCGGAGGGGGTGTAGTAGGACCCGCTGGTTTTGCGGTCGTTTCCGGAAGCGGTGGTGATGGTGAAGCTGTGGTCGGCGGGGTCGTAGCGGGGCGTGTAGGCGAGAAGTCCTTCGTACATGCCACCGAACTCTTCGCTGTCGAGGTTGCGGTAGTCGACCGGGCGGCGGTTTCCAGTGCGGGGATCGTTGATTTGAGACAGGGCGGCGATGGCGGCGAGGAAGGCGTGGTTGGGCAGGCGGGCATCGGCGAGGATGCCGAGGAAGTCTCGGGCGAACAGTTGCGCACCGAGGGCGGGGATGGCTAGGGCGGCCAGGCCGTCGTCGGCGAGGGCGTCGGTGACGATGAGGTGGGCGTCCCAGAGGTCGGTGTGCCGGCCGCCGGCATGGTGGGTGGCCAGTTGGCGCAGTCGCGCGGTGGAGAAGTAGTCGGCGTAGCGTTGCCGCGCCGCGGGGGTGGTGTTGTCGGGGTGCAGCAGGCCGCGGTCTTCAGTGACGAACAGGATGATCAGCCGGTAGGCGATGCGTAGCAGGGCGCGGTGCAGGTCGCGGTCGGCGTCGTGCGCGGCGGCGAGGTGGTCGCGCAGCTCGGTGTTGGCGGGGTCGCGCAGAAAGCCGTTGCCGAGGTGGACCAGCGCGGTGGCGATGCCGTCTTGCAGGTTGAGGCGTGCTCGGGCGCCGGTGTCGATGGCGTGTAGGCGCCATCGTTCCAGCCAGCACAGGGCGATGCGCGCTTCGGGTCGTTCGGCTTCTTCCTCGCTGTCATCGGTTTCGCTGTCGGCGGCCTGCTTGGCGGCGGCGGCGTTGAGTTGTGGGGTGAACCGGCTGGCGTGGGCGGTGAGGAAGAGCAGCCGGAAGTCGGCGTAGAGCTGGTTGGTGAAGATGTCGTCGAGGTCGAATTCCACATAGGACTGCCGCGTCAGCGCTGAGGCGTCGCGCAGCACCCGTAGGTGGCGGCCGTTGGACAGGATCGCCCACAGGGCGCGGCTTTCGCGGTTGAGGTAGTCCTGCAGCATGGATTGCGGCGCCCGGGCGGTGACGGTGGCGGTCTTGGTGTCCAGGCTCACTCCGGCGCCGAGGAGGTGCAGGGGCACCCAGGCGGTGGGGTTGGCGGCGTCGGGGTAGGACCAGCGGTGCGAGATGGGAAAACGCAGGGCGGTGGTGTCGCCGAGGCCGGGATCTACTTCCAGGCCCGCGTGCACGGCCTCAACCCGGCCCCAGCCCAGCTCGTAGAGCATAGGTAGCAGCCATTTGTCGCGGGTGACGGCGATGGCGGGGTCGCCGGCGGGCAGCTTGTCGAGGGCTTTGCGCCATTCGCGGTGCGCGGCCAGCAGGGTGTCCCAGGCGCGGGCGACGGCGGCGTTGAGGGTGGTTCCCGGTGGCAGCTGATAGTCGTTGGCGGTTTGGCCGGGCATGCGCAATTCCGCGGCGGCGGCCAACGCATCGCCGGTCAAGACCGCCCCGACGGCGCGCACGAACCGGAATGCGGAGCCGCTCACTGGGCGGTGCCGCCGGGGAGCAGGACGTAGACGCCGAGTACGTCGGGGGGAGGTAGGAGGTGAGCGCTGATTGCTTTGGTGCCGGTGCGGCTGGCGGATCGTATGTCGCGGTGTTGACGGACGAGTTGTTCGGCCTTGGCGTGCCCGGTGCTCTCCAGGTGGGCTTGGACGGCGGGAAGCCGGTCGAGGGCTTTGGTGAGTTGGGCGTCGGCGAGGCTGTCGGCGACGTTGCCGGTGGCCGCTGCGGTGAGCAAGGGTTCGATCTGCTTGTCGGCCAACCATGTGAGGTTGTCGCCGGTGGCGGTATAGGCAAGGAAATGGGCGTCTTCAGCGACCTGGCTGAGTGCGGTGCGCGAGCCGGCGAGTTTCACCTCGAAGCGGTAGCGGACTACGAGCAGGGTGGTGACTTTGTCCACGGCCGCGGATCGGACGATCCCGGCGCGCCGGCCCGGCCGAAGTAGCGGCCGCAGGGCGGAGTCCAGGGCGGCGTCGAGGACGTATCGGGAGAGGGCTTCAACTGCGTGGTCGACCCGGCTGAGGATCTGGTGGCCGGGTGGCACGGGGAAGGAGCGGTGGAAGTGCAGGCGCTGGTCTTTGGTCGCGGGTAGTTGGCTGCGGACTTCGGGCGGCAGGGTGTCGATACGGGCGCTGAATCCGTCGGCGGTATCGGAGATGGTCGCCCCGAGCAGTTCCAGGGCGGTGCGGGTGAAGGTCTCGGCTTCGGCGGGCCCGCCGAGGGAGTCGCGGATTTCGGTGAGGAGTTCGGACACGGCAGCCGGTTTGATGCCGGCCTGTCGGAACCGTGATCGGGATGCTTTCTCGCGTTCGGCGACGTTGACCCAGTCCACTTCGACGGCCTCGGCGAGTGTGTGGGAGATCGAGCCGGCCAGGTCGAGTTCGAGTTGTTCGGTGTCCTTGCCGCGTAGCAGCAGGGATTCCCAGATGGCCTTCATCACCGTGGTGGAGTCCACCGGGACGGGAACCGAGACGCCGGTGGCGCGGCGGATTCTGTCGTGGCGGCGGATCAGCACGTCGAGCACGATGCCGTCGATGCCGTTGTCTTCGCCGTAGTAGGTGACGGTGCGAACGGTGTGGGCCAGCTGGCCGAAGCGGTCGACGCGGCCCTCGCGTTGTTCGTGGCGGGTGGGGTTCCAGGCGAGGTCGTAGTGGACGACGGCGGTGAAGCCGTCTTGGAGGTTGATGCCTTCGGAGAGGCAGTCGGTGGCGATCAGCAGGCGAGGGCCGTCGTGGTCGGTCAGTGTGTTGACGCGTAGTTCGCGTTCCTCGGGCGGCAGTGTTCCGGTGACCGCGTCGATCTGTAAGTCCTTGTGTTTCTTCGTCAACGCGGGGCTGAGGTGTTCGGCGAGGTAGTCGGCGGTGGGGATGTAGCGGCAGAACACGATGGGGTGGTAGCCCTCGTCGAGTAGTTGCTCCAGCAGTGGGATGAGTCGTTTGAGTTTGGCGTCCTTGCTGGGTCCTTTGAGGGCGGCGGCGGTGTCGGCGAGTTCGCGCAGTCGCCGGCGTGTGGCGCTGGTGGACTTTCCGGCGGCTTCGTCGATCGCTGTGTTGTCCCAGCCCAGCGCCGCGTCCTCGCCTTCGGTGGTGTCGTCCAGGTCGGTGTCGAGGATTCGGGGTTCGGCGAGTGCGTCGATGGCGTGCTCGCTGTCGTCGGTGTTGAGCGCTGAACGGTTGAGCAGTGTCTGTTGGGCCGCGGCCGGGCTGGAGGCCAGGCAGCGCAGCAGCGCGATGGCCGACCACCAGCGCACCCGTTGGTGAACCTTGCTGAGTTTCGGGTCGTCGACCTCTTTGCGGACGAAGGCCATCACGTCGTCGAAGAGGGCCCTGTATTCGGCGGTGAGCTTGTAGGACGTTTCGGTGGACTCCCGATTGGGGAAGGGGGTTTCCTCATCGAGGTATTCGCGGATGTCGGCTCGCTGCCGCTGGATCATGAACTGCGCCAACAGTTTCCGATCATCTTCCCGGTCGCGGCCAGAGAGGTCGGCGGGGAGTTGGGCCAGTCGCGGGTCGAGCAGGCCGATGAGGGACTGCCAGGCCTCGTCGTCGCCGCTGTGTGGGGTGGCGGTCAGCAGCAGCAGATGCCGGGTGGGGTCGTCGGCGAGCTTTCGCAGCAGGGTGTAGCGCAGGTGCGCCTGCGAGTTGCGGCCGCTGCCTGTGGCCGCCACGCAGGTGTGGGCCTCGTCGACCACCACCAGCTCCGGGCAGTGCACGGCGAATTCGTCGCGCCGGCTCTGCTGCTTGATGAAGTCGGTGGAGATGACCAGATGGGGATAGTGCTCGTAGATGCTGGAGCCGAACGGCACGGTGCGCTGCAGCCGGTTGACCGTCGAGGGCAGCAGCAGTTGGGCGTCGATGCCGAACTTGGTGTTCAGTTCGGAGCGCCATTGCGGGGCCAGTTGTGGGGAGCAGAGGATGGCCAGGCGCGCGGCGTCGCCGGTGGCCAGCAGTTCGGCCATGATGAGGCCGGCTTCCACGGTTTTGCCGACGCCGACGCCGTCCGATATCAGCAGCCGGGTGGTGTTCTGGGCGGCGGCCATCATCAGGGGGACGAGTTGGTAGTTGCGCGGGGTGACGGCGATTTTGGCGAAGGACCGAAACGGGCCACCGGTCGCCTGGAAGGACAACCTCAGTGCGTCTCGCAGTAGGCGGGCGCGGCTGGCATCGCCGCGGTCGTCGACCGTAGGCGGTGGGAAGATTGCGGGTGTCGGGTGATCCTGCTCGGGGAGCAGGAGGGTGGTTTCGGCGTCGCTGCCCCCGAGCGGGCGGGCGCGCAACATGCCGTCTGTGCCGCCGGGGATGACCAACCAGTCGCGGCCGCGGGCACGCACCAAACTGCCGGCCGGGAAGGTCGTTGCGGTCATGTCCCGGCCTTTCCGGTGCCGAAGACGTCGGGGTGGGCGGCGATGGTATCGAGCCAGCCCTGCTCGGCGTCGGCGTAGTTGAATCGCAGGACCAGCCAACCGAGTTCGTCTTCGAGTTTGGCGCGGGCCAGCTCGTCCTTGCCTTTTTGGTGGTCGTCGTCGTGGACTGGGCCGTCGAGGAACACCGCCACATCCATGCCGCCGACGTGGTAGGCGAAGTCCGGTCTGACGTAGTAGCCGTCAACGATCTGTTGGGCGTCGTCAGGAAGCCGGTATCCGTGGGACTTGAGCAGTGCCAGGAATCGGTGTTCCAGGCTGTTGCTGGGGGCGTCCAGCTTCTGGAACTTCTCGTCGGCGTCCGGTTCGTCGGCGGGCAGCTCGGTCCGGGCACGCATGAGCCGCTGCAGCAGGTCCACCACGGTGTGGCGGTCGAGGTGCTGGTGGTCGGACTGGTTGGAGTAGGAAAGGAGGCAGTCGTAACAGGCTTGGGCGCAGTCCTCGCGGGCGTATTCGGCGCGATGGAGGTCCTCTCCGGTGTCGGGGTCGAAGTGCAACAGCTCCAACGCTTTTCGGCTGATGAGGCGGACCTGGCCGTCTTCGGTGGCAACGCGGCGCAGTACCCCAGCGCCGCCCTCGGCGGCTTCGAAGAACAGCAACCGGGACCAGGCGTAGTCGCCGGTGTTGCCGGGTAGCGGCTCGACGGCCAACTCGGTGCTCTCCAGTTGATAGAGGGTCTCGATGGCCCGCTTGAGTGCGTACATCGCAGCGCGCCGCTCATCCTCGGTGATGGCGGGGTCAAGTTCGATCATCAGGGCGTTGCGGCGGTCCTCGACATAAGGGATGACGGGTCGTATGCGCTGTTCTTGCCCGGCGATGTTTTTGGCGAGGTCGGCTTCTCTGGCCCAGCGTCCCTCTAGCGTGTCAAGCAGGTAGCCCTTGTGGTCTTTTTCCTTGCGGCGCCGTAGCCCGACGTTCATCCGTCGGATCTGTGCGGTGTCCCCGTAGGTCATCGCGCCGAGGGTGGTGCCGTCGACGGTGATCGTCGTCGTGATCTGCCCGGCGCGCTCACCATGGGGCACGAAGCGGATGCTGGTGACGATTTCGTAGCCGGCGCGCTGGCGCTCCTCTTCGTCGGCGCTGATCCGGTCGCGGCGGCGGGTTTTGACCGACAGCAGCCTCATCATCTTCGTCAGAGTCTCCAGCGAGGCGCTGCCACATAGTTGGCACAACTCCACGATGGCGGGGTTTTCGTGCAGATAGCCGCAGACGTTGCAGCGTTTGATCTCGGTGATGCTGACGCCGGCCCCATCCTCGGCGGTGGGCAGGCTGACCCGGTCGACCTGGTAGCGGGCGCCCTCGTGGTAGATGAAGGCACCCGGCCCGAATTCGCTGATCGCCACGAACCGGGGCCGCTGCACATAGTCGCCTTGGCCGTGGGCGGTCTTGCGGTCGGCGGGGATGAACGCAGCCAATGGCAGCCGGGGGAAGGAGTAGCCGGGCAGGAACCCCTCGGAGGCGAAGTATCGGTAGGGGTAGAAGTCGCTTTGGGCGATGTCGTCGACCTGTCCCCGCAGCAGGTCGAGGGCCGCTCGGGCTTCGACGATGCGGGCGCGGGCCGCGCGTTTGGCTGGCTCGGAGGCGCCGATCTCCTTGAGCACGGTGTTGGCCTTATCGAGGTCGTTGAGCGCCTCGCGGTAGAGGGTGCGCCAACGATCGGCGGCCTCATTGAATCGGGCGGGTGCGCGATCGACGGTGTCGGTGATCCAGTCCGGTTTCCACCAGGGTGCTGCGGTCACCTCGGGCGTGGCGGCCAGTACGTCGGTGATGGCGCTGGCGGCCTGAGCGCGGGCGGTGGGGGAATTGATGGTGTTGAGCACCGTCGAGCGCAGCGGTAGACCGGGGGCGTCGATGTCGATGAGGTCGACCATGCTGGCTTTGAGGTCGAGGCTGCAGGCGGCCATCCAGATTGAGTGGGCATGGGCTCGGACGAGATCTTGATTCCCTAGTTCCAGCCGGGGTGGGGCGACAGCCCCCGCGACCATGTCTTGGCTACGCGCAAAGTAGTAGGAATCGTGCGCGTTGCCGGTGGCGCAGTATGTCAGTACCACTGCGGGCTGCCCGGACCGGCCGGCGCGGCCGGAACGCTGCGCATAGTTGGCGGGGGTTGGCGGGACGTTGCGCATGCCGACGACGTTGAGGCTGCTGATGTCCACGCCGAGTTCCATGGTGGGTGAGCAGTACAGGACGGGCAGTTTGGCGTCGCTGAAGGACTTCTCCCGCTCCTGGCGGACCGCGGCCTCGACTTGGGCGGTGTGCTCGCGGGCCTCCAAGCCGATCAGCGCTTTGGCGGTCTCGGCGTACAGCTCCTTGAAGAAGGGGTTGATGCGACCCTGCTTTTGATTTCCGCGGATTGGATCCTGGGCCCTGAATTCGCCTGGCGCGGAGCGCCATTCGATCAGGCTGCTCTTGATCTGATAGCCCGTTCGCTTGTTTGGGCCGACAACCTTGGACAGGATGCTCGCGTCGTACATGACGGTGAACAGGTTGTCGATGATTGCGTCGGCATCGGCCGGTTTGAGCGCCTGGTCGTGCAGCGGAAATCGTTGGGGGCGACGCAGCCAGCGTCCGTAAAGGCCGAGCCCGGAGACGTAGAGGTCGCCGCCGAAGGTCGGCGCGCCTTTGCTTCGGCTACCGGGATAGGCGATGCCGGCGTACACGCCGGTCTCATCGGTGAGAGTCCAGGGGGCTTTGAGCCATTGGGCGCTGAGGCGTTTGACTGAGTCGTACTTCTCTTCGGTGAGGAAGTCGGACTCGATGCACAGGTTGCGGCGCAATTCGTCGAGCAGCACATGCATCAACTCAGCTCGGGTGGCCGGTTCCGCTCCGGACAGGGGTGCCGCGGCGCCAGCCCACTTCGTCTCATCAGCAGCCACGCCGTCGAGACCGAAGTAGGTCAGGCGCAGTTGGCCGGTCTGCTCCAGGTTGGGCATGGTGATGCGCCATCCGCGCTTCAGATCAGCCCACACCCGGTAGGACAGAACATCCCGCAGCGTGCTTTTGATTCTCTTGGCCGCAATGGCCTCATGTGCGGTCGCGGGGTCGCGGGCGAAATGGGTGAGGTCTCCACCGAGTGCGTCGAAAATCGCTCCGCCGAGATCGTCGTCGGTCAACGGCTCTTCGGGGTTGCGCTCTTGTTGCTTCTGCGCCGCCCGGTACAAGGCGGAACGCACCAGGCCGACGAGAACGAAGTCGTTGAAATGCCCGGACTGCAGGCTGGCATCCTGGCGATTGTCTGTGAATGCCAGGAACTTTCGAGCGTCGTCGTCGAGGTCTGTCTGATTACGCAGGGTGCGCACCACTGATTGGGTGAGCACCGTGACGGCGCTGGCGCGGCCTTCGGTGCCCAAGCTGGACACGCGGGAGAACTCCGACTGCTGAGAGCTTTCGTAGCTGGTTTTGCACGACGGGCAGAAGTCGAGGCGCTCGAAGAACGCCACCGATAACCCGTCGCCGTCGTCGACGACGCTGCCGAACTGATCGATGCGGTAAGCCGTAGGGAGTCGCGTCGCTCGACCCTTGTCGAAGGTTCGGGTTGCGCCGTCGAGGATCACCCAGTCGTCGGGAATGCGGTCGAGCAGAGCCGGGTCGGTGGCTGAGGGCCAGTCGCCGTCGCAGAGGTAGAGGAGCCCGGTGGCTTCGGCCTGCTCTCCGCGGGTGTCGTTCAGCGGGCGGGGGCTGAACTTTTCCCCGCCCTTGTCGCGGTTGACGACCAGGAAGTCTTGGCCGCACTCGCGGCAGAAGGCCAGCGGGAACAGCGGCCTGCCCAGTGGCTCCTCTGGTGCGCTGCGCTGGTACTGCGTTGTCAGGTATCGCGAAGCTGGTGGATTGAGCGTGGTGTAGACGGTGTCGCCCTTGCCGATGAACTGGTGCAGCTTGAAGGCGAATAGCGGGCGGCCACCCGGATCGCGGACCTGCGACCCGGTCAGCAGAAGGTTGCGGAGTTGTTCACGGCAGGTGTCTTCGGCGACGCCAGTCAGCTGGTTCAACTCGGTGACTGCGGTGCTGAGCCTCCTGGGTGACTGTCGAGCCAGCTTGCCCTCATCGTCCTGGGCCAGGCCGAACTTTGTTTCCACCCAGACCGCTAGGGGATCGCGGTGCAGCTGCTCCCAGGTGGTCGGTACGGGTTGGCTCAAACGAGCGGTCAGGGCAGCGGTGTCGAACTCGCCGTCGGTCGCGCGGCGCAGGCTCTCGCCGATCACATTGCTCGGGGTGATGCTGGTTCCGAAGATTTTGGTGGCCAGGGCAGCGACCTGCTGGCGCTGTTCAGCTTTGGTTCCCGGCCCCGCCAACGTGGCACTGGTGCCGATGCACTGAAGGTCGGTCGCCCCGACCGCGCCCCGCAGCCGGCGTACCAGCATGGCCACGTCGGCTCCCTGCCGACCCCGGTAGGTGTGGAGTTCGTCGAGCACAAGGAAGGACAGGTTCGTGGCCCCGGTGATCAATGCCGTGCGTTCCAGGGGCCGCGTCAGCATTAATTCGAGCATTACGTAGTTGGTTAACAGGATGTCGGGAGGGTTGGCCAAAATCTGTTCGCGTTTGGTCCGGTCCTCCTGCCCGGTGTAGCGCTCGAAGGTCACCTTCGGGTTGACCTTGCCGAGGAACTTCTCCAGTTCGTTGCGCTGGCTGTTCGCCAAGGCGTTCATCGGGTAGACCACGATCGCCCGAACGCCGTTGCCCGACCCTTCCCGCAGAACGCGGTCCACGATTGGAACGATGTAGGACAGCGACTTTCCCGAGCCGGTACCTGTCGTGACGACGAACGACTCGCGTCGGTTGGCGACCTCGAACGCCTCGGCCTGGTGGCGGTGAAACCGTGCCTCGGTGCCGGGGTCGTTCTCGCCGCTACGGAAGCGGAAGACCTCTCGGCATGCCGGGGCCAGCACACCGCGCTCGACCAACTCACTGACGCTGCCGCCAGACTCGAAGGCGGGGTTCAGTGCCAGCCAAGGCTCCGGCCAGAGCAGGCCCTCTTCGATCTCGGCGTCGACTTTGGCCTTGACGTCCTCGTCCTGGATATTGAGGAACCCCTCCACGAAGGCCCGGTAGTCGCCCAGCACCCCATCCAGTACGCCGAAGGCGTCCACACCCCACCCCACTTCCCCTGACGGCGACCGGCCTGTGCAGTGCTGATCTAGACCGTGAGGCTACCTATCCGGTACGACGGTGCTCGGTTCAACGTGCCGATTTCGAGTCTGTTGTGGTGCGCCCGCGGGGGGTGCTACAGGCTGGCGCCGAGGTCTCTACCGGGCCTCGTCACAGCGGTATCGCGGGCGGCAACAGGGCCGGCGAGGTTGCGGTAGACCGCGATGAGGTTGTCACGCCGGGTCAGCAGCGCTGTTGCTTCGCGGTGGGCATCATCGGGAGCGGTTGTGGCCAAGTATGCGAGGTAGGTCGCGGCCCGGGTTAGCGCACTGTCGGCGGCGGCTTTGGGGGTGTCGCCGACGTGCTGGGACCAGGGCAGGGTGGTGGCCAGCGCGGCAGTCAAATGTCGGGTGGGCCCGGGAGCGGCCGCGGAGCTGGTGACGAGAAGCAGTTTGGTGTTGGTGGACCCGGCGTGGGTGGCCAACCGCCGGAGTTGGGCATCATCGAGGTGGTCGGCGTCATCGGCGATGAGCAGTGTTCCCGGCGGTGGTGCCCATTGGCCGGTGGTGAGTTTGTCGATGGCCTCGGCGGGTGTGGCGGTGGCGTGAGAGTAGCGGTGCCGGCGGGCGTGATCGGCGGCGGCGGGGCTGGCCGGGATGGCCAGCACTTTGGCGTCGCTGTGATGGGCGGCCAGGGCGACGGCGCGGATGATCGCGGCCTTCTCAGCACTGTTGTCGCCGACGTGGAGCAGTTGCACCGCCATGTCGCTGTCGACGAGGTTGCTTACGACCGTCTGGGCGGGGGCGGACAGATCGGCTGCAACCTCGGCGGGGCAATCGGCGTAGACCGTGGCCGGGGAGCGTAGTCCGGCCGATTCCACCAGTTCGATCTCCTCGCGCATCTGGTCGAGTTCCCGGGAGAGGTCGAAGTCGCCGCGGGGCTGTTGGGCGAAGATGCGGGCCGCGGCGGCCTCTGCGCGGTACACCTGGTTGTCCAGGTCGCGGGCGTGGATGCGGGCGCGCTGCAGTGCGGCGATGTCGGCGTCGACGGCCGCGCGGCGTGTGGCGTCCAGATCGCTGTCGGTGACGATTCCGTCGGGGCCCCCGGCAATGTCGAGGAGGGCGGCGTGGGCGGCGTCGCGCTCGGTGCGCGCTTCGGTCGCCGCGGTGTCGACGGCTGTGGTGTTTTGGACCAGTTCGTCGCGGTGGGCTTGGAACCGGTCGGCGAGATCGTTGTCTTTCTTATTGTTCTTGGCGCGGGCGACGGCGATCCCGGTGGCGAGTTGTGCCAACAGGCTGTGGTGGGTGTCGCGGCGGTGTTCGGCCGCCACCCATTCGGCGTGAGCGTGGGCGAGTTGATGTTGGTAGGGACGCTGTTCGCTGTGACGGCGGTGTAGTTCGGTGAGCGCGGCGGCCGCCGCTGCTTCGGCTGGGCCGCCACCGAGTCGGAAGATCGCGTCGGTGAGTGCCGCCACCTCGCGGCGGGCAGCGTCGCGCTGACGCCGCAGTTCGGTGAGGTCGGCGTCCACGGTTGATGGGGTCGGCCGGTAGCGGGGCAGGTCGTCGAAGTCCAGATCACCCAGGCTGTCGTCGGCGTACCCGTAGTCGAGGTCGTAGGGGTCCGGCGGTGGCTCGTAGAGCGGGTCGTGGGCTGGTTCGGCGTGCAGGTCGGCTCCGGCGTCGGGGCTCTGCTGAGCCGCATCCGCCCCGGGGTGGGGCACGTCGCGGAACGCGCTGGATGCGCCGCTGCTGAGCAGCTCGACGCGGTAGGCCAGCAGCCGGCAGATCTGGTCGGGGCGAACGTCGCCGACGGCGGCGAGGTCGTGCATGTGTTCGGCGGCGGCTTCGAGAATCTCGGCGGGCGGCCAGTCGCTGGCGGCGACGGCGGCGACCAGCGAGGGCCATGCCGGGTCGGCGGTGACCGTTTCGGCAATGCGGCTGCCGAGAATGCGGTGCAGTTCAGTTGTCCACTCGGGGCGCAGCCGGGAGTTCGCGGAGTCCAGGGTGGCGGGGGAGAGGCTGCCGGCCAGCCGCCACCACAGCGCAGCGGCGGGCAGCTCGTCGGGCAGCGGGCCGCCGCGGTCCATCGCGTCAGCGAGGAGGGCTTTGATGTCGGCGCCGGCGCGGGCGGCGTCATCGAGGTGGGTGGCCAGTTGCGGCCAGTAGGGGTCGCGGGTGATGCGCCGGTCGAGGCTTTCGGCGACGGTGCGCCAGCGCGCCGCCCCGAGGTCGGTGGCCCGGATGGCCTTGTCCAGACGCTTGAGGATCGCCTTCTGCGTCATCGCCGATCGGGTGACGAATTGGCTTGGCCCGGTGATGCGCGAGTCGGCGGGGTCGACGTTATGGGAGGCGCGGAACACGGCCACTTCGGCGAGTAGGCGGGGGTGTTCGGTGAGTGCGCGGCCCCAGGTGGGCACGGTCGCGGCGGACCAGGTGTGGGCGACGGCGCGGACCTGCTCGGCCAGTTCGGCGACGAGGTCGGCGCGGGCGCGAAGGTAGTCACCCGCGTCGCCGGCGGCGAGGGCGTCGGGGATGGGGTCGAGCCATTGCAGCGGTCCGTGGCCGGGTCCGGAGCCGCCGGAGACCGGGGGCAGGCGCCAGTCCAGCACGGCGGCGGCGTCATTGGCGTCGGAGAGATCGCCGCGCGCCGCGGCGTGGGCCAGGGCATCGGCGGGGTCGTGTCCGTCGACGGCGAGCAGGGCGAGGTGGCGGCGCAGAACGGGCCAGGCGCCGCACTCGCGCAGTCCCAGGGGCAGGGCGTCGGCGGCGGCGTCGATGGCGCGCATGGTCTCGGTGCCGGCTTGGACGGTCGCCACGGTGTGCAGGGCGTCGGTGTACATGGCGGCGGCTTTGCCTAGCCGCAGTGTGGCGTCGTTCTCGTTGGCGATCTCGGTGTGCGCGGACAGTTGCCGGTCGTCGCGCTGAAGGATGTCGGCCAGGATGTCGGCGGCGGTCGGCGGGTGTAGGGCTTTGGGGGTGAGGATCTGATGCGGGTCGGCTTCGGAGGTGGAGAAGTAGAGGTGGTTTTCTGCTCGGCCCCGTGTCAGGGCGACGTAGAGCTGCTGGCGGTTAAGTCGGTCGCCGCCGACGACGTGACAGGTGTCGGCGGTGGTGCCTTGGCGGACGTCGATGGTGGAGGCGTAGCCGAGGGTGGTGTGTGACTTCACGTAGTGGGCGGGCAGACGCAACACGTCCTCGGGGTTTCCGTGCAGAAGGCTGACCGTCAAGGAGCCGTCGTCGTTGACCGCCCGGATGACCCAGCGGTGGCCGTTTTTGACCCAGGTTCGGTCGCCGGTGCGCAGCCAGCGGGCGTTCTCGCGGGTGGTGATCCAGTCCCCGGCTGAGGCGGTCAGCTTGTCGCCGAGGGTGACCGTCGGGCCGACCTGTTCGGTGGGGAACAGGCGCAGTCGGTCGGCGCGGGCGCGTTCATTGAGTTCGGCGACAAGCGGATTGGTGGGTGCCAGCAGGATGCTGTCGCGCCCGGCGATGAGGTCACCGACCCATGCGGTGTAGGCGAGATCGGCGGCGGTGGCGTCGGCTCCGACATGGATGCGGTTGTGGTCGAGATAGAAGGCGATGCCGGTCGGGTCGCCGCGCCGCAGCGCGAGACTGGCCGCGCCTTCGGCCTTGCCGCGGTCTGTGTCGCCGAAGCGGACGACCTCCGAGAGGGTCAGTGCGTCGTGGCGGGCGGCGATGTCGCGCAGCACCCCGCCAGCCGAGACCGACGACAATTGATGGTCGTCGCCGACGAGTCGCACGCTGGCGCCGCGGGCCATGGCGTAGCAGATGACGGCGTCCAGTTCGCCGGTTGAGGCTTTCCCGGCTTCATCGACGACGAT
Organism: Mycobacterium sp.; assembly: GCA_020438865.1. Taxonomy (GTDB): domain Bacteria; phylum Actinomycetota; class Actinomycetes; order Mycobacteriales; family Mycobacteriaceae; genus Mycobacterium. The sequence goes on from JAGQTU010000003.1 coordinate 180,362, forward strand.
CAGTGTGGAGGTGTCGATGCGGTCGAACCATTGGCGGGCGGGGTCGTCGGCGGTGACGGGATAGCGGGGATCGGGGTTGGCGAGTTGGACGAGTTTGGCGATGGTGTCGGTCTCGGTGCCGAGGTCGCCGGCGAGAACTTCGGCCGCACCGGCGGTGGGGGCCAGGCCGACGACGGTGCCGCCGCTGTTGCGCCACGCTGACGCCAGCGCCGCCATTGCGGTGGTTTTGCCGGTGCCGGCGGGGGCGAGGGCGAGTTGCACCCGCGCGCCCGAGGAGGCCATCTCGCGCACGAGTGCCTGCTGTCCGTCGTTGAGGGTGCCGCCCTGGGCGTGGGCTTCCAGCAGAGCCAGTCCGATGCTGGTGTCGTCGGCGACGCGTCCGCCGCCGAGCGCGGCGGCCGACAGGATGCGCCGTTCGGCGGCCATGACTTCGGCGCTGGTGTAGACGGTGCTGTGGTGCTGGCGGTACACGCTGGCGCCGTCGTTGCGGCGCAGGAACGCCGGTTCGTTGCGCTCCTCATCGACGTGCCGGGAGATCTGAATGGACCGATTCCCCAACGCCGCGGCCACAATCCGGTCGGCGGCGTGCTGCGAATCGGCGTAGCAAGCGTGGCCCCGTAGTTGTCGCTCCGCTTCGGCGCGGACATGTTGAACGCGCCACGTCGCCCGCTCGGAGGACACCGTGGCGATGACCGACGCGGCCAGCGATGCCACCAGTTCGTCGGTGAGGGCGACTCGTTTGGTGGTGCGCCCGCTGATGGTGGCGATCATCTCGTCGAGGTCGCGGACGCTGCCCAGGATTTGAATGGCCTGGCGTCGCCATTCGTCACGCTGCTCGGCCAGGGAGCGCGGGGCGTGCTTGGCTTGCCGTGATTCGGTGGTGGCTTTCTGCGACAGCGCGAGGAACTCCACGGTCGTCGGTTCGCGGCCATGCTCACGTTGAAAGGCGGTCGCTAAATCGCCGACGCGGTCGACGATGGCGGTGCGTCGCGAGGAATATGCCTCCAGCAGTTCGGGCGGTACGCCGTCGATCTCGCGGACGTTGCGTCGCCCGGCCGCGGTGGGCACGTCTTTGAAGGTGAAGCCCAACCGCTCGACGAGCTTGCCTTCGATGAGGGTGTTGTATTGCTCGGAGAGGGCGACTGCGTTGCGGTAGAGGATCTGTCCGTCGAGGGACAGCCACCGGGGGATGCCGTCGGGGCCGATGGCTTGAACCTTGTTGGAGACCACGACGTGGGTGTGCAGGTTCGGGTCACCGGCGCGGGAGTCGCGGTGGTCGAAGGCGGCGGCGATCAGTCCGGTGGCCTTGACCTGGGCGACGCCGTTGGTGCCCATGCGGGTGAAGGCGACGTGTTCCTCGGCCCATCGCAAGGTCTCGGCGATGGCTTCGTGGTGGAGCGCTTCGATGGCTTCCGACAAGGCGCGGGGGGCCAGTCCCCACACCGTCGAGATGGACTTCACGGGCGTGAAGGTCAGGTCGTAGCCGGCCACGGTTTTGGTCGCGGTGCGGGTGTTGCGGGCGATGAACCCGGACAGTTCCCGGGAATCTTTCGGGGCCCGCTGATAGTGCGCGGTGAACACCTCGGTGGCCACGCGGGTGCGGATACCGGCGCGGGTGGCTTCCCCGATCGGGGTCCACGGCGGCTGTTGCGCGGCGCGGTTGTGATCCTCGTAGGCGCTCTTGAGCTGCGTGCGGAACTCGTTGGCTTGATCGGGTTCGACGCGGAACTTGTACCCGAGGCGACCGGCTTTCTCGGCTTCCTTGAGCGGCTTGCCCTGCGCGAGTAACGCTTTGACGATCTCTTCACGGTTGGGGTGCAGCCCTTGGCCGAAGAGTGCCTTCATCTGCATTTCGGTGACTTCTGAGCCCGCTGCCACGTTCCACGGATCGCCGGTCTGGCCGTCGGCTACCCCGGCGGGGGCGGCGCTGAGCGCGGCGAGGCCGCGGCCCATCCAGCGGCCGGGGGTCTCGCCCTTGGAGGAGTAGTAGTCGCCCAGGCTGGCTCGGCCGCGGGCGGTGTCGTCGGCGGCGGCTACCTGTCGGATGAGGTACATGTACCCGTCGCCGGCGGTCAGTTTGTGCAGGCTCATCACTGCGGCATCACCCCGATCAGGGGGGCGCAGATACGCAGAGCGTTGACCGGGTGGGACGCCCGCCGAGCCGGTATCGCGCCGCGCAACCGCCCTCGCAGGGGGTTGCGGTGTGTCACAGTCGCTTCCGTTTCTCTGAGCCGTCGTGATGACCCTATCGACCACGAACACCGGAATGCAAGAGGTGTGAGGGAGATTTGGAGGCGTTTAGGCGAGGGGTTGGAAATGGGCTGGTAGCGCGGGTGGTGAGGGTGCGTGGTGTGGGAGTTGAGCGGTCGAAGAGATGTGGAGTGGTGGTGGTCGTAAGAAGTGGGGGGTCGGGGTTTAAGTAGGGGCATGAAGCTGACGAATGAAGCGCAGGACGCGCGCCGGCGCGCGCTGGAAGCGGCGCGGCGCGAGGAGCAGGAAGCTGCGGCTCGCGCCCGGGATAATCGGGTGGATCTGGAGAAGGCCGCGGCCGCCCAGGAGCGGCTGGAGGCGATCGACGCCGATCTTGATCGGCAGATCGCCAAGAAGACCGCCGAGCTGCGGGCGCGGGCCGAAGGCCGCCGCGTCAAAGAGCAGCGGACCGCGGGCGCCGCGTATGCGGCGATCCGCGATCGGGGGACGGCGGTCAAGGATCTGTCCCGTAAGGCCGGTGTGCCCGAGAAGGTGATTCGGGACTGCATCGCCGCGCACGAGGCGAGCGGGCCGGCCGGAGCGACGCCGAAGGCGAGCGGGGCCGGCCAAGCGAGCTCGGCGCGGGTGGGCGAGGCGACGGCGCAGCCGAGCGAGCCCACCCGCGAGCAGCTCGCCGGATAGCGCGCGACCACCGGCAGAAAAAAGGGGAGCCCGGTCTCCCTCCGAGGGGTGGAGGGCGACCGGACTCCCCATGGGGGGTGGGTCAGCTGGCGGCCGTGTCGGCGGCGAGGTTCTGGCGCTCGGTCTCCGAGAGCCCTCCCCAGACGCCTTCGATGATGCCGTTCTTCTGCGCGAAGGCCAGGCATTCGCTGACCACCGCGCAGCGGTTGCACACGGCCTTCGCCTTCTTGGCGGCGCCGTTGGTCTTGGGGAAGAAGATCTCCGGGTCGGCCTCGACTGCGCACAGCGCGAGGTCCATCCACTGCTCGGCGCGGACGGGGGTTTCTTCGTCGAGGTCGAAGTCGAAGTCAAGTTCGGTCTTCATGGTTTTCTCCTTGGGGAGTGGCTTGGGACGTGCCGGTCGGCACTCCTCCGGGGGGAGCGCACGGGCGGCGGGGTCAAGTCGTAGCGACGCGGTTTCCGGCTGGAGGCGAATTTGCGGCCCCTGCCGGGCCGGCGCGCGCAGCGCTTGCCGGGCCGGTTGGGTAGGGCCGGAAATGTCGCCGTAGCCGCGCGGCGCAGGCGGAGCCGAGCGTCAGCGAGGTGCAGCCGGAGACGCGCGAGCCCCGCGGCGCGGAGATTGACGCCGCCGCATGGAGTGCGCTCACACTGGTGGAGTGCTGACGGACAACTAGTGGGGGACGGCTCGGTTCCCGCCCGCCAGGGCGGGGTGCGGCCCCGACCGGGGCCGCCCTTGCGGGGCGACGTCCGGCCGGGGCCACCAGTGGACCGCAGTTAGAGGGCTTGGACGATCAACGCGGCCAGTTCCCTGGCGTTGGGCAGGGGGATCTGGTCGGCCGCGGCGCGGGCGCGTTCGCATTCTTCCGGCGTGCCGCAGGGGCATTCGCTGTTGTGGGCGCTGATGTCGTCGTAGGCGCTGTCGAGGCTGTAGCCGTCGAGGCTGGAACTGTCGACGATCCACTTGGTACCAGCGTCGTCGAGGCGCAGGTACACCAGTGCGGTCTGTTCGATGTAGTGGCGCGGGGTGTCGCGCCAGGCGATGCGGACGTTGCCGTCCGGGCGCATGGGGACGTCGTCTTCGTCGGATTCGGTCCACGGGTCGGTGGGGTCGGTGCCGGTGAGGGTCATTGCAAGTGCTGCCTTTCGGGTGAAGGGTTCGGAAGGGGTGGAGTCCGGCGCGCCCCCGAAGGGGCGGCCGGTGTCGGGGGCGGTCACGGTTGGTGGTCGATCAGCTCGCTGGTCGCCTGTGCGATCCACCGGAGTAGATCGAGTTCGGCCAGCTCGTATCCCGCGGCCGCCTCGAGGTCCTCCGCGCTGGGGTTGTTGGCGAGGAGGGCTTCGCGGCGGGCGCGCACCCGGGCGAGTTCGTTGAGGGCATCGGGCAGCCCTTCCTGCTGGGTTTCGCGGGCCACGTGCTCGATCACCAGGCGCAGGAAGTGTTGGAACTCAGCGATGCTGCCCTGCAGCGCGATGCCTTCTCCGTAGTCGGTCCACAGTCCGAGAACCCAGAGGCCGGTGATGCCGTCGGCCGGCCCGGGTTCGCCGGTGCGGGCGATCTCGGCTGTCACGTGGTGAGCGGGGTTGAGCGTGTAGAGCGCGCAATCGGCGAAGCCCCAGATCGTGTTGGCCATGGTGTGTTCCTTTCGGGTTGGGGTGGCTTAGTGGGCGGCGAACTGGCTGTAGGTGATGTCCTCGCCGTCGCACAGGGCGCTGAAGGCGGCTTGGACGTGCTCGGGAACGGAGGTTTCGTTGCCCGCGTCGTCACCGGCGCCGAGAACGACCACGGTTCCGACGAGGAGGGTGCGGCCGACGGCTTGGGGATCCAGGGCCCACCACAGTGCTGTCGCGAGAAGGTTCTCGGGGGCTCCCTGGAGCTTCCCGAGCTCGTTGACGTAGAGGGTGGCGGTGGGCCAGTTGTTGACGGTGCCGTCTGGTCGGCGGTAGCCGTAGACCGGCTCGAGGTAGCCCCCGACGATCTTCTGCAGGTTGGTCAGGCTGGTGCTCAGCGACCGCACGCCGGAGGCGGCGCTGCGGTGGGGGTGAATGACCAGAGCCTGCATGGGGCGGTTGGACATGGATGCTCCTTGGGGAGTCGGTGGTGTTGTGCCGGTCGGCACGCCCCGGGACAGGGCCGCGAGGGTGCAGCCCTCAAAACCGGAGCCGCGGGCTGGAGGCGACTTGGGCGGCCCGGGCCGTGGCCGGCGCGCGCAGCGCTTGCCGGGCCGGTTCCGGCGGGCCGCCCAATGTCGTCGGAGCCGCACGGCGCAGTGAGCGCGCAGCGCGACACGGAGACGGGCGAGCCCGGTGGACGGCGGGGTTTTGAGTGGGCGGCGGTTCCCTCGCGGCCACCATGGGGGGCCTGCTGACAGAGAGAAAAAGGTGCGTGGCACAGGCTGTTGCGCCCGCCTGGGGCGGGCGTCGGGTAACCGGAAGAAAAAGGGGGGCCCGCCGACGCTCGGGGGGATGAGGGTCGGCGGGCCCCGGTTTGGGGGTGGCGGGTCAGTCCTCGTTCCAGCGTTCTCCGGCCGCGCTGGCATCGAACCAGCTGGGCGGGATGTCGGTGTCGGGGTAGCGCCGCCGGGTTGCCGCGATCTTCGGGCCGACCCGCTGGGCGTGGTCGTCGAAGTGCTTGTCGCATCGCACATAGGTCAGGCCCGAGCCGGACAGTGCGGGTCGGGGATAGACCTCTCCGGCGCAGCCGCCGGCGGTGCTGTCGAGGCATTCGTCGGGGTCGTACATGGGGCGTTCCTTTCGGTTGGTGGTGGTCCTAGACCAGGGCTGCTGCGGATTGGGGCGTCCAGCCGGCGCCGGGATGGCTGGTGGTGTGGAAGAGGCGGTCGCGCGCCCACAGTCCCGACCTCCCGCCGCCCTCGGCGGTGAGCTGGGGTAGCGGGTTGCGCCGCACCGCCCAGTCGTCGAGCGGCAGCGCCGCGATGTCGAGGAAGGCCCGCTTGTCGGCATTGCAGATAAAGCCCACGCCGCCGCCGGCCGTGAAGTGGTCGGGCAGGGTGGCGGTGGGCGCGACGTCGTCGAGCACCAGTCCGGCAAAGCGCACGAAGTGCTTCGGCTCGGCCAGGAAGTACAGGTTGGCGTTACGGCCGCGTTCTTCGTCGGCGTAGTCCCCGGCCCAGACGAGCCGGATGTTGCCGTCGAGGCGCAGCAGTGCTTCGACCGCACGCATGAGTGGGGCGTCGTGGCGGGTGTGGCCGTAGATCTTGAGCCCGGAGCCGTAGTCGTCGGGGTTCAGCGCCGCCACGATTCGGCCGGCGGCGTCGAGGAAGGTCGGGGTGAAGTATTGGCCCATGGTTGGTCTCCTTTGATTTGGTGTGAATGCGCTTGGGCTGCAGACGAAGAGGGGCCCGGCCGGACCCCCGGGGGGAGGGATCGCGGCCGGGCCCGGCTCGGTGGCGGGGTGGTTAGGCGACGACTTCGTTCCACACCGCGGCCGCCTCGTGGGCGACGACGAAGGCCAGGGCGGCCTGCAGGCTGTCGAACGGGGTGTCGGAGGAGAAGGTGGAGACGACCCAGGCGTCGCTGCCCGCCTTGGCGGTGAGGTTGTAGTGCTCGCGGCCCTTGGCCCAGAACATCACGTCGGCGCCCTGGTGCTGGGTGGCCCAGAACATCAGGTCTCCCGCGCGGAACATGTCGATGGAGGCCTTCAGCGTGCCGCCCGGGCGCATGACCGCCGTGGCGGCCGCGAGGAGGGTCTGGCCTTCGCGGGCCTCGATCGAGCAGTAGTCGGTGTCGGAGAAGATCTCCAACTCGACACCGAAGGCCTGCCGGATGGTGTCGGCGTCGTCGCGGCCGATGAGGTGGCCGGCGGCCTCGTCGACGAGTGCCGAGGCCAGGTCGAAGTGGTGGTTGTTGTTGGTCATGCTGTTGCTCCGTTCGTGAAGGTGGTGTGCGCCTGAGTCAGCGCTGTGCTGCGTTCACCGGTCGGGGCCCGTCGGGGTCAAGCGGAGTTGCGCGGTTTCCGGCTGGAAGCGGATTTCCGGCCCCGGCCGGGCCGGCGCGCGCAGCGCTTGCCGGGCCGGTTGGGTAGGGCCGGAAATGCCGCTGGAGCCGCGCGGCGCAGGCGGAGCCGAGCGTCAGCGAGGCGCAGCCGGAGACGCGCGAGCCCCGCGCAACGCAGCTTGAGGCCGTCGGGTTCCGAACCGGTACGATTCGGGCACTGCTGACGGAAAGTTATTGACTCCCAGGGGCTTTCCGCCCGCCCGCAAGGGTGGGCATCCGGCGGTCGCGCCTGGCGCGCCGCCGCCCCGCCAGGCCGGGCTCCCGTGAACAAAAAAGGGGGGCCCGGCTCGTCCTCCTGGGGGGTGGAGAACGAACCGGGCCCCGGTCGGGGTGGAACTGCTAGGCGCCGTTGCCGGTGCTGCCGGCGTTGACGATCACGTCGCGGATCTTCTCGGGGGTCACGCCCATGTGCAGCGCGGTGTCGAGCAGCCCGGTGAGCTTGAGCGGCTGCTGGCCGGCGTCGCGGGCTGCTTGGGTGGCGACGTCGACGGCGATGCCGGCGCGCGGGCCGTCCCCGCCCATGTAGTGGTAGGCGGCGGCGATGGTCGCTGCCTGGGCGCGGGCGATTCCGCGCATGCTGCGCGACATGGCGGTCCACACCGAGGCGCTGCGCTGGACGTGGTCCAGCCCGAGCAGCAGATGCGCGTCGCGCAGGCGGACGCTGACTGTGATGGCCAGGGCCACCCGGCCGACCAGGTCCGGGGTGACCTCGCCGGTACCGGCGATGACTGCGGCGAGTTCCTCTCCGGCGTCGATCAGCGGTTCGAGGTTGTCGATCTCGACCTGGGGGGCAGCGGGTTCGGTGATGGCGAATTCGGCGACGAGGTCCTCGCGGGTGTTGGCCACGACCCGGCCCTCGACGACGCTGGCCGTGGTGATGGGGCTGTCGGTCCACGGTGCGGTGATGCCGCTGTCGCCGGTGTCGATGTCGGTCCACAGGGTGGGCTCGGCGGTGGTGGCGGTGCTCAGGCGGCCGCGCACCGGGATGTCGAGGTCCATCAGGGCGTTGCGCAGCACATCGAGGGCGTCTCCGGCGTGCTTGTGATGTTCGGGCCCGGCGACGGCGATAAGGATGGCCCCCGAGGTGTTGCTGGCGTTGCGGCCGGTGACGTGGGGCATGGTCGCGATCTGGTCGAGGGGGTTGTTGACGTCGACGCGCAGCACGCAGTCGATCGCGTCCTGACCGCCGTGGCGCTTGAGCATGACCGCGACGATGGAGTCGTAGACCTGGTAGCCCAGGATCGCCGGCAGGCTGGAGATGAGGGTCGAGGCATCGAGCTTGAGGGACATGGTTGTTCCTTTTTTCTGGTGACCGGGTTTCGGTACCGGTCGGCACAGGCCTGGCTGGGACCGCGAGGGTGGCGGCGGCAAGGCGAAGCCGTAGGGCTGCAGGCGACTGGGGCGGCCCGGGCCGCGGCCGGCGCGCGCAGCGCTTGCCGGTGGCGGTTCCGGCGGGCCGCGCTGGTCGTCGGAGCCGCACGGCGCAGTGAGCGCAGCGAACGGAGACGGGCGAGCCCGTGAAGCGGCGCAGCTTGACGCTGACGGGTTCCCTGGCGGTCATGATGGGGGGCCTGCTGAACGGATTAAATTCTGTTGTGGCGCAGGCTTTCTACCCGCCCGAAGGGCGGGCATCCGGCGGTCGCGCCGGGCGCGCCGCCGCCTACGAACGGTGAGTCCCCCCGTGATCAAAAAAGGGGGCCGGGTCGCGACTCCGCGGGGGGAACGGAATCGGACCCGGCCCCGGGGTGGGGTTCTAGGTGAGGGTGTCGAGATCGACCAGGGCGGAGTCCTCGGCACGGATGAACCACTCCAGTAGCGGGGGGTATCTGTACCGGTGCCCGTGCTCTGCGGTCCAGGAGGCCTGGCGCTGAAGTAGCACCTGGATGTATTGCTCGCCGGTGATCTTGGCTGGCGCGCTCACCGGCTTGCCTCGACCCGCCGTGAGGCCCGGTAGCGTCGCTCGGCGGCCGCGGGGGCGCTGGTGGTGGAGATCGACCACGGGGCTTCGGTCCATCCGCTCAGGGACACGATCAGTTCGCGTTCGATGACCCGGCACAGCCGCTGCGCCGAACTGCCCTCCCAGTCGGGCGACTCGCAGGACTGGTACTCGTAGCAGGCCAGCGCTTTAAGCAACTCGACGGCGTTCCAGTTGGTGTGCACCGGGGTGCGGTAGTGGTAGGGCTCGGCTGTACCGGCGGCGTTGTAGAGGTAGTTGACTGAGGCGAGGTTGGCGTCGAGCAGCAGCTGCCCGACGGCGGTGGTGTTCTCGGCGGTGAGCTCACCCATGCGGGTGGGGTTTCCGTAGTGCCAGCAGATCCGGCCGTGGCCGGCTCGCAGGGCGCCCCACAGCAGCACGTTGAGGTGCTCGGCGGGAAGGACGAAGGCGCTCATGAAGCGCTCCTTTCTGTTGGTGACCGGGTGTCGGTGTCCGGTCGGCACGGCCCTGGCTTCGCCGGGAGGGTGGCGTCGCCGGGGTGCGCCGCAGGCCTGAAGGACGATTCGTCCGCCCGCGTGGGGCCGGCGCGCGTAGCGCTTGCCGGTCCACTGCGGTAGGGCGGCGAATGCGGCCGGTGCCGCGCGGCCGCGAAGCGAGACGCGCGAGGCCGTTTCGGCGGCTGCGCCCTGGCGGCGCCGGGTTCCCTGACGGCGACGATGGGCGGTCTGCTGAACGGAATAGTGGTGAGGGGCTACGGATTTCACGCCCGCCCGCAGGGCGGGCCTCCGACGCAAAAAAGGGGAGCCCGGCCGCGCTCCCGGGGGGGTGGTGGAGGCGGCCGGGCTCCTGGCTTGCGGGGCGGGGTTGTGGTCGGTCAGCCGACCAGGCCGAGGTCGCGGCGGATCGCCGCAAGGTCCTCGTCGCGGGCGGCGAAGGGGTCGAACGGATTGGGCTTGCCTTCGGCGTCGCACCAGGCCACCACGGACTCGCGTTCCCACTCGCGCAGCTCGTCACCGTCCTCGGCGCGCACGGCGCGCAGCCACAGCGCCTCGGCGTTGTCCCACCGGCGCTGATCGGACTCGAGCTGGTCGGCCAGTTCGGTGGGGGTCTTGGGGATGAACAACTCAACGTTGCCGTAGCGCTGTTCAGCGCGGCCGCCGAGCTTGGTGACCGCCTCCAGGAGCGCGGCGTAGGCCTTGAGCAGGGAGGCATGGGTGCCGAAGCGTTCGATCTCGATGCGTCCGATGCTGCGGGAACGCTCGGTGATCTCGTCGGTGCTGGCGGGACGGGGCATGTCGTGACTCCTTCGACGAATCGGGATGGTGCCGGTCGGCACGGCCCTGGCTTCGCCGGGAGGGTGGCGTCGCCGAGGGTGCGCCGCAGGCCTGAAGGACGATTCGTCCGCCCGCGTGGGGCCGGCGCGCGTAGCGCTTGCCGGTCCACTGCG
>JAGQTU010000039.1 GCA_020438865.1 Mycobacterium sp.
TCAACGCGGTCGCCGTCGCAGCCGGCTGGCACAACGACGACGGCGGCGAGTTCCTGGACAACTATCTGCGGGTCACCCGGCGGGCCAAAGCCGTCGTCCTCAAGGTATTCGGAGGCTGAGTGGACTTCGATTTCGACCTCATCGACACCGAGGACTACGAGCGCATTCGCGAACTGCACGAGCCGCTGGCGCACGCCGTGCGCCGGCTCATCGACGCGAGCATCCACACCGGCGCCGACGCCGACGCCGAGGACATTCGGCGCGCCCGCGAGGCCATCGACGATGTCAGCCGAATGCTGGAGGCGACCCGCAGCGGGCGGCCCAGGACGTTGCGGCGCGCCGAGACCGGCACACCGGTCGCCTGGGCGAATCCCGCTGTGGGACGCCACAATCCGATCGCGCCGGTGATCACCACCCATCACGTCGGTGACCGGCTGGCGAGCGAGTTCACCCTCGGGCCGGTCTACGAGGGACCGCCGGGGCTGGTACACGGCGGAATCTGCGCTCTGCTGCTCGACCAGTTGCTCGGCGAGGTGGCCACCAACCAGATGTCGATGCCCAAGTTCACCGGGACGATCTCGCTGAGGTACCTGCGCGGAACGCCGCTGGGGCCGCTGCGGGCCGAGGCCTGGGTGGAGCGCACCGAAGGCCACAAGACCTATGCGCGCGGTTTCCTCGCCGACGCGCACGGACCGACCGTGGAGGCAGAAGGGGTGTTCATCATGCCGGCTTGGGCGCGCGATGGCGGGGGAGAGCGCAGCGACTCGGGGGTGGCGGCGGGATGAAGTTCTACGTCAGCTGTGCATTCTCCAAGACCAGCGAGGTCGTCGAGATCGCCAAGGCGGCCGACGATCTCGGCTACGAGGGTCTCGGCATCCCCGATCACGTGGTGAATCTGGAGACCCTGGCAACCCCATACCCGTACACCCCCGACGGCGAGCGCCGCTGGCAGCCGTTCACCGACTGGCCCGACCCGTGGGTGCTGGTCGGCGCTCTGGCCCAGGCCACCCGGCGGCTGAAGTTCCTCACCACCGTCTACATCCCGGCGATGCGGGATCCCTACTCGGCGGCCAAGGCCATCGGCACCGCCGCCTATCTGGCGGATGGCCGGGTGCAACTGGGCATCGGGGTGGGCTGGTGCGAGGAAGAGTTCACCCTGATGGGCCAGCAGTTCGCCAAGCGCGGCAAGCGAACCGACGAGATGATCGAACTGATGCGCAGGCTGTGGGAGCCCGGCTGGACCGAGTTCGACGGCGAGTTCTATAAGACCCCGCGGTTGGAGATGACGCCGACACCGCCGCCGATCCCGGTCTACAGCGGGGGTCTGTCCGATATCGCGCTGCGCCGCGCCGCCCGCCTCGACGGATGGATCGGCGATCTGATCACCCTGGACCAGGCCATCGAACGGGTCGAGAAGGTGCGCGGACTGCGGGCCGAAAAGGGTTTGGGCATGGACGGTTACACGGTCGTCACGCCGCTGGCCGATGCCTTCCTGCCGGAGCACTACGACCGGGCCGCGCAGGCGGGCATCGACGGCATCATCACCATGCCCTGGGTGTTCTACTGCGGTCCGGACGCCCCGGTGTCGGAGAAGATCGACGGCATGCGGCGCTTCCGCAAGGACCTGGGACTGGACGCCTAGGGCAGTCACGGGTCGCATCGGGGGTATCAGGTGGGGTCGGCGGATGTCCTATCCGCGGCCTGGCTGCAGCGGTGTGCGCAACGGCTACAGCCGTGAATCACCCTGCGTGTCAACGGCGTCGGAAATCCGCAGTCGGCGCACGGCAGACCCGGTTGGGTGTCGACGCAGCCGAATCCCGGCGCGTCGCAGGTCCGGGCCGCACGTCGCCAGGCAGCGAGCCAGTGTCGCGCCGAGTCGGCTCAGCACCTCTCGACGGCCGGGATTGTGAGTGGCCCGCAGGTCCGGCTCGACGAGAGCCAGGCAGTCGGGCGAGCGTCGCACCGTTGCGCGGACAGCGGCGCTGAGGCTCTGCAGTGTGGTGATGCCCTTGACGACACCGACCGGTTCACCGCGCGCCGGCCGCACGATGAGCGCCTGGGCAGGCAGTGGGGTGAGCAGCTCGGCGCCGAGTGACGGTCGAAGGCGGGCGCGACTTGCCGTGCCTTGCCGTGCCGGGTGCCGACCGCGATGACAGCACCGCGGTACGGCTCACGATGCGCCGCCGACGCCCTTCGCGTCATGAAGCACTGCCAAGATCTCGCCGATGTCGTGCCCCCGCTCGACCGGGTGCCGCAACGGGCGGTCCGCCTTGACCCGGTAGTAGTTGCGTCGGCCCTCGCGGAGCCGGTCGAGGTAACCTCCCTCGACGAGGTCGCTGACGATGCGCTGGGCCGCGCGTTCGGTCACGCCCACCCGCTCGGCCACGTCGCGCAACCGGATCCCGGGATCCCGCGCAATGCACAACAGGGTGTGGGCGTGATTGGTCAGAAAGGTCCATTCCCCCATACCTGAAGTGTAGGTCTGCACTGCCGTAACAAGAAATACGCATCCATCGTCGGCTCCTTCGTGTCGCGCTCATATGGGACTCATAATTCCCGAAGATTGACACCCGAAATAAAACACATGTAGTTTGTGTCGCATGTTGGACGGTATCTCGATGACGACGACCGGTGGTCCGGTCATGAGCGCATTGTTGGTGATCCTGCTGGCGGCACCGGCCGTCATGGCCGCGTTGGCCATGACCGCCGGGCGCCGCAGCCCGCGACTCGCCGGCGGCCTCGGAGCGCTGACCGCGGGTGCGGGCTTTCTGGGTTCGGTGGTTCTGGCGGTCAAGGCGGCTGCCGGTGATGTCGCTTCGCTGTCGATCAACTCCGCCGGCGGCCCGGTCCTCGCGGTTCGCGCCGACCAGGTCGCGGTGGTTCTGCTGCTGCTGGTGTTCGGCGTCAGCGCGATCGTGCAGACCTTCGCGATGCGCTACCTCGCCGAGGACGGGCGCGCCGTTTGGTTCGCGGCCGGAGCGGGCCTGCTCACCACCGCCTCCGCGGTCCTGATGACAGCCGGCACCCTGGTGATGCTCGCCATCAGCTGGACGGTTGCCGGAGTGGCGCTGTGCCTGCTGCTCGCGACCTACTGGCAGCTGTCCGCCGCCCGGGACGGAGTGCGGCGAACGGCGACGGCCTTCCTGCTCGGAGACCTCGCGCTGTGGGCGGCGGTGGCACTGGTCGCCACCCGGGCGGGCAGCTTCGACCTGCGCGCGCTGCAGTCGGAGTCACTGCGTGGTCCGGTGATCGCTGTGGCTGCCATCCTGGTGGTGGTGGCCGCACTGTCCCGGTCGGCGCAGATACCGTTCCACCGCTGGCTGCCGGCCACGCTGGCCGCGCCCACCCCGGTCTCGGCACTGCTGCACGCCGGGGTGGTCAACGCCGGCGGCGTCCTGCTGGTCAAGCTGAGCTTCCTGCTCACCGCCTCCGGGCTGGCTCAGGCGGCGACCATCGTCGCAGGCGTCGCCACGCTGGCCTACGGCGCCATGATCATGCTGGCCAAGCCTGATATCAAGGGTGCCCTGGTGCACTCCACGATGGCCCAGATGGGCTTCATGATCCTCACCTGCGGGCTGGGTCTCTGGGCCGCGGCGGTGTTCCATCTCGTCGCGCACGGCTTCTACAAGGCCACCCTGTTCCTGTCCTCGGGGTCGGCGATCGCCTACCGTCGCCGGAAGACGGCGCTGCCGATCCTCGAGCTCTCGGCGGGCGAGCGGATCCGGGCGATGGTCCCCGCCGTGCTGCTGCCCGCGGCCGCCCTGTACCTGGCGCTGAGCATCATCCCGATGGGTCCCGGCGACCACACCGCGGAATGGGCACTGCTGCTCTTCGCCTGGGTCACCGGCGCCGCCGCGAGCATGGGCTGGCTGGCCCGCCGGCCGGGCCTCGGAGGAATTCTGACCGCCGCCGCCTTCCTGGTGCCCGCCAGCCTCGGTTACGTCTGGCTGATCTCCACGGTCAGCGGCTTCATGGCACCGGCCCTACCGGTCGCCGCGCTGCCGGCCACGGCCACCTGGATGATCACCGGCGCCACGCTGCTGGCCCTCGGCGCCCTGGCCGCGGTGCGCTGGGCGCCCGGCGGCGGGAGGTTGCAGAACGCTCTCTACGCCCGCGCCCTGAGTGCCGGTCACATCGCGCCCTCAACGCCGTCCCTGCCCACCCAACTGACAGGAGCACATTCATGACCGCCGTCCAGATCAAGACCGGGCTCGCTGAACAGCGGTCCGCGTTGCGCAGCGATATCACGCTGGCGGCGCGGGTCCTGCCCACGCACTACCCCCTCGAGACCTTCATCGCCGTCAATCCGCTCGCCGGATTCGAGGCGCTGCCCTTCGAGCAGGCGGTGCGCCGGGCCGGCGATCTCTACGGCATCCGGGGAACGCTGTCCGAGGATCGCTTCCGCGAACTGCACCGGTCGGGCCGCATCACCGATGCCGACCTCGATACGGCGCTGGCCCGCTGGTATCCCGGCGTGATCGCCGGTGCGCCACTGCGGTTCGGCGGCCGCGAGGTCACCGCGGCCGAGCTGCTCCGGGGCGACCTGCTCCACGGCACGGGAACCCCGCACCCGGCGCGCCGCCACCGCAGTCACTCCGAGCGGGTGGCCCCGGAGGTGGCGCAGACCATCGACGCGCAAGCGGCCAAGTGGTGTGCGGCGTTCTTCGGCGGGGCCAGCTGGTCGATGCCCGGCCGCAAAGCCGGCTTCTACGCGGCTTGGCGCGCGCTGGCGCCCGCCGACCCGACCCTGCCGCGCAAGGTCAGGGCGCAGCTTCGCGAGGTCGCCGAGCGGCCCGATGACGCGATCCTGGCGGCGCTCGCCCGGCTGGGGGTCGAGGAGCAGTCGCGCATCGCCTACCTCCAGGCCCATCTGAGCCGGCTGCCGGGGTGGGCGGCACACATCCAGTGGTGCGCGGCCCGCGACGCCGGCGTGGACCTGCCCGGCTATCTGGCGGTGCGGTTGAGCTACGAGGCAGCCTTGCTGCCCCAGGACCGGACGTATTCGGACCCAGAGCCGCCGGCGACGGAGATCCCCTCGGCGCGAGCCCGCGCCGCTCACCTGGCCAGGGTATGGAAGCTCGAGGTGGCTGAGACCGAACTGGCCGCGGCGGCGCGGGTGCTGGCCGCGCTGCCGGTCGCAGCCCGAGAGATGCTGTGGCAGAACGCCTTCGAGGGTCATTACCGGGACGGGCTGCTCGCCGAGCTGGCCGCCCCGCCGCAGCACGTCGCGCCTTCGATGCCCGACACCCAGCTGATCAGTTGCATCGACACCCGTTCGGAGGGTCTGCGCCGGCATCTGGAGTCCATCGACGGCTACCAGACCTTCGGCTTCGCCGGCTTCTTCGCCGTCGCCATCCGATTCACCGACCTGCTGGGCGGCAAGTCGTGCGACCTCTGCCCGGTGCTGATCGAGCCGAATCACGACATCCGCGAGACGCCGGCACCCGAAGCCGCGGTGGCAGCTGCCCGGGAGGTCGCCGGGGTGGTGGGACTCACCGGAGCGGAGTCGGCGTTCCACGCCGCGAAGGACGCCGTGGCCGCACCGTTCACGCTGGCCGAGGCGGCCGGCTGGCTGGCCGCACCGCTCTCGGCGGCCAAGACTCTGGCACCCGCGTTGAGCGGCAAGCTGCGGCACCGCTTGCGCGACCTGGTCGCTCCGCCCGCGCCGACGGTGCTCAACGTCGCGGAGCTTCCGCTGGACCAGCGGGCCCTGTTCGCCCAGGTGGCCCTCACGACCATGGGGCTGACCGAGAACTTCGGCCGGCTGGTCGTGCTCACCGGGCACGGCAGCACCACGGAGAACAACCCCTACCAGGCGTCTCTGGACTGCGGGGCCTGCGGCGGGCAGGCGGGCGGCCCCAACGCCCGCGCCGCCGCGGCGATCCTCAACCAACCGGAGGTGCGCGACGAACTGCGCTCGCTGGGCATCGACGTCCCCGAGTACACCTTCTTCCTCGCCGCGCAGCACGACACCGCCACCGACCGGGTCTCGGTGCTGGACACCCATCTCATCCCGGACACGCACCGCGATCAGGTCCGGCAACTGGAGCAGGATCTGGCCCGAGCCGGCGCTGCGCTGGCGGCCGAACGCAGTGTCATGCTGCCGGGCGCCCCGGGGCAGATTTCGCCGAGCCGTGCGGCACGGCACGTCGCGGGCCGGTCATTGGACTGGGCCCAGGTCTATCCGGAGTGGGGACTCGTCGGCAACGCGGCCTTCGTGGTCGCGCCGCGTGAGGTGACGCGTGGGATCAACCTTCACCGCCGGACATTCCTGCACTCCTACGAAGCCGATGTCGACCCCGATGGCAGTGCGTTGGAGACGATCCTCACCGCGCCACTGGTGGTGGCGCAGTGGATCAACTGCCAGTACTACTTCTCGACCGTCGCGCCCGAGGTCTTCGGCGCCGGCACCAAGACGATCCACAATGTCGTGGGCACCGCCGGGGTCATCGCCGGACACGAAGGGGACCTGCGACTGGGTCTGCCCTGGCAGTCGGTGGCCACCGGTCGGCAGCTGGCCCATGAACCCCTGCGTCTGCTCGCCGTCGTCCAGGCCCCGCTGGAGCGGATCGACATGGTGGTCGACCGCAACCCGATCCTGCAACGACTGTTCGGCAACGGCTGGGTGAGTGTGGCAGCCCGGGAAGAAGCCGGCCAGGAATGGCAGCGATGGACGCCGGGCGGATGGCGCCCCTGGACCGAAACCGACTGCAACCCAGAAGTTCCCGACAAGGAGGAAATGGTTCGATGACAGCACCGACACTGACCAAGATGATGAAGATCGAGGTCGTGGTCGCCGGCAGTGATGCGCCGGCGGTCCGCGATCTGATCAAGAGCGTGGGCGCGACGGGCTTCACCAGCCTGTCCGGGGTCTCCGGGCTCGGCCACCATGGCTACCACCAGGGCCGCCTGCTGTTCAACCAGCAGGCCACCCTCGAGCTGCTGATCACGGTGGTGCCCGAAGGCAAGGTCGAAGCGCTGCTGGCCGGCCTGCGGCCCCTGCTCGACGCCTCACCGGGCGTGATGTTCGTCAGCGAAACCTACGTCAGCCGTCCCGACTACTTCGCCTAACAAAGAGAAAGGTAGACCGACATGTCCGATCCGATGAGCGCCTGGCAGCGACTGCGGGCAGGCAACGAACTGTTCTTCGTACCCACCCACGGCCGCCAGCAGACACTGCACCAGGGCGCCCCGGTGGCCGCGGTGTTCCGCTGCGCGGACACCGACGTCGCCAGCGAGGTGGTGTTCGGCCAGAGCTGGGGATCGCTGATCGACGTCAGCACCTGGGGCCACGTTGTCGACACCGGGGTGCTCGGCACGCTGGAGCACGCCGTCGACAGCCTCGACGTGCCGCTGATCGTGGTGCTCGGCCATCACAACTGCGGCGCCATGCGCGCGGCGATGCGGGCCTGGCAGAACGCCGAACTGCCGGACGGGGCCAGTCGCCTCGCCGTCGAGCAGGCCCTGTCCTCGATCGTGCGACTGGGGTCGGCGGCCGACAGTGCCGACGAGGTCAGCTCCGCGCACGTGGTCTCGGTCGGAATGTCGCTGCTGGAGCGCTCACCCGTCATCGCCCAGCGGGTCGATGCCAGCAGATGCGGGATCGTCTGCGCCACAACAGATCACGACGGCCGAGTGCAGGCATACGCCACCGTCGGAGCGCTGGGCGAGACGGGTGACGCGCTGCTCGAGTGCGTCTGAGCCGGCTCAGCGCCGGGCGCGGCCGCCGATGGTGAAAGCGCCCGGGCCGGCGAAGGCGATGAGGAACAGCGAGAAGCAGAACAGCACGGCCAGCTCGCCGCCGTTCTCGATGGGCCACAACGCCTTCGGTTGGTGCTCGGTGAAGTAGGCGAACGCCATTGCACCCGAGCCGATCAGGGCCGCGATCCGGGTGAACAGCCCCAGCAGCACCAGGACGCCGACGGCGAGTTCGATGACACCGGCCCACCAGAAGGGCCATTGACCGACGGGTGGCCTGCCGCCCTGGGCGGCGGGCCAGCCGAACAATTTCGTCGTGCCGTGGAGGGCGAACAGCAGGCCGATGACGATCCGAAACAGGCCGAGCACGGGGGAGTGATAGGTGTCTAGGCGGGCGTCCAGTCTCTGGGTCATGCGCCGACCATACTGTTCGGACCGCGGTCCGGATAGTCCTACGGGACGAGCCCACCCGCCGCGCGATTTCGGAGGGGATCGCGGAGCGGATGGGCTCGGCCGGCCTACTGCGGCGCGGGCTTACACGTCGTAGTAGAGCGCGAACTCGTATGGATGCGGCCGGATCTGTACCGGCAGGATCTCATTCTCCCGCTTGTAGGCGATCCAGGTCTCGATCAGGTCCGGCGTGAACACGCCGCCCTCGGTCAGGTAGTCGTGATCGGCCTCGAGGCGGTCGATCACCGACGCCAGCGAGGTCGGCGCCTGCGGGATGTTGGCGGCCTCCTCCGGCGGCAGCTCGTAGAGATCCTTGTCGACCGGGGCGGCCGGCTCGATCTTCTTCTTGATCCCGTCGATGCCGGCCATCAGCATGGCCGCGAACGCCAGGTACGGGTTGCCCGAGCTGTCCGGGCAACGGAACTCGAGGCGCTTGGCCTTCGGGTTGTTGCCGGTGATCGGGATGCGCACGCAGGCCGACCGGTTGCGCTGGCTGTACACCAGGTTGATCGGGGCCTCGTAGCCCGGCACCAGCCGTTTGTAGGAGTTCACCGTGGGGTTGGTGAACGCCAGCAGCGACGGGGCGTGGTGCAGGATGCCGCCGATGTAGTGCCGCGCGGTGTCGGACAGGCCCGCGTAACCCGCCTCGTCGTGGAACAGCGGCTTGCCGTCCTTCCACAGCGACTGGTGGCAGTGCATGCCGGACCCGTTGTCACCGAACAGCGGCTTGGGCATGAACGTGACGGTCTTGCCGGCGGCCCACGCGGTGTTCTTGATGATGTACTTGAACAGCACGAGATCGTCGGCGGCGGCCAGCAGCGTGTTGAACTTGTAGTTGATCTCGGCCTGCCCGGCGGTGCCCACCTCGTGGTGGCCGCGCTCCAGGGTGAAGCCGGCGTTCTGGAGGTTGGTGCACATCTCGTCGCGCAGGTCGACGTAGTGGTCGTACGGCGCCACCGGGAAGTAGCCGCCCTTCGGGCGCACCTTGTAGCCGCGGTTGGCACTGCCGTCGGCCTCGAACGGCTCGCCGGAGTTCCACCAGCCCGACTCCGAGTCGACCTCGTAGAAGGTGCCGTTCATCTTCGAGTCGAAGCTGACCGAGTCGAAGATGTAGAACTCCGCCTCGGCACCGAAGTAGGCGGTGTCGGCGATGCCGGTGCTGGCCAGGTAGTTCTCCGCCTTGCGGGCCACGTTGCGCGGGTCGCGCGAGTAGGCCTCACGGGTGAACGGGTCGTGCACGAAGAAGTTCAGGTTCAGGGTCTTGGCCGCCCGGAAGGGGTCGATGCGGGCGGTCTCGGGGTCCGGCAACAGCATCATGTCGGACTCGTGGATCGACTGGAAGCCGCGAACCGACGAACCGTCGAACGCGAGGCCGTCCTCGAACACGCTCTCGTCGAACGCCGAGGCCGGAATCGAGAAGTGCTGGACGACGCCGGGCAGATCACAGAACCGGATGTCGACGTACTCGACCTTCTCGTCCTTGATCAGCTTGATGATGTCGCCAGCGTTCTTTTCTGCCACTTACTAACTCCTTCGGTGCAGGCACAGAGGTTTCTTAACCCGCGGCTGACGGTAGGGAGCCGATGTTGCCTGCCCGTCAAGCTCGTGTTGCGCCGACGTTACGCATCTGCGGTCGCGGGCCTGCATCCGGACCCACCTATCCTTGGGGCCATGGCGCGTGAGATCGGGTCCTGGCTGAGCGGACCGGAACCGGCGCGGCCCGGCGGCGACACCGGATACCCCGGCGAGCGGCTCGGCCTGCCCGAGACCGGGTCGCGGTCGCTGGCTCGGATGGGCCGCCGCTTCGGTGCGCTGATCATCGACTGGCTGATCAGCTACGGCCTCGCCGCGCTCGGGCTGAATCTTGGGCTGATCAGCATGGCCTGGCTCTCGACGGCGATCCTGGTGATCTGGTTCGTCCTGGGCGTGGTGTCGGTGCGGCTGTTCGGCTTCACCCCCGGGCAGTACGCGTTGGGCCTGATGGTGGTGCCCGTCGACAACAGGCTGCACGTCGGCACCGGCCGTGCGATCGGCCGGGGCCTGCTGATCGCCCTGGTGATCCCGCCGCTGTTCACCGACGCCGACGGGCGCGGCCTGCAGGACCGGGCCACCGGCACCGCCGTCATCCGGCGTTGACTGGCCGGCGTTGATTCAGAACTCAGGCACCGGGGTATTCGTCTCGAACTTCGTGTGCGTGAGTTCTGACTGCACGGGGAGAAGTCAGCGGCGGCGCACGCTGCGCTGCACACCCTTCATCTTGGCCTGCGCAGGCAGCGGGCCCTTCGGCATCGCGGCCGGACCCACCCGGCTGCCGAGCGCGGTCAGCTTGGACTCGAGGTTGTCCATCTGCTTGACGGTGATGTTGGCCGGCAGCTTGGTCAGGTGGCGCTCGAGCTTGGCCAACGGCACCTCGCCCTCGCCGTTGCCGACGATCACGTCGTAGATCGGCACGTCACCGACCAGCCGGGCGGTGCGCTTCTTCTCCTGGGCCAGTAGCGGCTTGACCCGCGACGGCGCACCCTCCGCGACGAAGATCACCCCGGGGCGGCCGATCACCCGGTGCACCGCATCGAAGTGGCCGGTGGCCGCCACGCCCTGCGTCACCCGCCACTTGCCGCGCATGTTGTCCAGCGCCCAGGCCGCCGCGCCGGTCTGCCCCTCGGCTTTGCTGTACACCGACTTCTGTGCGCGCCGGCCGAAGATGATGAACGCCACCAGACCGCCGAGGACGACGCCCAGCGGGATGAGCAGGTAGCCGGTGAACCCGCCGATCGCCAGCCCCCCGGCCACGGCGAGCGCCACGATCAGCACGAACGCGCCGACCATGTAGGGCAGCAGCCGCTTGTCTTCCTTGCGCTGCATCTGGAAGGCCTGCCACAGCTGACTGCGGCGCTGCTTGGAGGCGGCCTTACGGGCGGCCTTCGCCTCGGCCTTCGCGGCCTTGGTGGCGGCGGCCTTCTGGGGTTTTGCCATAACTACAGAGGATACGGAAGCCGGGAATCAGCCCGTTGCGGGAGCCGCCGACCCCAGCTTGTGGGCCCGGGCCGCCTGCTCGTAGAGCCGCCCGGCCCGGTAGGACGAGCGCACCAGCGGTCCGGCGAGCACACCGGCGAACCCCAGGCCCTCGGCGTACTCCGCGAGCGCGACGAACTCGTCGGGATGCACCCACCGCTCGACGGGGTGATGGCGCAGGGACGGCCGCAGGTACTGGGTGATGGTGATGATGTCGCACCCCGCGGCGTGCAGGTCGACCAGCGCGGTGCGGACCTCGTCGATGGTCTCGCCCATGCCGAGGATCAGGTTGCTCTTGGTGACCAGACCGAACTCCCGGGCGGCCGTCAATACGTCGAGGCTGCGCTGGTAGCGGAATGCCGGCCGGATCCGTCTGAAGATCCGCGGCACAGTTTCGACGTTGTGCGCCAACACTTCCGGACGGGCGTCGAACACCTGCCGCAGCAGCTGCGGGTCACCGTTGAAGTCCGGGATGAGCAACTCCACCCCGGTCGCCGGGTTCAGCTCCTTGATGGCGCGCACCGTCTCGGCGTAGAGCCAGGCGCCGCCGTCGGGCAGGTCGTCGCGGGCCACGCCGGTGACCGTCGAGTAGCGCAGGCCCATCGCGGCCACGCTCTCGGCGACCCGGCGGGGCTCGTCACGGTCGAGTTCGGCGGGCTTGCCGGTGTCGATCTGGCAGAAGTCGCAGCGACGGGTGCACTGCTCACCGCCGATCAGGAACGTGGCCTCGCGGTCCTCCCAGCACTCGTAGATGTTGGGGCAGCCGGCCTCCTCGCACACCGTGTGCAGGCCCTCGCGGCGGACCAGCCCCTTCAGGGACGTGTACTCCGGGCCCATCCGGGCGCGGGTCTTGATCCAGGGCGGCTTGCGCTCGATCGGGGTCTCGGCGTTGCGAACCTCCAGACGCAGTAACTTGCGGTTACCGGGGTCGACGCTCACGGCTTCGATGCTACGTGAGTCGACACCACCAGGCGGCCGTCGAGTGCGTCACACACGGCCTCGGCGGCGCGGGCCCGCACGTCGTCGACACTCACCCGTTTGCCCAGTTCAGCGGTCAACGACGTCACGCCCGCGTCGGTGATGCCGCACGGCACGATCGCGGTGTAGGCCGTCAGCTCACAGTCACAATTCAGCGCGAACCCGTGCAGGGTGGTGCCGCGCGCCACCCGGATCCCGATCGCGGCGATCTTGCGTTCCGGTCGGCCGGCGTCGGCGGGCAGCCACACCCCGGAGCGGCCCTCGACCCGGCCGGCGTCCAGGCCGTAGTCCGCGCACACGTCGATCAGCGACTCCTCAAGGCGGCGAACGTAATTCACCACATCCAGTGGCTCGGCCATGCCGATGACGGGGTAGCCCACCAGCTGTCCGGGACCGTGCCAGGTGATCTTGCCGCCCCGGTCGGTGTCGACGACGGGGGTGCCGTCCACGGGACGTTCGTGGGCCTCGGTGCGCCTGCCCGCGGTGTAGACCGCGGGGTGCTCTAGCAGCAGCAGGGTGTCCGGGCCACCGGCCACGCGGGCGTCGGCCAGTTCGCGTTGCAGCTGCCAGGCGTCCAGGTAGTCGACCGTGCCGAGTTGCCGCACCTCGATGGGCGCGGTACCGGACCGGATGGACTGCCGCACCCGATCGACGGTACTACCCGGGGGCCGGCGCGGTGGCGTAGGCCAGCGCCTCGCCGATGGTGTTGTGGTGGAACACGAAACCGGCCCGCTCGAGTGCGGCGGGGATGGCGCGCTGGCCGCCGAGCAGGCCCTCGTCGGCGAACTCCCCGAGCAGGGTGCGCAGCGCGATGCCGGGCACCAGCCACGGGGTCGGACGGTTCAGGCAGCGGCCCAGGGCCGCGGTGAACTCCGCGTTGGTGACCGGCGCGGGTCCGGTGAAGTTCACCGGGCCGGAGAGTTCGTCGTTGTTGATGGCGAACAGCAGTGCCCGGATCTCGTCCTCCAGGCTGATCCACGGCATGTACTGCCTGCCGCCCCCGAGTCGCCCACCCAGTCCGAACGAGAACAGCGGCCGCAGCCGGCCCAGCACACCGCCGCCGGGGGAGAGCACCAGCCCGGTGCGCGCGAGCACCACCCGGACGCCGGCGTTCTGCGCGGGCAGGGTGGCGGCCTCCCAGTCCACACACAGCTGGGCCAGGAAACCCGTTCCGGGCGGGACGGTTTCGTCGATGACCCGGTTGCGGGTGTCGCCGTAGTAGCCGACCGCGCTGGCGTTGATGAGCGCGGGAACCCCGGCCGTCGTCACCGCCGCCGAGATCACCTCGGTGGGGTCGATGCGGCTGTCGCGCAGGCTCTGTTTGAATGCGCCCGACCACCGCTTCTCGCCGACGTTGACCCCGCACAGGTTGACCACCGCGTCGACACCGTCCAGCCCGGCCGGGTCGAAGTCGCCGCTGTCGGGGTTCCAGTGCAGTTCGTCACCGTTGGACGGCGCCCGCCGCACGATGCGCAGCACCCGGTGGTCGGCGGCGCGCAGCGCCGATACCAGGGCCGAGCCGATCAGTCCGGACGATCCGGCGATCGCGATGAGCTTGCCGCGTCCCCGCCCGAAGTCGCGCTGGGTCACCTACTCAGAGCCCCAGGTCGGCCTCGAACGCCCCCTCTTCCAGGCGCCGTTTGACGGTGGTGAGGAACCGGCCCGCGTCGGCGCCGTCGATGAGGCGGTGGTCGTAGGTCAGCGGCAGGTAGCAGATCGAACGCACGCCGATCGACTCGTTGCCGGACTCGTCGACGATCACCCGCGGACGTTTGACGATGGCTCCGGTTCCCAGCATCGCTGCCTGCGGCGGCACCAGGATCGGGGTGTCGAACAGGGCGCCCTGGCTGCCGATGTTGGTGATCGTGAAGGTGCCGCCGGAGAGTTCGTCGGGCTTGAGGTCGCCGGAGCGCGCCCGGGCCGCGATGTCGTTGATCGCCCGGGCCAGCCCGCCCAGCGAGAGGTCGCCGGCGTTGTGGATCACCGGGGACAGCAGGCCCTGGTCGGTGTCGACTGCGATGCCGAGGTGCTCGGCGTCGTAGTAGGTGATC
This sequence comes from Mycobacterium sp., assembly GCA_020438865.1. Taxonomy (GTDB): domain Bacteria; phylum Actinomycetota; class Actinomycetes; order Mycobacteriales; family Mycobacteriaceae; genus Mycobacterium. Next base: position 14,190 of record JAGQTU010000039.1, read on the forward strand.
TCCTTGGTGTCCTCGTTGTAGCTGGCGTTGATGTTGGGATGCGCCTTGAGGGCGTCGATTGCGGCGCGTGCGATGAACGGCAGGTACGTCAGGTTGACGCCCTCGCGCTCGGCGAACTCGTTCTTGGCCCGCGCCCGCAACGCCACGATCTTGGTCATGTCGACCTCGTGGGTCTGGGTCAGCTGAGCCGTGGCCTGCAGTGATTCGCGGGTCTTCTTCGCCGTGAGCTGCCGGATCCGGTTCGCCTTTTGGGTGGTGCCACGCAGGTGGGCCAGCGCCGACGGGGCAGCGGCGGCGGGCGGCGGTGCCGCTGCCGCCGGGGCCGCGGGGGCCGAGGGTGTGGAAGCGGGTGGCGCCGGAGCCTGCTTCGCCTCCGCCGCGGCCAGCACGTCCTGCTTGCGGATGCGCCCGCCAACGCCGGTGCCCTTGACGCTGCCGAGGTCGATTCCGTTCTCGGCGGCCAACTTTCGCACCAACGGAGTCACATACGGGCTGCCGTCGCCGCTCGGCTCGGCGTCCGCGGCGGGTGCGGGCTGCGCCTTGGGCTCGGACTTGGGTTCGGGCTCCGGTTCCGGTTTCGGTTCGGGCTTGGGTTCCGGCTTGGCCGCCACCTCGGGTTCGGGCTTGGGTTCGGGCTTGGGTTCTGGTTTCGGTTCGGGCTTGGGTTCGGACGGGGCCTGCGGCGCCGCGCCGGCGGCACCGATGCGGCCCAACTCCCCGCCCACCGGTACCGTCACGTCCTCCTCGGCCGTGATGCTCAGCAGCGTCCCGGCGACGGGCGAGGGGATCTCGGTGTCGACCTTGTCGGTGGAGACCTCGACCAGGGGGTCGTCGATCTCGACGGTGTCGCCGACCTTCTTCAGCCAGCGGGTGACGGTGCCCTCGGTGACGGACTCGCCGAGTTCGGGCATCTTCACCGGCGTCGAGGAACCGGACGACTGCGCGGCCGGCTTCGCCTCCGGCTCCGGCTCGGGTTCGGGCTGCTCGACCTCTTCGGCGGCCGGCTCGGGCTGGGCTGCGGGCTCCTCGGCGGGCTTCTCCTGCTCGGCCGGGACCGGCGAGCTTTCCGACGAGGTCTGCGGGGCCTCGCCGGCCTCGCCGATGAGCGCCAACTCACCGCCGACCTCGACGGTGTCGTCCTCCTGCGCGATGATCTTGGTCAGCACACCCGACGCCGGGGAGGGAATCTCGGTGTCGACCTTGTCGGTCGACACCTCGAGCAGCGGCTCGTCGACCTCGACGGTGTCGCCCTCCTGCTTCAGCCACCGTGTGACGGTGCCCTCGGTCACGCTCTCACCAAGTGCGGGCATCTGGACGGACACGGCCATGTGTGATGACTCCCTCGAACAGTCAGTCGTACGGGTCGACCTCTGGCATACCACAGCGTCGTGTCCTCATCCTGTCACCACTCGGGCTCTCACATGCACTCAGGGCGAAGTGCGTTTTCTCTGGCACCATCGATGGAAACGACCGCAGTGAGGGAGTGAGTGGAGTTGGGGCTGTTCGACAGGTTCCGGTCCGGCCGCGGCGCGGAATCGGGACCCGCGGCCGACCTCAGGTATCTGCACGAGTGGGCCACGCAGCGTAGCGGCGTCGAGGCCTTTGTCGAGCCCGAGACCAGCGTCACCCCGATGACCGTGGTGCTGGTCGCCGGCGACGGCGAGTGGACCCGGCGGCCGGTCGCAGGCGCGGCCGGCGCGCGCCGCGTCGGCGAGCAACTGGGCATCCCGGTGTACGACGTCGAAAAGGTGGGTTATCCGCAACGGATGCGCGATCACGACGCCCGGCGACGGGTCGAACGTCGCCGGGCGCTGCGGGAGGAACTCGGCGAGCGTTGAGGCGTCTTGACACCCGGCTCCCGCGGCGGGCAGGGTCAACCGCGTTTAGTACCAACGGTATGGGCTACTTACCGTCACAGTTAGTCGGGGACGGGAGGTCGAATGGCTACGCGCTTTGTCGACGGCAATGACGGGACCCGCATCGCGGTGTACGAGGAGGGCAACCCCGACGGGCCGACCGTCGTGCTCGTACACGGTTGGCCGGACTCGCATCGACTCTGGGACGGCGTGGTGCCGTTGCTCGCCGACAAGTTCCGGGTGATCCGCTACGACAACCGGGGGGCCGGGGCGTCCGCGGTGCCCGCGAAGGCGTCGTCGTACACCATGGACCACCTGGCCGACGATTTCGCCGCCGTGATCGCCGAACTTGCCCAGGACCGACCCGTGCACGCGATGGGACACGACTGGGGATCGGTCACGGTGTGGCGCTATATCGGCCGACCGGGGGCGGCCGACCGCGTGGCGTCGTTCACCTCGGTGTCGGGCCCCGACCTGGACCATTTCGGTCGCTACATCCGTGAGGGCCTGAGAACGCCGTACCGACCGAAGCGGTTCGCGCACAGCGTCTCCCAGGTGCTGCACCTCAGCTACATGGCCACGTTCTCGATCCCCGTGCTGATGCCGGCCCTCATGCGCGCGTATCTGGCCAAAGCGATCCGCCGGTTTGCCATCAGCCGGGGCATTCCAGCGGATCGGGTTCATTATGGCGAGACCTTCGTCGCCGACGCCGCGAACGGCCTGAAGATCTACCGCGCCAACGCTTTCCATACGCTGGCCCACGGCGGGGCCGACCGTCCCGTGCAGGTGCCCGTTCAGTTGATCGTCAACCTCGACGATCCCTTCGTGCGGCCCTACCTGTATGCCGACACCCATCGGTGGGTGCCGCGGCTCTGGCGGCGCGACCTACGCGCCGGGCACTGGTCGCCGTTCTCCCATCCCCAGGTACTGGCGACCGCCGTCACCGAGCTGGCCGAGCACATCGAGGGCAAGCCCGCCGGCCGGGCACTGCTGCGCGCGCAGGCCGGCAGGGCGCGAAAGCCGTTCGGCGACATGCTGGTTTCGGTGACCGGGGCCGGCAGCGGCATCGGCCGGGAGACCGCGCTGGCGTTCGCGCGTGACGGCGCCGAACTGGTCGTCAGCGATATCAACGAGGCAGCCGTCAAGGAGACGGCTGACCACATTGCCGCGCACGGTGGGGTCGCACACACCTACGTGCTGGACGTGTCCGACGCCGACGCCGTCGAACGCTTCGCCGACGAGGTGTGCAACGTGCACGGTGTGCCCGACATCGTGGTCAACAACGCGGGCATCGGGATGGCCGGGGGGTTCCTGGACACCCCGGCCGAGCAGTTCGACCGGGTGCTCGACGTCAACCTCGGGGGCGTGGTCAACGGTTGCCGCGCCTTCGCCCGCCGACTGGTCAAGCGCGGCACCGGCGGCCACATCGTCAACGTCGCCTCGATGGCGGCGTACGCGCCGATGGGCTCGATGAGCGCGTACTGCACCTCCAAAGCGGCGGTCTACATGTTCTCGGACTGCCTGCGCGCCGAACTCGACGCCGCCGGGATCGGGCTGACCACCATCTGCCCGGGCGTGATCAACACCAACATCGTGTCCACCACCGCTTTTCACGTTCCGGAGGACAACCGCATGAAGGTGCCGGGTCGGCGGGCACAGGTGGAGAAGATGTTCGCCGTGCGGAATTACGGCCCCGACAAGGTGGCCAAGGCGATCCTGGCCGCGGTGCGGAAGAACACGCCGATCCGCCCGGTCTCACCGGAGGCCTATCTGGTGTACGGCACGTCGCGGCTGGCGCCGCAGGCGCTGCGCAGCACCGCCCGCACCAAGGTGGTCTAGCCGTTCGCGGCGGGAGTTGTTGCGCCGCTCACCCGTTCGCGGCGGGAGTTGTTGCGCCGCTCACCCGTTCGCGGCGGGAGTTGTTGCGCCGCTCACCCGTTCGCGGCGATGTCCTCCAGGACCGCGAACATGGTCCGGGTCGGTACCCCGGTGCCCCCCTTGGGGGTGTAGCCCCACGGGGCGGAGGTGTTGTAGGCCGGACCGGCGATGTCGAGATGCGCCCACTGCACGCCGTCGGCGACGAACTCGCGCAGGAACACCCCGGCCACCAGCATGCCGGCGAACCGCTGCGAGCTGATGTTGGCCAGGTCCGCCACCGAGGACTTGAGGTCGTCCTTGAGCTCGTCGGGCAGCGGCATCGCCCAGGCGTTCTCGCCCTCGGCCTGCGACAGCGCGGCGACCCGGTCGCGGAACTCTTCGCTGCCCATCACGCCGGGGGTGCGCGAGCCCAGTGCGACGGTCTGCGCGCCGGTCAGCGTCGAGGTCTCGATGAGGTAGTCGGGCTTGTCCTCGCAGGCCCGAACGATCGCGTCAGCCAGGATGAGCCGGCCCTCGGCGTCGGTGTTGAGCACCTCGACCGTCGTCCCGCCGTACTGGGTCAGCACGTCACCGGGGCGCTGCGCGGTGGCCGAGGGCATGTTCTCGGCCATCGGCACGGTGGCGACCACGTCGATCGGAAGTTCCTGGTCGGCGACGAGCACCATGGCGGCGACCACCGCCGCGGCCCCGGCCATGTCCGAGGTCATGTGGTGCATCGAGGCGGCCGGCTTGATCGAGATGCCGCCGGTGTCGAAGGTGATGCCCTTGCCGACCAGCGCCACCTTCTTCCGCTTCTTGCCCTTGCCGCCCTTGTAGGTCAGTCGCACCAGCCGAGGTGGATTGGCCGATCCCTTGCCCACGCCGATGATCCCGCCGTAGCCGGCCTTTGCCAGATCCTTCTCGTCGAGCACCTCCACCGTCAGACCCGCCGCGGTGCCCAACAGCTTCGCCCGCTTGGCGAATTCGTCCGGATGCAGATGGCTGGGCGGTGTGTTGACCAGGTCGCGCGCGGTGGCCACCGCTGAGGCGATCGCCACGGCCCGGGCGGCGACGCGCTTGGCTCCGGTGGCGGTGCTCAGCGCGGTGATCGACGACAGGCCCGGCTCTTTCGGTGCGGTCTTGGCGCTGCGGAACTCGTGCATCTGGTAGGTGCCGAGGATGAGCCCCTCGACCGCCGCCCCCAGATGAAGCTCGGAGAGCAGGGTGACCACCGAGGCCACCCCGGTCAACGAGCGGGCAGCCACACCTGAGGCCCGCCGGATCGCCTCGGCCGGCCACTCCTCGCGCGGGGCCCCGAGTCCGACCGCCAGCACGCTGCCCACCGGCAGCGACGGCACGTGCAACCGGGTGACCTGCTCGGCTCCGCCCTTGGCGCCCAGAGCGCGCAATGCGACCTCGATCTCGCCGATCGCCTCGGCGTCGAGGAACGGACCACCCACAACCTTGGGCGAACCGTCCTTGTCCGGGCCGGTCACCACGGGCACGACGAGCACCGCTGACCCGATGCCCCGTTTGGGCAATGTGGTGGCGACCGTGACGGCGGGGGCGGGATAACCGGGTGCAGTGCTCACGAGCGTTCACCCTAGTCGCGCTCCGTTAGTGTTGTTCGCCGTGACCGACACATCGGAGTTGTTGCAGGGCCCGCTGGAGAGCCGCCACCGCGAGCTCGGCGCGACGTTCGCGCCGTTCGGCGGATGGCTGATGCCGGTGTCCTACGCCGGCACGGTCAGCGAGCACACCGCCACCCGCGAGACGGTCGGCCTGTTCGACGTCAGCCACCTGGGCAAGGCGCTGGTGACCGGCCCGGGCGCGGCGGAGTTCGTCAACTCCGCGCTGACCAACGACCTGCGCCGGATCGGTCCGGGCAAGGCGCAGTACACCCTGTGCTGCGCTCCCGCGGGCGGGGTGATCGACGACCTGATCGCCTACTACGTCAGCGATGACGAGATCTTTCTGGTCCCCAACGCGGCCAACACGCCGGCGGTGGTGGCAGCCCTGCAAAGGGCTGCACCGCAAGGGATCTCGGTCACCGATCGGCATCGCTCGCACGCGGTGCTGGCGGTTCAGGGCCCCCGGTCGGCCGACGTGCTGGGCGCGCTGGGACTGCCGACCGACATGGACTACATGGAGTACACGGACGCCTCCTACTCCGGTGTGCCGGTGCGGGTGTGCCGCACCGGGTATACCGGCGAGCACGGCTACGAGTTGCTGCCGCCGTGGGACGCGGCGTCGGTGGTCTTCGATGCGCTGGTGACCGAGGTGCAGGCCGCCGGCGGGGCGCCGGCCGGGCTGGGCGCGCGGGACACGCTGCGCACCGAGATGGGGTATCCGCTGCACGGCCACGAACTGTCGCTGGACATCTCTCCGCTGCAGGCCCGCTGCGGCTGGGCCATCGGCTGGCAGAAGGACGAGTTCTGGGGCCGCGACGCGCTGCTGGCCGAGAAGGCGGCGGGACCGCGCCGGCTGCTGCGGGGTTTGCGGGCGGTGGGCCGTGGTGTGCTGCGAGCGGACCTCCCGGTGTTCGACGGGTCCACCCAGGTGGGGGTGACCACCTCGGGCACGTTCTCCCCGACGCTCAAGGTCGGCATCGCCCTGGCCCTGATCGATGCGGGTGCCGGTATCTCCGACGGCGCGCTGGTCGCCGTCGACGTCCGCGGCCGGCCACTGGAGTGTGAAGTGGTCAAACCGCCCTTCGTCCAGGTCAAAACTCGTTAGCTGCGAGGTTTACAATCTTGGGTATGACGAAAGGCCACCTCGAGTTCACGGTTGAGCGCAACGCGAGTTCGGCGAGCGATGAGGTACGCGACGGGATCCTGGCGGACCCCGGCTTCGGCCGGTATCCCACCGACCACATGGTGTCCATCCTTTACACCCATGACCTGGGCTGGCACCACGCCGAGGTGTTGCCGTACGGGCCGTTACAGCTGGACCCGTCGGCCATCGTCCTGCACTACGCGCAGGAGGTCTTCGAGGGCCTCAAGGCCTACCGGTGGGCCGACGGATCCATCGTCTCGTTCCGCCCGGAAGCTCATGCTGCACGTTTGCGCAGCTCCGCTCGGCGGCTGGCGATGGCGGAGTTGCCCGAGGAACTCTTCGTCGAGTCGCTGCGTCAGTTGATCGCCGTCGACGGCGCCTGGGTGCCGGCCGCGGGCGGCGAGGCATCGCTGTACGTGCGGCCGTTCATCATCGCCACCGAGCCCGGCCTGGGCATCCGCCCGTCGTCGGAGTACCGCTATTTGCTGATCGCCTCGCCCGCCGGCGCCTACTTCAAGGGCGGCATCAAGGGTGTCAGCGTGTGGCTGTCCACCGAATACGTGCGCGCCAGCCCGGGCGGCACCGGCGCGGCGAAGTTCGGCGGCAACTACGCCGCCTCGCTGCTGGCCCAGGCCGAGGCCGCCGAGCACGGCTGCGACCAGGTGGTCTGGCTGGACGCGATCGAACGCCGCTACATCGAGGAGATGGGCGGGATGAACCTGTTCTTCGTCTTCGGCAGCGGCGGCTCGGCGCGGCTGGTCACCCCCGAACTCAGCGGCTCGCTGCTGCCCGGGATCACCCGCGACTCCCTGTTGCAGCTTGCCGGCGATGCCGGCTTCGCCGTCGAGGAGCGCAAGATCGACGTCGAAGAGCTGCGCAAGGGCGTCGCCACCGGCGAGATCACCGAGGTGTTCGCCTGCGGGACGGCCGCGGTGATCACCCCGGTCGCCCACGTCAAGTACGGCGAGGGAGAGTTCACCATCGCCGGTGGCGAGCCCGGCGAGGTGACGATGGCCCTGCGGGACACCCTCACCGGGATCCAGCGTGGCACCTTCGCCGACACCCGCGGTTGGATGGCCAAGCTCAACTGAGCCATCTCCGCCGAATCAGCCCGCGTGGTGGTGGTGCTGATGGTGGTGGTGCGCCGGGGTGCCCGGCGCCGGCTGGTTGGTCTGCCCGGGGAAGGCCTCGTGGTGTGCCGGGGCGTGGAACCCCGGATCCGGGCTGTTCGACGTGGTGGTCTCCGCGTGCGCGGCGGTGGCGGTACCGATCGCGATCAGCAGCGGCGCGGCACCCAGGATCGCACCTGCGATCAGGCGGCGAATTGCGTTGGCACGGTTGGTGTTGGTGTTCTTGTTTGTGGTCATGAACTGATCGTCGCGGGGTGACCACCTCCCCGGTAGATACGTTGTTGTTGTGAGGTCACAAGTCTGGTTTGTGACCGATGTGCGCCAGGAGATCGCGTACCGCGCCGGCCGGGGGAGTGCGCTCACCGACCCAGATCGCGCGGAAGGTGCGCCGCCAGTCGACCTCGGCCACCGGCACCGCGCTCAGCCGGCCCTGGGCGAGATCGTCGGCGACGGCCAGCCGGCTCATCACGGCGGGACCGGCGCCGGCCAGCACCGCGGCCCGCACCGAGGCCGCCGAGCCGAACTCGAGGGACTCCGGAGTCATGGCGTCGCTGCTGAGCAGATCCTCCGCGGCGTCGACGTCGCCGAGTAAATGCCACCAGCCGAGCTTCCGGGACACCAGTTGGGTCCGGTTCAGCTCGGCGACGGGCAGCGGCGCCGCCCGCCGCGCCCAGCGATGCTCGGGCGGCACCACGAGCACCAGTTCGTCGCGCATGACCACGCGGCTGCGGAGACCCTTGAGCTGACCCGGCGTCTCGATGAACCCGAGGTCGGCGTCGCCCTTGCGGACGGCCGCGATGACGTGGTCGCTGTCGGTCGCGGTGAACGTCACCTCCGGGGCCGCCGCGCCGTGCCGGTGCGCCGCGGCCCGCATCGACACCAGCCAGCCGGGCAGCAACTGTTCGGCGATGGTCAGGCTGGCCGCGAGCTTGAGCCGGCCGCGGGCGCCGGCGCGTAGGGCAGCCAGGCCGGCGTCGAGTCGGCCGGCCACCTCGAGCACCTGTTCGGCCCACCCGGCGACCACAACGCCCGCCGGCGTGAGGGTCGAACCGCGTGCCGACCGGGTGACCAACCGGACCCCCACCTGCGACTCCATCGATCGCAACCGCGCGGAGACCGCCTGCTGGGACAGGCCGAGCTCGCGGCCCGCGGCACCGAGACTGCCGGACTTGGCGATCTCGGCAAGAACCTGCAGCGCACCGAGTTCGGGCATCCGAGCGCTCAGCGGCATGGCGCTGATGGTAATCACCGGGCCCGCCCGGTGCGGGTCAGCCGGAGCGAACGGTGTTCCGGCCCGAGCGCTTGGCCTGGTAGAGCGCCACGTCGGCGCGGGCCAGCCAGGAGGCCAGGTCGTCCTCGGCGGCCAGTTCTGCGGAGCCGATGCTCGCGGTGATCGATCCGACCGTGCCGAACGGATAGTCGGCGATGCACTGACGGAGTTTGTCGGCCACGCCCAGCGCGTCGTCGATGCCGCAGTTGCGCAGCATGACGACGAATTCCTCACCGCCCCAACGGGCCACGATGTCGGTGGTGTTGACGGTGTCGAGGATGCGGCGGCAGATGTCGGCCAGCACCCGGTCGCCGGCCTGGTGGCCGTGGGTGTCGTTGACCGACTTGAAGTGGTCGATGTCGAGCATCAACAGGGTCAGGCGCTGGCCGGAATCACGGGCCTGTTCGAGGTCGGCCGCGATCAGTTCCTCGCCGTGGCGACGGTTCCACACGCCGGTCACCGGGTCGTAGACGGCCAGCCGTCGCAGCTCGGCCTCGAACTCCTTGCGCTCGCTGATGTCCCGGGTGACCCCGAGGATCTCGTACAGCCGGCCGTCGGCGTCCACCTGGGGGATCACCTGGACCTCGCCCACCATGATCGAGCCGTCCTTGCGGTAGTACTCCTGCTCGCCGCGGAATACCGGCAACTCGGTGCCGGCCTCGACGGCCGCGAAGAGTCGGCGGTAGAAATCGATCACGCCGGCCGCGGTGGCGGGCGGATGGGTCTGCTCGATCGACTGGCTCATCGCCTCGGCCGGGGTGAAGCCGCGGACCCGCTCGACCGACGGGCTGATGTAGGTGATGACGCCGTTCGGCGATGCGGTCCACACCACCTCCCAGGCGTTCTCGGCGAGTAGCCGGTAGCGGTCCTGGAACGTCTGCAGTTCGGCTTCGGCCTCCCGCAACTGGGTGATGTCCCGCGTCACGCCGTCGAGGACCACCGAGCCGTCCGGCCGTTGCCGGCAGCGGGCCCAGGTGCGGCTGTGCACCGGTCTGCCGTCGCGGTGATGCCAGGTGAGCTCGACCGCTGTCTCGCTTCCCGGTGGGATCGCCATCGCGTCGGCGAGCCGCTCGGCATGAATGGGATCGATCTGGGCCAGCACCGCGGCGGGGTCGGCGAGCCCCTCGGCCGCCGTGCAGCCGATCTGCTCCTCGACGCCATCGCTGAGGAACTCGAACGCCACATCGGGTCGCACGCGCAGGACGAAGAAAACCAGACCACCGCCGTCGGCAACCAGCTCGAACCAGTCGGCGTCGGGGCGACCATCCGATGTCTGCAAAGTCTCCACCCCCGGGGACGCACATTGGCTACGCAGTGTGACCCGATTGTTCACCATCCCAGCACCGGTCGGGGGAATTCCGGTCGGATGTGACGAGGTCGGGTCAGTAGGCCCGCACCGCGTTGCGACCCGAACGCTTCGCCTTGTACAGCGCTTCGTCGGCGTGCGCCAGCCACGAGTCGAGATCGTCGCCGGCGGCGAGTTCGGCGGCGCCGATGCTGGCGGTCACCGGCCCGGCGTCGGCGAACATCGTGTCGGCGATCAGTCCGCGAATCTTCTCGGCGGTGACCACCGCCTCCTCGATGTCGGAGTCGCGCAGCAGGATCACGAACTCCTCGCCGCCCCAGCGGGCCACCACATCGGTGCTCGGCAGGCCCTCCCGAAGTCGCCGGCTCACCTCGATCAGCACCCGATCGCCGGCCTGATGACCGAAGCGGTCGTTGATCGACTTGAAGTGGTCCAGGTCCAGCATGAGCAGGGTCAGCGGCCGGCCGGTATCCCGGGCGTCGGACAGTTCGGCCTGGAACAGTTCCTCGCCGTGGCGCCGGTTCCACACCCCGGTGAGCGCGTCGGTCACCGCCAGTCGGAGCAGTTCGGCTTCGAACGCCTTGCGCTCGCTGATATCCCTTGTGACACCGAGGATCTCGACGACGCGCCCGTCGGCATCGATGTTGGGGACGATCTGTAGCTCACCGATGATGGTGGACCCGTCGCTGCGGCGGTACTCGTGTTCGTCGCGCAGCACCGGCGGCTCGGTGCCGTTCTCGATGGCGGCCCAGAGACGCCGGAAGTAGCCCAGCACGGACGCCTCGGACTGGGGCGTCAGGGTGTCGCGCAGAGACGAGAACATCGCCTGTTCCGGTGGGATGCCGAGGACCCGCTGAATGGAGGGACTGACGTAGGTGATCCGGGTGTCCATGTCCATGGTCCAGACGACGTCCCATGCGTTCTCCGCGAGCAGGCGATAGCGCTCTTCGGACCGCCGGAGGTCGGCCTCGGCTTGTTTGCGCGCGCTGATGTCCCGGGTGACGCCGATGATCTCCACCAGGCGGCCGTCCTCGTCGAGGTGGGGGATGACCTGGGTCTCACTGACCATGATCGAGCCGTCTGCGCGGTACTGCTCGTGTTCCTCGCGATACACCGGCGGCTTCTCGCCGTCGCGGATCGCGGCGTGCAGGTCGCGGAAGTAGGTGCGGATGCCGTCCGCCGACGACGGTGTGTAGATCTCCTCGAGCGGCTGGTCCATGGCCTGCTCGACGGTGATGCCGCGAACCCGCTCGACGGCGGCATTGACGTAGGTGGCGGTGCCGTCCGGGCCGGCGGTCCAGATGATCTCCCAGGCGTTTTCGGCCATCAGCCGGGCGCGCTCCTCGGACCTGCGCAACTCCGCCTCGACCCGCTTGCGTTCGCTGATGTCCCGGCTGACCCCGAGCAGCTCGACGATGTGCCCGTCGTCGCCGACATGGGGGATCACCTGAAGATCGGCGCTCATGACGGAGCCGTCCTTGCGGTAGAAGTCCACCTCGCCGTGGAACACCGGCAGTTCGGCGCCCTTCTCCTGCGCCTCGAACAGCTCCTGGAAGTAGCCGAGGGCAATCTGGACCGACTCCGGGGTCAATGCCTCGGCGAGCGACTCGCTCATCGCCTCCTCGGGAGTCAGACCGCGGACCTGCTCGACGGCCGGGCTGACATAGGTGATGGTGGTGTCCATCGCCATGGTCCAGATGACTTCCCAGGCGTTTTCGGCCATCAGCCGGTGTCGTTTCTCCGACAGCTGCAGCTCGACCTCCGCCTCGCGCAGTTGGGTGATGTCGCGCGCGGTGCCCTCCAGGATCACCGAGCCGTCGTCACGCTGCCGCGACCAGGCCCGGATTCGGCTCGCCCGCTCGTGGCCGTCGCGGTGCCGCCAGACCAGTTCCACTGTGGTCTCGCTGCCGGGTGGCAGCGCGAGCGCCTCGGCCAACCGCGCTGCGGAAGCCGCGTCGATCCGGCCCAGTACCGTCGCCGGGTCGGCGAGTGCCTCGGCCGCCGTCACGCCGATCTGGCTTTCCAGCGCATCGTTGATGAACTCGAATGCCAGGTCCGGTTGCACCCGGAGGATGAAGAACACCAGCGCGCCGTGGTCGGCCAGGCGGCGGAACCACTCGCCGTCGGGCGGTGCACCCTGGCTCATCGCACCCCCGTTCTTTGGCGACGCATTGGCGAAGAGTAGACCCTCAGTCGGGTTTGACTTGCTCGAATCGGCCGGTCTTGTGGTGCAGCTTGATCCGGTACACCGATCCATTGCGCAACGCCGACAGATCGGGCGGCGGTTGGTCCCTGGGCAGCGTGAGCAGTGGCATGATCCGTTCGGCAAGCATGGCGAAGCCGGCGTCCCAGTCGCCGCCCCGGCACTCCTCGAAGGTGCCCCAGGCGATGACGCTGCGCCAGTTCGACAGGTCGTCGACCTGCTCCACCTCGACGCACACTTTCGGGTTGGCCCGCATCGCCCGCAGTTTGGCCCCGTCCATGGCATGGCCGTACACGTAGGTGCCGTCGTAGACGTAGGTGACGGGCACGACATAGACGCGGCCGTGGCTGATGCAGCCGATACGCGCGATGACCTCGGCGTGCAACACGTCTTCGATCTGTGCCGCATCCAGTTCACCGAGCATCGACGGTCACCGACTCAATCGACCCGCGCATCGGCCATCGCCTCCGCGGCGGGACAGCCGGTGTGAGTCTCGATCGCGTCGCCGAGGAACTCGAAGGCCAGGTCGGGTTGCACCCGCATGGCGAAGACCACAATGGTGCTGCCGCCGGCCAGTTGGCGAAACCACTCGCTACGGGGCAGCCCGGTCGACACCGCACGAGGTTAGCGCGGGCCGCCGTCGGTTCACCCGGCTTTGATCACCAACCCGATCATGGTCAGCGTCGTCGTCAACTCGACCGTCGCGCCGAGCACATCCCCGGTGATCCCATCGAAACGCCGCACGCAGTGCGCCACCAGCAGCGCCGACACCAACAGTGCGGTCAGCACCACCGCCGGGCCCTGCCACGGGCGGGCCGTCGCGAACACCGACAGCGCCGCCGGTGCCACCGTCCACAAGGCCGCCACGGCCGTCGGCTGCCCCCCGGCGACCTGCGCGCCGAGCACGCTGCCCGGGGCGGCGGGCACTCCGCGGCGGCAGGCCAGCACCGCGGCGACCCGGCCGGAAGCCACCGCGGTCACGACGGCGAGGACGCCGGTCAGGCCGGCCGGCGCCATCGCGAACGCCAGCGCCTGGGCTACCAGCACGACCGTCACCGCAGCCACCCCGAACGGGCCCGCCGAACCGTCCCGCATCACCTGCAGGGCACGCTCGGACGATCCGTAACAGCCGAGGGCGTCGACGGTGTCGGCCAGTCCGTCGATGTGCAGGCCCCGGGTCGCCAGCAGCAGGGCGGCGACTGCGAGCAGCCCGGCCAGCACGCTGTGCGGTCCGAACGCCCAGCGGCCGCCCCACAGCACCCCGGCGGCGAGCAGGCCCAGCACCAGCCCGACGAGGGGGAGGGCCGTCACCGTCGCCGGTCCGACCGCCGCCCCGCGCTGCCGGATCGGCAGCACGGTGCCGAACGCGAATGCCGTTGCGAGTGAACGGATCACGATCCGTCCGGTGTCTTCCCGGACACCCCGGCGTCATCGAAGGTGGCCATCGACGCCAGCACCGCCACCGCGGCGCGCACCAGGGGCAGCGCCACCGCCGCGCCGGTACCCTCGCCGAGCCGAAGCCCGAGGTCGACGATCGGTTCGAGTCCGAGCTGGGCCAGCGCCAGCGTGTGAGCCGGCTCGGTGGAGCGGTGGGCGGCCTGCCACCAGGACCGGGCGCCGGGCGCCATCCGGTCGGCGACCAGCGCCGCGGCCGTCACCACCACCCCGTCCAGCAGCAGCGGAGTGCGGCGCACCGCGGCCTGCGCACAGAACCCGGCCATCGCGGCCAGGTCGGCGCCGCCGCAGGTGCGCAGCAGCCCGATCGGATCCGACCGGAGCCGCCGTGCCCGGTACAGCCCGTCGCGCACGGCCGCGGTCTTGCGCGCCCAGCCCGCATCGTCGATGCCGGTGCCCCGACCGACCACGGCGACCGGTTCGGTGTCGGTCAGCGCGGCGATCAAAGTCGTTGCGGCCGTGGTATTCCCGATGCCCATGTCACCGGCGATCAGCAGATCGGCCCCGGCGTCGACCTCCTCGTCGGCGATGCGGCGGCCCGCCTCGACCGCAGCCACGGCCTCCGCGCCGTTCAGGGCGTCCTCGACGGCGATGTTGCCACTGGACCGGCGCACTTTGTGGGCGCCGATCGACTCCGACAGGGGCGCGGCGCAGTCGACGGCGACGTCCACCACCCGGACCGTCGCGCCGGCCACCTCGGCCAGCACGTTGATGGCCGCACCGCCGGCATCGATGTTGGCTACCATCTGGGCGGTCACCTCCGGCGGGTATGCCGACACCCCGGTACGCGCCACCCCGTGATCACCGGCGAACACCACCACCCGAGCCCGCTCGAATTGCTTTGGGGGACATGATGACTGGCAGGAGGCCACCCAGACCGAGAGGTCCTCGAGCCGGCCGAGCGCGCCACGCGGCTTGGTCAGCGTGTCCTGACGGCGCCGGGCCGCCGCGGCGGCCCGGCTGTCCGGCGGGGTGACCACGGGGAAATCCGTCACCTGCCGGCCTCCGTCGTCTGTGATTTGACTTGAACCGCCAGCCCCGCCACCACCAGCACCACACTCTCGCAGCACCGGGCGAGGCGTTGGTTGAGGCTGCCGAGTTCGTCGGCGAAACGGCGGCCCGCGGCGCTGGGCGCCACCACACTCAACCCCACCTCCGGGCTCACCAGCACCAGTGGGGCGCGGAAGTCGCTGACCGCCGTCACGAGTTCGTCGACGTCGGCGGCCACCGAACCGTCATCCCAGCCCCGGCGATCCAGCGTGGCCGTCAGCCAGCCGCCGAGGTCGTCGACCAGGGTCACGGTGTCGGGATGCGACCGCAGCCGCTCGGCAACCTCGGCGCTCTCGACGGTGGCCCAGTCCGGCGGACGGCGGTCGCGATGCCGGGCGATGCGGGCCGCCCAGTCCGGGTCCGCCCCCGCCGCTGCGCCGGTGGCCAGGTAGCAGACCGGGCCCTGGCCGGCGACGGCATCCTCGGCCCATCGGGACTTGCCCGACCTGATCCCACCGAGCACCAGTGTGCGCACGTGCCGGATCGGTTCAGACGACCTTGGCGCCGCGCTCGACCTGAGGTCGCGGCGCCCGCATCCGGCGTATCTGTGAAGCCCGGCCGGCCGCGTAAACCCCGAGCTTCCAATGGCTTTCCCCGTTGTCCGGGAACTTGGCATCGACCGCCTTGTTGACGCGGCGGGCCAGCAGGATGCCGTCAGCCGCCATGATCAGCATCAGCAGCAGCATCGCCGGGGACATCAGTCTCTGCACGGTCAGGCTGGGCATGCCGAGCATCACGAAGATCAGCCCCAGCGCGGCCGGCATGAACAGCCCCAGCACGTTGCGGCGGGCGTCGACGATGTCGCGCACGTAGCGCCGCACCGGACCCTGGTCGCGCGGCAGCAGGTAGGCCTCCTCGCCGGCCATCATCCGCTCCCGGCGGTCGCTCATCGCGGCCCGGCGCTGCAGCTTCTCCGCCTGACGCTCCTCCTTGGTCAGGGTGCTCCGCATCTCCTTGCGGCGCTTGCGGGCCTCGGAGGTCGTCATCGGGGCGGGGGCCACCGGCCCGCGGCGTTTGGCGGACTGGCTGCGCTTCGGCGTCGGGCGGCCCTTGGGCGCGGTGGTGCGCTGCTGCGCCGGTTCCTCGGCCGGCGTCGGCTCGGCCTCCTGCGCAGCGCCGTCTTCGTCCCGTCCGCGGCCCAGCAATTTCACGCTGCCAGGTTACTTCGCCGCGGCGGTCCCCCGGCATGCGCCTCCCGGAGCCCGGCCTTACCCTGCTGGGATGACGGGGTCGCGGGTGGGTGAAGCGGCCCTGCGGGTTCTGGTGGCGCCCGACTGTTTCGGCGACAGCCTGACCGCCGTCGAGGCCGCCCAGGCCATCGCGGTCGGCTGGCAGCGGGCACGGCCCGGCGACGAGCTCAGCCTGGCCCCGCAGTCCGACGGCGGTCCCGGCTTCGTCGGTGTGCTCGCCGGCCGACTCGGCGACCTGCGGCACAGCCGGGTGTCCGGCCCGTTGGCGGGAGAGGTCGACGCCGAGTGGGTTTTCGACCCGCTGACATCGACGGCCTACATCGAATGTGCGCAGGCCTGTGGCCTGGCGCTGCTGGGCGGGCCGCCGACGGTGGCGACCGCGCTCGCCGCGCACAGCAGGGGGGTGGGCCAACTCGTCGACGCCGCGCTGCGGCACGGGGCCGGCACCATCGTTGTGGGCTTGGGCGGCAGCGCCTGCACCGATGGCGGGCGCGGGCTGGTCGAGGCGCTCGGCGGGCTGGAGCGGGCGCGGCGCCGGCTGGCCGGGGTCGAGCTGATCGCCGCCACCGATGTCGAGCATCCGCTGCTCGGGCCGACGGGGGCGGCGCGGGTGTTCGGCCCGCAGAAGGGCGCCGACCCGGCCACGGTGGAGCGGCTCGAGGAGCGGCTGACGGGCTGGGCAGCCGAACTGGACGTGGTGGCCGGCCGCCCGGTCGGCGAGCTGGCCGGGGCCGGGGCGGCGGGCGGGATCGGCGCGGCGCTGCTGGCGCTGGGCGGACGGCGGGAATCCGGCGCGGCGGTGATCGCCGAGCACACCCGGCTGGCCGCCGACATCGCGTCCGCCGGGCTGATCATCACCGGGGAGGGCCGTTTCGACGATCAGTCCCTGCACGGCAAGGTGGTCAGCGCGCTTGCTGCGGGCGCGGCGCCGCGCGGCATCCCGGTGTTGGTGCTGGCCGGCCAGGTCGCGCTCAGCCCGGCGGCGCTGCGCGACGCCGGGATCGCCGCCGCCTACTCGCTGGCCGACTACGCGGGCTCGGTCGCCCTGGCCATCGACGACGCCGCCGACCAGCTCGCCGGCCTGGCCCGCCGCACCGCCGCCGAACTCGGCCGGCTCGGGAATAGCGAGCCGACAAGGTACCGTTGAGCAGGTGAGCGCATCCCACGGGAGCCCCACTACAGACATGAGCATTGAGGGAGACGCAATGACTGTTTCCGACGAGTCGGCGACCACCACGACCCCCGATGGCGCGGCGCTGACCACCGCGACCGCGACCCATGGGGTGACGCTGAGCGACGCCGCGGCCGCCAAGGCGAAGTCGCTGCTGGACCAGGAGGGTCGCGACGACTTGGCGCTGCGCATCGCCGTCCAGCCGGGCGGGTGCGCGGGCCTGCGCTACAACCTGTTCTTCGACGACCGCGCCCTCGACGGCGACCTCACCGCGGAGTTCGGCGGCGTGACACTGACCGTCGACCGGATGAGTGCCCCGTACGTGCAGGGTGCCACCATCGACTTCGTGGACACCATCGAGAAGCAGGGCTTCACCATCGACAACCCGAACGCCACCGGCTCCTGCGCCTGCGGCGATTCGTTCAACTGAGCAACAGCTTCACGCCGACGGCCGTCCGGTACTGCGTTCAGTACTGGGGACTGATGCAGTCCTTCACTGCGTTCAGTACTGGGCGCTGATGCAGTCCTTCACTGCGTTCAGTACTGGGGACCGTTTCAGTCCTTCACTGCGTTCAGTACTGGGCGGCCGTTCGTAGCAGGTAGGAGCACACCAGCAGCTTGTTGTCCTGTCGCAACACCTGCGCCACGCCCTGCTCGTCGGCCCGCGCGTTACGCGACCCTGAGGTCGGGGCCACCTTCATCGTGAACAGCACCTGGGCCTGGTAGTTCGACGATGGCACTATCTTGTCGATAGAGGTCACCTCGGCCTGGGCGAACTGCCTGCGGAACGCGTCACTGGACAGCCGGGCCAGCGCCTGGTCGGAGCGGCGGTCCTTGACCCCGTCGTAGAGGCCGCAGAGGTTGTTGCGGGCGATCACGTCGAGGTCGCCCTTCGACAGCGCGTGCAGGTAATTCTGGATCGCGGTCTTCACCGCCGGTTCGGTGAACAGCGCGGCGCCGGTGGCAGGCCGGTCGGCCCGGATGGTCAGCACCGCGGCCACGATGGCGCCGGCCAGGACCAGCACCAGCAGGCTCAGCCACAGCGTTCGGCTGCGGCGTGGCTTCGGATAGCCCACCGGGGGCGGCAGCATGCCCGGGTAGACGCCGGGATAGGCGGCCGGCGCGGTGTACTGATCGTCCGGATAAGGGAGCGGTTGACCCTCCGTGCCGAACTGCCGGTACGGCTGATACGGGCCAGCCATCGATATGTCTCCTGGGGGTCATCGGATGCCGCCGCTACCTGCACCGAGCACATCAACAGCGATGACGGCCCATATAGTCGGCTCTTGTACGCAGGCTAGCGCACCGGCGCGGAAATGATCGACAGCGTCACTCCGGTACCGTTAGCTAGATCAGCTATTGAATGAAGGGCGGACGCTTCGTGACCATCGCGGTGACCGGATCCATTGCCACCGACCATCTGATGCGCTTTCCCGGGCGGTTCTCCGAACAGCTTCTCGCCGAGCATCTGCAGAAGGTGTCGCTGAGTTTCCTGGTCGACGATCTGGTGGTGCACCGGGGCGGGGTGGCCGGGAACATGGCCTACGCGATCGGCGTACTCGGCGGCCGCGCCGCCCTGGTCGGGGCCGCGGGGGTGGACTTCACCGACTACCGCGAATGGCTGGAGGGGGCCGGGGTCGACTGCGACAATGTGCTGATCTCCGACACCGCCCACACCGCGCGGTTCGTCTGCACCACCGACGAGGACATGGCCCAGATCGCCTCGTTCTACCCGGGTGCGATGTCGCAGGCGCGAAACATCAAGCTGGCCAACGTTGTTGCCGCCATCGGTACGCCCGAGCTGGTGATCGTCGGCGCCAACGACCCGGACACGATGTTCCTGCACACCGACGAGTGCCGCAAACTCGGCCTGGCATTCGCCGCCGACCCGTCCCAGCAGCTGGCCCGGCTGTCCGGCGAGGAGACCAAGCGGCTGATCGACGGCGCCACCTATCTGTTCACCAACGACTACGAGTGGGACCTGCTGCTGTCCAAGACCGGCTGGACCGACGCCGACGTGCTGGCCCAGGTGGGCCTGCGGGTGACCACCTTGGGCGCCAAGGGCGTGGACCTGGTGAGCGCCGACGGGACCAACATCCACGTCGACGTCGTCCCGGAGACCGCGCAGGTCGACCCCACCGGGGTGGGTGACGCCTTCCGGGCCGGCTTCCTGACCGCGCGCAGCGCCGGGCTGGGCCTGGAACGCGCCGCGCAACTCGGTTCGCTGGTGGCGGTGCTGGTGCTGGAGACCACCGGCACCCAGAACTGGACGTGGAACCCCGATGTCGCCAAGACCCGGCTCGCGGGCGCCTACGGCGACACGGCCGCCGCCGACATCATGACCGCGCTCGGCTAGAGCTGCACGGGATAGTGCGGTTCGCTGATCGCCGGCACCACGGAATGTTCGACGAAGATCGCGTGCCACAGCATGAAGATCAGCACCGTCCAGAGCCGGCGGCTGTGATCGCTTGCACCGGTGCGGTGTTCGTCGAGCATCCTGCGCACCGCGGGGATGTCGACGAGGTGGCCCGCCTGCGAGGCGCCGATCATCCCGTACGCCCAGTCCATCAATTCCCCGGCGCGCAGCCAGTGCCGGATCGGCACCGGGAAGCCGAGCTTTGCCCGGTTCAGCACGTGGGCGGGCACGATCGGCTCCAGCGCGCGCCGCAGCGCGTACTTGGTGGTGGTGCGGGTGATCTTCTGGTCGAACGGGAGCCGGGAGGCCACCGCGAACACCTCGGGGTCCAGGAACGGCACCCGCAACTCCAGTGAGTTGGCCATCGTCATCTTGTCGGCCTTGACCAGGATGTCGCCCCGCAGCCAGGTGAACAGGTCGATGTGCTGCATGCGGGCCACCGGATCCCAGCCGGCTGACTCCGCGTAGATCGGTGCGGTGACGTCGGTGTGGGTCCAGCCCGGGTTGAAGGCGGGTAACACCGCGCGCAGATGGTCGTCGGAGAAGCTGCGGGCATTGCCGTAGTAGCGCTCCTCGAGCGTCAGCGAGCCACGGTGCAGCAGGCTCTTGCCGCGCATGCCCTCCGGAAGTGGCCGCGAGGCCCGGCCCAGCGTCTTGCGCACCGGGCGGGGGAGATAGTCGAACGGTTTCAGCGAGAGTGGCTCGCGATAGATGGTGTAGCCGCCGAACAACTCGTCGGCGCCCTCGCCGGACAGCACCACCTTGACGTGCTTGCGGGCCTCCCGGGCGATGAAGAACAGCGGCACCAGCGCCGGGTCGGCCACCGGCTCGTCGAGGTACCAGACGATCTCGGGCAGTGCGGCGACGAACTCGGACTGGCTGACCACCTTGGTGACGTGTCGGGCGCCGATGGCCTCCGCCGATGCCACCGCGACGTCGACCTCGGAGAAGCCCTCGCGCTCGAAGCCGGTGGTGAAGGTGATCAGCTGCGGGTTGTGTCGGATCGCCAGCGCCGCGATCGCGGTGGAGTCGATCCCGCCGGACAGGAACGCGCCCACCGTCACGTCGGCGCGCATGTGCTTGGCCACCGAGTCCTCCAGGACCGCGGTGATCTCGTCGTAGCGGGCCTGCTCGCCGCCGCTGGTGAAAGGTTTGGCGGCGAACCGGGGGTGGAAGTAGCGGTGCGTCGTCGGCGCCTCGCCGGGCCGGATCACCGCGGAGCAGCCCGACTCCAGCCGGCGAATGCCGCGGTGCAGCGTCTCGGGCTCGGACACGTACTGCAGCACGGTGTAGTGCTGGAGCGCCCGAACGTCGATCTCGGTATCCAGGCCGAGGACCTCGGCGAGGTCGAGCAGGCACTTCTTCTCGCTGCCGACGGCCGAGCCGCCCGGACCGGTGGCCATGAACAGCGGTTTGATGCCGAACGGGTCGCGGGCGCAGAACAGCTCGTGGCGGGCGGTGTCCCACAGCGCGAACGCGAACATGCCGCGCAGCCGGGTCAGCGCCGCCGCACCCCAGTAGTGGTAGGCGGCCAGGATGGCCTCGCCGTCGCCGTCGGTGGCGAAGACCGCGCCGAATTCGGAGCGCAGCACCTCGCGCAATTCCAAGTAGTTGTAGATCTCGCCGTTGAAGACCAGGACGTAGCGGCCGGGCTCCTCGGGCGGCCCCCACCGCAGCGGCTGGTGCGAGTGGGCGATGTCGATGATCGAGAGCCGGTTGAAACCCAGCACCACCTCATCGTCGGACCAGGTACCGGGCTCGTCGGGGCCGCGGTGCCGCATCAGGTGCGATGCGCCGGCGACCGCCTCGACGGTTTGGCCGGTGATGGTGCCGCCCACGTTCCCCACCAGGGCCAGCAGTCCGCACATTCGGCCCAGTATGCCGCACCTGGGCGGGCCCGCCGAACCCGCGACACGGGTGGGCAGCGGCCCGCCGGCCCGGATGTGAGGCACCAAAATCGAGACTCGAGACACCGAAATCGAGGTGTGTCGGGCCAGCTGTTCGCGCGTGGTCTACGCTGCGTAGTATTCGAGTGGCGATACGCGTTCGCCCGACCCGTCCCCGGTGTGGACTGTGGGCCGGTCGAAGCGTATCGGCCCAGGTTGGGACATCAGGAGGAGCCAAGGTGACACCCCGCGGGCTAGGCCGTAGCACCACCGGGTCTCGTCGGATGCGGACGGTGGCGCTGGCCGTCACCCTCGGTGCGCTGGCGCTGACGCTCAGTGGTTGCAGCTGGCAGGAAGTGCTCGGGCTGGGCTGGCCGAAGGGCATCACCCCGGAGTCGCACGCCAACCGTGACCTGTGGCTCGGCTCGGTCATCGCCGCCTTCGTGGTCGGCATCATCGTCTGGGCCCTGATGTTCTGGTCGGCGGCCTTCCACCGCAAGAAGAAGGGCGATGACGAGATGCCCCGCCAGTTCGGCTACAACATG
>JAGQTU010000040.1 GCA_020438865.1 Mycobacterium sp.
AGCCCGATCCCGCACCCGTCAGCGAACCGTCACCACAGCCGCCCGAGCCCCGCCCGGCCCCGGACGCCTACGCTGAGTCACCGTGAGTTCCGGCGCCCCGATCCCCGTGCGACTGCGCGGGGTGACCAAACGCTATGGATCGACGACGGCCGTGTCCGACCTCGACCTCGAGGTGAACGCCGCCGAGGTGCTGGCCCTGCTCGGTCCCAACGGTGCGGGCAAGACCACCACGGTGGAGATGTGCGAGGGCTTCGTCAAGCCGGACTCCGGCGCCATCGAGGTGCTCGGCCTGGATCCGATCGCCGACAACGCCCGGGTCCGCGAGCGCATCGGTGTCATGCTGCAGGGCGGCGGCGGCTACCCCGCGGCCCGCGCCGGGGAGATGCTGAACCTGGTGGCCTCCTACGCCGCCAACCCGCTGGATCCCGGCTGGCTGCTGGACACCCTCGGGCTCACCGACGCCGCCCGCACCACGTACCGCCGGCTCTCGGGTGGTCAGCAGCAGCGGCTGGCGCTGGCCTGCGCCCTGGTGGGCCGGCCGGAACTGGTGTTCCTCGACGAGCCCACCGCCGGTATGGACGCCCACGCCCGGGTCGTGGTGTGGGAGCTGATCGACGCGCTGCGCCGCGACGGGGTCACCATCGTGCTGACCACCCATCAGCTCAAGGAGGCCGAGGAACTCGCCGATCGGATCGTCATCATCGATCGCGGGTCGGCCGTCGCCGCCGGAACACCCGCCGAGTTGATGCACAGCGGCGCCGAGGATCAGTTGCGGTTCACCGCGCCTCGCCGCCTGGACCTGGCGCTGCTGACCGCCGCGCTCCCCGAGGACTATTCGGCCAGGGAGGTCTCGCCCGGCGAGTACCTGGTGGAGGGCAAGATCGACCCGCAGGTGCTGGCAACCGTGACCGCATGGTGCGCGCGGCTGAACGTGCTCGCCACCGACGTCCGGGTGGAGCAGCGCAGCCTCGAGGATGTGTTCCTTGACATCACCGGCAAGGAGTTGCGGTCATGACCGAGCTGTTCCCGGCCGGGACCTTCTCCCCCGATCCCCGGCCCAACACGGTGCCCCGGATGCTGCTCGCCCAGTACGGCCTGGAACTCAAGCTGCTGCTGCGCAACGGCGAACAGCTCTTGCTGACGATGTTCATCCCGATCACCCTTTTGATCGGGCTCACGCTGCTGCCGTTCGGGTCGTTCGGCCCCGACCGGGTCAGCGTCTTCGTCCCGGCGATCATGGCGCTGGCGGTGATCTCCACGGCGTTCACCGGGCAGGCGATCGCCGTGGCGTTCGACCGGCGCTACGGCGCACTGAAACGACTGGGGGCCACCGCACTTCCGGTGTGGGGCATCATCGCGGGCAAGGCACTGGCGGTGGTCACCGTGGTGTTCCTGCAGGCGATCCTGCTCGGCGGCATCGGCCTGGCCCTGGGCTGGCGCCCGCACCCGACCGGGCTGCTGCTTGGCGCGGTGATCATCGCGCTGGGCACCGCCGGGTTCGTCGCGATGGGCCTGCTGCTGGGCGGCACGCTGCGGGCGGAGATCGTGCTCGCCGTCGCCAACCTGCTCTGGTTCGTCTTCGCCGGTTTGGGGGCGCTGACGGTGGAGGGCGGTGCGATCCCCCGCGCACTGTCCTGGGTGGCCAGGCTCACCCCGTCGGGTGCGCTGACCGAGGCGTTGACGCAGGCGCTGTCGCTATCGGTCGATTGGTTCGGCGTTGCGGTGCTGGTGGCCTGGGGCGCGGTGTCCGCGCTGGCCGCGTTGCGCTGGTTCCGGTTCACCTGATAGCGCGCCGACGGCCCTACTACGCGGCGTAGTTTGGGGTCCACTACGATCGGGCGGTGCCCGTCGGACGGTTCTTCCTGCGGCTGGTGGACCTGTTACCGCTGCCCAGCCTGCGCGTGCAGCGCCTCATCGCCGCCGCGGTGATCCTCACGCAGGCCGGTATCTCGGTCACCGGGTCGATCGTCCGGGTGACCTCGTCCGGCCTCGGCTGCCCGACCTGGCCGCAGTGTTTCCCGGGCAGCTTCACCCCGGTCCCGCACGCCGAAGTCCCCCGCATCCACCAGGCCGTCGAGTTCGGCAACCGGCTGATCACCTTCCTGGTGGTGATCACCGCGATCCTGGCCGTGCTGGCGGTGACCCGGGCACGCCGGCGGCGCGAGGTGCTGGTCTACGCCTGGCTGATGCCGGCCTCCACGGTGTTGCAGGCGGTGATCGGCGGTGTCACCGTGCTCACCGGGCTGCTGTGGTGGACCGTGGCCGTGCACCTGCTGGTGTCGATGGCGATGGTCTGGCTGGCCACCGTCCTCTACGTCAAGATCGGCCAGCCCGACGACGGCATCCCCACCCCGGTGGTGCCGAAACCCTTGCGGCACTTGACCTTACTGAGTGCGCTGGCGCTGTCGGCGACGTTGGTGACCGGCACCACGGTGACCGGGGCCGGCCCGCACGCCGGCGACAAGAGTCCGCAGCGCATCGTGCCGCGGCTCGAGGTGGAGATCATCACGCTGGTGCATGCGCACTCCACCTTCCTGTTCATCTATCTGTCGCTGCTGATCGGTCTGGGTGCCGGGCTGTTCGCCGTCTACGCGCCGAGGTCGATCATGCGCCGGCTGCTGGTCCTGGTGCTGCTGGTGATGGCGCAGGGCCTGCTGGGCGCCGTCCAGTTCTTCACCGGGGTGCCCGCCGTGCTGGTCGCCTTCCACGTCGCCGGTGCGGCGGCCTGCACCGCGGCCACCGCCGCGCTATGGGCGTCGATGCGACAGCGGGCCGAGCCCAAGACGCTCGAGGGCTGACTGGAGGCAGACCGCGAACTGTCGCTGCTGCAGCGAGCGGGTCTTTTCGTCGAGCTGGCGCCAGCCCAGCGACGGTTCGATGAGTTCGAGTTCGAGAATTACCGGGTCCTCGGCGTCACCGATCAGATCGACCCGCGCATAGAGCAATTCCGCCTTCGCGATCCCCAGCCGGGCGCAGGCCGCGTCCAGTGCGGCGTGGCCGGCGTCCCACATCGCGAAGTCCGGATCGGCCGGGGTCAACCTCTCCTCGGCGAAGACGCCGGAGCCGTCCAGCCGGGGCAGCCGGCCCGGTGGCGGCAGCATCGGCCCCTTGACGAAGGCGTGCGACTGCTCGCCGCCGAGGAACACCAGCGCGGTCTCCCCGGCCTCGACCCGGGCATCGTAGGGCTGAACCAGCACGGTGCGCCCGTCGCGGTGCAGTTTCGCCGCATGGGCCCGCGCCTCGGTGGCGTGGGTGAACCGGCCCGCTCCCACCGAACCGGCCCCGACGGCGGGCTTGACCACCACCTCCCCGCGCGGCAGCCGGACCGCCGTGCCGGGGTCGAAGAACGACGACGGCACCGTGGGCACCCCGGCCGCGGCCAGGTCCTCCAAGTAGCGCTTGTCGCTGTTCCAGGCCACCACGGCCGGCGCGTTGAGCAGGTTACGCACCCGCGACGTCCAGGCCAGGAATTCGTCGCGACGCTCGGCGTAATCCCAGGTGGCGCGCAGGATCACCAGGTCGGCGTTCAAGGTCTCCGGGTCGTCCCAGGACAGCCAGTGGGCGTGCAGGCCGCGGTCGCGCAGCGCCGCGACCAGGCCCGCGTCGTCGCCGTCGCCGTCCACCAACTGCGGGCAGCCGGCCAGCACGATCCGCGGATGGAACACATTGGGGCGGGCCAGCTTCATCGGGACTTCACACCGGGGATGATAGTGACATGCACGCAATCGAAGTCGCCGAGACCGGCGGTCCCGAGGTTCTGAAGTACGTCGAGAAGCCGAAGCCCTCCCCTCGCTCCGATGAGGTGCTGATCCAGGCCGACGCGATCGGCGTCAACTACATCGACACCTACTTCCGGTCCGGGCAATACCCGCGCGAACTGCCGTTCGTGCTCGGAATGGAGGTGTGCGGCACGGTGGCGGCCGTCGGCGACGACGTGGCCGCGATCAAGGCCGGCGACCGGGTGGTCACCGCGAACGCCAACGGTGCCTACGCGGAATTCTGCACGGCGCCAGCCGATTTCGTCGCCTATGTGCCCGATGCCGTGCAGTCCGATGCAGTGGCCTCGGCGCTGCTCAAGGGGATGACGGCGCACTACCTGATCAAGTCGGTGTATCCGGTGCAGCCCCGCGACTTCGTGCTGGTCCACGCCGGGGCCGGTGGTGTGGGCCTGATCCTGACCCAGTGGGCCACCAGCCTGGGCGCCCGGGTCATCACGACGGCGTCCACCCCCGACAAGGCCGAGTTGTCCCGCCAGGCGGGCGCCGTCGAGGTGCTCGACTACCCGGAGAATGCGGCCGACTTCGCCGCCCGGGTGCGCGGACTCACCAGCGGCCACGGCGTCGCCGCGGTGTACGACGGGGTGGGCAAGACGACATTCGATGCCAGCCTGGCCTGCCTGGCCGTGCGCGGCACGCTGGCACTTTTCGGCGCCTCCAGCGGCCCGGTGCCGCCGGTGGACCCACAACGGCTCAACGCCGCCGGGTCGGTCTTCCTGACCCGGCCCAACCTGGCGCACTTCACCCGGACCCCCGACGAATTCGCCTGGCGCGCCGGCGAAGTGCTGGACGCCATCGCCGACGGTTCGATCACCGTCACCGTCGGGGGGCACTATCCGCTGGCCGAGGCCGAACGGGCCCATCGTGATCTGCAGTCGCGCAAGACGACCGGATCGATCGTCCTGTTGCCGTAGGCATCATCCGCCGCGACCGCGCGCAAACCGCGCGCTTAGCGGCGTGTCGGCGGGCCGACACGCACGCTCGCGGTCAGGAGAACAGGGTCGGCAGGGCGAGGGCCGAGTCGACGGCGAGCGCCACGAACACCAGGGCCAGGTAGTTGTTCGACTGCAGGAACAGCCGCAGCGGCTTGACCGACTCGCCCCGGCGCACCCCGGCGTGCAGCCGATGGGCCATCACCAGGAACCAGGCGCCCGCCAGTGCGGCCACCGAGGCGTACAGCCAGCCGGCGGCCGGCATCAGCGCCAGCGTGGCGGCCACGGTGAGCCAGGTATAGATGACGACCTGCTTGGTCACCTGCTGCTCGGTCGCGACGACGGGAAGCATCGGCACCCCGGCGGCGGCGTAGTCGTCCTTGTACTTCATCGCCAACGCCCAGGTGTGCGGCGGCGTCCAGAAGAAGATGATCGCGAACATCACCAGCGCCTGCCAGCCGATCGTGCCGGTCACCGCCGACCAGCCGATCATCACCGGCATGCAGCCTGCGGCGCCGCCCCACACCACGTTCTGCGAGGTGCGGCGCTTGAGCAGCAGGGTGTAGACCAGCACGTAGAACGCGATGGTGGCGGCGGCGAGGTGGGCCGACAGCATGTTGGTGGTCCACCACAGCCAGAAGAACGAGGCCACCGACAACGCCAGCCCGAACACCAGGGCGTGGCTGCGCGGCACCGTGGCCCGGGCCAGCGGGCGGCGCTCGGTGCGCTTCATCACCTTGTCGATGTCGGCGTCGGCCACGCAGTTCAGCGCGTTGGCACCCGCCGCCGCGAGCATGCCGCCGAACAGGGTGTTGGCGATGAGCAGCGGATCCACGCTGCCCCGGCTGGCCAGCAGCATCGCCGGGATGGTGGTGACCAGGAGCAACTCGATGACCCGGGGCTTGGTCAGGGCCAGGTAGCCGAGCAGGCGGTCGCGGAATCGTACGGGCGCGCCCTCGACGAGGTGCACTTCGCGAACTCTCACGCAACCGACTCCTGCCAGACCCAACGATCTACTACAGAGGATGGTAGACCGAGCGGCCCCCGCGCAGGTACCCAAGGGGGCGATTCCCTGCGATTCCGGCACCGGCTCGGATTGGCTGCGTAATCCTTCACCTGCGGGTAACCCCGCAGAAAGGCGGCTGTCGAGGAGGGCGAACAGACTCTGCGCGCACTCCTGCAGCCGCGGACGATCCGGCACTAGGGTTAGGGGGGACTAGCTTGCCAGTCGATCCGAGGACGCCAGGAGTGCGCTTGTGACCACGCTCGAAGAGATTTCCGCCCTGACCGAGCCGCACCACCCCGACGACTGGACGGAGCTCGACTCCCTGGCCGTCGACACGGTGCGGGTGCTGGCCGCCGATGCGGTGCAGAAGGTCGGGAACGGACACCCCGGCACCGCGATGAGCCTGGCGCCACTGGCCTACACGCTGTTCCAGCGGGTCATGCGGCACGACCCCAGCGACACCCACTGGCTGGGCCGCGACCGGTTCATCCTGTCCTGCGGGCACAGCAGCCTGACCCTCTACCTGCAGCTGTACCTTGGCGGTTTCGGGCTGGAACTCTCCGACATCGAGTCGCTGCGCACCTGGGGCTCCAAGACCCCGGGGCACCCGGAGTTCCGGCACACCCTCGGCGTGGAGATCACCACCGGTCCGCTGGGCCAGGGCCTGGCGTCGGCGGTGGGCATGGCGATGGCCGCCCGCTACGAGCGCGGCCTGTTCGACCCGGACGCCCCGGCCGGCACCAGCCCGTTCGACCACTACATCTACGTCATCGCCTCCGACGGGGACATCGAGGAGGGCGTGACCAGCGAGGCGTCGTCGCTGGCCGGCACCCAGCAGCTCGGCAACCTGATCGTGTTCTACGACCGCAACCAGATCTCCATCGAGCACGACACCAACATCGCGTTGTCCGAGGACACCGTCGCGCGCTACCGGGCGTACGGCTGGCACGTGCAGGAGGTCGAGGGCGGCGAGAACGTCGTCGGGATAGAGGAGGCGATCGCCGAGGCGAAGAAGGTCACCGACAAGCCGTCGTTCATCGCGGTGCGCACCATCATCGGCTATCCCGCCCCGACCAAGATGAACACCGGCGGGGTGCACGGCTCGGCGCTGGGCGACGAGGAGGTGGCCGCCACCAAGCGGGTGCTGGGCTTCGACCCGGACAAGACGTTCGAGGTGCGCGACGAGGTCATCGAGCACACCCGCAAACTGGTGGACCGCGGCCGCGAGGCGCACGAGAAGTGGCAGGCCGACTTCGACGCCTGGGCCCAGCGCGAGCCCGAGCGCAAGGCGCTGCTGGACCGGCTGACGGCCGAGGAGCTGCCGGACGGCTGGGATGCCGACATCACGCATTGGGAACCGGGGTCCAAGGCGGTGGCCACCCGCGCCGCCTTTGGGCAGGTGCTCAACGACGTCGCACCAAAGCTACCCGAATTGTGGGGCGGCTCGGCCGATCTCGCCGGCAGCAACAACACCACCATCAACGGGGTGAAGTCGTTCGGCCCGCCGTCGATCTCGACCAAGGACTACACCGCCGACTGGTACGGCCGGGTGCTGCACTTCGGCATCCGCGAGCACGCGATGGGTTCCATCCTGTCCGGCATCGTGCTGCACGGTCCCACCCGCGCATTCGGCGGCACGTTCCTGCAGTTCTCGGACTACATGCGCCCCGCGGTGCGACTGGCGTCGCTGATGGACATCGACACCATCTACATCTGGACGCACGACTCGATCGGCCTCGGCGAGGACGGGCCCACCCACCAGCCGATCGAACACCTCGCGGCCCTGCGGGCCATCCCGAAACTGTCGGTGGTGCGGCCGGCCGACCCGAACGAGACCGCGTATGCGTGGCGCACGATCATCGCGCGCGGCAGGGGAAGCGGAGCCGCGGGGCCGGCGACATCCGGCTTCGGCCCGGTCGGATTCATCCTGACCCGTCAGGGTGTGCCGGTGCTGGAGGGCACCGACAGCGACGGGGTGGCGCGCGGCGGGTACGTGCTGGGCGGCGGCAACCCGGCCGATGACGCCGACGTGATCATCATCGCCACCGGCTCGGAGGTTCAACTGGCGGTGGAGGCCAAGAAACTGTTGGCGGACAAGGATATTCGGGCCTACGTGGTATCGATGCCCTGCGTCGAATGGTTCGAATCCCAGCCGCAGGAGTACCGGGACAGCGTGCTGCCGCCGGACGTCTCCGCCCGGGTCGCGGTGGAAGCCGGGGTGGCGCAGTCCTGGTACAAGATCGTCGGCGACACCGGTGAGATCGTCTCGATCGAGCACTACGGCGAATCGGCCGACGACAAGACCCTGTTCCGCGAGTTCGGCTTCACACCAGAGGCCGTCGCCGCCGCCGCGGAACGCGCAATCGACAACTGACCTACGACGATGCGGGACGAAGTCCCGGTGAGAAGTAGGTCGATCAGACAATCAGACAAAGCCAAAGGAACCGCAATGACACAGAATCCCAATCTCGCGGCGCTGTCCGCCGCGGGCGTCTCCGTCTGGCTCGACGACCTGTCCCGCGATCGGCTGCAGTCGGGCAACCTGCAGGAGCTGATCGACACCCGCAGCGTCGTCGGCGTCACCACCAACCCGTCCATCTTCCAGGCCGCGCTGTCCAAGGGGACCGCCTACGACGCCCAGGTGGCCGAACTCGCCGAGCGTGGCGCCGACGTCGACGCCACCGTCCGCACGGTCACCACCGACGACGTCCGCAACGCCTGCGACGTGCTGCGTCCGCAGTGGGAGTCCTCCAACGGGGTCGACGGCCGGGTTTCGATCGAGGTCGATCCGCGGCTGGCCCACGACACCGACAAGACCGTGCTGCAGGCCATCGAGCTGTGGAAGATCGTCGACCGGCCCAACCTGCTGATCAAGATCCCCGCCACCAAGGCGGGCCTGCCCGCCATCACGGCCGTTCTGGCCGAGGGTATTTCGGTCAACGTCACGCTGATCTTCTCCGTCGAACGCTACCGTCTGGTGATGGACGCCTACCTGGCCGGCCTGGAAGCCGCCGAGAAGGCGGGGCATGACCTCAACACCATCCACTCGGTGGCATCGTTCTTCGTCTCCCGGGTGGACACCGAGATCGACAAGCGGCTCGAGGCGCTCGGCTCCGACGAGGCGCTCGCGCTGCGCGGCCAGGCCGGGGTGGCCAATGCCCGGCTGGCCTACGCGGCCTACGAAGAGGTGTTCGTCGGCGGCAAGCGGTTCCTTCCGCTCGCCGAGGCGGGCGCCTGGGTGCAGCGGCCGCTGTGGGCGTCGACCGGCGTCAAGAACCCGGACTACTCCGACACCCTGTACGTCACCGAATTGGTGGCACCCAACACGGTGAACACCATGCCCGAGAATACCATCGACGCGGTCGCCAACCACGGAGTGATCAAGGGCGACACCATCACCGGCACGGCCGGCCATGCCCAGCAGGTGTTCGACAAGCTCGAGGCCATCGGCATCGACCTGCGCGACGTGTTCCTGGTGCTGGAGGACGAGGGCGTGGAGAAGTTCGAGAAGTCCTGGCACGAATTGCTGGACGCGACGCAGGGTCAGCTCGACGACAAGTCGAAATGACCGCGGATAGCGAGCCCGTCGCCGGGGTCGTCGCGCCGGTTCCCGGTGTGATCGCTCCCGCGCCGTCCGGGTGGCGCAACCCGCTGCGCGACAAGCGCGACAAGCGGATGCCGCGGATCGCCGGCCCCTGCGGGGTGGTGATCTTCGGCGTCACCGGCGACCTCGCCCGCAAGAAGCTGATGCCGGCGATCTACGACCTGGCCAACCGTGGGCTGCTGCCGGCCTCGTTCTCGCTGGTCGGATTCGCCCGAAGGGACTGGGCCGACGAGGATTTCGGCGCCATCGTCCACGACGCGGTGTGCCAGCACGCCCGCACGCCGTTCCGGCAGGAGGTGTGGGACCGGCTCTCGGAGGGGTTCCGGTTCGTGCAGGGCACCTTCGACGACGACAAGGCGTTCGGCCGGCTGGCCGAGACGCTGGAGAAGCTGGACGTCGAGCGCGGCACCGGCGGCAACCACGCGTTCTACCTGTCGATCCCGCCGAAGGCCTTCCCCCAGGTCTGCGAACAGCTGAGGAAGTCCGGGCTGGCCCGTCCGCAGGAGGGCCGCTGGAGCCGGGTGGTGATCGAGAAGCCGTTCGGTCACGATCTGCAGAGCGCCATCGAACTCAACAAGGTGGTCAACAGCGTGTTCCCGGAGGAGTCGGTGTTCCGCATCGACCACTACCTGGGCAAGGAGACGGTGCAGAACATCCTGGCACTGCGGTTCGCCAACGAACTCTACGAACCGATCTGGAACAGCCACTACGTCGACAGCGTGCAGATCACCATGGCCGAGGACATCGGCCTGGGCGGGCGGGGCGGCTACTACGACGGGATCGGCGCGGCCCGCGACGTCATCCAGAACCACCTGTTGCAACTGCTGGCGCTGACCGCGATGGAGGAGCCGGTGAGCTTCCACCCCGACGAGGTCAAGGCCGAGAAGATCAAGGTGCTCTCGGCGACCAGGCTGGCCCAGCCGCTGGACGAGACCGCCGCGCGGGGCCAGTACACCGGCGGCTGGCAGGGCGGCGAGAAGGTCGTCGGCCTGCTCGACGAGGAGGGGTTCTCCAAGGACTCGACCACCGAAACATTCGCCGCGATCACCCTCGACGTCGACACCCGCCGGTGGGCCGGGGTGCCGTTCTACCTGCGCACCGGAAAACGGTTGGGCCGCAGGGTGACCGAGATCGCGCTGGTGTTCAAGCGGGCTCCGCATCTGCCGTTCGACGCCACCATGACCGAGGAGCTCGGCAAGAACGCCCTGGTGATCCGGGTCCAGCCGGACGAGGGCATCACGTTGCGGTTCGGCTCCAAGGTGCCGGGCAGCACCATGGAGGTGCGCGACGTGAACATGGACTTCTCCTACGGCTCGGCGTTCGCCGAGGCCTCGCCGGAAGCCTACGAGCGGCTGATCCTCGACGTGCTGCTCGGTGAGCCGTCGCTATTCCCGGTCAACGCCGAGGTCGAGTTGGCCTGGGAGATATTGGATCCGGTTTTGGACTACTGGGCGGCGCACGGAAAGCCGGACCCGTACGAGGCGGGCACCTGGGGCCCGGAGTCGGCGTTCGAGATGCTGCAGCGGTCCGGCCGGGAATGGCGGCGGCCATGATCGTCGACCTGCCCGACACCACGACCAACGACCTCAACAAGAAGATCACCGCACTGCGTGAGGAGGGCGGGGCGATCACGCTGGGCCGGGTGCTGACTCTGGTGGTCGCGCCGGACAGCGAGGACCTCGTCGAAGACGCCATCGACGCCGCGGTGTCGGCGAGCCGGGAACACCCCTGCCGGATCATCGTGGTGGTGCCCGCCGACCGGTTGGCCTCCGACGCGCGTCTGGACGGTCAACTCCGGGTCGGCGGCGATGCCGGTGCCGGTGAAGTGGTGGTGCTGCGGATCTCCGGCCCGCTGTCGTCGCATGCCAGCAGTGTGGTGCTACCGTTCCTGCTGCCGGACACTCCCGTGGTGGCCTGGTGGCCGGGTTCCGCACCGGAGATTCCCGCCCGGGATCCGTTGGGCAGGTTGGCGATCCGGCGGATCACCGACGCCACCGGCTCCGACGATCCACTGGCTTCGATCAGGAGCCGGCTGCAGGGTTACACCGGGGGTGACACCGACCTCGCCTGGAGCCGGATCACGTATTGGCGCGCGCTGCTGGCCTCGGCCCTGGACACCCCGCCCTACGAGCCGATCACCTCGGCGCTGGTGTCGGGCCTGAAGGACGAACCCGCCCTGGACATCCTGGCCGGGTGGCTGGCCAGCCGGATCGACGGTCCGGTGCAGCGCGCCGTCGGTGACCTCAAGGTCGAGTTGGTGCGGCCCACCCAGACGATCACGTTGAGCCGGCCGCAGGACGGCGTGACGGCGACGATGAGCCGCACCGCACGGCCGGATGCACTGCTGCCACTGCCGCGGCGCGAGACCCGCGAATGCCTGGCCGAGGACATGCGCCGCCTCGACGCCGACGAGATCTACCACGAAGCACTGGCCGGTATCGACAAGGTGCAGTACCTGTGAACAGCCCCAAGGGATTAGTCGTAGAGACCTACCCCGACACCCCCGCACTGGTCGCCGCCGCCGGCGACCGACTGGTGGAGGCCATCACCGCGGCGATCGCGGCGCGGGGCCGGGCACTGGTGGTCCTGACCGGCGGCGGCACCGGGATCGGCCTGCTCAAGCACGTCGGGGCGCATGACGCGGCCATCGACTGGTCGAAGGTGCACCTGTACTGGGGTGACGAGCGCTTCGTTCCCGCCGACGACGACGAGCGCAACGAGAAGCAGGCCCGCGAGGCCCTGATCGACCACATCGCCATCCCGGCTGCCAACGTGCATCCGATGGCGCCCAGTGACGGCGTATTCGGCGACGATCTCGACGCGGCAGCGGCCGCCTACGAGGCCGTGCTGGCCGACAACGCCGAAAGCGGCCAGCCGGCGCCGATTTTCGACGTCCACCTGCTCGGCATGGGCGGTGAGGGTCACATCAACTCGCTGTTCCCGCACACCGCGGCCACCGCCGAGTCCACGCGCCTGGTGGTCGGTGTCGAGGCCTCACCGAAGCCGCCGCCGCGGCGGATCACCCTGACACTGCCCGCCGTCCGACGCTCCCGCGAGGTGTGGCTGGTGGTGTCGGGCGGGGCCAAGGCGGAGGCGGTCGCGGCCGCGATCGGTGGCGCCGCACCGGCCGAGGTACCGGCCGCCGGCGCCGTCGGGCGCGATGCCACGGTTTGGCTGCTCGACGCCGATGCGGCAAGCAAGCTGAAACGCTGAGATGGCGGACAAGGCACCACCTCGGACCGGTCGGGACCGGATCAAGACGCTGGCCCAGGCGGCGTTGAACGCCGATGTCACCGTCGACCAACTCGACACCATCCTGACCGGCATGAACGGGGCGCTCACCGACCTCAACACGACCATGTCCGGGATGAACGGCACGATGGAGTACTTCGAGCAGACGCTGGAGTTGTTCAACACCACGCTGACCCACATCGACGAGCTGGCCCCGCGGCTGGCCGCCGTGGTGGACCGGCTCGAGGCGATCGTCGCGCGCGTCGAACGCATTGTGGGGCTCAGCGAGGCGGTGATGTCCCCGATCGCGGTGACCGAGTCGGCCGTGCGCGGGGTGGTCAACGCGGTGCGACGCGGAGCAAAGTAGCCGGAGGCGGCCTCAGAGGCTTATCACCACGTCCCCGTCGGGGGTCGGACGTGCGGTCTCACCTGGCCCTACGACGATCGTCGTGAACGGGCCGGCGATGGCTGCCGGACC
This sequence comes from Mycobacterium sp., assembly GCA_020438865.1. Lineage (GTDB taxonomy): Bacteria > Actinomycetota > Actinomycetes > Mycobacteriales > Mycobacteriaceae > Mycobacterium. The sequence goes on from JAGQTU010000040.1 coordinate 13,028, forward strand.
CGGCACCGTCACCCCGGGCAGCACGTCGTCGAGGTCGTAGATCCGGGCCTCGTGCCAGGCGCCCCCGACCCACATGCGCCGTCGTCCGACGGGATGCAACGCCGTCCCCGCCGGCAGCGGCGCCTGCACCGGTTTCTCGACCTCTCCCACGGCGGTCAGCCGGATGCCACGAACGACGGGCTCCTGGGCGCGCGCCTCTATCAGGCGGGCCTCGGAGTTCATCCGGTGGAATTCGGCCACCGCCTGCGCGACGTCGGTGGGGTCGGATACCGCTATGGCGGTGTCGAAGGTCTGCCCCGGATAGACGAGCAGCAGAGACCATTCCAGCCGGACCCGGTCACCCGGGACGCCCGCGACGTCCAGTTCGTGACGCGCGTTGTCCTCGAGCTCGCGCGCCAGCCGGGCGAGGTGGTCGCGGTCGACCTCGGCCCACGGCGAGATGTAGCCCCGCGAATCGTCGATGACGTGATCGGCCGCCAACAGGCCCAGCGCGGACAACCCGGCTGCGGCCCGGGGCACCACCACCGTGCGCATGCCCAGAGCGCGGGCCTGAGTGGTGGCGTGCACACCACCCATTCCGCCGAAGGCCACCAGGGACAGCTTTCGCGGGTCGGCCCCGGCCAGCGACAGCACGCGCCGAACCGCGTCGGTCATGTTGGCGTCGACGAGGCGAACGATCGAGGCGGCGGTCTCCTCGACCCCAAGCCCGACGCGCCGGCCCAGCTCCCCGATGGCCGCGCGCGCCGCCTCGAGGTCCAGGGTCATCCGGCCGTCGTTGAATCCCGCTGCCGCCAACCGGCCCAACACCAGATCGGCGTCGGTGACCGTCGGTTCGGTGCCGCCGCGGCCGTAGCACACCGGTCCCGGCTGGCTCTGCGCCGACTGGGGACCGACGTGCAGGACACCGCCCTCCTCCCAGGCGATCGAGCCACCGCCGGCGCCGACCGACGGGATGTCGATCATGGGCAGCCCGATGCAGTAGCGGTGGAACCAGTTCCAGTCCATCTTCATCTCGGGCCTGCCGTTGCGGATCAGGCAGACGTCGTAGCTGGTTCCGCCCATGTCGACGCTCACCACGTCGCCGACACCCGTGCGCTGGGCGGCCCTCGCCGCGGCGCTGACCCCGCCGGTCGGGCCGGAGCCGATGGTCGCGACCGCGCGTCTGGCGGCGGCTTCGGCCGTGGCGATACCGCCGGCCGAGGTCGCCACCAGAAGCCGGTGCCGATAGCCGCTGTCGGCCAGACTCCCCGCCAGGCGGCTGAGATAGTGTGCGATCGGCGGTCCTACGTAGGCGTTGACCAAAGTGGTCGAGGTTCGCTCGAATTCCGCTGGCTTGGGCAGGATCTCGTGCGACAGGGAGATCATCTCGACGTCGGGGTACTCGGCCAGGACGATCTCGCGGGCCCGCAGTTCGTGGGCGGGGTTGAGGTAGGAGTGCAGGAAGCAGATGGCGATCGACGTCACCCCGAAGGCTCGAAGCCGCGCCGCCGCCTTGGCCACCTGCTCCTCGTCGAGAGCCGTCTCGATCCCGCCCTCGGCGGTGAGCCGCTCGTCGACTTCCAGTCGCACCCTGCGCCGCGCGATGGGAGCCGGCGCGGGCAGCGTCGGATCCCAGATGTCCTCCTTGTAGCAGCGCCTGAACTCGATCTCGTCCCGGAATCCACGAGTGACGATCAAACCCGTTGCCGCGCCGTTCATCTGGATCATGGCGTTGTCGGCGGTGGTGGTGCCGTGCACGATCGTCCGCGTCCGCGCCAGCAGGTCGCCGACCGGGAGGCCCTCGGCCTCGGCGAGCCGTGCGATACCGGCCAGCACGCCGTCGCTCTGATCGCCCTGGGTGGTGGGGACCTTGTCCATCGCCAGCGTGCCGTCGGGGCGGCGCAGCACGCAGTCGGTGAACGTGCCCCCGACGTCGATGCCGATTCGGTAGTCGCCTGCCGCGCTCATGACGTGCGCCGCTTGCGCTCGAGCTCGGTGGCCTCCCGGTCGAGTGCCAGCGTCATGTCCGCCAGCGAGCCGGTGATGACGACGCCGTAGTCGCGGAACGCGCCGTCGAGCGAGACGTATTCGTCCCACACGTCGTCGAGGACGGCCTGCGGGTCGCGGTCCAGGGGGTCACCCCATCCCCCGCCGCCGCCGAAGTCGTAGACCAGTTGCTCGCCGGTGTCCAGCAGCACCCCGGCCACCGCGGGGTCCACCACCTCGTCGCCGACCACGCAGTGGTCGGGGGCGCCGTTCTGGCCGCCCGCGATGCCGGGATGGGTGTGCCGCTGGTTGACCACGTACTGGTTGACCCGGGTGGGGGTGCGCACCTCCTTGACGAAGTGGCTGCCGCACCCGCCCCGCCACTGGCCGGGGCCCCCGGAGTCGGTGAGATAGTTCCGGCCGCGCAGGATGTGCGGGAACAGCTGCTCGTTGATCTCCGCGGTGGCCTTGATCAGGTTTCCGTTGGAGGCCGACAGCGCGCCCCAGCCGTCGGTGCCGCGGGCGGCGCTCACCCAGCCCGCGCTGACTTCACCGCCGTGGTCGAAGAACGGCTTTCCGGTGCGGGGATCGAGGTCGCCCCACATCTGCCGTGGGCTGCCGAACTTGTAGCTCTGCGGGCAGCACCGGTCCGGGATGATCTTGCTCATCGCGATCGCGATGGCGTCGCCGACCTCGACACCGGGATGATGGGTTCCACTGGAAACCGGTTTCCCCTCAACGGGATTCAGGCAGCAACCTTCAGGAACCCGCAGCTCGATGCAGTTGAAGAAGCCTTCGTTCTTCGGGATGGACGGGTCGACCAGGCTGGCGAGCGCGGCGATGACATTGCCCCGGGTGTTGCCGAACGTCGACCACGCGTTGATGTCCGGGCGGGTGTCGGAGCCCTCGAAGTCGATGATCAGCCGGTCACCGTCGACAGTGATCGCAACGTGAACGTGGATGTCCTGGTTGCCTGCGGGGTCGGAATCGCAGTACACGTCGGCCTCGTAGGTGCCGTCGGGCCAGCGTGCGATCTCCGCGGAGAACCGCCGGGTGGCGTCGTCGACCGACCACCGGACCGCGGCCTGGACGGTCGCCACGCCGTACTCGGCGATGATGTCGGTCAGCCGGCGCGCGCCCAGTTGGGCCGCACCCACCTGCGAGCGCAGATCGCCGATGAAGCCCGGCAGCCGGTTGTTGGCTCGCATGGTGAGCACCACGTCGCGGCGCTCCCGGCCCGCGTCCACGATCTTGAGCAGCGGGTAACGCACCCCTTCGCTCCAGATGTCCTTGGCGAACACGTTGTAGCCGCCGGCCATCGCGCCGCCGGTGTCGCCGTGGTGACACTGGATGGAGGCGAACAACGCGACCCGCTGGCCGGATCCCGCCGGGTCGAAGACCGGCGAGAAGACGTTGACGTCGGGCAGGTGTCCACCGCCGTGGTAGGGGTCGTTCGCAACGATCACATCGCCCGGATAGAGCTCGCCGGCGAAGAACTCGGCGGCGAACCGCACCGGCAACGTCGAGGACAACATGAACTGCGGGATGCCCACCGACAGCGCGGCGAGGTGACCGGTGGCGTCGAGGATGGTGGCGTTGCGCTCGTTGGACTGGTTGAGGATCGGGGTGGTTGCGGTCCGCGACACATAGGTGGCCATCTCGAAACAGATGGTCTCCATCGCGGATCGGATCACACTGGCGGTCACCGCGTCGACGTCGACATGTACGTCGTTCATCGTCGCGAGTCCTCCTCCAGGGCAGGCAGTTTTCCGGCGCTGACCACCGACTGCAGCTCGGTGTATTCCGCGAGGCCCTCCTCGGCGAACTCCCGTCCGATTCCGGACTGCTTGAATCCGCCGAACGGGCTGGAGATGTCGAGCATGTACATGTTGATTCCGTAGGTGCCGGTGCGCACCTGACCGGAGACCTCCAGGCCGTGCGCGACGTCTTTGGTCCATACCGAGCCCGCCAGTCCGTAGTCGCTGTCGTTGGCGATCCGGACGGCGTCGTGCTCGTCGGTGTAGGAGATGACTGTCAACACCGGCCCGAAGATCTCCTCGCGGGCGATCGTCATGCCGTTGTCGGCGTCGGCGAACAGCGTCGGCCTGACGTACCAGCCTCGGCCGAGGGGCGAATCATCGCCACCGACAACGATTCTCGCGCCCTGGTCGACGCCGGACCGGATGTAGTCCTGCACTCGGAGCTGCTGGCGCCGGGACACCAGCGGACCGATGTCGGTCGCCGGGTCGGCGGGGTCGCCCACCACCAGCTCTGACATCATCCCGGCCAGGGCGTCGACGAACTCGTCGTGCCTACGCTCGCTGACCAGGATCCTGGTCTGGGCTACGCAGGCCTGTCCGTTGTTCATCAGACCGGCCATCTTGAGCCCGGCGACCGTCTTGCCGATGTGCGCGTCGTCGAGGACGATCGCCGCCGACTTGCCACCCAGCTCCAGGCCGCAACGCTTCAGCTGTTCGCCGCACAGGGACGCGATACGACGGCCCGTGGCGGAGTTCCCGGTGAAGGCGATCTTGTCGACACCGGGATGGCGCACCAGTTCCTCGCCGGTATCCCGCCCGCCCGGCACCACCGACACCACACCCTCGGGCAGGCCGATCTGCTCGATCATCTCGGCGACCCACAACGAGTCCAGCGGTGTCTCCGGCGCGGGCTTGACCACCACCGTGCACCCGGCGATGAGCGCGGGAATCAACTTGGGCATCAGCAGGTTCTGCGGCACGTTCCAGGGAATGATGATTCCCACTACCCCGACCGGCATTCTGCGCAGGTGCACCTCCCCGAGGAGCCCGGTGCGGCGCTGCGCCCAGGGGAACGATCGCGCCGCCTGCGTCGCGAGATGCATCATCGAGGCCGCCCCGGCTGCCTGGCCGAGCCTGCTGAAGCTTGCCGGTGAGCCCATCTCGGCGGTGATCAGATCGGCCATCTCGTCGATGTGCTCCGAATACACCGCCGCCAGCTTCTCCACCGCCGCGATGCGCTCGGCGTGGCTCAGGTGCGGCCACGGCCCCTCGTCGAAGGCCGTCCTGGCGGCGCGGACCGCCGCGTCGACATCCTGCGCCGAGCCGGCGGCGGAGTGGGCGATGACCTCTTCGGTGTGCGGGGAGACGATCTCGATTCGATCGCCGCTGCCCGGCTGCCAGTGCCCGCCGACGAATATCCGTTCGTAGGAGGGCACTTTCATCGCAGACCTCTCGACAATCCGGCCGGTCCGGGTCCACATGACGCTAACATACGAAATGAGACACTTCAGGTGAACTTTGTAAAGCGGGACGTGGGCGTTGAGCGCGAATCACGATATTCCCGGCACGATGGCACGGAGGGATGGATGGCCTCACGCGAGCGGAACGCGGTCGTCACCGGCGGCAGCGGCGGCATCGGCAAGGCCTGCGGCCGTCTCCTGGTGCAGCGCGGTTACGACGTCGTCCTCATCGCCCGGCGGGAAACCCCGCTGCGCGAGGCCGCCGAGGACATCGGGGCGCGGTGGGTGGTCGCCGACGCCTGCGATCCCGCCGGCTTCCCGGCGGCGCTGACCGGGCTCGGGGCGGTGGACCTGCTGGTCCACGCGGCCGGTGTACTCGGGGGCACGTACGCCCGCAAACAGACCTTCGAGGACTGGCGGACGATGATGGCCGCCAACCTGGACTCCTGTTTCGTGGTGACAGCGGCCGCACTGCCGTTGATGCGGCCCGGCTCCCGCTTCGTCTTCATCTCCTCGTCGGCCGCGCACGAGCCGATGCCCGGCCGCACCGCGTACTCCGCGTCGAAGGCGGGGATGAACGCGTTCGCGCGGGCGCTGGCTCTCGAGGTCGACCGGGACGGCATCAACGTCAACCTTGTCACTCCAGGGCCTGTCGAAACCGAGATGCTGCAAGACGTTCCGTTCGAGATGTACGCCGTGACGGTCGACGACGTGGCCGATACCGTCGTCTGGCTCGACACGGTCGCGGGATCCGTCGACCTGCCTGAGATCCGGCTCAACGCCATCACCCGGGGGCCGTCGGCACGATCGCCGGTGGTGCCCTCCGAGGCCCGGCGGCGCGCCGCGGGCCTACCTAGTCCGCCATGACCGCGAGCCTGCCCATCGGCAGCAACTCGACCATCACACCGTCCGGGTCGGAGACGGTCGCCGCCATCCCGCCCCCGGGGGTGGGCATCGTCCTGGGGACACCGCCGAGGCCCATGTGGGCCAGTCGGTCCAGCACCGCCGGGACGTCGACCTGGACCGACAGCAGGAACACGCCCCGCGCGGGCACGCCCCGCTGAGGCGGAGACGCCGTGATCGCCGGGACCCCCAGGTCGAGAAGTTCGATGATCCCCGAGTCCGGGTGCGCGGCGTCGCCGAGGAATACCGTGCGGACCGCTTGGGTGCGGACCCCCAGCAACCCTTCGAGGTCGGCCTGCAGGGCCTTGTCGACGAGGACGGTCAGCCCCAGTCCATCGCGATAGAACCGCAGCGACTCGTCGAGGTCCGCCACACAGACACCGGCGTGGTGCATGGTCGTCATCGGGAATATCCGTATCCACTCACCAGCGGGCCTCGTTCCGTTTGCCGTCCGTCGTCACCCTCACCGCCTGCCCGACGAGCTCGCGTGACTCGGCATCGGCGAGCAGATCGGCGTCGTGCACCCGGGCCAGGGCCCGGCCGTCCTCGGTGTCCAGCACCACCAGCCCCTGCTGCGGGGCACCGTCGCGACCGTGGGCGACGGTGTAGGCACACACGGTAGCCGGTCCCGACCAGGCCGTGAGGACCGGGCGGCGCGGCTGGTCGGCGTCCACCTCGGACTGCAGTGCAGCCGGGTCGGCCGGCGGCGTGCCGCACCCCGGTTCCGGGGACCACACCGCCGCAACATGTTTGGCCATGTGCATGCCGACGCCCGTGACCAGCGTCCGGCCCGCGTTCACCGGCAGCCGGTCGAAGGCGGTCGCGATGGCGTGCGTCAGGTAGCCGCTGGCCGGACCACCGGCATAGGGCAGTCCGCCGGTGATCGTCAGACCGCGCGGGTCGTCGAGGGCCAGGCCCAGGGCGTCGCAGGCCAGCCGGAGCGAGGAGGGAAAGCAGGAATACAGGTCGAACGCGTCGATCTCGTCCAGTGACACACCGGCGGCCGCGAGCACATGCCGGCCCGCGACCGACATGGCCGCCGACCGCGACATGTCCTGGCGCTCCGCGATGCTCGCCGGGTCCTCCGCGTAGGCCCAGCCGCCCAGGTACAGGCGCCGGTCTTCGGCAACCCCGAGTTCGTCGGCCTTCTCGCGCGTCGCGACCAGCAGCGCGGCCGACATGTCGACGTCCATCACCGCCACCTCGTGCTTGGTGTACGGCCAGCCGACATACCGGTTGTCCGCGGTCGGGGTGCCGACCGTCGCGGCGTCGAGCGCGGTCGGGCGCCACGCATGCGGATTGCCCTCCGCCACAACGCTCATCGCGGCCATCATCGCCGCGGCCTGCGCGGCATCGTCGGCCAGTGACGCACCGAGCCCGGCGCGCCGCGCGGTGTCCCACAGCGGGAACGTCTCCCAGGCCTGCACCACCTCGTGGTTCAGTTCGGACGGGTGCGGCGGATCCCACGGGAACGGCGAGGACTTGCGGTGACTCCAGGGCAACCGCTCGTCGTTCTTCTTGGCCGCCCGCACGCTGGCGAGTGCCTCGGCGCTGCAGATCAGGGCGAGGTCCAGTTCCCCGCGCCGCATCGAGTCCGCGGTGCGGTCGACCAGGTCCTGGGGTGTCGTGCCACCGATCCCCGAATAATGCCGATGCCGTGGCGCGGATCCCAGGGCGCCAGCCAGCCGGCCGACCGGGTCGTCGTAGGACCAGCTTTGGCAGTACACGATCTGCAGCGAGTCGATCTGCGGCAGAGCATGTTCCACGCCCGCGACCGCGGCCGCCTCCCGTGCCCGCTGCTCCCAGCTGACGAGCGGCTCCGGCGCGACGGCGTCGCGCACGGTGTGCTGGGCGGCGCCGATCACGCACAGCTGACGCATGTCGTCGGCCATCAGGAACCGGACCACCGCGGTGCGCGCTTCTCGGCGAAGGCGCGTGGGCCCTCCTTCGCATCCTCCGTGGCGAACACCTCCCTGGAGATGCGGGCCTCGTTGCGGTAGGCCTCGCCCATGTCGAGCTTCAGGCCCTCCAGGACACTGCGTTTGGTGGCCCGGACCGCCAGCGGTGCGTTCTTCGCGATGCGGGCCGCGTACTCGAAGGCGGTGTCCAGCAATGCTTCCTCCGGGACGACCGCGTTGAGCAGGCCCATCCGGAGGGCGCGCTGAGCGTCGATCAGGTCGGCGCACAGCAGGAACTCCATGGCCTGGGCGAACGGGATCTGGCGGGGCAGGCGCACCGTGGTCCCGCCGCCCGCGAACAGGCCGCGCGCGGGCTCCAGCACGCCGAAGGTGGCGTGCTCGGCGGCGACCCGGATGTCCACCCCGCCGAGCATCTCCATGCCGCCGGCCACACAGGGACCGTTGATCGCCGCGATGATCGGCTTGTCGACCCTGGTGCCCCGCAGCACGGCGTCTGTTCCGTCCGACAGCGAGTAACCCTTGACCGAGGTGGCCGTGCCGGCCTGGAGTTCCTTGGCCAGCGCGGTGATCTCGGGTACATAGGTCTTGAGGTCGGCACCTGACATGAAGGACCGGCCGACTCCGGTGAAGATCGCCACCCAGGCCGCCTCGTCGGCCTCGAACCGCTTCCAGGCCTGCGCCAGCTGGTGGAAGTGTTCGAGGTCGCAGGCGTTCTTCGCCTCCGGGCGGTCCAGGGTGATGAGCGCGACGTGTTCCGCGCCGGCTCGCGCTGCGAGCTCATAGTGTACGGGCACGAGACTTCCTCTTCTGTTGGCCGTCAGCGCTTTTCGGACCCGGCGAACGGCTGCGGATAGGCCCCGGACCGGCCGTGGTCGTCGAACTCCTTGCGCAACGCCGCACGGTCTGAGTTCGTCATGGGCGCATAGCCGGCCGACCGGGCCGGCCGCCACCAGACCGGGTCGTCACACAGCCAGGCCTCGCGCCGCAGCGGCTTCTTGTCGATCTTGCCCTGGCCGACCACCGGGATCTCCGGGACGACGCGGACGAATCGGGGCGCCCACTTGGTGCCCAGGTCGGACTGTGCGGCCAGGAAGGACGCGAAGTCGTCCGGATCGAAGGACCGGCCCGGCAGCAGTTCGATCGCGGCGAGGATCTGGTCGCCGGCCAGCGGGTCCGGCACCCCGACGACGACGACCTCCGCGGCGTCGGGGTATCGGCCGAGGATCCGCTCCACCGGGCTGACCGCGAAGTTCTCCGAGTCCACCCGCAGCCAGTCCCCCGCCCGGCCGGCGAACCAGAACACACCGTCGGCGTCGCGGTAGGCCAGATCGCCCGACCAGAACCAGCCGTTGCGCAGCCGGTCGGACTGGGCCTCGGCGTTGTTCCAGTAGCCCTCGAACGCACCCGTGGCGTCGCGGCGAACCAGCTCACCGATCGCGTCGGCGGCATTGCACATCTTGCCGTCCGAATCGAACTGTGCCGTATCGCATTCCGCTCCGGACTCGTCGACGACGGCGATGTCCGCGCCGGGCGGAGCGAGTCCGAGCGAACCCGGTTTGGGTGCGGGCACCAGCGCTATACCGCCCTCGCTGGAGCCGTATCCGCTGAGCACGGCCACACCGAATCGCTCGCGGAATCGGGCGGCGTCGCGCGGGGACGATTCCGGGGCGAGCACCGCCCGCAGCCGGTGGTCGCGGTCGTGCGGTCCCGGCGGGGTCGCCAGGATGTAGGCCAGGGCCCGGCCGACCGTGGAAGTGAAGGTCACCCCGTGGGCGCGCACGTCGTCGAGCCAGGCGCCCGCCGAGAAGCGATCCCGCAGCACCAGCCGGCATCCGCCGGCCAGCGCGGGAAACAGCGTGGAGTTCAGCGCGTTTCCGTGGGACAGCGTCAGCGGGCAGTACAGAACGGCTTTGGGGCCGAATCCCAGTTCCGCCGAAACGCGCGCGAACCGGGCCTGGCTGCACTTCACGGCCTTGGGGGCCGATGTCGAGCCGGAGGTGAACAGCAGGAACAGCAGAGTCGACGGCGGCGGGTCCGAATCCGGCAGCGGCGCACCGTCGAATGCCCGCCAGGGCGCATCCTGGACCCGCACCGGATCCTTGACGAGGCCGGCGAACATGGCATCCGCGACCACCAGCTGGCATGCCGTGTGGTCGATGTCGCGGGCCAGCTCCGCCCCGCGGCGCGTCGAGTTCACCCCGACGATGCACACGCCGGCCAGTGCCGCCCCGAGAATCTGGAACACGTACTCCGGCACGGTCGGCAGCAGCACACCGATGTGCGGGGGGCGGGCCGGATCGAGGGTCGCGCGCATCCAGGCCGCCCGCACCGCGGCCTGCCGCACCACCTCACGCCAGCTGTAGGACCGATCTCCGCAGACCAGTCCGATGTTGTCGTCGTCGGCACGAGCGCGGACCATGGCCGCCACACTCGCCGGACGGGCGTCCCCTGGCACCGTCATGCCGAACCGGTCCGCCGCTGCGGCGAGGAGGTGGCCCGGATACCGGCGACGATGAGCTCGAGGCCCCGCTCGAACCCGGCCTCCGCCCTACGTCGTGCCCGTGCGCTCGTCGGTGCCGGGCGGGAGTCCTCCAGGCTCACCGAACCGAGCAGATAGGTGTACAGCAGGGCGTGAGCGGTCGATGCCGCGGCGGCGTCGAGACCGGCTTCGCCCAGCAGGCTGCGGCTGAGCCGGTCGTGGCGGCGGGCGGTGTGGCCGTTGCCGTTGGTCTGCAGCACGACGGCGATGCCCGGCACTTCCAGCATGGCTTTGCGGGCCGCGCAGTACAGCTCGCGAAGACGCCGGTCCCACGGGCCCGGTCCGGGCTCGGCGATCGTGGCCAGCACGGCTTCGGCCAGCAGGTCCAGTGCGGCCTGCTTGCCCGGGACGTGATAGTAGACAGACGGTTTCGCCGCCCCCAGCTCGACGGCCAGATCCGCCATGGTGACCCGCTGGACTCCGACGCGCCGGGCCAGCTCGTACAGGGCGGACACCACCCGTTCACGATCGAGATCGCCGTACGATCTCCGCGCCGCGGTCACGGTTCCGCCGGACACATCCACCTCCCTGCCGCGAATTCGACCCACGGTCCAAAGCATGTCGGGCATGATTCGACCGAGGGTAGAAAGTGACGATACCCACTCACGCGATCTGAGGTGCCCACGATGAGCGAACGCGGTGCGATTCTCCGGGCGGTTGGAGAACCACTGCGGGTCGAGGACATCACCCTCGCGCCGCTCGCGCCCGATCAGGTACGCGTGCGCATCGCCGCCAGCGGCGTGTGCCACTCCGATCTGTCCCAGGCCACCGGTGCGCTGCCGGTCGGCACACCCTGCGTCCTGGGCCATGAGGGCGCCGGAGTCGTCGAGGCGGTCGGTGCCGAGGTGCACCACGTCGCGGCCGGGGACCACGCGGTGATCTCGTGGGTGCCGGCCTGCGGACACTGTTGGTTCTGCCGACGGGGCGAGGTTCACCTGTGCCGCAACGCCATCCGCGATGCCTACTCGATGCCGTATGCCAGTGATGCCGCGGGCACGGCCCTGTTCACGTCGATGGGTGTGTCGAGCTTCGCGACGGCCACCAACTGTCTGGCCCGGGCCGTCGTCCCGATCGACCCCGACATTCCGCTGGAGATCGCGTCCCTGATCGGGTGCGGCGTCGCGACCGGCGCGGGCGCCGCGCTGAACACCGCCCCGGTCGAGCACGGCAGCTCGGTCGCGGTCGTCGGCCTCGGCGGGGTCGGTCTGGCATCGCTGATGGCGGCGAAGGTACGGGGCGCCGCCGAGATCATCGCGGTCGACCCGGTGCCGGCACGCCGGGAGGCCGCGCTCACGCTGGGCGCGACACACGCCGTCGACCCGGCCCAGGGCGAGGTCGCCGACCAGATTCGCGCCGTCACCGGCCGCCGGGGCGCCGACTACGTGTTCGAGGCGGTCGGCCGCCAATCCACCATCGAGAGCTCGATCGCCGCCACCCGCCGCGGTGGCACCACGTGCGTCGTCGGTGCGTCGCCCGTCGACGAGCGGGTGTCGCTGTCGGCCTACGACCTCTACATGCACGGTAAGACCCTGGTGGGGTGCCAGTACGGTTCGGTGGTTCCCGATCGGGACTTCCCGATGTTGCTCGACCTGTGGCGGGCCGGCCGGCTTCCGCTGGACCGGCTGATCACCGGACGCATCGCGCTCGACGAGGTGAACCGCGCGTTCGACGATCTGGTGCACGGTAAAGGCATTCGCTCCGTCATCGTCAACGAATGAGATCGAGGCATCAATGGACAGCACTGACACCGACACGTGGCGGCACTACCCCTTCCGGCTGGTGCCCGGCGACCCCCTGCTCGACTTCCCGGCCGCCGAGGGCGCTCACCCCGGCTACGAGTCGGACACCTGGTATCTCGCAGGCACACTGACCGGCGAGCAGTCCGGTCGGCACTACGCGTTCATCACGATCTTCAACCGCAACCGGCCCGGCGGCGAGGTGGTCGCCGACTTCCACACCTTCGCGCTGTTCGACATCGACGGCGGCACATACGGCACGTTCACCGACTACGACATGCCACCCAAGAACATGGAGCCCGGTGCCCGCCCCAAGCTGACGTGCGCCGAGGGGCACCTCGACCTCAGCTACGAGAGCAGCGCGGGAAGGACCACCTGGACCGCGTGCCGCGACGGTGCCGGCGAGCTGATCCCCTACACCTATGACTTCGCCGCGTTCGGCCGCGACAATGCCGGCGCCGCAATGGAATTACGGTTGCACCTGACCCCCACCCGGCCGCCGGTGCCGGTGGGGGCCGCGCGCCACAACGGCAGGATCGTCGCCTGTATCCAGGACGGCACCTACTCGTACTTCCAGACCGGGACGCAGCTCGCCGGGACGCTGCGCTGGGGCGAGACCCACGAACCCGTCGTCGGTCACTCGGGCCACATCGACCGGCAGTGGTTCCCGAGCTACGCGGGTGGCGGCGGCACTGGGGGCGACCCCCGCGGTCAGGCGCACGAGTGGCACACCATCACCCTGGACAACGGTGTGGACCTGTCCGTGTGGCGGCAGTTCGACCGCCGGATAGGCAACGCGCTGGTGCCGTTCACCGGAATCACCGCCGCCTACGCCGACGGCGCGGCACCCGAGTGCGCCGAGGACCTCGAGGTGGTCACCACCGGCTATGTGCGCTGGCCCGACGAGGTCCGCAGCTTGATGCGCCCGCCGTCGAAGCCGAGGTACCTGCCGGAGCGCCATACGCTGTCGTCGGCCGAACTGGAACTCGAACTGACGGGAGAGCCGCTGGTGCGGGCCCCGGCGCATGCGCTGCCGATCGAGTACATGGAAGGTCCCTATCGCTATCACGGCACCATGCGCGGCCGGCCCGTCACGGGAACGGCGCTCTACGAGGCCACCAACGCCATGTACCGCGACTGGGAACTGATCGACGTGCTCGCCACCCAGATCACCGCCGCCGGTGCGCGATCCGAGCCGCTCACCGCGGCGGTGGCCGAGGCGCGTTCGCATATCGCGCACGGCGACAATCAGACCACCGTGGACTTCCTGGACGGTCGTGTGCGGCCCCTGTTGGCCGCGCTGCCCGACGAGGTGGCCGGTGAGCTGATCGCGATCCTCGACGACCTGGCCGACGCCGTCCGCAACGATCTTCGATAGGCTCCTCAGCCGTTGGGCGCCAACAGGATCGGAAGCGTCACCGTTTCCCGCAGCAGCGTCGAGGCACCCGTCTGCACGCCGTCGAGCACCCGGTAGTGCGGCCACCGGCGCAGCACCTCGGTGAACACGATCTTCGCCTCCAGTCGGGCCAGCTGGGCACCCAGGCAGAAGTGCTCGCCGATGCCGAATGCCAGATGGGGGTTGGGCGCGCGCGTCACGTCGAACTCGGCGGCGTCCGGGCCGAACACCGTCTCGTCGCGGTTGGCGGCGGCGTAGAGCATCACCAGGTATGAGTCGGCGCCGACGTCGACCCCGTCCAGCCGCACCGGGCACGTCGTGGTGCGCGACATCGCGACGATCGGCGTGACCCAGCGGAGCATCTCCTCGACGGCGACCGGTATCAGAGAGGGGTCAGCGGCCAGCACCTCGCGCTGTTCGGGATGCTCGGCCAACGCCACCAGTCCGCCGCTGATGAGGTGGCGGGTGGTTTCGTTACCCGCCACCAGCAGGCTCATGCAGAAGCCCAGTTGTTCGGCTCTGGTCAGTCCGGCGTCCGCGGTGATCGCGGTGAGCAGGTCGTCGGGCGGGTCCGTCTCGGCGGTTCGCGCGTCGAGTTTGGCGTTGAAGTAGGTGAAGAAGTCGATGGCGGCCATCGCGCGGGGATCGGTCGGGTCGGTCGCGGCGATCGCGATGGCGTCCGACCAGGTGCGAAACGTCGGCAGGTCGTCGGGCGGTACCCCCAGCATGTGGGCGATCACCAGGATGGGCACCGGGGCACTGATCGCATCGACCGCGTCGATCGGAAGCGTCGGATCGATGGCGTCGAACGCGTCGGCCACGATGGCCTCGACGACCGGCGTGAGCTGCGCGACGCGACGCACCGTGAACCCCTTGTTCACGATCTGGCGCATCGCGACGTGGCGCGGCGGGTCGACGTACAGAATCGACTCGGCGCCGGTCACCGTGCGTTTCAGGTCCCCGATCAACACACCCCTGGCCGAGGAGTAGGTGGCCGGGTCCTTGCTGATCGCGACGATCTGCTCGTGGCCGGCGATCGTCCAGAACCCGGCCTCGGGTTGGCGGGCCACCGGAGCGCTGCGGCGCAGTTCGGCTAGTTCGGCGTCGGGGCCGTGCTGCCAGAACTCCGGGTCGGCGACATTCGGGACCATCGTCGGCACTCTCCTCCTCAGCGCGCCGGCAGCGCGGCTGCCGCGCGGATCTGCCTGCGGGCCGCCGCGGGATCGGGATCGGGAAAGACGTAGTGGCTCAGCGCGGTTCGCGCGATCGCCCCGGCCAGGTCCCCGGGCCTGAATTCCTCGCCGATGCCGCCCTCGCGGGCGCACTGCGCCAAGACCACCATCAGCCCCTCGGTCATCATCGGCAACGCCTGCGCCATCTGATCATGCGCGAAGCCCGGTTCGAGATCCAGCAGCCGGCCCGGCGGCTGGTCCTCGACGAAGGTCACGACGACGTCGACCGCCGCCTCCAGTCGGGCGATGCCGGTGACGGCGGAGGTCGCCCGCTCCATCGCCACGTTGAAGCGCCGAACCTCCTCCCTCCCCAGGGCGTCGATGAGTTCCTCTTTCGACGCGAAGTAGCGGTACAGGGTCGGCCGGGAGACCCCGGCGACACTGGCAACGTCCGAGAGCGAAAGCTTCCGTGCGCCGCTACGGAAGATCAGGCGGCGGGCCGCGTCGAGGATCCGGCGGCCGGGGTCGTGGTGATCCGAGGCCGACCGGCGGGGCTCCGCACTCGACATCGATCCTCCGCGCATTACAGAGTTACATTGCGTGTAACCACTGTAATACCCGAACAGGAGGTTCGTGGCATTCGAATCAAATGAAGTCGGAGCCGCCGTCTACGTTGACCGTGGCTCCGGTGACGTAGCCGTTGCGTCGCGAGGCCAGGTACGTCGTGATGGACGCGATCTCCTCCGGCAGCCCGGCGCGGCCGAGGTCACAGGGCTGGTGAAAGTTGTTGTCGATCCAGGTCATCACGTCGACCGGATTCGTCGCGTCCAGGCCGTCGGCAGCCAGGATGTCGCGCAGGTTCTCGGTGAAACTGGCCGTCACGATGGTGCCCGGGCACACGCAGTTGACCAGGATGCCGTCCTTGGCAAGGCTTTTCGACAGGTTCTTGGTGACGCTGCTCAACGCCGCCTTCGCCGCGGTGTAGGCGACGATCCGCGGGTTCTGCCGCTGGATGGAATGCGCGGACAGGGTGACGATGCGCGCCCAGTCGGCGCCCCGCAGCAGGGGAAGCGCGGCCCTGATCGAGCGCACCGCCGACATGGTGCCCAGCGCGAACGCGGTGTCCCACTGTTCGTCGGTCATCTCCTCGAAGTAGCCGTCGCCGGGCCCGATGGTGTGCACCAGGCTGTTCAACACCCCCCACCTCTCCCCGACTGCCGCGAAGCCCGCCGCGATTGAGTCGGCGTCGGACATGTCCACTCCGATACCCACGGCGTCGGGAGCCCCGACCGCGCGCAGGGACTCGACGGCCGCGTCGAGCGCCGCCCGCCCTCTCGCCATCACCGCGACACGCGCCCCCTCGGCGGCCAGCGTCTGGGCGATCGCCAGACCCATGCCCTTGCTGCCACCGGTGACGACTGCGGCCGATCCCGCCAGACCCAGATCCACGATCGTTCCCTTCGATTATCCAGTTATTCTGTCAGCGAATAGAATTCGATCGATGGCTTCGGGCCCCACCCCGAGGCCGCGTAAGCAGAACCGTTGAACCCTGACCCGGAGTCCGGACGAGTCATGGCCGGCTTGGGCCCATTGCCGTTCGATGTTGGACCAGACGACACCGTGGATCGACACCGCCTCGTCGAGGGGATCGATCTCCGCGAACAGTCCCCGGTCCCTGCCGGCCCTGAGCTGCTCGACGAGCGGGCGCAGGACCTCGTCATAGGCGGGGCCGACCAGCTCCGGGGCGACGAACATCTGCGACTGCGCCTCGAGCGACAGCCGCCGCAGATCCGACCCGACCCGATCGTCGTAGGCCAGGTCCAGCCGCCCGTCGATCCAGGCCGCCACGGCACGAACCGGATCCGCTGCGGCCGCCATCACCGGCTGGAGTCGTCGCATCTCGGCGCGTGCGGTCTCGAGGAACAGCGCGGAGACCAGCTGATCCTTGGAATCGAAGTGCCGGTAGAAGGCCCGGGTGCTCAGCTGCGCCCGGCCGAGCACCGCGGCGATGCTCAGCGCCCCTACTCCGTTCGCCCGCACGATCTCCCCGGCCGCTCCGAGAATCGCGACACGGACCTGCGGGTCGGGGTCGAGTTTTCTGCGCCCCTTGGCGCCGGCTCGCTGCGCGGTGTCAGGCTGTGGCATCGTATGCCGCGAGGTACTCGCTGAAGGCGTCGCGCACCTGGTCCTCGGTCAGCCCGTAGTCGGCCAACTCGTAGACGTGGGCTCCGTGCCGGCCCGGCTGGTGCCCGTCGGCCCATTCCCGCACCTTGGCGCGGGCCGCGTCGGTGAACTCCAGGCCGAGCCGCTCGTAGCTGTCGGCCACCGTCTGCACCGCGTCGTCCTGAAGGTCGGCGAACGACACGTCGACGAATCGGTCATCGCCGAACGTCCTGCGAAACTCCATCGCCCGTTGCACGCCCTTGGACCACCAGGCCAGTTGCTCGGCTCCCAGTTCGTGCGGATCCCGACGCTCGCTGCTCCAGCTGCGCACATACGCGATAAGGCTGCACACCGACCCGAGCACCTTCGCCGGATCACGATGGCTCCACAGGAATTTCGCGTTCGGGTAAGCCTCGACGAACGCCTCGAGCGCGAACATGTGCACGGGGGTCCGCAGGTGCCACAGATTCGGCTTGCAGTGCCACTGAAGGAGTTTGAGCACCTGCCGGTGGTAGTCGTAGGTCTCGCGCATGTCGGTGTCCATCAACCACGCGGTGTAACTGGGCACCCGGACCACCCCGTCGAAGTGATAGGTCCGGAAGCTCATGCCCATCAGGTCTTGACACTCGGTCGGGGCTTCGGGTTCCGAACTCAACATGGTCTTGAACTCCGGGAACATGCTGTCGATCATGGCGATTCCCTCGGCGGCCTGCGCGATCCTGGGATCGGTGTACTGCGTGGCTGCCTCCGGTGGCGGCACCGGCGCCTGGGACTCCCAGGTCCGCAGGGACCGGAACTGTGGATCGTTGGCCACCAGCTGACCCAAAGCCGTTGTACCCGTGCGGGGCAGGCCGAGGATCACCACCGGGCCCTGGATGACCTCGTCATCGATCTCCGGATGGCGCTTGTAGGTCTCGACGATCTTGAGCCGCTGGATCAGGGCATTGCTGATGGTGGCGTGCTGAATCACCGCCCCGAGTTCGTTCAGGTCCGCTTCGGCGTTCAGCGCGTCGACCGTGCGCTCGAGACCCTCGCGGTAGTACGGCGAGCCGAAGTCGTCCAATCCGGTCGCCGCGCGGGCACCGTCCTCGAGTTGGTCTGGGGAGAGTGTCATCGGTAGAACCTCGCGTGGACGGCCCGGCGACGCGCCTCGATGACCCTGGCGCGCTCATCGGCGGTGGTCGTCGCGGTGCCGGCAGGCAACTCGGACATGACGTCGTCGATCTTGACGACTCGCGAGGCCGGCACCGGCGCGCTCTCGGTCCGCACGCAACGAAGTAACATCGCGCCATTGCTGTATCCGGCGGTGTCGAGCCAGTTCGCCACCCCGGGGTCCCGGGCCGACAGGACGAACCGCGCCACTCCATCGGGATCGACAGCCGCCTGGTGGCCGTTGAGGCTGGACTGGTGACGCCCGTAGTTGATGGTCTCCAACCACGGATTCCCCAGCGACAGACTCCAATAGACGCCTTCGGGCGGTTTGAGCTCCAGGATCAGCGCCTCGTCGGGCTGCAGCGCGAATCGTCCTATCACAGGCCGGTTTTCAGCGGCCGCGCCCATCGAGCTCATGTCGGCCGGCGGTAGGAAACCGTTGGCCGGCGGCATCGCGCCGAAGTCGAGGAAGAACTTGAGGTTGTCGTGGACGAAGTCGCCGAGGGCGTGCAGCTGGCGCGACACCGAGGCTTCCGGATCCAGGGAGCGCTCCTCGGGTTCGACCGCGTCGCCGAGCCGCTCGATCTTCAGGGCCGCCGGCACCTCGGTGTCCCAGTCGTAGAGGAAGTTCCGGACGGTCAGCACCGGGTGGTCGCCGGCCAGTCGCAGCCAGTTGCCCTCGCGTGCGTCGGTCGACAGGACCACTTCGAAGTTCCCGTCGCCGTCGACGTCGAGGTCGTCGACCAGACAGTTGGCGGTCGCCGCCATCCCGTCCATGGTCTGTAGGCCGACGTAGCGGGCGGTACCCCGGTTGCCGAACAGCCGGTAGGTCTCCCCCGCCCTCAGGTTGGCGTTCAGATACACGCAGTCCGGGCACTCGAGTCCCCACGTGACGACGTCGTCCATAGCCGCCCGGTTGACCGCGAGCACGGGGTCCGGCTCTGCCCGCAGCGCCATGTCGACGCCGACCGCCAACAACACCAGCAGGTGGCGCATGCCGGACGCGTAGTCGACGCGGTTCCTGTTGACCGGCGTCGACGCGACGAGCCGCTCGGCGGCGGCCAGCCGGTCCTGCAGGTGAGCCCACGCCCCGGCGAGATCTGCGGCCTCGCGGCCGCCTCCCGACAGGGCGGCCTCGGCGATCGAGCTCGGCAACCAGGCCATCGGGTTCTTCCACGCCGGCGCGGCATGGTCGTCGACCACGGGTCCTCCGTCTCCGCCGAGCTTTGCGACGCTCCATTTGAAAATAGCGTTTTCAGCTCGGTGGGACGAATATCACATCGCGACGGCCCATTGTCAACGGTGTCTGCGAGCGGCGGCTACCACCAGGCGCCATCCGGGTCCGCGACCGCCCAGTCGGCCAGGACCGGCGGGGCCACCGGCGGCAGCGGGCCGACCAGCTCCGCGGTGTTCTCCATCGTCACGTCGTAATCCGGCTGCGTCATGAGGAGTTCGACGCGACCACGGCGGCGGCGGTTCCGGCTAGCCGCTGTTGCGCAGCGCCGATGCCAGCCCGCTCATCGTCAGCAGGATGCCGCGCTGCACCAGTTCGTCGGTGTCCCCCGAGCGGTACCGCCGCAACAGCTCGACCTGCAGGTGGTTGAGCGGCTCGAGGTACGGGAACCGGTTGAACACCGAGCGGGCCAGCGCCGGGTTGTCGGCGAGCAGGTCGTCCTGACCGGTGATGAGCTTGTGCATCCGGATGGTGCGCTCGTGCTCGTCGACGATCTTGCCGAACACCCGGTGGCGCAGTTCCTCGTCATCGACGAGTTCGGCGTAGCGGGCAGCCAGACCCATATCGGACTTGGCCAGCACCTGGGCCATGTTGGACAGCACCGTGCGGAAGAACGGCCATTTGACGTAGAGGTCCTGGAGCATCTCGAGCCTGCCGTCCCCCTCGGCGATCCACTGCTCGAAGGCGGTGCCGGTCCCGTACCAGCCGGGCAGCATCACCCGGGACTGGCTCCAGGCGAGCACCCACGGGATGGCACGCAGGTCGGAGATCGAAGTGGTCGGCTTGCGGGAGGTGGGCCTGCTGCCGATGTTGAGCGAGCCGATCTCGCTGACCGGCGTCGACGCCTTGAAGTACTCGACGAATCCCGGTGTCTCGTGCACCAATTCGGCGTAGGCGTGGTGGGCCCGCGCGGCCAGATCGTCGAGCACCTGATAGGCGGGACTTGCGTCGTCACCGAGTCCCTCGACGTCGAGCAGGGTGGCCTCCAGGGTGGCCGCCAGCAGTGTCTCCAGATTGCGATGGGCGATGCGCGGCTCGGCGTACTTGGCCGCGATCACCTCCCCCTGTTCCGTCAGTCGCAGCGACCCGTGTACCGCTCCCGGCGGCTGCGCCAGGATCGCGTCGTA
This sequence comes from Mycobacterium sp., assembly GCA_020438865.1. Lineage (GTDB taxonomy): Bacteria > Actinomycetota > Actinomycetes > Mycobacteriales > Mycobacteriaceae > Mycobacterium. Next base: position 33,554 of record JAGQTU010000040.1, read on the forward strand.
GCTGGGGCCGCCGCCGCGCCCGACGGTCCCGCCGCGACCGTGGAAGAGCCGCAACCGGATTCCGGTCTTGCGGGCCGACTCCACCAGATCCAGTTCGGCCCGGTACAGCGCCCAGTTGGCAGCCAGGTAACCGCCGTCCTTGTTGGAGTCGGAGTAGCCCAGCATGACCTCCTGGCTCTCGCCACGGGCATGCACCATCGCGCGGTACAGCGGCAGGTCGAGCGCTGCCTCCAGGATCGACGACCCGCGCTGCAGGTCGTCGATGGTCTCGAAGAGCGGCACGATGCCCACCGGCGCGTAGGGGTTCGCCGAAACATCGAGCAGCCCGGCCTCTTTCAGTAGGATCGCCGCCTCCAGCAGGTCCGACACCGACTGACACATCGAGATGATGTAGTTGGGCACCGCGGCGGCGCCGAACACCCGCACCGCGCGCGCTGCGGCGAACACGATGTCGAGTTCCTTGCGGGCCAGCTCGGACAGCTCGGCGTCGTCGCGGATCAGCGGGCGCCGGGTGCCGAGTTCGGCGACCAACAGCTCGACGCGCTCCGGTTCGCTCAGTGCCGCGTAGTCGGGGTGCACACCGGCCCAGGCCAGCAGCTCGGCGACGACCTCTTCGTGCACGTCGGAGTTCTGCCGAAGGTCCAGCCCGGACAGGTGGAAGCCGAACACGTCGACCGCTTCTCGCAGTCGGGCCAGGCGGTCGTCGGCCAGCAGGGCGCTGCCGTGTTGCCGCAGCGAGGCGTCGATCACGTCGAGATCGGCGAGCAGCTCATCAGAGGTCTGATACGCCTGCAGACCCAGATCGATCAAATGCTGCGGGAGGCGGTCCAGGATCTCGCGGGCGGTGGCGCTGAGCCGGCCGTGCACCACCCGCAGCGCCCGGCGGTAGGGCTCGTCGGCGCGGGCCGGCTCGCCGCACGGATCGGCCAGCTCCATCAGCGCAGGGCTCGTCTTGACCAGCCGCGCCGACATCGACAGCTCCCGTTCGAGCCGGGTCAGCTGCTGCAGGTAGTGGCCCAGCGCGGCGTGCGCGGCACTGCCGGTGGCCAACCGGATCACCTCGCCGGTGACGTTCGGGTTGCCGTCGCGGTCTCCCCCGATCCACGATCCCGGGCGCAGGATCGGCTGCTCGAGCAGGTTCGCCTCCGGCCAGCGGGTCCGCAGCGCGGTGCGGACCTCGCCGTTCACCCTGGGGATCACCTCGAACAGCGCCGCGGGATAGTAGCGCAGCCCCACTTCGATCTCATCCTGGATCTTCAACCGCGACAACCGAATCAGGGCGGTCTGCCACAGGGTGAGGATCTGGCGGCGCAGCTCGGTGTCGATCGAGCGGCCGTCGTCGGTCTCGTTCTGACCATGCAGCCGCATCCGCATCAACTGGGTGATGCGGTGCTGGGTGTCGAAGACGGTTCGGCGCCGGGTCTCGGTGGGGTGTGCGGTGATAACCGGCGACACCAGGGCGCCTCGCAGGGCGTCGGCCACCGCGTCGGCGCTCAGGTCGACGGCGTCGAGCTTCAGGTACGTCGCCGCCAGGGTGCTGTCGGGCTGGGGTTCACCGGCGGCGACGTGCACCGCGCGGCGCCGCTCCCGGTGGATGTCCTCGGCGACGTTGGCCAGCAGCGCGAAATGGCTGAACGCGCGGATCACCGGAATGGCCTGGTGGATGTCGATACCGCTGAACAGCTGGGCGAGCTGGGCCCGGTCGATCTCCGAGCGCCGGACCCGGAAGGACTCGACTCGGGCGCGCTCCACGAGGTCGAACACCTGCGCGCCGTTCTGCTCCCGCACGGTCTCCCCGAGGATCGCGCCCAGCAGTCGGATGTCCTCGCGCATCGGCTCGGTGGCCTCCCGGCCGATCCGCGTGCGGCGAACCGCGCCGATCGGTTCCAGCGCCACCTCGGAGACCTCAGCCATCTCTCCAGTATCGGCGCGGCGCGGGCGGTGCGCAGAACGGACGATGCCGGAGTTGTTCACAGTCGCCGATTCATCCACAGCCCGCCCTTCCGGGGATGTGCGATCGAATATACGTGGCGCTCCTAGACTTTTCGTGGGCGCCATTTTCCCTGTTCAGGGATGTTTTTGGTTGAGCGGCAACGCTATCGGCGGCACGCTGGGTGAATTGAAGGACGCGCACGCGGTGTGCCTCTAGGTTTCGGGGTTACCACACCAACCGCAACCCCAAGGACGATCCGCGTGCGCGTCAGTACTGCATTTAACCGTCTGCTGCAGATCCCCGGGGCCACGGTCACCGAAGTCACCATCGGCGACCGCGATGTCGAAGTGTTCCTACGGCCCCGGGCTCGGCTGCTGGCCTGCCCGTGCGGCAAACGACTGCGAGCGGCCTATGACCGACGGCGGCGGCGCTGGCGACACCTGGACCTGGCGTGCCGGCGGCTGTGGCTGGTCTATGACATCCGCCGCCTGGACTGCCCGGACTGCGGGGTGATCACCGAGGAACTGCCCTGGGCCCGCCCCGGCGCCCCACAC
>JAGQTU010000041.1 GCA_020438865.1 Mycobacterium sp.
TATCAAGCGCAAGTTGTTCCAGCGCTACCAGGACCGCTACAACATGGAGCTGTCCGACCCGAAGATCAGCCAGCTCGATCTGGCCTATCACGACATCAAGCGCGGCCGCGGGGTGTTCGACCTGCTGCAGCGCAAGGGCCTGGCCACCAGGGTCACCACCGACGAGGAGATCGAGGCCGCCGTCGACACCCCGCCCCAGACGACCCGCGCCAAGCTGCGCGGTGAGTTCATCAGCGCCGCGCAGGAGGCGGGCCGCGACTTCACCGTCGACTGGGTGCACCTCAAGCTCAACGATCAGGCGCAGCGCACCGTGCTGTGCAAGGACCCGTTCCGGTCGGTCGACGAGCGAGTCAAGCGCCTGATCGCGAGCATGTAGCGCAGCGATGCGCTCTGGACGCGCCGCACCGGCACTGGCCGCATTGCTGCTGTTGATGGCGTTCGTGCAGGCGTGCGGCTCGAACCGGCCGGCACCCACAGCCGGCTCCGGTGACGCCGCGTTCCGGCAGCTCGCCGGCGAGGTGCTCGAGTACACCTTCAAGCGCGACCCCTCCAACGCGACCTACCTGGGCATCCACAAATACGACCAGCTGATCGCGGATTATTCGGCCGCGGCGGTGCACGCCGACAGCGCGGCGTTGAAGGACTTTCGAACCCGACTCGACGGCGTTGACGCGCAAACACTTTCGCTCGAGGCCCAGCTCGACCTGGAACAGACCAGGCACGCCCTGGACGGCATGCTGTTGCGTAACGACGTCATCCGCGGCTGGGCCAGGGACCCCGACCTGTACAGCAGCGGGATCACCAACGACGCCTTCGTGATGATCTCGCGCAACTTCGCTCCGCCCGAACAACGGCTGTCCTCGTTGATCGCCCGCGAGAAGCTGATGCCGAACGCGCTTGCCGAGGCCCGCCGCAACCTGGACAACCCGCCCCGGGTCTTCACCGAGATCGCCATCGAACAGGCCGACGGCAACCGCGACTTCTTCGCCGACGACGTGCCCGCGGCGTTCGCCGCGGTGAAGGATCCCGCGCTGCTGGCCGAGTTCGACGCCGCCAACCGTGCGGTCATCGCGGCCCTCGAGGACTACCAGGGGTGGCTGCAGAGCGACCTCCTGCCGCGCTCCAACGGATCGTTCGCCTACGGCGCGCAGACCTACTCCGACGTGCTGGCCGCCGACGAGATGATCACCACCCCGCTGTCCGACCTGTTGGCGGTCGCGCACAAGGACCTGAAGAGCAATCAGCAGGCCTTCGCCGCCGCCGCACGAAAGATCGATCCGGCGAAGTCGCCCGCCGAGGTCCTGGCCGAGGTGGCGCAGGACCACCCGCCCGCCTCGGAGCTGCTGGCCGTGACGCAGAGCAACCTCGACGGCCTCGCGCAGTTCGTCCGGGACAGGCAGATCGTCGACATTCCGCCCGCGCCCCCGGCGAGGGTGGTGGAGACGCCGCCGTTCATGCGGGCGACAACGTCGGCCTCGATGGACATCCCGGGGCCGTTCGAGAAGGTGGCCACCGAGGCCTATTTCAACATGACGCTGCCCGACCCGGCCTGGCCGGGCCGGGAGCAGAACGACTTCATGGCCCGGTGGTACCGGGCGAGCATCAGCAACGTGTCCGTCCACGAGGTGTGGCCGGGCCATTACCTGCAGTTCCTCTACGCCAAGGACTTTCCGTCCGACGTCCGCAAGGTCTTCGGAGCGGCGAGCAATTTCGAGGGCTGGGCGCACTACTGCGAACAGATGATGCTCGACGAGGGCCTGCACGCCGACGACCCGCGCTACCGGCTGGCGCAGCTGCAGGACGCCCTGCTGCGCGACGTGCGGTTCATCGTCGGGATCAAGATGCACACCGAATCCATGACGGTCGAGCAGGCGCGGGACATGTTCACCCGCGACGCCTACCAACCGCAGTCGGTCGCGGAGTCCGAGGCCAAGCGCGGCACGGCCGATGCCACGTACGGCTACTACACCATGGGCAAGCTGATGATTCTGAAGTTGCGCGAGGACTACAAGTCCAAACTGGGTGCCGGCTACTCGCTGAAGAGCTTCCACGACGCATTCGTCAAGCTCGGACCGTTACCGCTGCCACTGGTCCGCAAGGCGATGCTCGGCGAGACCGGCGCGTTGTTCTAGGCCGCGGCCGCGTGCCGCACGGCGGGCGGGGCGTTTCCCGGTAAGGTTGGCCGGTGGCGACTTCCAAGGTCGAGCGGTTGATGAACCTCGTCATCGCGCTGCTGTCCACCCATGGCTACATCACCGCCGAACGCATCCGCGCGAGCGTGGCCGGCTACGCCGAAAGCCCCACCGACGAAGCGTTCTCGCGGATGTTCGAGCGGGACAAGAACGAACTGCGCGACCTCGGCATCCCATTGGAGACCGGTCGGGTCTCCAGCCTCGACCCCGCCGAGGGGTACCGGATCAACCGAAACGCGTACGCGCTGCCCGACATCGAGCTCACCGCCGAGGAGGCCGCCGCCGTCGCGGTCGCCGCCCAGCTGTGGGAGTCACCCGAACTGATCACCGCGACCCAGGGCGCCCTGCTCAAGCTGCGTGCCGCCGGGGTGGACGTCGACCCGGACGCCGCGGTGGCCATCACCACCGCCACCGGGCCGCCCGGGCTACGCGGCTCGGAGGACGTGCTGGGAATCCTGTTGTCCGCCATCGACTCCGGGCAGGCCGTCCGGTTCCAGCACCGGCCGCTGCCCACCGAACCGTACGCCGATCGCACCGTCGAGCCGTGGGGCGTGGTGACCGCCCGCGGCCGCTGGTACCTGGTGGGCCATGACCGGGATCGCAACGCCACCCGCACGTTTCGGTTGTCACGCATCGACGCCGGCGTGCAGACCGTCGGGCCCGTGGGGTCGGTCACCCGGCCGGACGGGGTGGACCTGCGGGCCATCGTGGAGAAGGCCATCGGCGAGGCGCCGAGCGGAGTGACCGCGACGGTGTGGGTGGCCGACGGCCGGGCCACCGCGCTGCGCCGGGCCGGCACGTCGAGGGGCCCGCGCACGGTCGGCGGCCGGGCCGGTGAGGTGATCGAACTCGACCTCGGCACCCGCGACCGCCTCACCCGGGAGATCGCAGGCTACGGAGCCGACGCGCTGGTTCTGGAACCGGCAGCGCTGCGGGCCGACGTGGTGGCCCGCCTCGAGGCTCAGGCGGGCCGACCGTGAGCCCCGTCTCCACCCGCCTGGTGCGGCTGCTCAACATGGTGCCGTACCTGAAGGCCAATCCGCAGATCACCTATGAAGAGGCGGCCGCCGATCTCGGCGTCACCCGCAAGCAACTCCAGCAGGACCTCGACCAGCTGTGGATGTGCGGACTTCCCGGGTACGGCCCCGGCGATCTGATCGACTTCGAGTTCTCCGACGACACCATCAACGTCACGTTCACCGCCGGCGTCGACGCACCGCTGCGGCTCACCTCCCCGGAGGCGACCGGGCTGCTGGTCGCCCTGCGCGCCCTGGTCGACATCCCCGGTGTGGTCGACCCGCAGGCCGCGCGCAGGGCCATCGCCAAGATCGAGTCCGCGGCCGGCACCATCGCCCACGACCAGACCCACGCCGCCGCCGCGGTCGAGGAGCAGGCGCCGATCGAGGGCGAGGCCGCGGCCGCCGTCCGCACCGCGGTGCGTAACGACCGTGCCCTCAGCATCGAGTACTACTCGGCATCCCGCGACATGTTGTCCACCCGCATAGTCGACCCGATCCGGGTGGTGCTGGTCGGCGATCACAGCTACCTGGAGGCGTGGTCGCGCGAGGCCGAGGGGGTGCGGTTGTTCCGGTTCGACCGCATCGTTGAGGCGGACATCCTCGACGAGCCGTCCGCGCCGCCGGCCCCGGCCGTGCAGGCCGCCCCGGACACCTCGCTGTTCGACGCGGATCCCGGCCTGCCCGCGGCCACCCTGCTGGTGGCGCCCTCGGCGTCCTGGATGCTCGAGTACTACCCGATGCGGGTGCACACCGAGTTGCCCGACGGCTACCGCGAGGCCGCGATGACGTACGCCTCCGACGAGTGGATGGCCAGGCTGGTGCTGGGGTTCGGCCCCGACGTCCGGGTTCTGGCACCGGACTCGCTGGTCGAACGGGTGCGCGAGGCGGCCACCGCCGCGCTGACGGCATACGCCGATCTGGACGGCTGAATCGCGACGTCGGGATACCGGGGACCCGGCTGGGGTAGCATCGAACAGACATCTGGAGGTGACCAAATTGGGTGCTCTACAACCGTGGCACTGGCTGATCCTTATCGCCGTCGTGGTGTTGCTCTTCGGGTCGAAGCGGTTGCCTGATGCGGCGCGCTCGCTGGGCAAGTCGATGCGCATCTTCAAGTCGGAGGTCAAGGAACTCCAGAACGAGGGCAAGACCGACACGCCGGTCACTCCGGCACAGCCCCCGACTCAGGTCCAATCGGAGCGGGTCGAGGCGCCGGTGACGCCGCCCCCGCCGCAGAACCAGACCGACGCCCGACCGGCCTGAACCGATTCCAGAACCGGCGCCCCGGCGCTGAGTAGGTAGCCCCTGCCGTGCGCACCCCCAAACTCCTGTTGCGGCTCGATCCGCGCAGACGCCGCAGCCGCACCAATCCAGACGGCACCATGTCGCTGGTCGATCACCTGCACGAACTGCGCACCCGGCTGCTCATCTCGGTGGGGGCGGTGGCACTGACCACCGTGGTCGGCTTCATCTGGTACAGCCACGGTTTGTTCGGGGTGGAGAGCCTCGGCGAGTGGCTGCGCGAACCGTACTGCGCGCTGCCGCAGTCGGCCCGCGCCGACATCAGCGCGGACGGCGGCTGCCGGCTACTCGCCACCGCACCGTTCGACCAGTTCATGCTGCGCCTCAAGGTCGGGTTGACCGCGGGTATCGTGCTGGCCTGCCCGGTCTGGCTCTATCAGACGTGGGCGTTCATCACCCCAGGCCTGTACCGCAACGAGCGCCGGTTCGCGACGGTGTTCGTCGTGTTCGCCGCCACGCTCTTCGTCGCCGGCGCCGTCCTGGCCTACATCGTGCTGTCCAAGGCCCTGCACTTCCTGTTGACCGTCGGCAGCGACGTGCAGGTCACCGCGCTGTCCGGCGACCGCTACTTCAGCTTCCTGATCAACCTGTTGCTGGTGTTCGGCGTCGGCTTCGAGTTCCCGCTGCTGATCGTCATGCTCAACCTGGTCGGCGTGCTGCCCTATGAGCGGCTCAAGGCGTGGCGGCGCGGCCTGATCTTCGGGGTGTTCGTGTTCGCGGCGTTCGCGACGCCTGGATCCGACCCGTTCTCCATGCTCGCCCTGGGCGTCGCGCTGACGCTGTTGCTGGAGTTCGCCATCCAGATCGCGCGCGTGCATGACCGGCGCAAGGCCAAGCGGGAAGCTCAGACCACCATCCCCGACGACCAGGCCGCACCCATCGAGCCCCCGAGCACCGTCGCCGACCCGGTGCCCGCCGGCCCCCGGCAGCAGACTCCCCGGCAGACCCCCGAGCATGACGACATCACCTGAGCCGGACTCCCAGCTGGCGCAGTTCGCGGCGCTGCTGAGCTTCCAGCTCGACCCGTTCCAACTCCAGGCGTGTGAGGCGCTGGAACGGGGCCACGGTGTGCTGGTGTGTGCCCCGACGGGTGCGGGCAAGACGGTCGTCGGCGAGTTCGCGGTCCACCTGGCGCTGGCCGCGGGCCGGAAATGCTTCTACACCACGCCGATCAAGGCGCTGAGCAACCAGAAGCACAGCGATCTGGTGCGCCGCTACGGCCCGGAGCGCATCGGTCTGCTGACCGGCGACCAGTCCGTCAACGGTGACGCGCCGGTGGTGGTGATGACCACCGAGGTGCTGCGAAACATGCTCTATGCGGGTTCGGATGCCCTGCAAGGCCTTTCGTACGTCGTGATGGACGAGGTGCACTTCCTGGCCGACCGGATGCGGGGCGCGGTCTGGGAGGAGGTGATCCTGCACCTGCCCGACGAGGTCCGGTTGGTCAGCCTGTCGGCGACGGTGAGCAACGCCGAGGAGTTCGGCGGCTGGATCCAGACCGTCCGCGGCGACACCACGGTGGTCGTCGACGAACATCGCCCGGTGCCGCTGTGGCAGCACGTGTTGGTCGGCAAGCGACTGTTCGACCTGTTCGACTACTCCGCCGACAACGGCGGTACGGGCAATCAGCATCTGGTCGACCCGACGCTGTTGCGCCACATCGCCAACCGCCGGGATGCCGACCGGCTCGCGGACTGGCAGCCGCGTCACCGCGGGCGGGGGAGATCTGACGAGCGGCGGACTGGGCCTTTTCGGGGCCTGCACCGCCCGCCGTCGCGGCCCGACGTCATCGCCGCGCTGGACCGGGAGGGCCTGCTGCCGGCGATCACCTTCATCTTCTCCCGCGCCGGCTGCGAGGCAGCCGTCAAGCAGTGCCTGCGCAGCCCGCTGCGGCTCACCACCGACGAGGATCGCGACCGCATCGCCGAGGTGATCGACCGCCGCTGCGGCGATCTCGCCGACGCCGACCTGGCCGTGCTGGACTACTACGAGTGGCGGGAGGGGCTGCTGCGCGGCCTGGCCGCCCACCACGCCGGCATGCTGCCGATCTTCCGGCACACCGTCGAGGAACTCTTCACCGCCGGGCTGGTCAAGGCGGTCTTCGCCACCGAAACCCTGGCGCTGGGCATCAACATGCCCGCCCGCACCGTGGTGCTGGAGAAGCTGGTCAAGTTCAACGGCGAGCAGCACCTGCCGTTGACGCCGGGGGAGTACACCCAGCTGACCGGCCGGGCCGGGCGCCGCGGCATCGACGTGGAGGGCCACGCCGTCGTGCTGTGGACCCCCGAGGTCGAGCCCGCCGAGGTCGCCGGGCTGGCGTCCACCCGGACCTTCCCCCTGAAGAGCTCGTTCGCGCCGTCCTACAACATGACCATCAACCTGGTGAACCAGATGGGTCCGGAACAGGCGCGTCAGCTGCTGGAGCGGTCGTTCGCCCAGTACCAGGCGGACCGCTCGGTGGTGGGCCAGGTCCGCGGGGTCGAACGTGGCGAGAAGATGCTCGACGACATCGCCGGCGAACTCGGCTGGGATCGGCGTTCGAAGCCGGCGCCGGAACCGGCCATCATCGACTACGCCCGACTGCGGGCCAAGATCTCCGAGCGTGAACGGGCGCAGTCCCGCGCCTCCCGGCTGCAGCGCAGGCAGGCCGCGGGCGACGCGCTCGCCGCGCTGCGCCGCGGCGACATCATCAACATCACCCAGGGCCGCCGCGGCGGGCTGGCGGTGGTGCTGGAGCCGGCCGCCGACGCCGACAACCCCCGGCCGCTGGTTCTCACCGAAAACCATTGGGCGGGAAGGATCTCCACCGCCGACTATCCGGGGGCCGCGGGACCGGTCGGCTCGATGACGCTGCCCAAGCGGGTCGAACACCGCCAGCCCCGGGTGCGCCGGGATCTGGCCTCGGCGCTGCGGTCGGCGGCCGCCGGGCTGGTCATCCCGCCCGGGCGCAAACGGCGCGGCGCCCCCGACGCGGAGCTCGATGTCGACCCCCAACTAAGCGCGCTGCGGGAGGAGATGCGCAGGCACCCCGCGCACCGGACCGCCGACCGCGACGCCGCGGTGCGGATCGCCGAACGGTATCTGCGGGTCGAGCGCGACAACGACCAGATCCGCGCCAAGGTGAACGCGGCCACCAACTCGCTGGCCCGCACCTTCGACCGGATCCTCGGGCTGCTCACCGAGCGTGGCTTCGTCGAGATCGACCCCGACGATGCCGAGCCCCGAGTGACCGCCGACGGCCGGTTACTGGCCCGGATCTACTCCGAGAGCGACCTGCTGGTCGCCGAGTGCCTGCGCACCGGCGCCTGGAAGGGTCTGCAGCCGGCGGAACTGGCGGCGGTGCTGTCGGCGATGGTCTTCGAGGCCCGCGGCGGCGACGGTCCGACACCCTTGCACGCGGTCGAGATGCCGACGCCGAACGTGCGGCGGGCCCTGGTGGCCACCCGGCGGCTGTCGGGGCAACTGCGCGCCGACGAGAACCGGCACCGCATCCAGCCGTCCCGGGAACCCGACGAGGGTTTCGTGGCCGCGATCTACCGGTGGGCCACCACCGGTGACCTCGCCGCGGCGCTGGCCGCCTCGGATGTCACCGGAAACGGCACGCCGCTGCCGGCGGGCGATTTCGTGCGGTGGTGCCGCCAGGTGCTGGACCTGCTGGACCAGGTGCGCAACGCCGCACCGGAAAGCTCGCTGCGCACCGCGGCGAAACGCGCCGTGGACGACATCCGGCGCGGCGTCGTCGCTGTTGATGGCGGGTAGGGTGATGCAAACGCTACGGTGTCATCGGCGAATCGCTACCAGATCAAGGAGAGACGATGAGCGGACCGCAGGGATCCGACCCCAACCCCTGGCAGGCCCAGCAGCCCGCATCGGGTCAGGATCAGCCTGCTCCCAGCTCGGAGCAGCCGCCGGCATCGACGCCGGCCTGGCAGCCGCCGGCCGGTTCTGAGCAGCAGGAGACCCCGGCCTGGCAGCCTCCGTCGACTGACCAGCCCGCCTGGGGGCAGCCGCCCTCGGGTTCGGAGCAGCCGGCCTGGCAGCCGCCCGCCTACCCGCAGCAGTATCCGCAGTACGGCCAGCCGCAGGGGCAGCCGGGCTATCCGCCCGCACAGCCCTACGGCGCGCCGACCGAGTACAACCCCGCCGCCTACGGCCAGCCGCCACAGTACGGCCAGCCGCAGTACGGCCAGTACCCGCAGCAGCCCGGCCAGTACCCGGGCCAGTACCCGCAGCAGCCGGGCCAGCCGGGCCAGCCCGGTCAGTACCCGTACGGCCAGCCCGCCGGCACCGACGAGGCCTCCAAGAAGTCGGCGAAGGTGATCGGCGCGGTCATCGGTGTGCTGGCGGCCATCGTGCTGGCGGTGGTGCTGGTGCTGGGCTTCTGGAAGCCGGGTTTCTTCGTGACCACCAAGCTGGACGTGAACAAGGCCCAGCAGGGCGTGCAGCAGATCCTGACCGACGAGACCAACGGCTACGGCGCCAAGAACGTCAAGGACGTCAAGTGCAACAACGGCCAGAGCCCGACGGTCAAGAAGGGTGACACCTTCAACTGCGAGGTGAGCATCGACGGCACGAAGCGCCAGGTGACCGTGACGTTCCAGGATGACAAGGGCACCTACGAGGTCGGCCGGCCGAAGTAATGGCATCGTCGGCGGTCGTTTTCCGCCGACAGTAACCTCGGCGCGGCGAACGCTGAGGAACTCGCTGTAGAGATGTCGTCTTTCGACAAGCCTTGACAGGCCTACAAGTCGAGGTGCAGTCGCAGCGCATCGTCGATCGCTGCCAGTTCGGTGCTGGATACCCGTCCGATCCGGCGCATGAACCGTTGCACTGCAATAGATCTGACCTGCTCCGCTTGGCCTTTGGACTCGACCGTCAGACCGCTCGGCCCTGGCGACAACAACACCTGGAACGGGTAAACCCTGTCGGCATTGCTGGTGATGGGGACTACGCTGATGACTCCGCGACCGAGTCGCGCCGCAGTGCTATTGGCACGGTCGTTGCTGACGACGATGGCCGGCCACTGCTTGTCGGGTTCGCTTCCCCGAACGGGGCTCAGATCAACCTGCCAGATCTCACCGCGCAGCACCGGCCAACCCGTCGCCGAGTGTCTCGGTCCATGGTCCGTCGTCCTCGGTCGACCATTCGTCCCACGCCGCGGCATAGTCGTCTTCCAGCGTCGGAAAGCGAAGCATACGGACCGCCTGCTGCACCGCCGCCGACCGAGACGGCAGGCCGGTGCGCTCGACATAGGCGTCGAGTACCGCGACATCCTCCGCTGAGAGGCTGACACTCAACTTCATGATTGAATGCTACCGGGTTGCTACCCTGGTAGCAACGAAGCCGCGCGAACCCTAAGCTAGGCTGTCGAGCGCCTTCTGCAGGCGCCCGATCGACGATCCCACCCCGTACCGCTGTGCCAGTTCGGCGACCCGCGCCGGATCCGCCGCGGCCAGCGGCAGCCGGTCGTCGTCGGTGGAGAACCGCACCGGGGCATCGTGGGCCACCCGCACCACCGGGCCCGCGGCCTCGATGTAGTCGGTGGCGGCCAGCAGTTTGGTCCGAAACGCCTTGGCCAGCTTGGATTTCGGGTCGTGCGCGGCCGCGAGGATGTCCGCCAGCGAGCCGTACTGCGCCAGCATGGTCGCGGCGCTCTTCTCGCCGACACCCGGCACGCCGGGCAGCCCGTCGGACGGATCACCGCGCAGCAGGGCTAGTTCGGCGTAGGCCTGGCCGGCCCGATGCACGGGAACGCCGTACTTCTCGGCCACCTCGGCGGGTCCGAACATGGTCGCGTTGGACAGCCCGCGGCCCAGGTAGAGCACTCGCACCGGCGGCGGGTCATCGTCGACCAGTTGCAGCAGGTCCCGGTCACCGCTCACCACGACCACCGGATCACGTTGCTCGGCGGCCGCCAGCGTTCCCAGGACGTCGTCGGCCTCGTAACCGGCCGCACCCGCGGTGGCGATCCCGAATGCGTCGAGCAGTTCCATGATCATGTCGACTTGGGGGGTCAGCTCGTCGGGCACTTCCTCCAGATCCGGCTCACCGCTGTCGAATTCGAGGCCCGGCGATTCGACGGCGACCCGGTGGGCCTTGTAGGAGGGGATCAGGTCCACCCGGAACTGCGGGCGCCAGTCCAGGTCCAGGCACACCACCAACCGGCCCGGGCGCTCGCGGGTGATCAGGGTGGCCACGCTGTCGATGAACCCGCGCACCGCGTTCACCGGACGCCCGTCCGGTGCGGTGATCGAGGACGGCACCCCGAAGAACGAACGGAACCACATGCTGGCGCCGTCGAGGAGCAGCACCGGTGCGGACATCAGCACTCCTCGAACAGGTAGGAGCCGGTGGTGATCACCTTGTCGGCGGCGCCCTCGTCGTGCAGGGCCGTGCGCACCGCCACCCTGCCCCCGGCGCCTGAGACGACCTCCGTCGACACCCGGAACGGGCCGCTCTTGCCGCGGGCCAGGAACATCACGTGGGAACTGACACCCTGGAGTTGTTGGGTGCCAACGAGTTCGGCGGCGGCGTCCATGGCCGCGGTCTCCAGGACCACGAACTGCGGGCCGACGTGCAGCGCAGCGTCCGGGGAAGCCACTTCGACTGTCAGCTTCGGCAGCGCCCACGCGCCATCGGGTCGTCGTCCGGCGCCGAACACGAGCCACAGCGGCGGCAGGTCCGGCGAGTCGACGACCTCGATCGGGTTGAGCTCCATCCGGCCGAGGCCCTCCGGCGGCACCCCGATGCTGACCCCCTGACCTTCGTTGAGCGCCAGCACCCGGCCGGGGTTGTCGGCATCGACGATCTTCGACCGGCTGTAGGCCATCTGCCGGCCGCGCTTGAGTCCCTCGGATCGGATCTCGATGCGCCGCACGTCGCGGCCGGGGTCGAGCACCTGGATGGAGTGGATCACCGGATTGGGCACCGCCTCGAGGTCGGACACCAGGCCGCTGTCGGGCGAGACGATGCCGAGCACGGCCAGGTAAAGCCCGCCGGTCGGGTTGCGCATGTCGTGGCGGATCGCGACGGTGTCGGTGGCGCCGACGTCCATCGACGAATAGCTACGCCCGAGGTAGCGGTAGCTGAGCAGACCGCCCCAACGCCGGTTCAGTTCGGCCGCGTACGCCTGGGGGTCACCGGCGAGCTCACGGATGTCGCGCAGCACCGTGTGATCGTATGCCCGCGGCTAATCTTGCTGGCATGGCCGTCGACGACGATGCAGAGCGAAGCGATGAGGAGGAGCGGCGTATGAATCCCGCCAGCCGTTTCCCGTCCGATGTGTATGGCCGCCGGCTCGAGGCCGCCGCGGCCGCGGCCGACCGGGCGGGGGTGGCCGGTCTGGTGGTCACCCCCGGCTATGACCTGCGCTACCTGCTGGGCTCGCGGGCGCAGACCTTCGAACGGCTGACCGCCCTGGTGATTCCGGCCGGCGGCGCGCCGGTCGTGGTGCTGCCACGCCTGGAACTGGCCGCGCTGCGGGAGTCCGCGGTCGCCGACCTCGGGCTGGCGGTCCAGGACTGGGTGGACGGCGAGAACCCCTACGACATCGTCGCCGATGCGCTTGGTGGGCATGCGCGGGCCGCGGTGACCGACTCGATGCCCGCGCTGCACCTGCTGCCACTGGCCGCGCGGCTGGGCGCGGTGCCGGTGCTGGGCACCGAGATCATGGCGGGCCTGCGGATGGTCAAGGACCCGGCCGAGATCGACGCGCTGAGCGCCGCCGGCGCGGCGATCGATCGCGTGCACGCCCGGGTGCCCGAGTTCCTCAAGCCCGGCCGCAGCGAGGCCGAGGTCGCGGCTGATGTCACTGAAGCGATTGTGGCCGAAGGACATTCGGAGGCGGCGTTCGTGATCGTCGGCTCCGGACCGAACGGTGCCGACCCGCACCACGAGTGCTCGGATCGAGTGCTGCAGGCAGGTGACATCGTCGTGGTCGACATCGGCGGACCGGTCGAGCCGGGGTACAACTCCGACTCCACCCGCACCTACAGCCTTGGTGAGCCGAGCCCCGAGATCGCCGGGCAGTACGCGGTGCTGCAACGGGCCCAGGCTGCCGGGGTCGCCGCGGTGCGCCCTGGCGTCACCGCCGAACAGGTCGACGCCGCCGCCCGCGACGTGCTGGCCGAGGCCGGCCTGGCCGAGTACTTCGTGCACCGCACCGGCCACGGAATCGGGCTGTCGGTGCACGAGGAGCCCTACATCGTCGCGGGCAACGACCTACCACTGGCGCCGGGCATGGCGTTCTCCGTCGAGCCGGGCATCTACTTCCCAGGCCGTTGGGGCGCCCGCATCGAGGACATCGTGATCGTCACCGAGGACGGTGCGTTGGCGGTCAACGAGCGCCCGCACGACCTGATCGTTGTCTCGGCGGGCTGACTCAGCGCTTGGTGTGGTCGAGCAGGCCCGAGGAGCCCAGCACCCGGGTGACGTGCATCTCGATGACGACCCGCTTGGGATTTTCCCGCGGGGTGCGGTAGCGCTGGGCGTAGCGCAACTCGGCGTCACGTACGGCCGCCGGATCCCGGTTCACACTGGCCTGGCCCTCCAGCGACAGCCAGCGCGCCCCATCCACCTGGGACAGCACACCCACCCCGGACCGCTCGGCGTTGACGGCCTTCTGCGAGCCGTCGCTGGTGATCACCCGCGCGATGTGGGTCTTCGGGTCGAACGTGAATCCGACGGCCACCACGTGCGGGGTGTTGTCCGCGCGCAGCGTGGTCAACATCGCAAGGTGGCGCTCGGTGAGAAATGCCAGCGCATCGCTGGTGAGCCGGGTGGTTGGATTCGCCATCGGCCTCCACGCTAGCGCAGTGAATAATCACTGGCGTGAGTGACACGGGGGCCGGGCCGGTCGTGATCTTCGGTGGCCGCAGCGAGATCGGTCTCGAGCTCGCGACCCGCCTGGCGCCCGGTGCCACGGTGGTGCTGGCCGCCCGGGGTGCCGACCGGCTCGACGAGCAGGTCGCCGCGGTGCGCGCCGCCGGGGCCGCCGCCGTGCACACCGTGGAGTTCGACGCCGACGAGCTGAGCTCACACGGCCCGCTGGTCGACAAGCTGGTCGGTGAGTTCGGCCCGCTGCGCATCGCGGTGCTTGCGTTCGGGATCCTCGGTGACCAGGCCCGTGCGGAGGCCGACGCCGGCCATGCCGTCGCCATCGTGCACACCGACTACGTGGCGCAGGTCAGCCTGCTCACGCACCTGGCGACCGCGATGCGGGCGGCGGGCCGCGGCGATCTGGTGGTGTTCTCGTCGGTGGCCGGGGCCCGGGTCCGCCGCGCCAACTACGTCTACGGGTCGGCCAAGGCCGGCTTGGACGGTTTCGCCTGCGGCCTGGCCGACGCCCTGCACGGGACCGGGGTCCGGCTGCTGCTGGTGCGGCCCGGGTTCGTGATCGGTCGGATGACCCAAGGGATGGATCCCGCGCCGCTGTCGAGCACCCCGGCTCAGGTGGCCGACGCCACCGCCCGCGCGCTGCGCAGGGGCAGGCGCGCGGTGTGGGTGCCCTGGGCGCTGCGGCCGTTGTTCTTCGGCATGAAGTTGTTGCCGCAGGCGGTGTGGCGGAGGTTGCCCCGGTGATGAACGAGTGCGCCGTAGGCGCGGGAGTGAAGAGCCGAATGGAGCCCCGGTGACCATCATCGTGGTCGGTATCGGCGCCGACGGTATGGCCGGACTCAGCGAGGAATCCCGGCGTGAAATGCGCCGCGCCACAGTCATTTACGGTTCACCGCGACAGCTCGACCTGCTCGACGACACCGTGGCCGCACCGCGGCACCGCTGGCCCTCGCCGATGCTGCCCGCGCTGCAACGCCTGCTCGACGACAACCCGGACGGTGACGTCCACGTGGTGGCCAGTGGGGATCCGCTGTTGCACGGCATCGGCACGTCGTTGATTCGGTTGCACGGCGCGAACGGGGTCCGGGTGCTGCCGCACGTGTCCTCGGTGACGCTGGCCTGTGCCCGACTGGGCTGGGCCGCGCAGGACACCGAGGTGATCAGCCTGGTCACCGCGCCGGTGCAGACCGCCGTGCGCCGCGGTGGGCAGGCCGTGGTGCTGTCTCGCGACGCCGCCACGCCCGCCGAACTGGCCCGGCTGCTCACCGAGACCGGCCGTGGCACTTCGCAGTTCACCGTCCTCGAGCGGCTCGGTGGGCCCACCGAACGGATCCGCAGCCGGGCGGCCGACGCCTGGGCGGCCGCGCCGCCCGCCGACGTCGACGATCTCAACGTCGTCGCGGTGCGCTACCTGCCCGACGACCGGATCGCCCAGACTCTGCCCGACGACGCCTTCCAGCACGACGGCCAGATCACCAAGCAGGCCGTTCGCGCGGTCACCATCGCCGCGCTGGCGCCGCGGCCGGGGCAGCTGCTGTGGGACGTCGGCTCCGGGTCGGGCAGTATCGCCGTCGAATGGTGCCGCGCCGATACCGGTTGCCGGGCCGTCGCATTCGAGACCAGTCCCGAGCGTCGCGGGCGAATCACCGCCAACAGCCGGTCCTTCGGTGTCGAGGTGGACATCCGCGGTGAAGCGCCGGACGACTTCGACGGCGCGCCGCCCCCGGATGCGATATTCATCGGCGGCGGCCTGACCCAACCCGGCCTGGTGTCCGCCTGTATCGACCGGCTGGGGCCGGGCGGACGGCTGGTGGCCAATGCCGTCACCGCGGAATCCGAAGCCCTGCTGGTGGAATGGCATACCCGGCTCGGTGGTGAACTGCGCCGCTTCCAGCACTACCGCGGTGAACCGCTCGGCGGGTTCACCGGCTGGCGGCCGGCGATGCCGATCACCCAGTGGGCGGTTGACACCCTGTGACCGTTTACTTCATCGGCGCCGGGCCGGGCGCTGCCGACCTGATCACCGTGCGCGGGCAGCGGCTGTTGCAACGTTGCCCGGTCTGCCTTTACGCCGGTTCCATCATGCCCACCGACCTACTTGCGCTGTGCCCGCCGGACGCCCGCGTGGTCGACACCGGCCCCCTGACCCTGGAGCAGATCATCGGTGAGCTCGCCGAGGCGAACGCCGCCGGCCACGACGTGGCGCGGCTGCATTCCGGCGACCCCTCGCTCTACAGCGCCGTCGCCGAGCAGTGCCGGCGGCTCGACCAGCTCGGGATCGGCTACGAGATCGTGCCCGGCGTGCCGGCATTCGCCGCGGCGGCCGCGGCGCTCGGGCGGGAACTCACCGTTCCGGGCGTCGCGCAGACGGTGACGCTGAGCCGGGTCGCGACACTGTCCACCGCCATGCCCGTCGGGGAGGACCTCGTCGCGCTGTGCAAGCCGGGCGCCACCCTGGTGTTGCACCTGGCCGCGCACCGGATCGACGCCATCGTTCCGCAACTGCTCGAGGGCGGCTACCGGCCCGACACACCCGTCGCGGTGGTGGCGTTCGCGAGTTGGCCGCAGCAGGTGGCCTTGCGCGGCACGCTGGCCGACATCGCCGAGCAACTGCACGAGGCCGCCATCACGAAGACCGCCGTCATCATCGTCGGGGATGTGCTTGCTGCCGAGGGATTCACCGACAGCTACCTGTATTCCTCCGGGCGCAGCCGGGGCAGCAGGCACTGATGCCGATCCTGCTGCTCGGCGGGACCGGTGAGGCCAGGGAGCTGGCCGCGCGCCTGCACCCGGAGGCCGACATCATCAGCTCGCTGGCGGGCCGGGTCCCCGATCCCGCCCTGCCGGTCGGACCGGTCCGCATCGGCGGCTTCGGTGGCGTGGTCGGTCTGCGGGAGTGGTTGCGCGACAACGACATCAGTGCGGTCATCGACGCCACCCATCCGTTCGCCGCCACCATGACCGCCCACGCGGCGCAGGCCTGCGCCGAACTTGGACTGCCCCACCTGGTGCTGGCCAGGCCGGCCTGGGACACCCGCGACACGATCCTGGTGGCATCGGACACCGAAGCCGCGCAGCTCGTCGCGGGCCAGGGATTCGCCCGGGTATTCCTGACCACCGGCCGCTCCGGGCTGGCATCGTTCACCGGTAGTGGCGCATGGTTCCTTATCCGGGTGGTCACCCCGCCCGATGCGGCGCTGCTGCCGCCGAATCACCGGCTGCTGCTGTCCCGCGGGCCCTACGGTTACGACGACGAACGGGCGTTGTTGCGCGACAACCGGATCGATGCGCTGGTCACCAAGAACAGCGGGGGACGGCTCACCGAGGCCAAGCTGGCCGCGGCCCGCGATCTGGGTGTGCCGGTGGTGATGATCGACCGCCCGCCGCTGCCGCCCGGTGTGCGGACGGTGAGTTCGGTCGGCGAGGCCGTGCAGTGGCTGGCTGCGCTGCCCGCCGAGCCGCCTCAACTCGGGTAGCGCCGCGGGGTGAACACCGTCTCCCCGGACGGCGCGGTGTACCACTGCGTCTGCGAGGACCCGACGATCAGCAGGCAGCGCATGTCCACCTCGGCCGGGTTGAGGTCGGCCAGCCGCACCACCCGAACGGATTCTCGCGGTCCTGACACGTCGCGCCCGATGACCACCGGCGTGCCCGGATCACGGTGTTCCAGTAGCAGTTCGCGCATCGCTGCCACCTGCCACGTCCGGCTCTTCGACGCCGGGTTGTAGATCGCGAGCACCAGGTCGGCGGCCGCCGCCGCGGACAGCCGGGCGGCGATGACATCCCACGGCTTGAGCCGGTCGGACAGCGAGATCACCGCGTAGTCGTGCCCCAGTGGCGCGCCGACCCGACTGGCGACGGCCTGGGCCGCCGTCATCGCCGGGATCACCCGTACCGCCACGTCCGGCCACTGCTTGGCCTCCTCGAGCACCGCGGTCGCCATCGCGAACACCCCGGGGTCGCCCGAGGACACCACCGCGACGGCGCCGCCGCGCTGCGCCAGTTCGCATGCCAGCCGGGCGCGTTCGGGTTCGTCGGTGTTGTCGCTGGGGTGGCGGCGCTGACCCGCCCGCACCGGCACCCGGTCCAGGTAGGGCCCATAGCCGATCAGGTCGGTGGCCGCAGCCAATTCGAAGCGGCTCTGCGGGGTCATCCAGTCGGTGTCACCGGGTCCGAGTCCCACCACCGCCACCGTGCCGGTCGTCGCCTTGATCGGCCGCCCGGCTCGGGTATCCGATGTCGCCGGCCGTCCGGCTCGGGTATCCGATGTCGCCGGCCGTCCGGCTCCGGTATCCGATGTCGCCGGCCGTCCGGCTCCGGGCAGGATCGCCAGCGAGAAGTACGGCACCCCGGCCTCGTCCACCTCCGCGGCGGGCAACACCCGCTGCGCATCGGTGCTCGCCCGCTCGACGTAGAATGCTTCGTCCAGTCGCCCCGCCATCGAAAGCGCTTCGCGCACTTGCGGATACGTCCGGCCAAGCTTCATCACCACGGCGGCGTCGGCGTCGGCGAGCCGACGGGCGAGTTCGCGCACCGGCAACGTGCCGGGCAGCACCGAGAGCACCTCGTCGCCGGTCACCAGCGGCGTGGCGATCGCGGCCGAGGCGGCGCTGATCGAGGTCACCCCGGGCACGATCACCGCGTTGAAGCGCGCGGTCAGCCGGGAGTGCATGTGCATGTAGGAGCTGTAGAACAGCGGATCGCCCTCGGCCAGCAGGGCGACGTCGCGGCCGGCGGCCAGGTGCGCGGCGATCCGCTCGGCGGCCTCGCGGTAGAAGTCCTCCATCGCGCCGGCATAGCCGCCGGGATGCTCGGTGGTCTCGGTGGTGACCGGATAGACCAGATGCTCCTCGATCTGCCCCGGACGTAGGTAGGGCTCGGCGATCCGGCGGGCGATGCTACGGCCGTGCCGGGCGCTGTGATACGCGACGACGTCGGCCGCACCGATGATCCGAGCCGCCTTGACCGTCACCAACTCCGGATCACCGGGGCCCAGCCCGACGCCGAAGAGCGTGCCGCTCACGAGCTCATTCCCGTTCACTCGCGATTGCGTTCACCGCGGCCGCCGCCATCGCGCTGCCGCCGCGGCGCCCGCGCACCACCAGGTACTCCATCCCGCGCGGGTTGGCGATCAGCTCGTCCTTGGACTGCGCCGAGCCGACGAAGCCGACCGGCCCGCCCAGCACCGACACCGGCGCGGGCACCCCCTCGTCGATCAATTCCAGCAGCCGGAACAGCGCGGTCGGCGCGTTGCCGATGGCCAGCACCGCGCCGGCCAGCCGGTCCGCCCACAGCTCCACCCCTGCTGCCGATCGGGTCGTCTCCCGGCGGGCGGCGAGTTCCGGCGCCCGCGGGTCGGCGACCAGCGACACCACCTCGTTGCCCGCGGGCAGCCGGGCGGCCGTGATGCCGGCGGCGACCATCGACGAGTCACACAGGATCGGCGCCCCGGCCGCCAGCGCGGCGTGGGTGGCGGTCACGACCGCGGGGGAGAACGCCACCTGCCCGGCGACGTCGACCTGCCCGCAGGTGTGGATCAGCCGGACGACCACCCGCGCGACATCCTCGGGGAACGGTGTCAGGTCCGCCTCGGCCCGGATGGTCGCGAACGACTGCCGGTAGATCTCGGCGGCGTCGCGGATGTAGTCGAGCACCCGATCACCCTACGACCCAGGCCACGTCCCGGATTCGGCACGGACCCGGAACCCGTCCTCGGTGGCCACCAGCACGGTGCCGGACACCGGGCTGCCACAGGCCCGCTCGCAGCCCACGTAATGCACCCGGCCGCCGGCGGTGTCCTCGCTGACCGCCCGGGTGGCCTCGGCGCGCACATCGGCCAGCGACTTCTCGCAACCGGGGCTGCCGACGCAGGCCGTCACGTCCAGCCAGCGCGAGTTCTCGTCGAACACCAGGCCCATCGGCGCGAGCACCCGCAACGACGTGTCGGCCACCCCCTCGGCCAGGTCGCACACCAGCAGCGACCGCCACGGCGTGATCACCACCGGCGCCTCGATCGCGGCGACGAACTCGGCCTGCCGCGCCGAGAGCACGCCCAGTGGCACGGCGGCCCCGAGGGCGACCAAGCCGTCGTCCTGCGGAATCCAGCCGACCGGCACCCGCCGCGCTGGGGGGTAGGTCGCACCCGCGGGCTCGGTGACCTCGAAACCCGCCACGAGGTCGGTCGGATCGTCCAATTCGGCTATCCGCCAAGCCTTTTCGCGCACCTCGACGAAGCGCCGGGCCACCGCCAGCAGCGCGGGCACCACCTCGTCCGGTTGCAGCCGCACCCCCGTGTCCTGGCCGGCGAGCAGCAGCGCGGCTCGTTCGTCGAGGACGTGTGCGCCGACGTCGGCGTGCAGGCCGGAGATGTCACCGGTCCCGTCGTCCAGGCCGAACATGAACCGGCCGGGCAAAGCGGCCAGCACGACATCGGTCCGGATGGCGCTGTCGAGTGCACCGACCCACGGCCGGACGTCGGCCAGCCCGCCAACCCGGCCCGACAGCGGCGAGGCGACGATGTTGCGCACCCGCTCGTGGCTGGGTGAGGGCAGCAGGCCGGCGGCGGCGGCCGCGTCGGAGACGGCATCGGCATCGCGCAACCCGCGCAGCTGCAGATTGCCCCGCGCGGTCAGTTCCAGCGTGCCGTTGCCGTACTCGGCCGCGGCGTGCGCCAGCGCCTCGAGTTGGCCGGCCCCGATCATCCCGCCGGGCAGCCGCAGCCGCGCGAGCAGGCCGTCGGCGGCCCGGTGCACCTGCAGCGCCCCCGGGCAGGCGTCGTCGTCGCGCGTTCTGGTCACGCCGGCGGCGCCCAGTGCAGGATGGTGTCGCCCGTTGCGGGTGTCATGGCCAACCGCCCGTCGTCGATGCGCCACCCGCCCACGTCGGCGAGCGCGGCGGCGACCCGGTCGTCCAGCGAGGGCTGCGGGCACATCATCCGCGTCACCGCGATCGGCCCGAACGACAGCGTCCCGGAGTCCGGCGTCTCGGCGGTGGCCTGCCAGCTGCTGCCGCCGCGGTTGCAGTCCAGCCGGAACGCCGCGCGGCCGTCGGCGTCGAAGGCCACGGTGAAGGCCGCGGGATCGTCGACGGTCGTCGGCCCGGCCGGGGACTCGATGCTCGTCAGCTGCCATCCCGACCCCGCCAGCGGCGTGGTCGCCGCGGCCGACTCCCCGCAGGTCACCATCGCGGACCCGAGGGCGACCCCCATGGTCAGGGCCACCAGCAATGTCTTCATCCCGTCAACGGTACGGGCCGGCCGGAAGGCCGATCGGCCAAATCCTGACGGGCGCCTGCTTCCGGCCCGTCGGCCCCGTGTGCGTGCCACGATGAGCGTGCCGCCGAGGAACCGCCGAGTTGGGGTGAGTAGCACGTCGAGTGACGAACCGATGCCGGGCACCAGAACGCCGATCGTGCGCGTGGTCGCACTGGCGGCGCTGCTGATCCTGCTCGGCACGGCGCTGCGCGGGCGGATCCCCGGTGTCACGCCGCGCGACCCCGAACGCGCGACCGGCGGGGTGGCCACCCTGCTCGGCGTGCTCGCCCTGGTGCTGATCTCGGTGCTGGTGGTCGCGGTCGCCATCGTCATGTCGCTGCGCGAACCACGACGGGCGCTGCCGTCGGCGCGATACGACGTGCCCGGGGGCGGCGCCCGCGGTGGGAAGAGGCGCTGGCGCGTGCTGCTGATCGGACTGGCGGCCATCGCGGCCTGGCTGTTGGTCAATGCCCTGCTGGCGCAGCTGCGCTGGCCGCGGTACGGCGGTGGACCGTCGTCGCCGACACCGTCGCCGGCCGCCCCGCAGGGTGGCGCCACCCCGCGCCCGCGGGTGCCCCCGCCCGCCACCGACGACCACGTGTTCTGGATCCTCGCGGTGGCGACCGGTGTGCTGACGCTGCTGATCCTCGGCGGCGGGTTGTGGGTGCGGCTGCGGCGCCCCGCGGTCGGCCCCGTGACCCCGCTGCCAACGGTCGCGGCGGGCGTCGCCCCCGCCGCGACGGGACCGGAGTCGTTGGCGCTGGCGGCCGAGCGGGGCCTGGCCGAGGTCGGCGACCTCAGCCGCGAACCGCGGGAGGCGATCATCGCCTGCTACGCCGCGATGGAGGCCGCCCTGGCCGGCGCTCCCGGCGCCGCGCCGCAGGAATCGGACACCCCGTCGGAGGTGCTGGCCCGTGCGGTCGAACACGACGCCATCCATGCCGCCAGCGCCGGTGAGCTGGTCACCCTGTTCGCCGAGGCCCGGTTCAGCACCCACGTGATGAACGAGCGGCACCGCGAGGTCGCCGAAGGAGCGTTGCGCGACGTTCTCGACGAGCTCCGGAGTGCGGTGTGACCCGGCTGCTGGCCGGCGGGCTGGCGCTGGTGGTGGGCACCGAGGTGCTGGTCTGGGTGCTGGGCGGCGCCCGCTGGTTGCTGCCCGCCTCGGGAGCCGCGGCGGCCCTGGTGCTCGCCGCCGCATGGCTGGGCGTCGGTCGCGGACGCCACCACAGCGGGGCCGAGCCGGTCACCGACGACGCCGCGGAGTCGTTGCAGCGCTGGAAGTCTCGCACCGAATCCTCGATCCAGTGGGCGGACGCGACCCGTGCCGACTGGGATCGGCACCTGCGCCCACGGCTGGCCCGGGAGTTCGTGCTGGCAACCCGCCAGCGGGATCCGGCGGCGCTGGCGGCGACCGGCCGCATCGTGTTCGGCGAAGACCTGTGGCGGTGGGTGGATCCGAGCGACATCTCCCGGACCGGAAGCCGCGAGCCCGGA
This sequence comes from Mycobacterium sp., assembly GCA_020438865.1. GTDB lineage: Bacteria > Actinomycetota > Actinomycetes > Mycobacteriales > Mycobacteriaceae > Mycobacterium. Next base: position 22,098 of record JAGQTU010000041.1, read on the forward strand.
CCGGGTTACGCCACCCTGGAGGAAATCCTGCGACGAATGGAAGTTCTATGACGATGCCGGCCCCGCCCATGACCGCCCGGTGCGAGGCGGTGCTCGACGAGATCGAGCGGGCGGTGGTCGGCAAGCGCGCCGCGCTGACGCTGATCCTGACCACCGTGCTCGCCGGCGGGCACGTGCTGATCGAGGATCTGCCGGGGATGGGCAAGACGTTGATCGCGCGGTCGTTCGCCGCGGCGCTGGGTCTGCGGTTCACCCGCGTGCAGTTCACCCCCGACCTGCTGCCCGCCGATCTGCTCGGCTCGACCATCTACGACATGCAGTCCGGGCGTTTCGAGTTCCGGCCCGGACCGATCTTCACCAACCTGTTGATGGCCGACGAGATCAACCGCACCCCGCCCAAGACCCAGGCCGCCCTGCTGGAGGCAATGGCCGAGCAGCAGGTGAGCATCGACGGCGAAACACACCGGCTGCCTTCACCGTTCATCGTGCTGGCGACCGACAACCCGATCGAGTACGAGGGCACCTACCCGCTGCCGGAGGCCCAACTCGACCGGTTCGCGGTGAAGGTCGAGCTGAAGTATCTCTCCGAGCAGGAGGAGGCGTCGATGTTGCGGCGCCGCCTGGACCGTGGCTCGGCGGAGCCGACGGTCGACGCGGTGGTGGACGCGGCGGACCTGCTCGCCATGCGCGAGGCGGTGGAGCAGGTTTCGGTGCATGAGGACGTGCTGCATTACGTGGTGTCGCTGGCCACCGCCACCCGCAGCCATCCGCAGGTGGCCGTCGGTGCCAGCCCCCGCGCCGAACTGGACCTGGTCCAGCTGGCCCGGGCGCGTGCGCTGGTGTCCGGGCGCGACTACGTGATCCCGGAGGACGTCAAGGCGCTCGCGGTGCCGGCGATCGCCCACCGGATCAGCCTGCGACCGGAGATGTGGGTGCGCAGCGTGCACGGCTCGGACGTGGTGGGACAGCTGCTCAAGCGGCTGCCGGTGCCGCGGGCCCGCGGGCAGGGGCAGTGACACCCGAGTCCGGTGTCGGCGATGTGCGGCGTACCGAGGTGGTATTGCGTTGGCGCGCATCGCCGTTGACCCGCGCGATCGCGACCTGTGTCGGTGTTGCGCTGGCCGCCGCGGTGATCGGGTCGCGTTGGCAGCTGATCGCATTCATCGCGCCCCTGGTGGGGGTGCTGGCCTCGATCGGCTGGCAGCGGCGCCCGCCGGCGCTGACGGTGCACGCCCGGCCGGCCATCACCCGCTGCTTCGAGAGTGAGCGGGTGGAGACCTTCGCCGAGCTCACCGCCGACGGCGACGCGGTGGCCGCCGTCGAGCTCTCGGCGGTGGCCGGGATGGAACTGGAGGTGCTCGACGGCGCCACCGCGGCGCGCACGAGCATCGCCACGTCGGCGCCGCGCTGGGGCCGCTATCCGGTGCGCGCCCGGGTGCGCGCGCTCGCGCCCGGCGGCCTGCTGGCCGGGACGGCCTCCGCGGACGTCGCCGACATCTACGTCTTCCCGGTGGTGCCGCCGCAGCCGACCGGGATACCGCGCACCGAACTGCCCGACCGCCTGGGCACCCACCTGACCCGGCACCTCGGTCCCGGTGTCGAGTTCGCCGACATCCGCGCCTACCTGCCCGGTGACCAACTGCGCACGGTCAACTGGTCGGTCAGTGCCCGCCGCGGCAGCCTGCACGTGACCGAGCGGCTGACCGACCGCGCCGCCGATGTCGTCGTGCTGGTCGACATGAGCGGGCAGCCGCCCGGACCGGCCACCGCGGCCACCGAGCGGGCCCTGCGCGGCGCCGCCCAGGTGGTGCAGAGTGCGCTGCGCAATGGCGACCGCGCCGGGATCGTCGGACTGGGCGGCCGCAGGCCCCGCTGGCTCGGCGCCGACATCGGCCGCCGCCAGTTCTACCGGGTGCTCGACGTCGCGCTCGGCATCGGCAGCGAATACCAAAGCACCACAAGCACATTGGCACCACGGGTCGCGGTCCCGCCCGGGGCGGTGGTGGTGGGGTTCTCGACCATGCTGGACACCGGGTTCGCGCTGGCCCTGATCGACCTGTGCAAACGGGGGCACACCGTGGTGGCCGTCGACATCCTCGAGGGCTGGCCGTTCGAGGGCGGGCCGGACCCGATCCTGGAGCGGATGTGGGCGCTGCAGCGCTCGGCGATGTATCGCGACATGAGTGTGATCGGTGTCGACGTGGTGTCGTGGCCCGGCGACATCACGCTCGACCAGGCCATGCAACTGGTGCCCGACCACGGCCGCCGCTCGGTCAGGCGGCGGCGGTGAACCGGATCGTCTCGGCGGCGTTCGGGCTGCTGATGGCCACCGCGGCCGGTGTCGACGCCCGCGGGCCCGGGCTGGTCGCGGCGGTGTTCGCCGGGGTTGCCGTGCTGGCGGGGCTCCGGCTGCGGGTCGCGGCGACCGCGGCGGTGCTGGCCGCGGCGGGCGCGATCGCGCTGGCCGAGCCGCTACCGCTGTTCGCCGCGGTGTCCGGCGTGGCGGCCGCCGCCTACCTGGTGTTGCGGCACACCACGATGACCGGCCCGACGGTGGCGGGTCTGGTGGGCTTCGCGGTGGCGGGGGTCGGGGCGACCACGGTTCCGGCCGGGTGGTCGTGGCTGCCGCTGGTGGCCCCGGTCGCCGTGGTGCTGATCTTCCTGGCACTGATCGGCCCGTTCGTCGACGACGAGCGCCCCGGCGATGCCTCCGCGGCCGACCGGCCGGCACTAGGGTACGAATGATGGGTGCCCCGGCCCGCCGTCCTGCTGCTCTCGACCTCCGACACCGACCTGATCACCGCCCGCGCCAGCGGTGCGGAGTACCGGTGGGCTAATCCGTCGCGGCTGATCGAGGGTGAGCTCGACGAACTGCTCGCCGGCGCCGAGGTGGTGGTGACCCGGATCCTGGGCGGCTACCGGGCCTGGCAGGACGGTATCGACGCAGTCGCCGCCAGCGGGGTGCCCGCCGTGGTGATCAGCGGTGAACAGGCACCCGATGCCGACCTGATGGAGCGTTCCACGGTGCCGGCCGGCATCGCCGTGCAGACGCACAACTATCTGGCCCAGGGCGGGGTGGGCAACCTGCGCCAGTTGCACGCGTTCCTGTGCGACACCGTGCTGATGACCGGGTTCGGGTTCAGCCCGCCCGTCGCCACCGCATCGTGGGGGGTGCCGGAGCGCGCGATCGCCGCAGGCACCGGGCCCACCATTGCCGTCCTCTACTACCGCGCCCAGCAGCTGGCCGGCAACACCGCCTACGTCGAAGCGTTGTGCGCCGCCATCGAGCGGGCCGGTGGCCGGTCGCTGCCGGTGTACTGCACGTCGCTGCGCACCCCGGAGCCCGAGCTGCTGGGGCTGCTGGCCACCGCGGACGCGATGGTGGTGACCGTGCTGGCGGCCGGCGGGGCGCCACCGGCGACCGTCGGCGCGGGCGGTGACGACGACGGGTGGGACGTCAAACACCTTGCCGCCCTCGATGTTCCGATCCTGCAGGGGCTGTGCCTGACCAGTTCGCGGTCGAAGTGGGCGGCCAACGACGACGGGCTGAGCCCGCTGGACGTGGCCACCCAGGTGGCGGTGCCCGAGTTCGACGGCCGCATCATCACCGTCCCGTTCTCGTTCAAGGAGATCGACGCCGACGGATTGATCTCGTACGTTCCCGATCCCGAGCGGTGCGCCCGGGTGGCCGGCCTGGCGGTCAACCACGCCAACCTGCGCCGGGTCGCCGCGCCGGACAAGCGGCTGGCGCTGGTGTTCTCGGCCTACCCGACCAAGCACTCGCGGATCGGCAACGCGGTCGGTTTGGACACCCCGGCCAGTGCGCTCGCGCTGCTGCGGGCCCTGCACGGCGCCGGGTACGACATCGGGGAGGTGCCGGGCCTGGCGGCCGCCGATGGCGACGCGCTGATGCACGCGCTCATCGAGCGCGGCGGCCAGGACCCGGACTGGCTGACCGACGGTCAGCTGGCCGGTAACCCCATCCGAATCCCGGCGGGCCGCTACCGGGACTGGTTCGCCACCCTGCCCGCCGACCTGGCCGAGGCGATGGTCGCCCACTGGGGCCCGCCGCCCGGTGAGCTGTTCGTCGACCGCAGCCGCGATCCTGACGGCGAAATCGTCGTCGCGGCAATACGATCCGGCAACACGGTGATCCTGGTGCAGCCGCCGCGTGGATTCGGCGAGAACCCGGTGGCGATCTACCACGATCCCGACCTGCCGCCCAGCCATCACTACCTGGCCACCTACCTGTGGTTGCGGCACGAGTTCGGCGCGCACGCCGTCGTGCACCTGGGCAAGCACGGCAACCTGGAGTGGCTGCCCGGCAAGACGGTCGGGATGTCCGCGCAGTGTGGGTCCGACGCCGCGCTGGGCGACCTGCCGCTGATCTACCCGTTCCTGGTGAACGACCCGGGGGAGGGCACCCAGGCCAAACGGCGGGCGCACGCCACCCTGGTCGACCACCTGATCCCGCCGATGGCCCGGGCGGAGAGCTACGGCGACATCGCCCGGCTCGAGCAGTTGCTCGACGAGCACGCCAACATCGCGGCGCTGGACCCCGGCAAACTGCCCGCGATCCGCCAGCAGATCTGGACGTTGATGCGGGCGGCCAAGATGGATCACGATCTCGGCCTCGCCGAACGCCCCGAGGACGATTCGTTCGACGACATGCTGCTGCACGTCGACGGCTGGCTCTGCGAGATCAAGGACGTCCAGATCCGCGACGGGCTGCACGTGCTCGGCGTCGCCCCGGACGGGACCGCCGAACTCGATCTCGTGCTGGCGATCCTGCGTGCCGGGCAGTTGTTCGGCGGCGAGCAGCACCTGCCCGGCCTGCGCCAGGCTCTCGGCCTCGCCGAGGACGGCAGCGACGAACGCGGCCGGGTCGACGACGTCGAGCAGCGGGCCCGCGACCTGCTGGCGCGGCTGCAGGCCACCGGCTGGGACGCCGAACGGGTCGAGGAACTGACCGACGAACCCGCGGTCGCGCGGATCCTGCGCTTCGCGGCCACCGAGGTGGCGCCGCGGCTGGCCGGCACCGCCCGCGAGATCGACCAGGTGCTGCGCGCGCTGGAGGGCCGCTTCATCGCCGCAGGCCCGTCCGGATCGCCGCTGCGCGGACTGGTCAACGTCCTGCCCACCGGCCGCAACTTCTACTCGGTGGACCCCAAGGCGGTGCCGTCCCGGCTGGCGTGGGAAACCGGTGTCGCCATGGCGGATTCGCTGCTCACCCGCTACCGCGCCGACCACGGCGATTGGCCGCGCTCGGTCGGTTTGTCGGTGTGGGGCACCTCGGCGATGCGGACCTCCGGTGACGACATCGCCGAAGTGCTTGCGCTGCTGGGTGTTCGGCCGGTCTGGGATGACGCGTCGCGGCGGGTGGTGAACCTGGAGGCGATCGGCCTCGAGGAGTTGGGTCGTCCGCGGATCGATGTCACGGTACGGATCTCGGGCTTCTTCCGGGACGCCTTCCCGCACGTGGTCACCATGCTCGACGATGCGGTGCGCCTGGTGGCCGGGCTGGACGAGCCCGCCGAGCATAACTACGTGCGGGCCCACGCCCAGGCCGACCTTGCCGAGCACGGTGACGAACGGCGCTCCACCACAAGGATTTTCGGGTCGAAGCCGGGCACCTACGGGGCCGGTTTGCTGCAGCTGATCGACAGCCGCAACTGGCGCGACGACGCCGATCTGGCCGAGGTGTACACCGCCTGGGGCGGGTTCGCGTACGGCCGCGGACTGGACGGCAGACCCGCCGCCGACGACATGTCGATGCAGTACCGCCGGATCGTGGTGGCCGCCAAGAACACCGACTGCCGCGAACACGACATCGCCGACTCCGACGACTACTTCCAGTACCACGGCGGCATGGTCGCCACGGTTCGGGCGCTGACCGGTCAGGCGCCGGTGGCCTACATCGGCGACAACACCCGCCCGGAAGCGGTGCGCACCAGGACACTGTCGGAGGAGACCGCCCGGGTGTTCCGGTCACGAGTGGTGAACCCGCGTTGGATGGCGGCGATGCGCAGGCACGGCTACAAGGGCGCCTTCGAAATGGCGGCCACGGTGGACTACCTGTTCGGTTACGACGCCACCGCAGGGGTGCTGGCCGACTGGATGTACGAACAACTCACCGAGCAGTATGTGCTCGACCCGGAGAACCGCAAGTTCCTCGACGAGTCCAACCCGTGGGCGCTGCACGGAATGGCCGAACGGCTGCTCGAGGCCGTCGGGCGCGGCATGTGGGCGGAGCCCGACCCCGCCACGCTGGCCGGGCTGCGCCGGGTGCTACTGGAGACCGAGGGTGATCTTGAAGCACGATAGTTCGCTAGGTTTGGGTGCATGGCTCCCACTTTCGGCGACGTGATCAAGTCGCAGTACGTCTCGCTCACCACGTTCACCAAGGACGGCAGGCCCAAGCCGACGGCGATCTGGATCGCCGCCGACGGCGACCGCGCCCTGGTGATCACCGGCAGGGACTCGTGGAAGGTCAAGCGCATCCGCAACACTCCGCACGTCACCATCGCCGAGTGCGACCGCAGCGGCAAGGTCAAGGGCGAGCCGGTGGAGGCGGTGGCCACCGTCCTCGACGACGCCCACATCGGGACGGTCTACGCCGCGATCGGCAATCGCTATGGGCTGCTGGGAAAGGTGTTCAACTTCTTCTCGAAGCTGCGCGGCGGGGCCAAACGCAATGTCGGCCTGGAACTGCGGGCCGCCTGACGTGGCCGCGACATTCGCCGAGGTGGCCCAGGCCAAGTACCTGCTGCTGACCACGTTCACCAAGGACGGCAGGCCCAAGCCCACCGCCATCTGGGGGGTGCCGGACGGGGACAAGCTGCTGGTCATCACCGACGACGGGTCCTGGAAGGTCAAGCGCATCCGCAACACCCCGCGAGTCACCATCGCACCCTGCGGTGTGCTCGGAAAGCCCAAGGGCGAGGCGGTGGAGGCGGTGGCCCGGGTGCTGCCCAAGTCGGAGACCCACGCCGTCTACAACAAGGTGCTGCGGCGGTACTGGAACCACGCCTGGTGGTTCTACCCCCACTCGTTGATCCGCGGGGGTATCGACAAGGTGCACGTCGGTTTAGAAATCACCGCACCATAGAACTCACAGGCTTCCCTCAGGGCCGCCCGGAACCCCGGCGTGCACCGGCTCGTTGAAGAGGACATGGTGATGCGGACGTTCCTCGTCTACGCGCTGGTCGAGCTCGCGGTCCTGGCCGCGCTGGCCTGGTCCATCGGGCTTGGCTGGACCCTGCTGGTGCTGCTCGCGACCTCCGCCGTGGGCGTCGTGCTGGCCGGCTCCCAGGTCAAGCGCCAGCTGTCGCGGCTGCGCCGCACCCGTGGCAACCCGCAGGGCCCACCCGGAAACCCGGCTGCCGACGGCGCGCTCGTCGCGCTCGGCACCGTGCTGGTCTTCGTCCCCGGGCTGGTCACCACCGCCCTGGGAACGCTGATGCTCACACCGCCGACCCGCAGCGCGGTGCGCCCGCTGGCCGGGATGCTGCTGACCCGGGGCATCGCCCGACGGGTCAGCGTGGTCAACCTCACCAACCTGACCGAGCCCGGCCGCTACCCCGGCCGCGGCGACTACATCGACGGCGAAGTCATCGACGAGCAGGTCTTCGCACCCGTGCACCAGGCCGGCATCGTCCGGCGCGTCGACGCCTGACCCGCGCACCTGCGCACATCGCGGCCCGGCAGACTGAACCGTCGTGACGACTCTGCTGTTGAACGGGCGTGTGCACAGCCCGTCCCATCCCGACGCCACCGCCATGGCGGTGCGCGACGGTCTGGTGGCCTGGCTCGGCAGTGACGACGTCGGGCGGGCCCAGTTTCCCGGTGCCCGGACCGTCGACCTCGAGGGTTGTTTCGTCGCCCCGGCGTTCGTCGACAGCCACATCCACCTGACCGCCACCGGGCTGCTGCGCACCGGGCTGGACCTGAGTTCGGCCACCTCGCGGCGGCACTGCGTGGCACTGCTCGCCGATTATGTGGCCCGGCACCCCGGGCAGCCGGTCTGGGGACACGGCTGGGACGACACCACTTGGGCGGGTGAGCCGGCGCCCAGCACCGCCGAGATCGACGCGGTCGTCGGCACCGCACCGGCCTACCTGGCCCGGGTCGACGTGCACTCGGCCGTGGCCTCGAGTGCGCTACGGGACCTGGTCGCCGGGCTGGCCGCGGTCGCCGGATTCCACCCGCAACGCCCGCTGTCCGCCGACGCGCACCACCTGGTCCGCGCCGAGGCCCGCCGGTTGCTGAGCTGGCGGCAGCGCGACGACGCCCGCCGCGCTGCCCTCGACGCCGCCGCAGCAGCCGGGATCGTCGCCGTCCACGAGTGCGCAGGCCCGCAGATCGGCGGGGCCGAGGACTGGCAGGAGCTGCGCGGCACCGAACACGGCGTCGAGGTGGTCGGGTACTGGGGTGAGGCGGTGTCCACGGCCGCCCAGGCCCGCGCGCTGATCGACGCCACCGGGGCCGCCGGGCTGGCCGGGGACCTGTTCGTCGACGGCGCGCTGGGATCGCACACCGCCTGGTTGTGCCGACCCTACGCCGACACCACGGATTCGACCGGCAACTGCTACCTGGACCCCGCGGTGATCGCCGAACACCTGTCGGCCTGCACCGAGGCGGGCGTCACCGCGGGATTCCACGTCATCGGCGATGCCGCGGCCGCGGCGGTGGTCGACGCGTTGGCGGCCGTCGTGGAGCGGTTCGGCGCCCCATCGGTGGCCCGGTGCGGGCACCGGCTCGAGCACCTGGAGATGGTGTCGGCGGAGCAGGCGGCCAAGTTGGGGGCGTGGGGGATCGTGGCCAGCATGCAGCCGAACTTCGACGCGTTGTGGGGCGGTGCCGACGGCATGTACGCGCGGCGCCTCGGTGTCGACCGAGCCGCCCGGCTCAACCCGTTTGCGCTGTTAGCATCGGCAGGCGTGCCCCTGGCCTTCGGCTCCGACGCTCCGGTGACCGCCCTGGATCCCTGGGCCACCGTGCGCGCCGCGGGGCACCATCGCACCCCCGGCAGCGCCATCTCCATGCGCGCTGCCTTCGCCGCCGCGACCCGCGGCGGGTGGCGGGCCGGCGGTGTCCGCGACGGCGCCACCGGCACCCTGGTTGCGGGGGCGCCGGCGTCCTACGCGGTGTGGGAGACCGACGACCTAGACGTCGCGGCACCCGCGGACGGTGTGGCGCGCTGGTCCACCGATCCGCGCTCGCGGGTGCCCGCCCTGCCGCGGCTGGACCCGTCCGATCCGCTGCCGCGCTGCAGGCAGACCGTGCACCGGGGTGTGGTGCTGTATGGCTGAGACCACTGAGGCCACCGGAGCGGTCGACCCGGATACGCCCGCGTCGCCTTCCCGCGTCGCCCGGCTGCTCCGCGGGTTCGGCGCGGCCCTGCCGCCGCGGTTGGTGCGGTTGGGCGTCGCGGTGTTCGCCGGACTGTTGCTGTGCATCAGCTTCCCCCCGATCGGCTGGTGGTGGTCGGCGGTGCCGGCGCTCGGCCTGCTCAGTTGGGTCCTGCTGGAGCCGCGGACCACGCCGGCCGGTGGCTTCGGCTACGGCCTGCTGTTCGGGCTGGCCTTCTACATTCCGCTACTGCCGTGGATCAGCGGCCTGGTCGGCCCGGTGCCGTGGCTGGCGCTGTCGGCCATGGAGGCGCTGTTTCCGGCGCTGTTCGGACTGTTCGCGGTCGCGGTCCGGCGGTTGCCGGGCTGGCCGCTGTGGTTCGCGCTGGTGTGGTCGCTGCAGGAGTGGCTGAAGTCGAGCGTTCCGTTCGGTGGATTCCCTTGGGGCGTCGTCGGTTTCGGTCAGGCGAACGGGCCGTTCCTGTCGCTGGCCCAGCTCGGCGGGGTGCCGTTGCTGTCGTTCGCAATCGCGCTGCTCGGCACGTCGCTGTGCGCGCTGGCCCTGGAGATCGTTAGGTGGTACCGGCACAGCGGTGCCGACAAGGCCGCCGGCCACCCGGGACTGCCCGCAGTGGTGTTGCCGGGCATCTGCATCTTCGCCGTCCTGCTCAGCACCGCGATGGTCGCGCCGCGGGTGCGGCAGGCCGGTATCGGAGCAGGCAACGAGCCGACCATCACGGTGGCGGCGGTTCAGGGCAACGTGCCCCGGCTGGGCCTGGAGTTCAACAGCCAGCGCCGCGCGGTGCTGGACAACCACGTCCAGGAAACCGTCCAACTCGCCGACGACGTCCGCGCCGGCCGGGCGCAGCAGCCGCAGTTCGTCATCTGGCCGGAGAACTCCTCGGACATCGACCCGATGACCAACGCCGACGCCGCGCAGCAGATCGCCGTCGCCGCCCGGGCGGTCGGTGCGCCGATCCTGGTCGGTGCCGTCATCGCCCGGCCGGACTGGACGCCGGACAACCCGACCGCCTCGAACAGCGTTGTGGTGTGGGACCCGGTCAGCGGGCCCGGTGAACGCCATGACAAGCAGATCGTCCAGCCGTTCGGCGAGTACCTGCCGTGGCGGAGCTTCTTCCGCCACCTGTCGTCCTACGCCGACCGGGCCGGCTACTTCGTTCCCGGCGGCGGAAGCGGCGTCGTGCATGCCGCCGGGGTGCCGATCGGGGTGGCGACCTGCTGGGAGGTCATCTTCGACCGCGCGTTGCGCGAGTCAGTCCGCAACGGCGCGCAGGTGCTGGCGGTACCCACCAACAACGCCACCTTCGACCAGAACATGAGCGAACAGCAGCTGGCCTTCGCGAAGGTCCGCGCCGTCGAACACGACCGCTACCTCGTCGTGGCGGGCACCACCGGGATCAGTGCCGTGATCGCACCCGACGGCCACGAGATCAGCCGGACCCAGTTCTTCACCCCCGCCTACCTCGATGCCCAGGTGCGGCTGAAGACCGCTCAGACACCGGCCACCCGCTGGGGGTCCGCCGTGCAATGGGCGCTGGTCAGCGCCGCCGTTGCGGTTCTGGTGGCCGCGATGCTGCACAATGGATGGTTCATGCGTCCGCTGCGCCGCAGGCGGCACCGGACCGAGTCCCCGCCCGAACGCGGCGGCCCCACCTCGGCCCGGGCCGAGGTGCACGACGAAGGAGCATCATGACCGACCAGGGCAAGAAGGACGCCCCGCGGCCGAGTGAACGCACCCTGGTGATCATCCCCACCTTCAACGAGCTGGAGAACCTGCCGTTGATCATGGGCCGGTTGCACAAGGCGCTGCCCGACGTCCACATCCTGGTCGTCGACGACGGCAGCCCGGACGGAACCGGCCGGCTCGCCGACGAGCTCGCGCTGGCCGACCCGGACCGGGTGCACGTCATGCACCGCGACGCGAAGGACGGCCTCGGCGCGGCCTACCTGGCCGGTTTCGCCTGGGGACTGGGCCGCCAGTACAGCGTGCTGGTGGAGATGGACGCCGACGGCAGCCACGCGCCGGAGCAGCTCTATCGGCTCCTGGACGCCATCGACAAGGGCGCCGACCTGGCGATCGGTTCCCGCTACGTCGAGGGCGGCACGGTCCGCAACTGGCCGTGGCGCCGGCTGGTGCTGTCCAAGACCGCGAACACCTATTCCCGCGTGCTGCTCGGGGTGGGCATCCACGACATCACGGCCGGTTATCGCGCCTATCGCCGCGAGGTGCTCGAGAAGATCGACCTGTCCGCGGTCGACTCGAAGGGCTACTGCTTTCAGATCGATCTGACCTGGCGCACCATCAACAACGGGTTCTCCGTGGTCGAGGTGCCGATCACGTTCAGCGAGCGTGAACTCGGGGTGTCGAAGATGAGCGGCTCGAACATCCGCGAGGCGATGGTGAAGGTCGCCCACTGGGGGATCGCCGGGCGCCTGGACCGGGCCCGCGGCGCGTCGCTGTAGCGGCGCGCGTCAGCTACCGCGACGCTTCGTCTTGATGATGTCGAGGCGTTCCTTGAGCAGCTCGTCGAGCTCCTCGACCGACCGCCGCTCCAGCAGCATGTCCCAGTGCGTGCGCGGCGGCTTGACCTTCTTCGGCTCGGGCAGGTCACCCTCGATCAGGGTGCCTTCCAGGCCGTTGCGGCACAGCCAGGTGCCGGGGATCTCGGCGTCGTCGGCGAATGGGACGTCGAACTCCTCGCCGTTCTCGGTGCGGTACCGGGCGACCTGACGAGGCGCCAGGTCATGGTTGCGGTCCGTCTCGTAGCTCACGGCTCCGAGCCGGCTGCCTCTCAAGACACGATCGGCCATCGTCAACTCTCCTCAGTACGCGTATGTCCGGATATCCAACGCAAGACCGGCGTCCGCGGTTCCCGACTCGACCACCCATGATACCGGGCCGAGGGCGCCGGGCCGTCTACAGTCTCAGGCGTGACGCGTCGTTCCCGTCCGCAGCCCTGTCGCTGGTGCGGACGCGAGGTGGCCGACGCCGGGATGGGCCGGCGCAGGCAATACTGCAGGCAGTCGTGCCGGCAGCGGGCCTACGAGCAGCGCGCCCTGGTCAAGGGCACCGCGCTGGCGCCGGATGCGGTGGTGCTGTCCCCGGACGAGGCGGCCGAACTCTCCGATCGGGTGTATCAGGTGCGCTGCGCCGCCGAAGACGTCGCGACCGCGGTCCGCGAGGGTGCCGACACCGCTGAGCTGCATGAACTGTGTGATGCGCTGATGGCCGCCGCCAAGGCCGCCGACGGCTGGCGCTGACCGGCCGTTTGCTTCAGCCGAATCAAGCCGGTAGCCCACTGTGCCTGCCCACCAACGGCGACAGCCGCTCAATCGTGGGCGCATCCCGCGGGCCCCGAGGGTTACCGGGGCCCGAGCCGGGGCTATCCGGCCGAAGGGGGCCCGCGCGGCCGACTGGCTCGGCTACGAGGGCGTCCTGACGCCCACCGGAACCTGGTGCGAGGACGTCTGGCTGGCCGCCTCGGCGCTGCTGGCCGAGACTGGACGGCTGAAGTTTCCGCCGGCTGCTCGGAGTTCTACTTCGATCCGGCGGGCCAAAGGCGTTCCCGCGAACTAGATCTCGAGTAGCCGTTCCGGGTGGTGGTAGGTGTTGGTGCCCACTGGGAGGGGGAGGTGGGGTGGTGGGATCCATTGGGTGTG
>JAGQTU010000042.1 GCA_020438865.1 Mycobacterium sp.
GGTGTGCATGGTCAGCCCGGCGAACGAGTCGACGCCGTCGATGTCGGGAAGGTTCGGCGTGATCAGCACGCCGCTGGCGTTGATCAGAAACCGCCCGGTGATCTCCGCGCCGCTGTCGAGTTCGAGGCGCCAGAGGTTGTCATCGTCGTCGAATCTCGCGCCGAGGACCTTGGTGCCGAACCGGATTCTCGGGCGCAGGCCGTACTTGTCGACGCAGTGTTCGGCGTACGCCCGCAGCTCGCGGCCCGGCGCGTAGGTGCGCGTCCAGTCCGGGCTCTTCTCGAAGGAGAACTGATAGGAGAACGACGGGATGTCCACGGCGATGCCGGGATAGGTGTTCCAGTACCAGGTGCCGCCGACGCCGTCGCCGGCCTCGATGATCTGGTAGTCGCCCAGCCCGGCCTTGTCGAGGTTGATGGCCGCGCCGATCCCGGAGAACCCGGCGCCGACGATCAGCGTTTCGTAGTCGGGCTTCATCGTGGTCCTCTCGCTACGTCTCTCCACGGCGGGGCCGCTATCCCAGCGTCGCCTCCGACGCCACCGGATGGCAAGAGGTTCCGGCTACCCGTCGTGCAATGCGGCGCGCAGGGCGCGCAGACCGCGCTCGGTGGCCTCGGTGGCGGCGGGCACGACACCGGCGTAGCCGAGGTAGCCGTGCACCAGCGTCTCGGCGTTGTGCAGTTCGACCGGCACGCCGGCGGCGGACAGCAGTTCGGCGTAACGGGCGCCGTCGTCGCGTAGCGGGTCGTGGCCGGCGACGGCGATGTAGGCCGGCGGCAGCCCGGACAGGTCGGCCGCCCGGCCCGGGGCCAGCCCCGGCGGGGGATCGGTCAGGTCGACCTCGCCGGCGTACCAGCGGGTGAAGGCCTTGATCGCGGCGTTGTCCAGCACCGGCGCCTCGGCGTTCTCGGCGAAGGACGGCAGCGAGGTGTCCCACATCGTCGACGGGTACCAGAGCAACTGGAATGCCACGGCGGGCCCGCCGTTGTTGCGCGCGAGTTGAGCGACCACGGCCGACAGCGTTCCGCCCGCCGAATCACCGGCAACCGCGAGCCGGGAGCCGTCGGCGCCGAACCGCCCGGCGTTGTCGGCCACCCACCGGGTCGCCGCCCAGACGTCGTCGACGGCGGCTGGATAGGGGTGTTCGGGGGCCAGCCGGTAGTCGACCGACACCACCACGGTGCCGGCGGCGGCGGCGTGCTGGCGGGCGGTGCCGTCATGGGTGTCGAGGTCGCCGACGGCGAAGCCACCGCCGTGGAAATACATGGTGACCGGAGGGGCCGACTCGGGATTCGACTCCGGAGGCGCCGCCGCCCCCGGGGCGTTTTCCGGCCAGTACACCCGGATCGGGATCGCGCCCCGCGGGCCGTCGATCTCGCAGTTCTCCACCCGCAGGTCGGGGTGCACGGGCCGGCGGGGCAGGTCGCGCAGCCGGCGGCGGGCCTGCTCGATTCCGCCGTCCACCGTCAACCGGAAGGGCACCGCGTCCAGTACCTTCTGCAGGATGGCGTCGATCGCGGGCTTGTCGGCCGAACCGGGCATGAGCCCACGGTACGGACGGGCGGTGACAGGCTGGTGGGCGGCCGGGGCGCTGGCCGCCCTGGGCTACGGCATCTTCCTGTTGGTCGTCGCGCTGCAGTCGCCGTCCGGTGCGGAGTTGACCGGGCGGTTCCCCGGCCAGCCCGCGGCCAAGGCCGCGATGGCGGTGCTGCTGGCCGTCGCGGCCTGGTGCCATCCGATCCGCCGCGAGCGCCGGTGGCTGGTGCCCGCCCTGCTGTTGTCGGCGGCCGGTGACTTCTTCCTGGCGATGCCGTGGTGGAAGCCGTCTTTCGTGCTCGGCCTCGGCGCCTTCCTGGTGGCCCACCTGTGCTACCTGGGTGCGCTGCTGCCCCTGCGGGGGCGCAGTGGCCCGCGCTTGGCGGGCGCAACGGTGGTGGTCGCCGCCGTGGTGGGCATGCTGGTGTGGTTCTGGCCGCGGCTGCTGGACCAGGGGCTGGTCATCCCGGTGACGGTGTACATGGCCGTGCTTGGCGCGATGGTGTGTGCGGCGCTGCTGGCCCGGCTGCCCACGCCGTGGACGGCCCTGGGTGCGGTGTGCTTCGCGGTGTCGGACGGCATGATCGGCACCGGCCAGTTCGTGTTGCAGTCCCATGCGCTCGAGGTGCCGATCTGGTGGGTGTACGCCGCCTCGCAGGTGCTGATCACCGCGGGCTTCTTCTTCGGTCGGGTCGGATCTGGTGCCGGCGGTGGACCCGCAGCGCGATGACCCGGCCGCCGCCCCCCGCCCTCGGCGATGCACACCGCCGCGCACACCCTAGTGGGCAGCCGCTATGCAACAGCGGTCTGCTGGGCCGTGCCTGCGACGCATTCGGGACGGACAGCGAACGCCTATTCGCTCCTTGAATGCCACTGCGGCCAACCCTGGAGGCCGACCTGGACAAGGTGGCTGAACTGGTGGCGGGCCTAATCGACTCCTACCGGATGGTCAAACAATTCATCCACGCCGACGGCCACCGAATCTGGGGTGATCTCGCCGTGGGCTGTCTGCGCCGCGACGACCGCAGTATCGAGGTCACCATCGGCCAGATCGTCGAGATCACCGCCTGGCATCCCGCATCGGCCACCGTGTTCCCGACGGGGACACCGTTGGGCGCATCGGACGTGACGAGATTCTCGTCCCTCCTGCCCGGTATGCCCAGCATGGATCAGGTCACCCGGGTCGCAGAGAAAATCATCGCCACGCCGCCGAACCGCTCCGCGTTGGCGGCCAGGCCATCATGGTCACCCTCAGCATCGGGGCCGTACTCGCAGCGCGGGACCGGTCGAATCGAGGGAGCACCTCAACCATGGCCTGCCACCGGGACCGAGGGCCCGCGATGTCTCCGCCTCGGTTGGTTGGCACGTTTCCACCGTCCTCTGGGCCCCCGCAATTCCGCGTACCGTAACCGACGAAGCTCGGTACAGATCCGTCCCAAGTGCGGTACTGTCGGTCCGTTTTTAACCAGCATTGAATGCATTTCGGCCTAGATTGCCCATCGTTCAAAAAGGAGCGTCGGGGATGAGTGACTTGGCTCACGGACCGGGCGAGACGGAGCAGACGGCGGGCGCCGAAGGTGCCGACGCGGTCCGATACGTTCTCGGCCCCGATGGCCAACCGTTGATCGGTGCGGACGGCAACCCGATCATCGACCGCCGCCGCCCCAAGGGTGTGCGCCGGCCGAAAGATCCCCGGGTCAGCGTGGTGGTGCCGGCCAAGAATGAGTCCCCCAACATCCGCGAGATCCTGCCCTACCTCAAGGACTATCACGAGGTCATCGTCGTGGTCAGTGTGGACGACCACGAATCCGCCGAGGCGGCTCGCCAAGCGCTGCCGACGGCGAAGGTCGTATTCCAGACCCGCAAGGGCAAGGGAAACGCAATGGCGTGCGGGTTCGCCGAGGTCACCGGCGACGCCATCGTGATGTTCGATATCGATGGTTCAGCCGATCCCCACGAGATCCCGCGGTTCATCAAGGCCCTGACTGACGGAGCCGACTTGGCGAAGGGGAGCCGGTTCTGCCGCGGCGGCGGTAGCGATGACATCACCCTGCTTCGCACGTCGGGTAACTTCGGTTTGAATCTGCTGGCCAGTGTGCTCACCAAGAGGCGCTTTTCGGACCTCTGCTATGGCTACAACGCTTTCTGGGCCGACCAGCTGTACATGCTGGATCTGCCTGACACCGAGGCCAATGATGCAGAGATGGTGCGCGGCGACGGTTTCGAAATCGAGGCGCTGATCATCGGCCGCTTCGCACTATCCGACGCCGCCATCACCGAGGTACCGAGCTTCGAGCATGGTCGATATCACGGCCACACGAATCTCAACACCTTCCGGGACGGGTTCCGGGTGCTATGGACGATCCTTCAGGATCGCGCCTATGCCCGGCGGATACGCACGCTCGCCAAGCGTCGTCACCTGAGCAGTGCGGCCGGCCCGCAACGCCCCGGCTGGATGACAGACGAAGTGCGGCACGGGGTTCGTCGCATCAAGCGGCTCGACTTGGAGAGCATGCCCCGGACTGGATAGGTTCGCTGGCGATGCCAGCACCGACCGAGGCCGACTCACCGCGCGGGCGTTCCCGATTCCGCCGCGCCGTGCGATACGCGGCCGCCGGGGTCCCCTTCGTCACCGCCACCGCAGCACTGACGGCGCGTTTCGTCCCGGTGACGAATCATCTCGTCCTGGCACTGGCCGCATGGTTTCCCTACCTGTTGATCGGCGCGGCCGTGGCCGCACTCCTGCTGCTGTTCACCCACCGGCGGTACATCGGCGCGGTCGCTCTGTTGCTTACCGCGGCCGCTGCAGGCGTGCAGATCCCGCTGTTCGTCGGCTCGAACGAGGTGCCGGCGAACACGGTCCCGGTGCGCCTGCTCACCGCGAACCTCAGCGAAGGGGCCGTGGATCCGAAACCTTTGATGGCCATCGCCCGCGACCGAACCGACCTCCTGCTCGTCCAGGAACTCACGCCGCAACTTGCCGACACTCTGGCGGAGGACGGCATCGACACGGCGTTCCCGTATAAGGCACTCGATGCGCGACCCTTTGCCGCCGGGGTCGGCATCTGGAGCCGCTACCCGATCGTGGGTTCGCGCCTAATCCCCGGCTACCGACTGGGCATGCTGAGCGCAAACATCCGTGTTCCGGGGGCGGCCGACGACGCCGTCGTGGTGGTCACACACCTGGCCGGCCCCTGGCCGCAACCTATCGATGACTGGGTCCGAGAGATCACCACGCTCCCTGACACGTTGCGCCAGGTGGCAACCGGTGCAGGCGAGCGATCGGCAATCGTCGCCGGAGACTTCAACGCGACGTATGACCTGCAGCCGTTTCGGCGGCTCCTCCACGACGGCTTTCGCGATGCAGCCGAGCAGTCGGGCGCCGGGCTGACTCCAACCTTTCCCGCCGACAGCGTGGTGCCACCGCTGCTCGGAATCGACCGCATCCTGACTCTCAACGGCTCGACGACCGATGTTCAGACGGTGCGCATACCCGGCTCGGACCACCTCGGACTCAGCGCAACAATCCACACTCCCAGGCAGAGTCGGCCGGCGCTCACTGTGGTCGGTTCGAGTCCGTCTGTTGCTCCAGAACCTGGTTGATCGAGCACCGCAGCTGATCGCGGTCGTTCCAGATCATTTGGAAACTGGGATTGTCCTTCTTGATTTTCAGGGCTTCCTGATAAATCTCTATGCAGGGTTTTGCCGTTATCGGTTGGACAATTACGGCGGCCCACACCGCCAGTGCGAGAGCCGGCATTGCAACAAGAACAGGTACTACCATCCATTTCGCATAGACAGTGCCCCGTGGGGTGGTGGACTTCGGATCGGCGTGTGTTCACGCGTGGTGATCAACGAGTCATGCTGAATCCTAGGCGATTTGGCGTTGTTCGGCGAGGGGTTTGTCGGCGGCCTGTTTGGCGGCGATGACTTTGCGGAGCTCGGCCATGGAGATCTCAGACAGGTAGCGGCGGGTGACCTGCCATTCGTCGTGGGCCTCGATGACCACGGCAGTGGCCAGCCGGAGGAAAGCGGCCGGGTTCGGGAAGATCTCCACGACGTCAGCGCGGCGTTTGATCTCTTTGTTGAGCCGTTCGATCGGGTTGTTCGACCAGATCTTCTGCCAGTGCGCCCGCGGGAACGCGGTGAAGGCCAGAACGTCGGCTTTGGCCTCGTTCATCATGGCGGCCACCTTGGGGAAACTCGCCGCCAGGGAGTCGGCGACGGTGTCCCATTGGGTGGCGACTTCGGCGGGGTCGGTGTGGGCGAAGACCGTCTTGACTGCCGCGGTCACCGCCGGGGCGTGCTTGGCACTGACCGCGCCGTGCAGGTTGCGCATGAAATGCACCCGGCAGCGTTGCCAGGACGACCCCGAGAATTGTTGGGCGACGGCGGCTTTAAGTCCGGCGTGGGCATCGGAGATGACCAGGTGCACCCCAGCCAGACCTCGGGCCTTGAGGCTGGTCAGGAATTCGCGCCAGAACTCGTAGGATTCGCTGTCTCCGACCGCGGTGCCCAGCACCTCCCGGGTGCCCTCGATGGACACCCCGGTGGCCACGACCAGGGCCTGAGAGACCACATGAGCCCCGACGCGGACCTTGCAGAAGGTGGCGTCGCAGAACACGTACGGGAACTGGGTGTGGGTCAACGTCCGGGTGCGAAATGCCTCGATCTCGCGGTCCAGGCCCCCACAGATCCGGGAGACCTCGGACTTGGAGATCCCCGAATCCACGCCCAAGGCGGCCACCAGGTCATCGACGCTGCGGGTAGAGACCCCGTGCACGTAGGCCTCCATGATCACCGCGTGCAACGCCTTGTCGATCCGCCGACGCCGTTCGAGCAGCGACGGGAAGAACGACCCCACCCGCAGCTTGGGGATCTTGACCTCGATATCACCGGAGGTGCTCGACACCGTCTTGGGCCGGTGCCCATTGCGATGGGTACCGCGGTCCTCGGTGCGCTCGTAGCGGCCGGCGCCGATCTTCTCGGTGGCCTCGGCCTCGATCAGCGCCTGCAGCCCGGCGCGGATCAACTCGGCGAACACCGCACCGGCATCGGCAGACTTCAGGGCGTCGAGCTGGGCGAGCAGGGCAGAATGGTCATGGGTCATCGCGTGGTGTGTCCTTTGCTTGAGTCACTTTGGTCGGTAACTCACTGACCACTACGCGATGGCCCACCCCGAAGCCCTCAACGACACACCCGGGACTGCCCGGACGCGGTCGACCTCAGGCCCCAAACCCCACCACCCCAGGGGACTTACCCTTCGCATACGATGCTCGATGCGATTCCTGATTTGCTGTTCGTTCCGGCGTGGCTTCGCTTTCCCGCCCGTATCCTTCGAGTTGCCGCAGAGCGATCGCATACCCGATGAGAGCCAATCCGGTGACTAGACTTATCGTGATTGCCGTAATGCAGGCGGTATTCGGTAAATTAGCCCGAAACAAGAGCCCGAAACTACTGAAATAGACCGTTCGCCAGAGCCGTATTATCACCAAGAGGTTCACGCCGACGACGAACAGGCCCAGAAGTATCGGAAACGTGAATACCAGGCGAAGCTGTCTTTCCCTCGCCGCACCGACGCTGTCCGAACCGTTCCCGCCGCTCTCGGAATCCGGGTCGCCGACAACAGCCTCTCGGGCCCCGTGATCACTCTCCGCTTGGTTCGGCACGCCCAGATACTAGCGCCCAGGGAATTCTCATCCGCGGTTTCCGAGTGGACTCCGAACACTGACTTACCAGGGGCAGTCGCCGCCAAGCGGCGCGTGGAGTCGAGATTCTTGTTCGCGGATGCTGCAGAGGTCGATTGCCTACGATTGTCGCGTGGAATGGAACCTGCTGCGCCGCCTTGCAGCACTTGCCGGGAGCATCGTAATGCTTGGCTGGATGGTGCCCTATGCAGGCGCTGAGCCCACCAATGGCGGCGCTCTTCTTGACTCTCCGACCATTTCACTGGCCGACCTGGGCTCTTCAACAATGGTTACTTTCAAGGGGGATCGACAGACCACCACCGCGTCGGTGTCGTTTCCGGTCCCGGTCGGATTGGTGCCCGTGGCTCTGACGGCGACTCTCAAGCTCCCGACCCCGGCTCGATTCGGCAGTATCACCGTCACTCAGGACGACAGATTCATCAGCCGGATCGGGGTGGGCCCCTCAGATGTGGGCCCGGTGAACATCCCCCTCGTCGGTACCCAGGTCTTCGGTAACTTCGTGGGTCTCACGTTGACGTCAACCATCATCCCGGTTGACGGATACTGTTTCGATGCGCTTAACCCGGTCCAGATCCTAGACGGTTCAGTCAAATTCGCCGGGCGGGAAACCGCACCGACGTCGGTCGCCGCATTCATGCCGCCGGTACTGCGCAAGCTGACGGTCGCCCTTCCCCCGAAGCCGTCAACCGCGGAATCCGACGCAGCAGTGCAACTGATCGCAGCGGTGCAGGCCAAGTACGGCGGATCGAGAAGGACGTACGCCGTCATACCGCTTGGCGACGGCGCGACCGCCCTGCCGCCGGCGGCGCCCCTGGAACGGCAGATAGTCATCAAAGAGGGTCCTGACAAAGGACTTTCACTCCAGGGCAACATGGGGGTTCCAGCATTGCTGATCTCGGGGCCCGCCGATGAGCTCAAGAACCAGACGCGGTTGCTGACCGATGACTCACTCAATCTCGCACAGACCCCCAAGGCGGTGGCCGGACCGCTGGAAACCAGGCAGAAGATCGTCGGCGACCACACCACCCTCAAAGAATTGGGTATGGGCGAGTTCACCTCGATTGGTCTGTGGCCCGAGGTGGGAATCGATTTGGAGCAGACGAAATTCGGCCACCCGCTGCAGGGGGTCCGGGTACACCTCATCGGCTCGTACACACCCCCCGCGCCTGACTTCGGCGCCCAAGTCACCGCCGAAGCCGGCGGGGAGACGCTCGGTCGCTGGCCGGGTGAGGCCAACGCAACCATCGACCACTGGGTGGATATTCCAGACCGTCTGTTGAAACGCAGCACCACGCTCACCGTGTCTGTCACCACTACCGGTAACGCGGGATACTGCGGTGCTTACCTGCCCCTCAACCTCAGGATCGACGGCAGCACCGAAGTTCAGGTCGGCGGCATCTCCAAACCGCCTCTGCCGGCGGGGTTCACCTCGCTGCCGCAGGCCTTGATGCCGAAGGTACTGATCGGCATCGGTGCTAACGCCTTGCCCGACACCATGCGCGCGGCACAGATCATCGCGGGACTACAACGCTTCAGTTCGGTGCCCGTCATGACCCAGGTGACCAGCCTCCAGCAGGCGGTCAGCAGCAAAGACCCGGCGATTCTCATCGAAGCGGACAATTGGACGCAGAAATCGATCGGACTGCCGATCACCGCCGACAACGGGCATATCACCGTCGCAGGGATCGATCCCGACGGCAAGTCCGTCAAGCTGACGCTCGAGCCCGCGATGAAGGTCGGCTCGCTGCAGACCGTGTTCGACGGACAACGTTCGGTGCTGATCGCTACGTCGAACGGTTCGGCCGCGCAACTCGACGAACTGTTGCGGTGGCTGTCCAGCGACCCGGACCGATGGCCGGGGCTGAACGGCCGGGCGATCATCTCCCTCCAGGGCCAGCCGCCGGTCGCCATCCCCATTCCGCAGAGCGAGCTTCCCTCGGAGACGGAGCCGGCGACCGGCCCCTCGAGCGGCTTCGGGATGGTCTGGAAAATCGCCGCCGGTGTCGTGGCCGCCGCCGTCGTCGGCGCCGCCCTCATCCTGCTGAGGGTTCGGCGCCGTCGACCGAAAGCGGACCCGCCGCTCGAGACCCCCCAGGACGAGTGAAGCTGATCCGGGGCGGTGTTGGGGCCGAACCGGGCGATCCGGCGGTGCGCGCCGCTCGTACCCACGCTGCTGTCAGCGGTCATGATTACCGAGTGATCCTGCTCGCCTGGCAAGTGTGTGCGCTTGGCTTGCAGGTCATTGCCGTGACCCTCGCGCGGCGCAGTCACGGCTATGAGGCCGCTTTGTTCGGCTTTGCCGCCCTTGCGACCGCGTACGGAAGCGCGCTCTGGGTTCTCATCAGGCCGCAACTCAGCCGGGCTGCGCGCAACGCCGCGGTGCTGTGCCTCGGTCTGACGCCCACGTTGATCTGGCGTGCCACCAATCCGCTCCTGTTCACCGGCTTCGACGAACAACTCCACATGCGCACGCTCGGCGACATTCTGTCCTCGCACCGACTCTTCGAGGCAAACCCGCTGCTGCAGGTGAGCCCGCGCTACCCGGGTATCGAAACGATCACCGTCTTGGTGCACCAGACCGGTATCCCCACGATGGCGTCGGCTGTGATCGTCGTCATCTTGTGCCGCATCGTGCTGGTCACCGTGTTGTGCGATGCAGTCGAGCAGTTGACCGGCAACATGCGGGCCGGCGGACTGGCCGTCGCCGTCTACGCGCTGGGGCCGCAGTTCATCTTCTTCAACTCCCAGTTCTCCTATCAGACGCTGTCAATTCCGTTGGCGCTGTCGGCGGTCAGTCTCATCGCCCGCTCGCGCTGGTCCGACGATCCGCTGCCGCTGTTGTTCGGCGCGACCGTCTGCCTTCTCGGCACCGCGATGTCGCATCACGTGACCAGCTTCTTGACCGCGGTGTTCCTGCTGCTGTGGATGCTGTTCCAACGGGGTCCCGCCAGGCTGCGCGTCACCTACGGAGCGCTGGCCGCGATAGCGACAACGGTGGCCTGGATGATCGTGCAACGGGCGCTTCTCGAGGAATACTTCGGTCCCATCATCCACGACGTGACCGCTTCGGCCGAGAAAGGTGAGAAACGGGAGGCCTTCAAGGACTCGGCGGGAACGCCCACACCGCTCAGGGACACTCTGCTGCTTCTGTACTACGCCGCAGCGGTGGTGTTGGTGGTGACGGCTCTGGGGGTGCTCGCCTTGTACTGGTGGCGCCGAGGTGATCGCCACATCTTGCGATGGAATCCCCGATTGCTGGCTCTGCTGTTGTGCGGCGCCATCCCGGTTACCATGGCGGCACGCGTCATCCCCAAGGGCGGCGAACTTTTCGACCGGGGGAGCAGTTTCCTCTTCTTTCCGTTCGCACTGATCTTCGCGAGTTTCGCCGTTCGGCTGTGGTGGCCGGACCACCCGAACCCCCCACCCGAGCGACCTCCCGGGCGGCTGGTGGCGGGATTGCAGGCGATCGCCCGGGGCGCGAGCACCCGCCTCGGGCTGGCCCGCCGGCCATGGATAGGACGTTTGCTGGTGGTCGTCATGGCCTCGGCATGGTTCGTCAGTGGCTTCGTGCTGGGCGCCGGGCCTTTTTGGGCTCGGCTACCGGGCCCCTATCTCGTTGCCGCCGACACTCGTTCGATGGACGCCGAGGTACTCGCGGCCGCCAGGTGGGCGCGCTACGAACTGCCGGCCGGCAGCCGCATCGTCGGCGACCGGGTCGGCTCAGACCTGCTCGCTTCGCAGGCCGGTGTGTGGCCAGTGATGAAGGCGAACGGTGTGTCCGCACCGCCGCTGTACTTCGCGGACGAGTTCGGCCTCCCCGAACAGGACATCATCCGCAGCCTGCGGCTGCGCTACCTCTATGTCGACCGCCGGCTCGCCCTCGAACTGCCCCACTTCGGGTCCTACTTCGAAAGCGGCGAGCCCGGCGACGGCCACCTGAAACTGACCGATGCCCAACTCGCCAAGTTCGACAAGGTTCCCGGGATCAAGGAGATCTATCGGCACGGCCCGATTTCGATCTACGACCTCAAGGGGCTCGGCGTGCCGGAGGAGCGCAACGGCTGGTACGGGGAAACCCCGTCGGTCTCTCTCGCGCGACAGCTGACCCTCGGCGCGCTGTTCGGGTTCCTGTTCGTCCTCGTCCCCCGCACGCGGATCTGGCCACGGGTGATCCGGCTTACCAAGAGGCTGCGTCGCGCCGCTGGGCCCGCGCTCCTCGGGGGTATCGCCCTTGCGGGAGCCGGCATCGTCTCGGCGACCCTGCTGCTGCTCGGTATCTGGCTGACTCCGCTGGTCTTCGCGTCGGCCGCCGTCGTCGTCGTGGCGACA
Source organism: Mycobacterium sp. (assembly GCA_020438865.1). GTDB lineage: Bacteria > Actinomycetota > Actinomycetes > Mycobacteriales > Mycobacteriaceae > Mycobacterium. The sequence goes on from JAGQTU010000042.1 coordinate 11,574, forward strand.
AGGCCCCGTCGCGTGGCATCCGTGCTGCGACGGACGGCGCGGAAAGTCGCGGGCGTGGTCACATGGCCGAGGGCGCGCGTCGCCGCCCTGCTCGCGGTACCGCTTGCCGCAATCATCGCGGTGGCCGTTCGCGAAGCTGCCGCGGAAGACATCACCCGGGTGCAGCAGATTCTCGACGACCCGGCGGCGGTCCATATATCGCCGAACGGCTAACAGGGCCGACGCGATGGACCAGAATCCTCCTGTGCTCCCCACACCTGCGCCACATGAGCAAGACGGCACCCCGGGTCTACCGACCTGCGCGGTGGTGATCTGCGCATACACCGACGAACGCTGGGACGACACGCTACGAGCGGTCGACTCCGTTCAGGCTCAACGACCGGCGCCATACGACCTGATCCTGGTGGTTGACCACAATCCGGAGTTGCAGACCCGTCTGGCCGCACAACTGCCCGGCGTTCGGGTGGTGGCCAACAGCAACGAACGCGGCCTTTCCGGAGCCAGGAACACCGGTGTCGAACTCACCGACGCCGATGTTGTCGTTTTTCTCGATGACGACGCGGCCGCCCAGCCCGGTTGGCTCGAAGGGCTGGCTCGCCATTACTCCGACCCGAACGTCCTGGGTGTCGGTGGACGCATCGACCCGTTGTGGGCAACCGAACGGCCCGAGTGGTGGCCGCCCGAATTCGACTGGGTCGTCGGCTGCAACTACACCGGCCAGCACGCCGGCGTCGTTCGCAATCTCATCGGTGCCAATGCCTCGTTCCGGCGGGAGTTGTTCGCCGACGGCGGATTCGTCACCGGCATCGGTCGGTCCGCAACCGTCCAACGGCCGGTCGGATGCGAGGAGACCGAGTTCTGCATCAGGGCCGGCCAAGCGCGGCCGAATGGAATCTTCCTGTACGACGATCAGGCCCCGGTCGTGCATCGCGTACCCGCCGCGCGGCAGAGCTTCGCGTACTTTCGTTCCCGCTGCTACTCGGAGGGGCTGTCGAAGGCTCAGGTGACCGAGAGCGTCGGCGTCGGAACCGGATTGGCCTCCGAATGGACGTATTCGACCGTGACCCTCCCACTGGGAGTACTCCGGGGACTGGGGCGGGCGGTCCGCGGCGACTGGGCCGGCTTGCAGACGGCGACCGTCATCGTGATCGGCCTGGCTTACACCACCGTGGGCTACGTGGTCGGTGTGTTGTCCGGCTTGCGGGGACGGTTGGGAGGTGGGTTGCGTTGACCGATCCGACGAGCAAGAGACCACTTCGCGTCGCGATGGTGTCCGCCAGGGCCCTGCCTTTGATGGGCGGCATCGAGACCCATGTCCACGAGGTCTCCCGCAGGCTGGCCGCCGCCGGTGTGGACGTTACCGTGCTCACCACCGACACTTCCGGCGACTTGCCGCCCGACGAGATGGTGTCCGGCTACCGAACTCGGCGCTGGCCGTCCTATCCGCGTTCCCGGGACTACTATCTGTCCCCGGGGTTGGGCCGCCACCTGCTGGATTCGCGCGGCGAGTACGACGTTGTTCACGTGCAGGGCGTGCATGCGCTCGTCGCGCCGATGGCCCTGGCGGCGACCCGGCGCGCACGCATACCCTCGGTTCTGACATTTCATACCGGGGGCCACTCGTCGGGTCTGCGAGAGTCGTTGCGCCCCTTGCAGTGGAGGCTGCTTGCGCCGCTGCTGCGCTCGGCCGCAGCGTTGGTGGCCGTGTGCGAGTTCGAACGCGAGAACTTCGCCCGCACGCTGCGTGTCCCGGAATCGAGTATCCGGTTGATCAGAAACGGTTGCGACCCACTGCCTGTCGACTCTTCGCTCCCGAAACCGCCGGGTAACCCGTTGCTGGTCTCCGTCGGCCGGTTGGAGCGCTATAAGGGTCACCACCGAATCCTGCAGGCGATGCCGGCGATTCTGAAGCAGGCGCCGGATGCCAGGCTGGCACTGATTGGCGGTGGCCCCTACGAACAGCCGCTGCGGGACATGGCCGACGAACTGGGTGTCGCAGACCGGCTGTCCATCCGCGCCTTCGGCCCGCAGGAGCGCGCGGCCATGGGGAGCATGGTCGCGAACGCCGATGTGGTGTGTCTGCTCAGCGAGTACGAGGCTCATCCGGTCGCGGTGATGGAGGCGATCGGCACCGGAAGCAAAGCGCTCGTCGCCGATACGTCGGGGCTGTCCGAACTCGGCCGGGACGGTCTGGTGACGCTTGTTCCCCTCGAGGCGTCCCCTGAACAGGTTGCTGCTGCGGCGCTCGCGGTGGCAGCGGCGCCGCGGACCGCGCCGCCCCACGTGCAGACCTGGGACGACTGCGCCGACCAACTGCTCCGGCTGTACGACGAGGTGCGGGCGTGAGAATCCTGTTGCTGGCCCAGTTCCTGCCGCCGGTCTCGGGTGGCGAGGAGCGTCATGTCTGGAATCTCGCCCGTGCCCTGGCAACCCGGGCACATGACGTCACGCTGCTCGGCTTCGCCGCCGGCGACGACGAACCCGGCGACACGTTTTCCGAAGGGGTCCGGTTGGTGCGGGTCCGCACGGCGGCGTCCCGACTGCCGGTCCTGTACAGCGACCCCACGCGGCCGCACGCGCTGCCGGTGCCCGACCCGGTGGTCAGCCGGGCGATCCGTGACGAGCTTTCCGCGGGCGGGTTCGACGTGGTGCACGCGCACAACTGGATCGTCAACAGCGCGTTGGGGCCGGCAGCGAAAGCCGGTGTGCCGCTGGTCATGACGCTGCACGATTACAGCCACATCTGCGCGACCAAACGGCTCATGGAACACGGGGTCAAGCGGTGCCCGGGGCCGTCCCCCCGCCGCTGTCTGTCCTGCGCATCAGACCATTACGGGGCCGTGAGCGGTGCCATCACCCTCACCGGCAACGCCTGGTCGGCGCGGCGCCGGGCAAGACACGTCTCCGACGCCGCCGCCGTGAGCAGCGCCGTAGCGGATGCCGTCGCGGTGCCGGCCGGCCAATGGTTGCACAGCGCCCGACTCGAGGCCCGGGTCATCCCGAACTTCATTCCCGACGAGATCATTCTCGACGAGATCCCCCCGATCGAGCCTGACGCGCCGCTGCTCTTCGTCGGCGACCTCAGTCCGGACAAGGGGGTGCAGACCCTCCTCGACGCCTACGAGATGCTGACTTCCCCGCCGCCCCTCGTTCTCGCCGGGCGCTCCGCGACACCCGAACCGTGGCGGTTTCCGCCCGGTGCTCGCTGGGAAGGTCCGTTGCCGCACGATGCCGTCGTCAGACTGTTCCGGTCGGCCCGGCTGGTGGTGGTCCCGTCCGTCTGGGCCGATCCGTGCCCGACGGTGGTCCTCGAAGCCATGGCGGCGGGTAGGCCCGTCGTAGCCGCCGCGTCGGGTGGCATTCTCGATATGGTGGTGGACGGCCGCACCGGCCTGCTGGTTCCGCCCGGTGACACGGTGGCGCTCGCGAAGGCGCTCCTCTCGGTGTTGAGCGATCCTGACACCGCGCATGAATTCGGTGTGGCGGGTCGGGGCCGGGCACGCGAGTTCACGGTGAGTTCCGTGGTGGAGCGTATCGAGAGGATGTACGCCGACGCCATCGCGAGCCGAAGGGTCTCGGCGGGCGGATGACAAGCGCAGGCGCCTCGGACAACGACCGTGACGTCCAGGCCGAACATCGAAGTAAGCTCCGTTTTCTGCTGCGTAGCGCCGCCGCTCTGGTGTCAACTTCGATCGTCACCTCGGGACTGGGATTCATCTACTGGGCGGTCGCCGCCCGAATGTTCCGGGCGACCGACGTCGGCGAGTCCGCCACCGCCATCGCGGCAATGAGCCTCATCGCACCATTCACCGTGCTCGGACTGGGCACGGTGCTGGTGAGCCGGCTCCCCACGATGCGCAGCGGCCGCGCCGAGCTGGTGGCGACCGCCACCGTGGTCAGCGGGCTGGTCGGGACCATCGTCGCCCTGGTGGGTGCATTCACGTTGCCGAGTGACTTCCTCGGGCTGCCAGGTATCGGTAGGGACGTCGGCATCACAGTGCTCTTCGTCGTTGCCGTTGCGACCCAAGGAATGGGGTACCTGCTCGACTACGCGCTGCTGAGTGCCATCGGCGGCGGAATGCAGCTCGGGCGCAACACGATTCAGGCGATCGTGAAGTTGGTACTGCTGGTTGTGCTAGCCCTGACGTTGGCAAGGTTCGGTTCGCTCGTCATCGTCGCAAGCTGGGCCGTGGCGAACGTGGTCTCGATCGCGGCGGTGATCGGCCTACTGATGCGGCAATTCCCGCAGCCGCTCCGTCACGTGATGCCGAGGCTGTCAGCGCTGCGTGGAATTCACTTCGCCGCAGCAAAACACCACATGCTGAACATCGCACTGTTCACGCCCTTCTTCGCCATGCCGATCCTGGCCAACGTCATCCTCGGCTCCGAGCAGGCCGCCTATCTCTATGCGACGTGGCAGGTGGCCGGGTTCTTGTTCTACGTACCGATCGCGCTGGCGACGGCGCTGTTCGCTTCCGGTGCGCGAGATGCCAGCACATTCGTCATGGAGTTCCGCTTCACGCTCCGCTACGCCCTGCTCATCTGTGCGGCGGCCAATGTCGGGGTCCTGCTGCTCGGTGGATGGGTGCTCAGGATTTTCGGCCCCGACTACGCCGCGAACGGGCGAATTGCCCTGATCTTCATGTGCCTCGGCGGATTCGGGCTGATCATCAAGGACCACCACGTGGCGATTGCGAGGGTCACCGAAACGGTTGGGCGCGAAGCGATCCTGGTTGGTGCGCTGGGCCTCGGCGAGTTGGTCGGCGCTGCGATTGGCGCCTGGCGCGGCGGGCTCAACGGCCTCGGTTTGGGCTGGCTGGCCGCGGTGGCACTGGAGGCGTTGGTGTGCGGCCCGCTGGTATGGCGCGCCTACCGGGGGAGGCTCGTGATCACCAGCGGTGAACGGGGCACGGCCGCGGAGGCCGGACAAGGATGAGGGTTCTCGAATCCGGTGCCACACCGGTTCGCATGGCGCCCGCTGATGCCTGGTACCTCTTCGAGAAGGGCATTCACGCCGATCAACTCATGGTGTATGCGTTCGCCGGAAGCCCGCCGTCCGTCGAACGCGCAGTCGAGGAGGTGGTCGGACGGGCCCGGGGTTGTCCCGAACTCCGGCTACGGGTCACCCACCGCCGGTTCGGCCTGGGAATTCCGGGGTGGGTTCCCGCTGACATCGATGCCGGGCAGATTCGCATCCACGACCTGCAGTCGCCCGAGTGGTCGGAGTGCCTGAATGCAGTCGCTCGGATCATCGCCGAGCAACAAGTCGATCCGTGGCAGGCGCTGTGGCGATTCCATGCCTTCCCCGATGTGAAGAACGTGCCCGCGAGCCAGGGGCAGTCTTCGACAGTGGTTGTCCTGCAGTTCAGCCACGCCTTCGCCGACGGCATCCGGTCCGCTGCTTTGGCCGGCTTCTTGTTCGGGCGGACCGCACCGCTGCCGGCGATCACTCCACTGCCGGTCGGCTGGTCCCTCAGTCGAGTTCTCGAGGCGGTCCGCTGGCGGCGACAACTCGTCCGCGACACCGAGGCCGGCCTGGTGGCACCGCCGCCGTCGCCGGTGCCGGCGCTGAGCATCAACCACCAACCGGTCGGTACCCCCATCCTGCGGACCGTAGTCCGGCCACGGTCGAAGCTGCCGGAGGGTTCGGTCACCGTCGGAGCGCTCGTCGCGATCTCGGAAGCGCTGTCGGGGTACCTGAGCGAGCGGGGGGAGGATGCGTCCTTGCTGACCGCGCTCGTGCCGATATCCAAACCGGGAGTCCCGAACGCGCGCAATCACTCCGGTCCCGAATTCATCGACCTGCACCCCGCTGTCAGGGCGCGTGACGAACGGGCTCGCCTGATCGCCACCGAGCTGCAGCACTGCCAGCAGCGGCGTCGGCATCCGGCGCTCGCCGCTGACGAGTTGGCGTTGACAGCCTTGCCGGGGCCACTGCTGAGGTGGGGCGTGCCGCGATTGCAGCGGCGGTCCACGACGGTGGTGGACGACACGGTGTTGGGCAATACGTCGGTGTCCAGCGTCAACCGCGGGATGGCTGATCTGCACTTCGGCGGGTGCCCGGTGATCATGTCCTGCGGATATCCGTTTATGACGCCCGCCATCGGACTGACGCACGGGGTGCACGGCATCGGGGACACGGTCGCGATCAGTGTGAACACGACCGAAGCGGCCATGTCGGACATCGACAGCTACATGGACCGCTTGAACGCCAGCCTGCGGCCTTAGGGCTCTCCGCTCAGTGCCGATCTTCCCGCGCGTGCCGCCGCTCCTGCGAGATCAGCTCCGTCGCATGGCGGCGGTCCAAGCCGGCACGCTCGCCGGCGTTGCGCACGTTCAGCCAGGCGAGCTGGACCGCGTGGCGACCCGCCAGCCCTAGGTGTTGCCCGGTGTGCCACAGGGCCACGGCCACCCGCCGAGCCGCGACCGCGTTGGTTGCCCGATCGTGATCGGCGACGTGCCGCTCGGCCAGGTGTGCGCGCTCTTCGCCGTGACGCGCATACACACTTTCGTGCGCGGCCAGATGTCGGGTGTAGAGCGCCGTATGTTCTTCGACATGGCGGTGTTCGACTGCCGCGTGCTCGGAGACGTGCCCGGAACCGGACTCCCCACCATTCATACTCTCGTTCACCAATGACCCCCTTGAGTTGTGCAAACGATTGCAGGGCTCCCAAGCTACTCCGCGCGCGTAGGTATCGGTCCTCAATCGCGGCAGATCGCTGTCGAGGGGGAAAGCCGGATCCCTCGTCGGCCCGTCCGGCTACCCGAGCACTCAAATGGGCTGTGACGCTGAGTGGCCCGCCGTTGGCGGTGCGGAGTTGTTTGCACCCGGTGGAGCGACGTTGAGCGAGTCGGCTGCCAGCGCCCGCTCGGCCCTGATGACGGCGGTTACGGCATTGATGAGGGCCAGGTGTGTGAACGCCTGGGGGAAGTTGCCGAGGTGCCGTCCGCTGTGCGGGTCGATCTCCTCCGCGTACAGGCCCAGACTGCTCGCCGCGGCAAGCAGCTTTCCGCACAGTGTCTTGGCCCGCGCCAGTTCGCCGATCTCGACCAGCGCCGAGACAAGCCAGAACGAGCAGATGGTGAAGGTGCCCTCCTGGCCGCTGAGCCCGTCCTCGGTTTCATCAAGCCGGTAACGCAGGACCATTTCCTCCTCGGTCAACTCGTCGGCGATGCACAGCACGGTATTGCGGACCCGCTCGTCGTCGGGTGGCAAGAAGCCCACCAGGGGGATGAGCAGCACCGATGCGTCAAGGGCCTTGGTGTCGTAATGCTGGGTGAACACGCCGCGTTCGTCCAACGCGTTGGCCAGCACATCGGCACGGATTTCCTCGGCGGCTGCCCGCCATCGCGCAGCAACATCCCCCTCGCCGCGAACCGCCGCAATTCTTGCTCCCGCGTCGGCGGCCATCCAGCAGGCCACCTTGGAGAAGGTGAAGTGCTGCGCGCCCGATCGCACCTCCCATATTCCCTGGTCGGGTTCTCGCCAATGCTGCAACGCGGAATCGACCTGGGTTTGCACGATCCGCCAAAGCCGGTCCTCGACCCTGCGGTGGGGACCGGTATGCAGGTCGATCGCACGCACGATTGCGCCCCACACGTCGTGCTGACGTTGGTCGTATGCGCCGTTTCCGATCCGCACCGGACGTGCGCCCTCATAACCCCCAAGATGATCCAAGGTCGATTCCTTGAGTACACGTTCACCGTCGACTCCGTACATCAACTGCAGGTCGGTCCCCTCCGCTCCGGCCACGTCCGCGACGAATCGGAAGAAGTCGTTTGCCTCCCAGTCGAGGCCCAAAGAGTTCAACGCCCACAATGTCTTTGCGGTGTCGCGGATCCAGGTGTAGCGGTAATCCCAATTGCGTTCGCCACCGGGCGTCTCGGGTAGCGAGGTGGTCGCCGCGGCGATGATCGCTCCGGACGGGGCGAAGCTCAGGCCCTTGAGGGTAAGTGCGCTCCGCTGCAGATGACCGCGCCACGGGTGGTCGGGAAACGTGCCGCGGTCCAGCCAGTGCTGCCAGTGCCGGCACGTCCACCGAAGTTGATGTTGCGCGTCGCGCAGCGTTGCGGGCGGGGGATGGTTACTCCACCACAGCGCGACGAACCGGCGCTGCCCTTCCTTCAGGAGTGTCCGCGCGGTGGCGGTCGGTCCCTCGAACCCGACGTTGAGGTCGGTTGTCATACGCAGCCGCGGTAGCGGCAGGGAGTTCGCGTTCTCCTCGCCTGCCCGCCGGCGCAACACCGGCTCGGCGACCGCCTCGTGGTAGCCCTCAGCCGCGTACGACCAACTCGCCGGCAGTCGTCCGTAATCGAATGCCGGCGTGCAGTCCATATCGACCTGAACTTGACCGTTGACGCACTTGAGCATGCGAAGCAAGACGTGCGCAGCGTCGTAATCCGTGGGTGCCCGACGATGCGTGTTCGACCGTTCGTCCTGATGGTGCCACGGGCCGATCAGCAGCGCGTCGGTGACGACCAGCCAGCCTCCCGGCGTCCACCAGCTCGTCTCGAGAACCATCGTGCCGGGGATGTAACGGCGCGCAGATGGTACATCGAGGCCGGCCGGTCCTATCCTGAATCGCCCGGCATCGCGATCGAGGACAGCGCCGAAAACACTGGGGGAGTCCATCCGCGGCAAGCACAGCCACTCGACCGCACCGTCGGGAGCCACCAGTGCCGTCGTTTCGCAGTCGGACAGAAACGCATAGTCTTCGATGGGCGGAAAGTGGCTCCGGTCGAGCCCGAGTCCGTTCTCGATATTCGCGACCATGGCGTCGGCCTCCCCGAGATGCGTGCCAGGTAAACCGTACGCGGGACCGTTCTCGTTAACGCAGGTCTTCGGAAAGAAACCGCCCGTGGGGCGGAAAGGCACCGGAATCGAACGTGGCAGGAGCACGATCCGGCCGCGACCGTTGATAGTCCAGTCCAACGACGGTTCGCACGGCCGGCGCTGGCTACCATGAGGCGTGACTTTCCGTCCGGGGGCCGACCGGTGGCGCCCCAGTCGCCGTGCGGTGCTCAGGGGTGCCGTCCTTCTCGGTGTCGCGCCGGCGGTGGGGTTCACGCCCGCTAGGAGTGCCGGCGCCCTGCCTGGCGACCCGTTCACGCTCGGCGTGGCTTCCGGTGACCCGGCCCCCGACGGGGCGGTGATCTGGACCCGCCTGGCACCGCACCCCCTGGCCGGCGACGGGCGGGGCGGCATGCCCGACCAGGTGGTCGAAGTCGATTGGGAGGTTGCCGACGACGCGCGGTTCGCCAGGGTCGTCCAGCGAGGAGTGACCCATGCCCGGCCGGAGGCCGCCCACAGCGTCCATGTGGAGTTGACCGGGCTGCGCCCCGGCGCCGAATACTTCTACCGATTTCGCGCGGCCGGGTTCGTCTCGCCGGCCGGGCGTACCCGAACGGCGCCGCAACCGGATTCGCTTGCGGCGCAGTTGACCATCTGTGTCGTCTCGTGCTCCAACTACGAGGACGGCTGGTTCACCGCCTACCGTCGCGTGGCCGAGGAACATCCGGATCTCGTCATCGAGCTCGGCGACTTCATCTACGAGGACCGCGGGGGCCGGCACGGCGCCCATGCGGTGCGTCGGCATGTCGGGGCGGAACCGGCGATGACCCTCGCCGACTACCGATTGCGGTACGCGCAATACCGGACCGATCCGGACCTGCAGGCAGCACAGGCCGCTGCGCCGTGGCTGGTGGTGTTCGACGACCACGAGGTGGCCAACAACTGGGCCGACGAGATGCCGGAGGTCCCGCAACCGGACTTCCCGGAACGACGGGTCGCCGCCCTGCAGGCCTACTACGAGAACATGCCGTTGCGCTCGTCGGCCCGGCCGACGGGCGGCAGCATGCAGCTCTACCGGCGGGTGCCCTGGGGCAGCCTCGCGACCTTCCACCTCCTCGACACGCGCCAGTACCGCACCGATCAACCCTGTCACGACAAGCTGCCGAGCGACTGCATCGAAAGACTGGACCCCACAGCGTCGTTGACCGGTATGGAGCAGGAACGCTGGCTGTTGGACGGCTTCGCCCAGTCGTCAGCCCGGTGGGACCTGATCGCCCAACAGGTCTTGTTCTCCCAGCTCGACCTGACCGAAGGGCCCGGACGCAGCTTCAACCCCGATGCGTGGGACGGCTATGTGGCGCAACGTGACCGGGTGGTGGCGGCTCTGGCCGACTCGGCGGTGCGCAATCCGGTAGTCCTCTCCGGTGACATCCACTCGCATTGCGCCGCCGAGGTGTGGCAGCGATTCGACGATCCGTCGTCGCGACGAGTGGCCGTCGAACTGGTGACCACGTCGATTTCTTCCGACGGCGACGGATCGGACACCAAACCCGCGATAGCTGCGGTGCTTCCCGAGAACCCCCACATCCGCTACTTCAGTAACCGTCGGGGGTACCTGCGCGCAACCATCACGCCGGAGGCGCTGCGGGCCGACTTCCGCATACTGCCCTACGTCTCACGGCCGGGAGCTCCGGTCGATACGGGGGCTTCCTTCGTCGTGTCGGACGGCGAGCCGGCCCTCATTCAAGTGTGATGCTCGGCCGACTGGGTTTCATTCCGCGCACCGTAATGGTTATCGCGGCACTGCTCTTGACCTCCCTCGTGCTCGGACCGCGTGCGCCTGTGAATCGTCCCGCCGATGTTCGGCAGGGCTTCTTGATTCCATATTCGGCCCCCGAGATCGTCAATCCGATGCGCGGGCAGTACCAAGATCTCGGCATCGCGGTGTACCCACCGGCGGACACCGGCAGAACCCGATGGCCCGGCACCTACGACGCCGGCGACCGCTTCCTGTGGGCCGATATCCAGCCGACAAGTGCCGACGACTACGACTTCTTGGCTATCGACAAGGCGATCGAAGCCGCGCACGCAGCGGACCAGCGGTTCCATTTCCGGGTCATGGCCCTGTGCAGTGCGGGCTGCGCGCAGGGCCACCTGAACAGCGCAGTCCCGGATTGGCTGCGTTCCCGCAAGGGCGCTACCAGCGAGTTCTCCAAAGGAGACGCAACCTATGTGGTGCCCAACTGGAACAGCGACGCATACCTGGCGGCGGCCGAGAAACTGATCGCCGCACTGGGGGACCGCTACAACAAGGACGAGCGTGTCGAGTGGTTCGAGTTCTCCGGGTACGGCGACTGGTCGGAGAATCACATCGGATTCGTGGCGAACGCGCTTGGCGCTCCGACGCCGTGGCCGGACGAAAGCGTCGCGCAACTGGGGTATTACGACCAGTATCACGACCAGGCAATCACGAAATCCTCCATCACCCGCCTTGTCGACGCGACGCTCTTCGCCTTCCCGGACACTCGGATCGTCGTTGCGGCGGGCAACCCAGAAATCACCCGCCAGTTCCTGGCTGCATCGCCGACACAACCGGTCGGAATCCGCGGAGACTGTCTCGGCGTGATTGCGCCAACGCAACATTGGGCCACCGACGCTGACTCCTGGTACGTACTCAACGACAAAGAGCTCGTCTCAGAGCTGTTGGAGCGGTGGAAAAGCGCGCCGGTCGTCACCGAATGGTGTGACGCCCAGCCCGAAGGTGCGACCCAATACTTCAAGGATGCACTGAAAGATATTGTCAAATACCATGTTTCGATGGTAGCGAGCAATGTCGTGGCTCCGCGCCCGGACCTCCATGACACGTGGGAGCGTTCGAACAAGTACGCCGGGTACCGCTACACGGTTACGTCCTCGACCCTGCCGGACCACGCCGCGGTAGGCGCGGATCTGCCGATCACCCTCCGCTGGACCAACTTCGGTACCGCGCCGACCTACGACGCCTGGAAGATCTGGTATGAAGTACTCGATCACGCAGGCACGGTGGTGATGGAAGTCCAGTCGGGTCTGTCGCTGGGCACGATCGCGGCGGAACAGAGCTATTCCGATGTACGTGAAGATCCAGCACCTGCGACCAGCGACGACACCTTGCTGCTACCGACCAGTGGACTCCCCGCCGGGGACTACACCGTGGTGACGAAGGTCGTGTGGAACCAGCACAAGCCGGATGGCATCAACGTCGTCGACTATCCAACGATGGAACTCGCCCAGGCGGGGCGTGACATCCATGGCGGCTACCCGATCGCACAATTTCGCCTGAACTGACGGCCACCATCCGGCGTCTGCCCGTAGATCGTCGCCGTGTCTCAGCCGCCCGGCAGCGCTACCGGCTGGACGCCCGGCGTGCCCAGCCTACCTGCTAGCCACGGCAGGGCGGCGGCGAAACCGTTTGCGGCAGAAGGGAAGTCGTGGCTGCCCTGGTAGCCCACCACTGAACATTCGATGCCGTGGCGACTGAAAAGTTCGCACAACTGGTTGGCGGTCTTGGCGCGGTCCTCAGAATAGGTGTCCCAGTCGGGGAACGACTCCGGCGAATCCGAGCCCGCACCCGCCGCTCGGTGCACGGTGGGCACCGGCGCCGACACCCCGATCCAGGCGGCCAGGCCCGTGTACTGACCGCGAGCCTGCACCACCGTCTTCGGATCGAAAGCAGCCCAGGCGGCGGCGTCCCCGCCGAACAGCCTGGCGATGGTCTGCTGCTTCTTGCCGGCATTCGGCCCCAGCTGTCCGTCGAGATCCACGATGGCGCTGAACTGCTCGGGGTGGGTGACCCCGAACAACACCGCGCAGGTACCGCCGGAAGACCATCCCGCCAGGCCCCAGGCCGAGGCCTGCGTGCTGACGCCGAAGTTCGAGATCACATAGGGGACGACCTCTTTGAGGACATGGTCGGCGGCGTTGCCGCGCGGTCCGTTGACGCATTCGGTGTCGTTGGTAAACGATCCGCTCGTGTCGGGGAAGACCACAACCGGTGCTGCACCCCGATGCTCCAAAGCGAACTTGTCGAGCACCTCCAACGCTCGACCGGACTGCAACCAGTCAGCAGGTGCGTTGAGTTCCGCGCTGAACATCAAGACCGCGGGCAAGGTCGGCGGTGGGTTGGATGTGAACCAGGCCGGGGGCAGGTACACCAGCTCATCACGGTGAGAGAAGCCGGAGATGTCGCCCGGCGTTCTGATCGACACCACCGTCCCCCGCGTCGGCCGCACGCCATCGCGCTGCATGGCAAGCAGTGTTGCCTGATCGATCCATTGCGCGGGCTGCTTCCCGGTCACCCGCTGCCACGCGACGCCGACCGTAGGCAGATAGCCGAGTGAGGCGTTGAGCACGGTGGCGGCCGACAGCAGACAGAGTGGTACGGCCAGCACCGCAACCGCCCGCCGCCACCACGGCGATCCGGGCCAGCCGAGCACCGACACCGCCGCGGCGAGGCCCGCGAACCCGACCCAGACCCACATTCCCCAGGGCATCTCGTGGCCCCAGCCCTGCCGATCGAGGAACCACCAGACGGCCGCGATGAGGAGTATGCCCGCAGCTCCGGCCACCGGCAGCCACTGCAGCCGCCAACGCCGCGATCGCCATCCTGTCGCTGCGATCAGGGCGATGGCGGCAATCACCTGAAGGGTCAGCGGCAGCCAGCCGTTGAGCAATGAGATACCGCTGCCCGGAGTGGAATTGGCGATTGGTTCCGGTGACGCCGAGGGTGGCGGGGCAGGCGGCGTGAGCGGCTCGGGTACCCGGACCGATGGCGGGGTGGGCAACGGATGCGCGGCGCGGAAGGCGGCGCAGTCGTTGGGCGCCGGCTTGTCGTGGATTCGGTCGGCGATCCAATCCAGTGCCGCGGCGTCGAGGGTGGGGTGCAAGTCTTGGCGGATGGTGATCGAATCACCCATCTGACAGGCACGCACCAACGCCCGCTCCGTCCAGGCCGCCGGTGTGAGGGGGTCCCGGTCACCGAACACCACCAACATCGGTTGTTGCGAAGGCCCTTGGGGCAGCGTGGTCTTGCGCAGGTACCCGCGCAGCGCGGCGAGCGCCTCCGGGCTCGCCGGGCGAAGGTCCTCCGGGCTGATGCGGGCGGCGACGGCACGGCGTGCCGCGTCATCACCGGGCCGGCAACTCAACAGCAGGTCCCAGTTCTGCTCGGCCACCCCGCGCCGATAGTCCTTGAGGCGGATTCGGCTCGGGTATTCCGAGGACAGCGCCGCCAGAAACCCTACGTACACCAGTTTCTGCTCCGGTGTCAGCGTCCCCGCCGCTGCGGCGTCGGCCAGACCGTCGAGATCGGCGATGGGTGCGAGGCTGACGGTGCCACGTAGGTTCGCATAGCCGGAGTTGTCGGAGAGTTCGTTGACAGCCCAGGCGGCCTGACCACCCTGGGCCTCGCCGACGGCTACCCATGCCGGGGAAGCCGTGGGTACCAGGCTCCTCGCCGCGCGGACCGCGTCGATCATGTTGTAGCCGGCGGTGGTCGAGTCCAGCGACGGGTGGTATTGACGCTGTCCGGTTGTGGGGTGCCCCAGGCCCTGATAGTCGGGGACTGCGACGAGGTAACCCGCCTTCAAGAGTGTGTCGATCACCGCCGACGCACGCGCGGCCTGGTCGGGGGCGGCGAATGCACAGTCCGGACTCGGCCCGCCTACCGGGCGCCCGTACACGATCACCGGGAAACCGCCCGGTGGCGGGGTTGTCCGCGGCACGAAGATCGAGCCGGTGACCTCGGTGCCGGAATCGTAGATGGCGGAACGGGACCGGTAGGTGGCCCGCAGTACCGAGGCGGCGTCGGCGGGCACCGCCGGGTCGGGCGCGCTCAACGTATCGACGCTGAGGACCGGGCCGGAGCCCGTCGCCTGCGGCGGCGGGGGTGTCGAAGAGGAGCATCCGATGACGACGGCGATTACGGCCGCCAGCATCAGCGTGGCGCGGGTCATAACTGGCTCACCTCCGGTTGCAATAGCGGACCCCTACAGCGGATTCCAGCTCACCCAGTCGACGAGCATGGTGGCCGGAAACCGCGTCGAATCATCCGGTGGACCGGCCCAGCTGCCGCCGACCGCCAGGTTCAGGATCGCGTAGAAGGGCTTGTTGAACACCCACGTGGCGTCGGCAGGAATCGAGTCGGGCGTGAATGTTCCCCACGTCGTGTCGTCCACCCCGACGGTGATCGCATTCTCGGTATGGGTCATCCAGTAGTTATGGAAGTCCTGGCTCAGGTCCGAGCCCGTCCCCGAAATCTGAGCCTGCTGAAAGGCGTTGGTGGAGTCCCGCATCGGACCGTGCAGCGCGGAGTAATGCGTCTCGGCATCGGATACGAATTCGACGACGTCGATCTCGCCCGAACCCGGCCACGGGTTGCTGTTCTCATCGGAGCCCACCAACCAGAATGCCGGCCACAAGCCATGGCCGGACGGCATCTTGATGCGGGCGGTCAGGGTGCCGTAACCGAATTCGACCCTGTCCTTGGTCTGCACCCGGCCGGAGTTGTAACCCCCGGCTGTGTTGTCGGCACGGATCACAAGGTGGCCTTCTCCATCGAGAGCGGCATTGTCGGGAACGTACTCCTCGACTCCCGCATCCAACCCACTGCCGTACGCATACGCCCAGTGCTCCGGGTTGGGAGGTGCACCGGCGGGCCCGTCGAAATCGTCGAACATGGGGTTTGCGCCGGCCGGCGGCGCCAGCACAACTGCGACGGTGACTACCGTGAGGCTCGCCAGAGTTGGCCGCAGGTACCGGCGGGGGATGAACCCACGGGTAACGGCAGCTGCCAACACCGATGCCCCCTCTCGGTCCCGCCGCCACGACCCGGCTCGAGGGCGCAGCCCGGCTGTGACTATCCCACACCGCACGGCGCCGCCGGCCTCGTATCTCGTCGATTCGCGGGCTCACCGGCCCATCTGCCGCTGGGCCGTCACCCGCGTGCCGCTGGTGCCCAAGGACTTCCGGCCCGCCCTGCCGCACGAAACGTTGCTTCGCCGCTCGGGGTCGGGACAATTTGCGATGCTCTGACCCCGTCCGATGGCTCCGCGGTGGATAGCCACAGGGGACGTTTGGCTCTAAAGCCGGTCTAGACCGATCGTCTAATATCGGCGCCGTGGACAACCGGTGGATCGCGTTCGGGGCGGCGGCCGTGCTGGCCCTGGCCGCCGTCACTGGTTGCGGCAGGACCGACCAGGCCGGCACGACCAGCCAGACGCCCTCCACATCGCCATCCGCCCAAGGGGCACCCACACCGACCAGCAATCCGTATGGCGTCCCCACCATCGATCCCCCCGGTCCCGACGAGCCCATCCTCACCGTCACGGGCGGCGCGACCCCGCTGAAGCTGACGATGGACCAGCTCAACGCCCTGGGCAGCACCTCGATCACCGTCGACGAACCGTTCGTGAAGAAGCGCCAGACCTTCAGCGGTGTTCCGTTGGCCGTGGTGCTGGCCAAGGCGGGCATACCGGACAGCGCGACCATCGACACCGTCGCCCTCAACGCCTATCACTACAGCAGCGCCGTCGGCCCCCTGGTCGCGTCGAACGCACTGATCGCGACGAAGCGCGACGGCGCAGCGATCCCCTACGACCAGGGTGGGCCGATCCGGATGGTGTTCCCGGACGGCTCGAAGCTGTCCTCCGTGCTCGACGCGTGGAATTGGAGTCTGGCTTCGATCAACGCGACCGGCCCGAGTGCCGGTGGTTCGTGAGCCCCGCCCGACCGAGTTCGCGGGCCCCCCAACTGCGCCCGACTCGCGGGCAGTTGGTGCTCGGCGCGATCCTTGCCCTGCTGCTGGGCGCCCTGGTGACCACCAACTACCTCGATGAGCACGCCCAGCGGCGGTACACCGAAACGTTCGCGCGAACCGAGACCGGCAACAACAACATGCTGTACACGATGCGGGAAACGCTGTCCTACGCCGACGCGGCCGAAGAATACGTGTTCGGCATCGTTCCGCGCCGCACCGTTCAGGTTGCCCGGGCGCTGCTCGCCCAGCGGCTGTCGGTGACGGGCGAGGACGGGATGACCGCCGAACAGGCTGTCCCCACCTCATACCGGAACGCCCTGCGGGCAGTGGACGACGTGATGGCGACGGTACCGGCGGGCATACTGCCTGCCGACCGGAGCGACGGCATCGCGTCACTCGTGATCCCGAAGACCTCGGCGCTGTCCGACGAGGGCAGGCGGCTGCTCGACATCACCGCCAGCCGCATCCATACGGACGCTCGGGACAGCAACGCCGCGCTGCTGCGCGGACGGTTGGCCCAGTTGATACTGCTGATCACCACCCTGGCGGTCGCGGCCATTCTGATCGGCTGGGTCGCGATCAACGTGCGGCGCCAGTACCTGAAGGCTCGCGTCGCCCTCGACGAAGACGAAGAAGCCCTGCGGAAAACCCAGACGCAGTTGGACCGGGTGTCGGCGCTGGACCGGGGACAAGCCCGGATCCTCGAGCAGATCGCCAGCGGGGTGTCGGCCGCCACCGTGATCCGAGGCATCGCCCGGTGCGCCTCCGAGACGTGCGGCGGGAATCCGGTGCGCATCAACACCGGCACCCGCTCGGTGCTGCACCCGGTTGGCGCGGAGATCGCTGACCGTCCCCTGTGGAGTACGGGCTTCGACGCCAACACCGCATCCGTGAGCGGGTCGGTCGAAGTCTTCGACGGCCGCGAAGAACTCGACGATCTGGCGCGCGACGCCTTCCGGCGCTGCGCGGATCTCGTCGTTCTTACGCTGGACCGCGATGCGACCTCGCGGAAGCTCTCCCATCAAGCCAGCCACGACACCCTGACCGGGCTGGCCAATCGAAGCCTGCTGATGGCCCGGCTGTCCGACCGGCTCAATGTGGCGCGGCGGGACGGGACCACCCTGGCGCTTCTGTTCTGTGACCTTGACCGGTTCAAGATGGTGAACGACTCGATCGGCCACGCCGCGGGCGACCAGTTGCTCGTCGAGGCCGCCGGGCGTCTGTTGGCGGCCGTGCGCGATACCGACACCGTCGCCCGACTCGGCGGCGACGAGTTCGTGATCCTCAGCCCGGACATACCCGACCGAGCCCAAGCCATGGCGCTCGCGGAGCGGATCCGCACCTCGCTGAGCGCACCGTATTCCATCGACGGCAAGGAGGCGTTCGTCGGGGCCAGCATCGGCATCGCCTTTGCCGACGAGTTGACGGTTTCGGGGCCCGAACTGATGCGCGAGGCGGATGTGGCGATGTACCGGGCGAAGCTCACCGAGGGTAGCCACATCAACGTCTTCGACTCGCAACTGGAGGCCGAGGTCGCGCAGCGACTGGACCTGGATGCCGCACTCCGCCGTGCACTGGAGCGTGATCAATTGCGGCTGGCCGCACAGCCGATTGTGCTGCTGAACACCGGTCGAGTGGCCGGCTTCGAACTGCTTCTCCAGTGGCGGCGACCTGGTATGCCGGACCTCAGTCCCGTCGCGTTCATCCCGCTCGCCGAGGACAACGGGATGATCGTCGAGATCGGACGCTGGGTACTGCAGGAGGGCATTGCGACGCTTGCCCAGTGGCGCGCGTGCGGCCTGGCGGAGGGCATGACGGTCTCGATCAACGTGTCGGCAAGGCAGGTGCGCGAACCGGGCTTCGCCGAGGAAGTACTGGCGATGCTGACCGCGGACGGAGTGCCGCCGGAGTCGCTGATCATCGAACTCACCGAGCACGCGCTGGTCGATCTCCGGGTGGCGCAGGCGGCGCTCGACCAGCTTCGCGACGCGGGTGTGAAGGTGTCACTGGATGATTTCGGCACCGGTTACTCGTCGCTGACTCAGTTGCGCACGCTGCCGGTCGATCAGATCAAGCTGGACCGGTCCTTCGCCGCAGCCCTCGACGTTGGCAGCGACAAGCAGCGCGCCGTCGTCGAATCCGTCGTGTCGCTCGCAGAGGCGCTGGCGCTGGACCTGGTGGTGGAGGGCGTCGAAACCCTGGCCGAGCGAAATGCGTTGCTGGAGATGGGTGTTCGGAAGGGGCAGGGCTTCCTCTACGACCGTCCGTTGGAATTCACGGAGGCGCGGCGGCTGCTCGAGTCGGGTGGCGTGTGTGCCGTTCCCGCCGCCTAGGCTGCCGGCCGCTCGGAATCAGGAGTTAGTTTCGCCGCTTGTCGTCACGACCGGTGTGGGTCGCCCGATGAGATACCCCTGCAGTTGGTCGACGCCGAGTTCGATCAGCCGGTTTCGGGTTTCAACGTCCTCGACGCCCTCTGCGGTGGTGAGGAGTCCGAACTCGTTGGCGATACCGACGATGGCCCGGACCACCGATTCGTCCTGGGGATCGTGGAGCAGGTCGGTGACAAAACTCTGGTCGATCTTCAACTTGTGCAGCGTCATTCCGCGAAGTTCGGTGAAGGAGCCGAAGCCCGTTCCGAAGTCGTCGAGCGCCAATCGGCAGCCCACCGCCCGCATTTCGTCGGAGAAGCGCGCGGCGACACCGGTCGACGCCAGGGCCGTTGTTTCGGTGATCTCGAAGGACACCCGGACGGCGGCGTCGCCGGCCTGGCGCAGTTGCGCAATGATCGCCGAGATCGTCGCCGTGTCGTTGATCGAGTCGGCCGAAAGGTTCACCGCCACCCGACGGCCCGCCCGGGCCAACTCGATACCCCGCGCCGCCATGAAGCGGTCAATGGTCGCCATCGCCCCGTACCGCTTGGCTCGGGCCAGGAAATCTTCGGGCTCGATCACCTGCCCGTCGGCTCCGGCCATCCGGACCAGCAGTTCTTCCTCGACCACGCGCCCCGTTCGTGCATCGACGATGGGCTGGGTATAGGTCAGCAGCCGTCCGCCGCTTATCGCCTCCGACAGGAACCCTTCGAACTCCAGGCGTTCCCGCAATTGGCGTTCGACCGGGCTGACGTCGGTCACCTGAACCAGGAAGCTCTCGACGCGGCCCTCCTGGTCGCGAATGCAGCTCACCGAATGATCCCCCCAGACCAGATGACCATCGGCATGGACGTACTGGTTGATCATCCGGAACGAGTCGCTGCGGCCCGCCAGGATCTCGGCGAGGTGCGTCAGGTTCTCCTGTAGATACTGCGGGTCGGTCACCTCCGGCCAGGTCTTCTGCCGCAATGTGGCGGCGTCGTAGCCGAGGAACTCACAGAGCGCCTCGTTGACCACCTGGACGCGCCCTTCGGTATCCAGCAGGCACATGCCGACGGCCGCGTGATCCATCGACCGGCGGAAGCGTTCATCGGCTTTCGCCTGCTGCCGGCGGGCCTCCTCCGCCGCTCGCTCGGCGGCCACTTCGTCGTCGACCAAATGGGCCGCGATGACTGCGCCGTCGCGCTGTCCCTCGGCATTGTGAAAAGGGTTGACGTTGATATGGAACCAGTGCAGGGCACCATCTAGGGATCGCATCCGCACGCGCTGACTGACGACGCCGCCCGCACTGACTTTCTTCCATCGGTCGGCGTGGGCCTGCACATCCTCGAGCAAGACCAGATCCAGCAATGTTCGGCCGAGCCAGTGTTCCGGGGGTGCACCCAGCACGGTTTCGACGTTCGGTGAGATCCAGACGATCCGATTGCCACCCGTGTCGTCTTCCCGGGTGTGGCAGATCAAGTCACCGGCATTCTCGATCAGCAGGCGGTAGGTGGTCTCCGACTCCGCGATCAGCTTGTTCTGCCGCTCAAGCTGCTGAGCGAGAAGGCGATTGCGCTCGTCGGCCTCCACCTGGGCGCTGATGTCGATGATCTGCGAGATGAAATTCTCCACGAAGCCGTGCTCGTCGCGGATGCAACTCACCGAAAGATCGCCCCAGATCAGGTGACCGTCGGCATGGATGTACTGCTTGACCATGCGGTACGACTCCAGGTGGCCGTCCAGAACATCATTGACTTTGTTCAGGTCCGCTTCCAGATAATCCGGCGCGGTCAGTTCCTGCCAGGTCCTGGCCCTCAACGTGTCGGCGTCGTAACCGAAGAAGTGGCAGAGCGATTCATTGACGTCCATGAATCGACCGTCGGGTGCGACCAGGCACATGCCCACGGCCGCGCTGTCCATCGATCGGCGATACCGAGCCTCGGAAGCCGCGACGCGTTGCTCGTTCTGGAAACGCTCGGTGACATCGCGCCAGGTGAGAACGATGAAGTTCGATGAGGCTCGAGTAACCCGCAGGTCGTAGCGGCGCCTTTCTTCGAGAATCTCGTTGTCGTAGCTGAAATCGTTGAGGATCAGCGGCTCACCGGTCTCCAGGCACCGGATGTAGTCGGCGAGCAGGGTCGCTCTCAGCCCCGGCATGGTCTCCACCACTCCGCGACCGATCAGCTCTTCGCGAGTCACACCGAGGTATTCACACGTCGCCTGGTTGACCTCGCGGTAGACGAAGTCGACGATCTGCCCGACGGAGTCAGCGGAGGCTTCCAAGAGAACCTGGGGATCGAGCATTGCGTCGGTGCTGGCCCGTAGCAGGGCCAAGGTCGGCTGATTTGCCGCGCGTGGATCGACATCGTCGTCCGGAACGCGATGTCGGGACACCGTCGCAGCGTATGCCCAGATCAGCCCGCCATATGCAGAACGGAGACCTCGCCCGGGTCGGGTGCCGAACTCACCGGACGCCGCAAGGCCGTGGGTGGCGCGGCACTGCCGACTGATGAACCACCGCACATTGTCGGCGGTCGCTGTCACCATCGGTAGTGTTCGCGAGACGCGGGGTCGCACTGGGCAGGGACGGGGGCAGGTGAGCACAGCCGGTCGGCGCGCCGCCGAGCACGAGCCCATCGCCCGGGTGCTGCCCATGCTGTCGGTCCCGCACCTCGACCGCGAGTTCGACTACCTGGTCTCCGAGGAACAGTCCGATGATGCCCAGCCCGGGGTCCGGGTGCGGGTCCGGTTCCACGGCCGGCTGGTCGACGCCTTCGTCCTGGAGCGCCGCTCCGACACCGACCACGTCGGTCAGCTCGGCTGGCTGGATCGGGTGATCTCGGCCGAGCCGGTGCTGACCCCCGAGGTGCGCCGGCTCGTCGACGCCGTCGCCGCCCGGTACGCGGGTACCCGCCCCGACGTCCTGCGGCTGGCCATCCCGCCGCGGCACGCCGGCGCGGAGAAGGGCGCGGCCTCGGTGCCGCTGCTTCCGGTGATCGAGCCGGTCGATCCCACCGCGTGGGGTCGCTATCTGCGCGGCGAGCAGTTCCTCGGCGCGCTGCGGGACGGGCGGGCGGCCCGGGCCGTCTGGCAGGCGCTGCCCGGTGAGCAATGGTGCGAGCGGATCGCCGAAGCCGCAGCCGCGGCCGTCACCGGTGGTTATGGCGTGCTGGCCATCG
Organism: Mycobacterium sp.; assembly: GCA_020438865.1. GTDB lineage: Bacteria > Actinomycetota > Actinomycetes > Mycobacteriales > Mycobacteriaceae > Mycobacterium. Next base: position 33,687 of record JAGQTU010000042.1, read on the forward strand.
TGCCCGACCAGCGCGACATCGACGCGCTGCTGGCCGCCGTCACCGTACGCATCGACGCTGCCGCGGTCGTGGCGCTGTCCGCCGGGCTGGGCCCGTCGGCCCGCTATCGGCGCTGGCTGTCGGTGCTGCGCGGCCATGCCCGGGTGGTGATCGGCACCCGCAGCGCGGTGTTCGCCCCGGTCGACCGGCTGGGGCTGGTGATCGTCTGGGACGACGGCGACGACACCCTGGCCGAGCCCCGGGCGCCCTACCCGCACGCCCGCGAGGTCGCCATGCTGCGCGCCCACCAATTGCGGTGCGCCGCCCTCATCGGCGGCTACGCGCGCACCGCGGAGGCGCAGGCGCTGGTGCGCAGCGGCTGGGCGCACGATCTGTTTGCGGCCCGGCCGGTGGTGCGTGGCTGCGCGCCGCGCGTGGTGGCCCTCGACGACGGCGGCTACGCCGAGGACCGCGACGCCGCGGCGCGGACCGCGCGGCTGCCGTCGGTGGCGCTGCGGGCCGCCCGGGGCGCGCTCGAACGCGGCGCCCCGGCGCTGGTGCAGGTTCCGCGCCGCGGATACGTCCCGTCGGTCGCCTGCGCGCGGTGCCGCACCATCGCCCGCTGTCGGCACTGCATGGGGCCGCTGGCGCTGTCCGAGCGGGATGCCGCCGGCGCGGCCTGCCGCTGGTGCGGGCGCATCGACACCGCCCTGCGGTGCCGCCGCTGCGGCG